>NZ_CP012836.1:1802500-2471666 GCF_001593605.1 Algoriphagus sanaruensis | reverse complement strand
ATTTGCAGATCGAGAGGCAAAAGTGCCGATGGATCGAAACACGTTGGCGATCATTTACTCCATGACCAAGCCAATTACTGGAGTTGCCTTGATGACATTGTATGAAAAAGGAGCTTTTCAATTGGATGATCCTCTGGAAAAATATGCGCCTGAGTTTTCAAACATGAAGGTTTTTGTTGGGGTAGATTCCTTAACGGGTGAACTGAAATTTGAACCTTTGGCTCGTCCAATTACGATCCGAGATATAACCCGGCATACTGCTGGATTCCCCGTAAATCCCAATCAACCAGGTTTAGGCGATTTGCTGAAAGAAGCCAATGCAGGAAATCCAGCTAACACATTAACCCAGATGGCTGAAAAAATGGGTCAAACTCCCCTAGCCTTCCAACCTGGAACTCAATGGGCTTATGGACCATCAGTGGATGTACAGGCATTTTTGGTGGAAAGGCTTTCTGGTCAACCTTATGGAGAATATGTTCGACAGCATGTCCTAGATCCTTTGGGCATGAGTGAAACGCGATATTTTGTAACTGAATCAGATCGAGATCGACTTTCAGCCATGTATCGAAAAGGAGAAGACGGTCAATTGACCCAAGTCCCGGATTCGTTGGCTCATGCCTTCAATACCCAAGAATGGCCCATGACTCCAGGTGGATATGGATTGACATCTACGCTGGATGATTACATGAAATTCACCCAAATGCTGGTTAATGGAGGTACATTCAATGGGGTAACCATCCTGAAACCAGAAACGGTCCAACTCATGGCCACCAACCAACTCGATGATAGCGTGACAGAACGCATGTTTTTACCTTCCAAAGGAAATGTAGGTTTTGGGATAGACTTCGCTGTTCGGGTAGCTCCGACATCCTCTCCGGATGAAAATATGGGAATGGTCGGCGAATTTTTCTGGGATGGAGCAGCAAGTACCTTATTTTGGGTAGATCCAGAAAACAAACTGACCGCAGTCTTATTTGTGCAAATCATGCCTTTTGCAGGACAAGTGCACAAAAGCTTCCGAGATGCGGTTTATGGACCTTATCAAAATCCTAACAACTAATTTCAAGAATTTATAGAAAAAGGGCCCTATTCGTCTGATTAGGGCCTTTTTTGTGTTAATGCAAGTTGATAACTGTCAATCTATGATTTGAACTCCAAAAACGATCCGAGTTTAATTACAAAAAATCTTCTTCGATTGGTATTAATTATTTCACCCTAGACTCTGAAAATAAATCGTAAGCCGCCACAAACCATTGGTTGCTGTAGCCTCGATCATCTTTGGAGTAATTATCCAATTCGACTCTTTCTTCGAGAAATACAGGGCTATAGCTGGATTCTCGATCATCCCAAATAATCACCAAATAGGTATAAGGAATTCGACTACTTCTCCCCTGCTCAAACCATCGCTCCAAGGTCGATTCTTCTAAAGATTGGGGATATTCTGCACCTTCAAACATAACCAATAAACTAAGCGGCAAGAGTACAAAAGCTTACTGACAAGAGAAAATGGGAATAGAAAATAATGGGAAGATTCAAATTTGACCTTCGGCCAAAAATCCAGTCTAAGTTTAAAATGAGCCATTGAAATAGAATGGCGTGTTGATAAATAAAACTTTCGCCAAGTATTATAATTCGAATATTTCCTTGGGTTAGGAAAAGGAATCAGCTCTTAAAAATTCTGAAAAATAAGTAGGTTTAAAAATCTTGTAAATCACCCATCATGTCAGCTCCTCATCTTCAACTTTTCCATTATTTCAAATCCTTGACTCAAATGGAAGAAGAGGAATTTCAATTGATTCAGAATTTTTTCACGGTTTGTAAATTCAAAAAAGGAGAATACCTCCTTCGTCAAGGAGAGACCTGTGGCTTTCATTTGTTTGTTTGCAAAGGTGCCTTGCGGCTATTTCACACCAATGAGCAAGGGCAGGAGTTTACTCGGTATTTTGCTTTTGAGGAAAAATTTGGAACGGCATTAAGCAGTTTGATTGAGCAAAAACCAGCTGCAGAATCGATCCAAGCCATCTTGCCATCGACCGTGCTAAAAATCTCTAAAACTCATTTTTTTCAGTTGGTAGAGCATAATCCCAAAGTGAATTGGGTGTATCGAAATATGTTGGAAAACGCCTATATCACCTCTCAAAAAAGGATTTATGATCTACAAGGTGTTTCTGCAATCGACCGACTGAAATGGCTAAAAGGACAATATCCAGATATCCTTCTCAAAATCCCGAGCAAGTTGATCGCCTCTTACTTAGGGATCACATCCTACACGCTAAGCCGCATTAAATCTGAACTTTAGGGTGTTTTATTGCTCTAGCGCAATTTTTTGGAGTTTAGGCTAAGCTACTTTTGGCCCAGAATAAATCACCTAAATCCCGCTAACCATGATCCTGAATTCAATTGGAGGAAAACTCCTAGGCCTTTTCCTAGGAATCCTGATTTCAATGCCTGCTTTTACCCAAAGCGGAAATCCGCCTATACCCGTTGAATGGATGATTAATGGAAGGCAAGCCAATTTTCAATTGGTTCTGAAACGGAGTTTTACACCCACTAGCAAGTTTGATCTTTTATCAATCGCTGTCTTTACTGAAAATTTGAATGAAGACAAGCTTGGAGAAAATGCGGTTATCCCAGTACAGATCAATTACAATCTTGGAAAAAAGGGTTTTGCGATTTCAGCTGGAAGTGAATATAATGGAATGGTAGGTTTGACGCCTTTAATTGGTGCACAGCATGTATTCGCCAATCGGAAAATCTTAGCCTTGACGGTATTTTCCTGGTTTTTAAACTCCAGTCAGGATGCAAAGATTTTGGGCTTGTATGAATTTAAGCCTATGATTTCTGAAAAGTGGGCGCTATATACTCGCCTCCAGTTTATGTATAACCGAGGATTTTCCGAAGGAGTCCACAATCGAAGCTTTTTGAATTTAAGAGCAGGCTTAAAAAAAGGACCTCTAGGATTTGGCTTGGGCTATAATATCGATCGATATGGCCCAATTTCATTGGAGCGAGCCAACCTAGGTGTATTTACGCGTTGGGAATTTTGATCTAACTCGAATTATCAAGGCAAATTAATCCAAGCTGCCGGAAAGAGTGAACTTATGGTGGCCATCTGCATAAGAATAAGTGAGCTCCATATCCAGAGATTCTGCAATTTCCTTACTCATCAGTAATCCAATACCCGATCCCTTTTCATTTTGAGTACCCATTTGAGACTCAATTCTAGGCGTAAATAAATTGGAAAGACTTTCACCCGCTAGCGGCAATCCGGGATTAGAAACTTCCCAAGAAACATGACCTGGCTTTTGGGAAAGTTTCAGTGTAACTTCTTGCTCTGGCTGGGTGAATTTGACCGCATTATCGATCAAGTTTTTTAGTATAATGCTAATTGGTTTGGCTTCGAGTTCTACGGTTTGATTATCGCCTTCTTTTAAAAATGAGAGACTTAATTCCTTCAAGGAAATCGGTTCTTGCATCATCTCAATCATTTCCTGGGTGAAGGCATCAATATCCACCAAGTTTCTCGAAAACTTCTCCTCTCCCAATTCTATCCTAACCCAACTCATGGTGTTTTCCAGCACGTGTGAAAGGTGATGGCTTTGCTTCTTAAGATTACCCAACATCTGCTTGAGTTTGTCTTCATCCAATGCACCCATTTCGAAGAGTTCAAGAGACAACGTCAAGGTATTAATTGGGCTACGAAGATCATGAGAAAGCAATGCTAATAGCTTGGATTTCTTATCGTTCAACTCTGAAAGCTGAAGGTTAGCTTTTTCCTTTTCCTTTTGAAATTTGATTAACAGGCGATATTGATCGTGGTAATTTTTTTGCAAGATCCAAACTCCAATCGAGGTAAAAAGAATTGTCCAAAACAATCCTAGTGTAATCGCCACAAATCGACTTGAAGGTTCTTCATAAGTTGTGTCAACTGGGACGATTTCAAAAATTTCCAAGAATAGAAATAAGGTGAAAATTAAAAACCCTAAAACAATCCAAAACCATTTTACCCACCCATCAATTAAGACAACGCAGGTCAATGTCAATATAAATAAGGTCACAACGGTGGCACCATATGAACCGTGATTTTTAAAATAATTTACGGATAAAAGGAAGAAACATATGAATAAAAGAATATTTAGAAATACCTGAATCTGTCCCTGCTTTTTGGTGAACCAATACCCAAATAAAAATAATGCCCCTATGGCCAATTTCCCAACAATTAGGTAAATGGGAACTTCGGTAAGTAAATTACTAAGTCCAAAAGCAATGAAAAGAATACTTCCCAACAGCATAGCTGTTCGAGACATCTCATTTTGCAAATCAATTAAACTCTTAACTTCTTTTTCCGAACTAAATAAACTCATGTCTCTAAAATATCCGCAAAGTAATTTTTTTAATAATAGCATGTATAATATACACATTTAAAAAAAGAAGGATTAAAAAGCACGCCTCCAACAATTATTTATACTCATAATTTTAATTTTTAATACATTTAATTAAAATGATTAAATAGTATATTGGTTTATTTATATTTATTAGAAAAACAGAACTTAAATTGAAATAAACCGCATTATTTTGTAAACGTGAGTCAAACTTAATTGGTGAAATTAAAGAGCAAAAAAATCCAATTACTGGCTAGAAAAAGCTTAAAATTAACCTTTGAGAATACTGGATTTTAACCCCCGATAGGATTTTCATTCCATTTATTTTTTGGAATAACCACTCGGATAAAATATTTTTGACCAAATCAAAAAAAATGGCGGAGTACAAAGTCCAAGAAATCATCATGATTGACGACGATTCGATAGTCAGGATGGTTGGGAAAAGGATCCTTAAAAATCTTGATTTTTTAAGTCCCGTTACACAATTCGAAAATGGTCTTCAAGGAATTGAATACATCAAAGAAAAGATTTCAAAAAAGGAGTTAATAGCAGGGCAACCTATTTTAATTCTTTTGGACATCAACATGCCTATTATGGATGGTTGGGGATTTTTAGATGCATTCAAGGAACTAGAAGTGAAAGACAAAAATCATTTTGCGATTTCAATCATTACAAGCTCGATAGATTCTTCAGATCGTGCTAAGGCCTTCTCTTATGCAGAGGTTTTGGATTACATCCAAAAGCCTTTAGCAGCTAAGGACTTATTGGATTTTTTGAAAAAGCATGACTTGATGGAGGATTAACCTCTTTAAAGCTACAAGTCAAAATCTTGATACTTTTTTCCAAAATGGTGTAACTTTTTCCACTCTTCAAATTCGGATATTTGTCTAATGACTACTAATTCCGAAAAAGTCCACAAGCAAACTTTTCCTGTAACTGGAATGACTTGTGCAGCTTGCGCCTCGAGTGTAGAAACGATTCTTCAATACACGGATGGGGTTCATTCAGCCTCGGTCAATTTTGCCAATTCTACCGTGATGGTAGAATATGATGATCAAATCAATCCAGATGGTTTAAATGCAGCCCTTCAGGACGTAGGTTATGGTTTAGTTCTTGATTCGAAAAACCTAGAAGAATCTGTCCGTGAGGAGCAGCAAAAAGCCTATGCAGAAATCAAAAAACGGACAATAGGCGCGGCCATCCTTACCCTACCCATTTTTATCATTGGGATGTTTCTGATGAATTGGGAAGCTGGAAAATGGATCAGTTTGGCCTTAAGTATTCCAGTTATCGGATATTTTGGAAGGAATTTTTACATCCACGCTTGGAAGCAAGCCAAGCATGGCAAAGCCAATATGGATACACTTGTGGCATTGAGTACAGGAATTGCATTCCTGTTTTCGCTTTTCAATACGCTTTTTCCTTCATTTTGGAAACAGCAGGGACTTCATCCTCATGTTTATTATGAAGCGGCTACAGTGATCATCGTCTTTATTTCCTTCGGGAAATTATTGGAAGAACGAGCAAAATCCCAGACTGGCACTGCCCTAAAGAAGTTAATTGGCCTTCAACCCAAAACACTAACCCGGATTCAAGACGGCCAGTCAGTTGTGATTAAAATTGAGGATGTACAGATTGGAGACATAATCCAAATCAAACCTGGAGAGAAAATTCCTGTCGACGGAGAAGTCAGCGCAGGAAAGAGCTATGTCGATGAAAGCATGATTAGCGGAGAGCCTATTCCTGTTTTGAAGGAGACAGGGGACCAGGTTTTTGCAGGCACCATTAATCGAAAAGGAAGTCTGGAAATCATTGCTCAAAAAGTGGGCGCCACTACCCTATTGGCTCAAATTATCCAACGGGTACAAGAGGCCCAAGGAAGTAAGGCCCCAGTTCAAAAACTGGTTGATAAAATTGCTGGAATATTCGTTCCAAGTGTACTTGTCATTTCCATCTTCACATTTATTGTTTGGTTGGTTTTTGGAGACCAAAATTCCTTTTCACATGCTCTGTTAGCAAGTGTTTCTGTTTTGGTGATTGCCTGTCCTTGTGCGTTGGGTCTAGCCACGCCAACCGCAATCATGGTTGGGATGGGAAAAGGAGCCGAAAATCAAATTCTAATCAGTGATGCTGAAAGCTTGGAAATAGGTCATCGAGTCACTACGGTTGTCCTTGATAAAACGGGAACCATTACGGAAGGAAAACCCAGGGTTCAAAAAATGGAATTTTCAAACCAGGTGGACTCCAAAGATCAAGACTTTTTAAGGTCAGTACTTTATGCTCTTGAGTCAAAATCTGAACATCCTTTAGCAGAGGCCGTGCTACTTGATGTAAAAGAACAGGGGATCAATTCCCTTCCTATCCTTGAATTTGAAAGCTTTACCGGTAAGGGAATTTCAGGAATCGTGGAAGGAAAACGGTATTTCATCGGAAATCAAACGCTAGTTCAAGAGCAAGGCATTTCCATCCCGGAAGAATTGGAATTGGAATCCAAGAATTGGGGAAATCAAGCGCAGACGGTGATTTGGTTTGCCAATGAAAGGACTGTTTTAGCAATTATTGGAATTCGAGATCAAGTCAAAGCAACCTCGAAATCTGCCATTCAGCGATTGCAAAAAATGGGGATTTCGGTTCATATGCTATCCGGAGATTATCCTCAAACGGCTCAAGCGGTTGCTCTCGAGGTTGGAATCGATCACTTTCAAGGTGGAGTATTGCCCACGGACAAATCCCTCGTGATTCAACAACTTCAAGCAAAAGGTGAAATTGTGGCAATGGTTGGTGATGGAATCAACGATTCAGAAGCATTGGCACAAGCGGATGTGAGTATAGCTATGGGACATGGATCAGATATCGCGATGGACGTGGCTAAAATCACGTTGATTTCCTCTGATTTGGAGAAAATTCCTCAAGCGATTCACCTCTCACGAATGACTGTCAATGGTATCAAACAAAACCTATTTTGGGCCTTTATTTACAATTTGGTAGGAATACCTGTTGCGGCGGGAATATTGTATCCTTTCAATGGATTCTTACTTGATCCTATGATTGCGGGTGGTGCCATGGCATTTAGCTCGGTGTCGGTCGTGTTGAATAGTCTACGCTTGAAGTCGAAAAAATTATAAACTCAAAAACAATCTAGTTTCCGATTCAAAATTCATTTGAAATCTCTTAAAAACGAGAATAACATCTACATCTATGAAAACGCTAAAATTTAAAACCAATATCAACTGCAACAATTGCCTGGCTAAAGTAACACCAAAATTAAATGAGCAGTCTGGAATCGAGTCTTGGAATGTTGATTTGCAAGACGATGAGCGAACTTTAACAGTAGAAACTGAAGAGCTTCAAGCGGAGGATATTAAAAAAGCAGTCTTGAAAGCTGGTTTTATTGCTCAGGTAAAAGAGTAATAAAAAAAAACTACCCCCGATAACTTCTTATCAGGGGTAGTTTTTTTTGAATTAGCGATACAGTTTTTCATGCAACTTTTTCAATTCATCTAGGGCAATTTTGATTACCTGCCGGTCATAGGTCATCAAGCCATTGGTTTCTATTTCCACATCAGTTGTCTGCGTATAAACTGCAGCAGCCAGCCCTCGAGGAATGTATTTCGCGAGATCATCGATCAATGCTGAATACCTAGCCTTAAGTTCTTCCTCGGTAGAAAAACTTTGATACCCCCAATTGTCCTTTAATTGCCAAGTATGCCCTTCCAAAGGAAGACCAAGCCCTCCAAATTCACCCAAAACAAGAATTGAATTGGCTCCAAAAATCTTAGGATTAGGCATGACTGGATCAGGATAATTGTGCAAGTCCAGGATATCACCTACGACGGTATTCCCATTCATTTCAAAGTTCCCTCCAGAAGCCGAATTGATAAGCCGAGTATTATCCAATTTTCGAGTCAATTCTACGATTTCCCCAGTCTTAAATTGCCCCCAAGCTTCATTAAATGGAACCCACACCACGATGGAAGGGAAAAATTTAAATTCCTGAATGATTTCTTGCCATTCCTTTTTGAAAATTTCTTCGGATTCTGCAGTTCTTACTTTTTCAACTCCCTCCCGAATTACTCCAGGGCGAACTTCCCAACGATTCCCCATATCTCCTGATGGCATATCTTGCCATACCAATAAGCCCAATCGATCCGCATGGTAATACCATCTAGCAGGCTCCACTTTGACATGTTTCCGAATCATATTGAAGCCCATTTCTTTTGTCTTTTCAATATCAAATCGAAGTGCTTCATCGGTAGGAGCTGTGTACAATCCATCAGGCCACCATCCCTGATCCAATGGGCCATAATGAAATAGTGGCTTACCGTTTAGAAACATTCGTTGATGACCATCCGAAGATTTCGCCATCTGGATGTCTCTATAGGCTGCATAAGATTGGACTGATTCGATAAGTTTTTTTCCTTCGAACAGTTGGATCGAAACATCATATAGAAATGGAGAATCTGGCGACCAGGCATTGGGATCGGTTATTTTTACTGGTATAGGTTGATTTGCTTTTCCTTTGAAAGTTCCAACTATTGTCTCTCCGGATTTTATGACTACTTCTACTTCCAGCCCTTCTTTGGAAGTAGCTACTTTAGGATAAAACACTTGAACTCCATTTTGCCAATCGGTGGAAGAATAGCTCGAAACAATGTGATCAACTGGAACAGATTCCAACCAAACGGTCTGCCAAATGCCCGTGACCGGAGTGTACCAAATTCCCCGAGGAGCTTTGACCTGCTTGCCTCTAGGCTGAGGTCCAACATCGCTTGGATCCCAAACTCTCACCCGGATCGTTTGAGATTTACTTTTAGCAAGTTGATCAGTAATATCAAAGGAAAATCCATCAAACCCTCCTTGGTGAGTACCTACAGACACTCCATTGACCCAAACTTCAGTTTCCCAATCTGATGCGCCAAAGTGAAGAATGGTCCGTTTGTTTTTTCGATCCAAACTCAGATCAAAGGACTTTTCGTACCAGAGTTCATTCTCTGCTCCTACTTCCTTTTGAACTCCAGATAAATAGGATTCGACAGGAAACGGAACAGTTATTTTCCCAGCAAACCCAGTCTCAGGGAGACTGCCTTTAGGTAAAATTGCGTAATCCCATTGCCCATTTAGATTTTGCCAAGCAGATCTGACCAGTTGGGGTCTTGGATATTCGGTATGAGGAGCGTCAGCATTTACAGCATCAGTCCAAGGTGTTTTCAGTCTAGCCTCTTGTCCGAGGACCGATAAAGAAGAAGCTAATAAAATGAGAAAGAAAAAACGTTTCATAGGTTAGGTTATTAGGGTTGAATGTTGATCTATTGAAAGTCAAACCATAAAGTGGTAGAAGAATTTGATGGAGAATCTGAGCTGGATGATTTAGAGCCGGTTGAGGAAAGTTGAGGGAAATAAAAGAATAAATCAGCCGTATCATTAGCTACTGTTAGGTTTTTGGTCATGAATTGAAATCCTTTAGCATCTGATTTCACAAGCAGTTTCACCTCAGAAAAATCAATTTGAGCTTTATCTGTAGCATAGGATGTCGAAAGGCTATCTGAAAATCCTTGCCGAATCAATTGATCATTGATTCTCACCTCTTGAAGGTCATGTTCAGGAATAAAGAATCCCAATCCTGCTAGATCTTTTTCCAAAGCTGCAGATCCTGAAATATGCAACTTAAGTTCTCCATTAGATGACACGGACCATACCAAGCTATTTGGCCAAGGATCATATTGAGAACTAATCGTAACCGAACCATCCTTTTGCTTCTTCCATTCTACCTTTTTGAGTTTGGAAGCTAGTCCTGGGATTTCCTTGGATTGAGAAATTTCCAATACATGCATCCCTATTTTCACCTTTTCCAAATTGCCACTGGTTTTCCCAAATACATATAATTTGTGCCCAACTCGAATTTGTAAATCAATCGTTGACTCTCGAACAACGATTCCTTCATTTCGGATCATTGAATCAAATAAATGATGAGAATTTAGCTGGGCAGAAAAGGTTAAAAAAAGGGAAAGAAAAGAGATGTGAAGCGAATGTAGAATCATGAAATTCCCGGGTGAAATATGGATTCTAAAATAGTCCTTATCGTGAGGAATAAAAATTGGGTGGCCTCAAGGGGGCAAAAAATAGTTTTAAAGGGTAAAATTCATTCATTTTCAAAAACAGCGTTTCATTTTTTGACATTTTCCATAACTTAGAAACACACAGAAATTTTTAAAAAAATGAGTTCTATCGACCCTGCAATCCTAGCCAAAGCACAAAGCTGGCTGGATGGAAATGTGGATGCAGTAACCAAATCAAGCATCCAAAAATTGATTGATGAAAATCCTACCGAATTGATTGATTCCTTTTATCAGGATCTTGAATTTGGAACTGGAGGATTGAGAGGTTTAATGGGAGTTGGCACCAACCGAATGAATGTATATACGGTAGGGATGGCCACGCAAGGATTGGCAAATTACCTTCTAAAATGCTTCCCAGGCCAAGACATTAAGGTTGCAATTACTCATGACAGCCGCATCAATAATACGCTTTTTGCCAAAACCACTGCCGATGTGCTAACGGCAAATGGAATTAAAGTACTCTATTTCAGAGAAATGAGACCAACCCCAATGCTGTCATTTGCCGTTCGGTACTTTGGTTGCAAATCAGGGGTCATGATCACGGCTTCTCACAATCCTAAAGAATACAATGGCTATAAAGCGTATTGGGAGGATGGTGCCCAAGTAGTCGCTCCTCATGACACCAATATCATCCATGAGGTACAGCAAATCACCTCTTTTGACTTAGTGAATTGGAATAAAAACGATGCGTTAATCCAATACATTGAAGAGGACTTTGATGCGATTTATTTGGAAAAAGTAAAAAGCTTGAGTTTATCGCCTGCAGAGATTCAAGCCCAAAAATCAATGCCAATCGTCTTTTCCCCAATTCATGGAGCATCCGGAAAAATGGTTCCTGCTGCCTTGAAAGCGTTTGGTTTTGAAAACATCCATGTGGTCAAGGAACAAATCGACCCCGATGGCACCTTCCCAACTGTGATTTATCCAAATCCTGAGGAAGCAGAAGCCCTCACACTATCCATTGAACTTGGAAAAAAAGTTGGTGCGGAGTTGGTACTTGCATGTGACCCTGATGGCGATCGATATGCTGCTGTAGTTCCAAACGAGGCCGGTGAATTTGAATTATTGAATGGCAACCAAACTGGAACGCTTTTGACCTACTACCTCCTTTCACGATGGAAGGAAGCTGGCAAGCTGGATGGAAAGCAGTTTATGGTCAATACCATTGTCACCACAGAACTGATAAACCAAATTGCTGCTGGGTTTGGTGTTAAATGCTTCAATGTTTTAACAGGGTTTAAAAACATTGCCGCAATCATCCGGGATTTGGAAGGAAAAGAAAGCTTTATTGGTGGTGGAGAAGAATCTTACGGCTATCTAGTTGGGGATTTTGTAAGAGATAAAGACGGAGTCAGCGCATGTGCCATGGTAGCAGAAGTGATCGCCTATTACAAAACACAAGGCAAAAATGTATTTCAAGTATTAGCTGAAATCTACCATCAATTTGGCTTCTATAAAGAGTCTTTAATTTCTGTAACCAAGAAAGGAAAAGATGGAGCAGAGCAAATTCAAAAGTTGATGGCAGACTTTAGAACGAATCCTCCAAAAGAAATGAATGGTTCAGAGGTGGTAAAAATTGTCGATGTCAAAAATTCTACGATTACTGATCCTAAAAGCGGCCAAGTAGAAAAATTAGACATGGACAAATCAAATGTAATGCAGTTTTATTTGGCTGATGGAAGTAAAATTTCAGCCAGACCATCTGGTACAGAACCAAAAATCAAGTATTACTTTTCGGTCAATGGAAATTTGAGTAATCCAGAAGATTATCGAAAAGTAGAAGCAGAAATGGTGAAAAAATTGGACGGACTTAGAGCCTATTTCAGCTAAATAGTTTTTATCTCAATGAACAGCACTGGAATCTTTTAGTGCTGTTTTTTTATTCCTTACCTAAATGAATCAGCGCATCCCCTACATTGATTACGGGGTTATTATTTAATCCAATGATGTGCCCATTGGTAGTCGCTTTAATCGGAACCACCACTTGGCCATATGGATCCGAGATTCTTGCTAAGATTTCTCCCTTCTTGACAAAATCTCCAAGCTTGACAGAGGAATAAAAAATCCCAGAGGCTTTTGCTCTTATCCATTCGCTGTCTTTCAAAACGATAGTTTCTTTCTTCTCATGATATGCCTCAATCATCTCTAGGTGATTGAGCAGACGTTTGGTCCCCAAAATCCCCTCCTCGATCGCATAATTATCGAGTCGCATCGATTCCCCACCTTCAAAAACCAAAAGGTGCTTTCTTGCTTTGAATGCCGTCTTTCGGAATGATTTATCAATATGTTTAGAAGGTACTACGTAATGAGTACCAAAGGCTTTTGCTAGCTCTACCCCTACTTTATCCTTGAAATCAACTCGAATCTGGGGATGATTAGACAGCATCCTTCCTCCTGTATGAAAATCGATCCCATAGTCAATCTGAGGAATAATTTCTTCACTCAATATAAAAGCAATACGGGATGCCAAAGAGCCCTTTTTACTGCCGGGAAAACTTCGATTCAAATCTCTCCCATCAGGAAAAGTCCGACTGTTGGATAAAAATCCATAGATATTCACCAATGGAATAAAAATCAAAGTTCCTTTTTGAAGGGAAAGGCCATGGTCAAATTCTTCTAAAATCTTTTTTGCTGTGACAACTCCATTTATTTCATCACCATGAACACCCCCAGAGATCAAAACAGTAGGTCCGGGTTCCTTTGCTGAGCGAATAAAAATGGGCAAATCAATGAGGGTATGAGTAGGTAATTTTGCAATCGGAAGTTCAATATTTACCGATTGACCAGGTCGGACTCTGACTCCATTGATAATAACTTCTCTCATGGCATTTTCCTCAGTTTTCCTTTGGCTAAATTCTTGTTTAATTCGTAGCACAAATTAAGTCCATGAAGATACTAGAAAACATTTCCCTTAAACCTTTTAATACTTTTGGAATCGATAAAAAGGCGGCTTTTTTCACGACAGTTTCGAGCATTGAAGAATTAAAAGATGCTCTTTCATGGGCGAATGATCACAACCTACCAGTTCTTATTTTAGGAGGAGGAAGTAATATTTTGTTGACTCAAGAAGTCAAGGGCTTGGTGATAAAGATTGAAATATTAGGAATTCAGGTAATTGAAGAGACTGAAAATGAAGTTTTCGTGGAAGTAGGTGCTGGCCAAAGTTGGCATGAATGGGTTCAGATTTCTATTGCCAATAAATGGGCAGGAATCGAAAATCTATCCTTGATACCAGGTACTGTTGGTGCCTCACCCATGCAAAATATTGGTGCTTATGGAGTAGAATTAAAAGATGTTTTTCAAAGCCTTAAAGCCTTGAATAAAAAAAGCTTAGAGGTAATTGATTTCAGTTTTGATGAATGTGAATTTGGATACCGAGAGAGTGTCTTCAAACATCAATTTAAAGATCAATTTGTAATCACATCAGTTACGTTTCGACTTCAAAAACAACCTAAGTTGAATTTAGACTATGGGACCATTCGAGAGACATTAAAAGAAATGGGAATCCATAATCCTGGCATAAAAGAGGTCAGCAATGCTGTAATTCAAATCAGAAAATCAAAACTCCCAGACCCTGTCGAAATAGGAAATGCTGGTTCATTTTTTAAAAACCCAACGATTGATTCGACTACTTTTGAAAAGCTTTTGAAAAGATTCCCTACCCTACCTAATTATCCAAACGAAAACGGAATAAAAATTCCAGCAGGATGGTTGATTGAACAAGCGGGTTGGAAAGGAAAAAAGATAGGGAATGTGGGAGTCCACGAAAAACAGGCTTTAGTATTGGTGAATTATGGAAATGGATCTGGAGAAGAAATCAAATCCCTAGCTCAACAAATTCAAAACGATATCCTTCAAAAATTTGGGATTGATTTACATACAGAAGTTAATTTCATTTAGATTAGTGGATCAGCAACGAGTATTTCTTTTGCATATTTCTCCACAGAAACCCCGAATTTTCTAAGAAAATCAACTCCCTCGTCACTCCCAATACCTTTGTATTCGGCATAGGAAAAGAGATAAATAACCTTAGAAATCCCCATAGAAAAAATAATTCGAGCGCATGCTAGACAGGGTGCTAAAGTAACATAAAGGGTTGAGCCTTCTACCGCGGTATTATTTTTTACAGCATAAAGAATGGCATTTTGTTCCGCATGCAGCGCCAAAGAACAACTTCCCTTACTATCTCTAGCACATCCATGTTCTGGAAATTCAATATCACAATTATGCGTACCCGCAGGAGGCCCATTATATCCAATTGAGATTATTCGAGTGTCTTTGGTCAAAACTGCACCTACATGTTTTTTAATACAATGTGAGCGTTTGGCGAGATTAACTGCCAAATCCATAAAAATATCATCAAAGTCCGGTCGCATATCCATAATTGGTCAAAAATAGAAAGACCTTTTAAAGGGTGAAAATTATTTCACAAAACAGGCGTTTTTTCGTTTAGGAAGAAAAAGTAAATTTCAATTCAATTAATAAACTTCTACATGCCTCGATTTGCACAATGGATATCAATTTGCCTTGTTTGGATACTCAGTTGCGGGTGTAGTGCAATAGATATTTTTAAGGAAAATGCAGAAATTCCTATATCCAAGCCCTATCGGTCCTTTGTAATTATTAACCAAGAAGTCGGAATTCGTGGGTTTTCTGATGCAAGTTTAGATGAAATGGTTCAGCAAGAAATAAAGACCAAACTTGAACTTGTAGGATTAGTATATGACTCTAAGAAACCGGATTTAGTAATTCGTTATCGTTCCAATGAAGATCTAAGACAGCGAGATGTTGTCCAAAATATTAATCCATATCCATTTTGGGGCTATCGAGTTTATGATCCATGGTTTTTCAACCGTTTTTACAATCCAATGGGAGGAAGAAGGGTAAATACTGAGAATTATGAATTACTTCAAGTAATTCTTGACTTTATCGACCCTTCTAAGGATAAATTTCTAATGACTCTTACCGGAGTGACGGAGGTCACATCACCTAAGTATAAATCGAAAAAAGTAAGCAAGACCTTGGATAAGGTCTTAGAAAAATTTCTAAATGAAACTCAAAATCCAACCTTATGAGCAAAGAATATAAAACCCTCAAAGAATTCTATCCTTATTACTTAGAAGAACACCAAAACCCAACATGCCGAAGTCTTCACTTTGTAGGCACCGGCCTTTTATTCTTGATCTTAGCCGCATCTCTCTACCTTGGAAATTACCATTGGTTGGCTTCCATTCCTTTCGTCGGCTATGGATTTGCTTGGGTTGGACATTTTTTCTTTGAAAAAAACAAACCCGCTACCTTTAAATATCCCTTTTTTAGCCTAGTATCTGATTTTAAATTATTTTTCGATCTTCTGGTAGGAAAAGAAAAATTTAGACCCTAAAAATCAAAGAATGTAAATCGATTTTTCTGGCAAAAAATTTGCTAACTCTAAATAAAGTTATACTTTTGTATAACGATTATTGTATTTCACCAGCAAATTTTTGCATCTTAATGCTAACTATCGTACTCATAGATGATGACCCAATCAGCACTTTTGTGACTGAAAAACTTATTTCCAAGAATGTCAAGGAGCCTTGTAAGTTTTTCAAGTATCAAAGTGCCAAAAAAGCCTTGGAGGAAATCGATTCGATAAATCCACACTACTTATTTCTAGACTTAAATATGCCAGAAATGACAGGATGGGATTTTTTAGATTGCTTTAGACCTTCAGGTTCAGATGCTCAAATTTATATATTGAGTAGTTCTGTTGATGAAAGGGATATCAGCAAAGCAAGTCAATACCAAATAGTCAAAGATTATCTCTCAAAACCTCTCATCAAAAAGTACATAAAGCACATATTTAACTGATCAAATCGATCAGTTTTTTTTTGAACTTTTGAAAACACAGGATTTTAAAATTAGTTTAGGATAAAAACCTAGATTATGGCTAAACCAAATCCTCAACTCATTTCAGCAATAGAACGAACTGTTCTAAAACTTCAAACTGGGGCTCCCTACGAGTGGGGCCATATGGGAGCTTGTAATTGTGGAAACTTGGCTCAAGAACTTACCAAACTCACAAAAGGCGAAATTCATCAATACGCAATGCAGCGTCATGGGGATTGGAATGAGCAACTTATAGACTATTGCCCAACAAGTGGTTACCCTATGGATTTAATGATTTCCAAAATGATAGATGCAGGGCTTTCCATTGACGATTTGGCTCATTTAGAACGATTATCTGATCAAACCATTTTGAGACAAATTCCAAAAGAACGCAGGGATAAAATGAATCAAAATTCAAGAGAAGATGTGATTTTATACATGCAGACTTGGGCAAATTTACTTCGTGAAAAATGGATCGAAAACCAAGAAATTTCAGATGCATTGCGCGTTGAAAAAAAATTAAACCAACCTGCATTGGTGTAATTGAATTTTTGCCTTATTTCGTACCGTTCTATTAATAAAACCCTTTAAATATTTAGCTATGGAGGATTTTGAAGAAGATTTCGACGAATTTGACGACATGGAAGATGAGGATGAATTTGGAGATGACTTTGAAGATGAATACGATCTTGACGAAGAAAACGAATTTGTAGACGACAATTTTGTTGACTTTGAAGAGGAAGATGAAGACTTCGAAGATGATTTCTCTGAAGAGGATGAGGACTTCGAGGACGACTTTGAATAAGTTAGCTTGCAAACCTTTTCTGTCACTTGGTAAACTCCCCAACGAGTTTTATCTTCGGGCATTCATAAGCACATAAAAACTATTAATATGACGCTATTAAGTATTTTCAGTTCTCCTATTATGTCAGGCGCACAGTTATTCTTGCTGATTGTGTGCATTCTGATTGGTCTTGGAGCAGGATTATCTGTGATGGATGCCAGAAACACATTAGGTAAGAAAAAGAAAGCAGATCATTGATCTAGATATACCATTTTAAAAAGGAGGCTTATGCCTCCTTTTTTTATTAAACTCAGTCATGAAAAAACAAAACTACCAAAACCACGCCCGATACTATCCATTCCATCATTTTGTTCTTACTCCGATCACATTGATTATTCTTGGCGTTTCTGTTTACAAATATGATGGCACAATTGACTCCTTATTTGATTTATTGGTTGCTGGAGTCATCGTATTAATTCCATTTTTGGCAAGGATTTATGCTCTTAAACTTCAAAATCGAATCATTCTTAATGAAATGAGAGCAAGATATTTTCATCTTACAGGCTCTTCTTTTTATTCGGTAGAAAAGAATTTAAGACTTAGTCAAATAATCGCCCTTCGATTCGCATCCGATTTAGAAATCTTAGGGTTGATCGAAGAAGCGGTATCAAAAAACCTTAGCCCAAAAGAGATCAAGCTGAAAATAAAAGATTGGCAAGGGGATTTTATCCGAGTTTAAACTAAAGTATTTTAAAATAGGGCTTGGCTTTTGCCACAGCCAGCCCTAAATTTTCCTTAGCAACTTCTTTAAAGTCTGTTTTAGAAAAATCTAAATCAGGCAACTGAATTACCAAATCAAACTCCTCTTCACTAGCCTCATTTCCCGAAGTGATAATAGCTATTTTTTTACCTTCCGATTTCGCCAATTGAAGTAACTCATAGCATCCTTTTCCTTGAGTACTCTGCCTGTCATATTTTCCCTCACCTGTTAAAATCCAGTCGCAGACTCTAACTTTTTCTTCCATATGGACTAATTCAAAAAAATGACGGGCACCATATTTCATTTCTAAAGAAAAAAAAAGGGATAATCCTGCTGCTATACCTCCAGCGGCACCAAAACCTTCACGATCTGTAAAGGTAAGTTTAGATTTTGAGGCTAATAATTCAAGACACCTGCTCAATTCATTTTCAAAATTGGGTAAATCCGATTCACTTAATCCCTTTTGAGGACCAAATACACGAACAGCCCCCTCTTCGCCTATAAGGTAATTTTTAACGTCACATAACAAGGAAAACTTAATATTTGGCAGATAAAGCGGACGCTGAATATGCTTTATTTTAAAAATTAAACCTGGAGTATAGGGGCCCAATTCTCTCCCTTTCGAATCTAAAAAGATGAATCCGAGCGCTCCTAATATTCCGATTCCTAGATCCACAGTAGCACTTCCCCCTAAGCCTAAGATTATCTCTTCCGCTCCAAATTCAATGGCTTTCTTTATTATCAAGCCTGTTCCAAATGTTGATGTATTGGAAGGGTTTTTCTCATAAGAATCTAACAAGCTTAATCCGCTAGCGGTAGACACATCCAAAAGAGCTCGCTTATGATAGGAATCAAAACCAAAAAACCCACTAACTGGCCTTCCAAGTGGATCAAGGGTATCACAAGGGACTCGGTCCAACTTAAGGGAATCTATCAAAAGTGTACAAGTTCCATCTCCCCCATCAGCAATGGCTTGCTCTTGAATGGATCCAGATGGAAATCCTTTCCTTAATTCCCTAAAAATTATTTCAGTAGCTTCTTTGCCAGAAATAGTTTCTTTAAAGGCATTCGGGGCTACAAGGAAATTCATTTAGAACCTGATTTCATCCGATTAAAATAATCCTTTGTGGCTACCTTAACTTTCGGTGCCAAGTACAAGGCCGCAATCATATTAGGAAAGGCCATAACGGCATACATTCCGTCAACTAAACTTACCACCACATCTAGAGAGGCTACTGCACCTACAACAATCGTTACCAAATAGAAATAATTGTAATAATCAGCTTTATTGGCCCCAAAAAGGTAATTCATGCATTTATGACCATAATAGGAATAAGTAAACATGGTTGAAAGTGCAAAAACCAATACAGAAACCATCAGAAGATATTTTCCTACATAAGGAATCCCCATTTCAAATGCTGCTAGAGTTAATTTTACCCCATCATTTTCTGTACTTTCCCAAACTCCAGTCAATAAGATAGCTAATGCAGTCAGGGTACAAACAACGATAGTGTCAATAAAAGGACCTAACATCGCAATAAGACCTTCACGAATAGGTTCATTATTTTTGGATTGACCGTGAACCATCGGAGCTGTCCCAATTCCTGCCTCATTAGAAAAAGCAGCTCTTCGTGCACCTACAATTATTACTGAACCAACTGCACCTCCCATTACTGCATTTCCAGTGAAGGCATCTACAAAAATCAACTTAAACATATCCGGAATATCTCCTAAGTATTGGAAAACAATTAAAATGACGGTAAAGAAATAAATCCCAACCATAAACGGAACCATTTTCGAGGCAACCGCTGCAATTCGTTTGATCCCTCCAAGAATAACTGTTGCTGTAAGCAACATCATAATAATCCCAATAATCCAGCGATTTCTAACTGTCTCTTCTAAGGTATCCGGCTGAATTAAAACAGCTTGAATGACAGCAGTCAATTGATTCGCCTGAAAAATTGCCAACAGTCCAATCACTCCGGCAATACAGAAAATGTAAGAGAGAAATTTCCACTTTTTACCCATGCCTTCATCAATCACATACATAGGACCACCTTGAATCACTCCATTGGAATCCTTTCCTCGATACATAATGGCTAGTGAACACGTATAAAATTTTGTGGCCATCCCAACAAATGCTGCTATCCACATCCAAAAGATCGCACCTGGACCTCCCATATTTAGAGCAATTGCAACTCCAGAAATATTACCCAGTCCAACTGTAGATGCAATTGCTGCGGATAGTGCCTGTCGAGAAGATATTTGTCCAGGAGCTAAGTCATCATCGTATTTTCCTCGAAGAAGCTCAATAGCATGTCCCATCTTGCGAAATGGAATAAATCCTGAATGAATAAAAAAGAAAGTACCCCCTCCTAACAAAAGAACCAAAATTGGTGGGCCCCAAATCCAATTACTAAACTCTACTATAATTTCTCCCATAAATAAATTAGTGCGTTCAAATCAAATTTCAGTTCCCGATAATAGACCCAAAAATTCCAAATTCAAAGAATACTTAAAAATGAAAAGGCCCAAAATGAATTATTTTGGGCCTTTTTATTACTAAATGAATCACCAATTTACTTTGGGTGATTTATAGAATCCTACTCCTGTTAAATCCCAACGCTTTCCATGTGAGACCACTCTCTTTTGGAAACTTTCCCAGGATCTTTTCTCTTTGGAAGACCATGCGACCTCTGATAATGCCGCTAGCCTAGGGAAAACCAAATAATCAATATCAGCTCGATTGGTTACCGTTTCAGTCCATAAAGGTGCCTCTAATCCCAAAATATTTTCCTTGGATATACCCGAAGCAAATTCAGTAGGTTCCCACAAATACGCAGAATCTAGTTCAATGTAGGCTGCCCAATGCAATCCAATTCTAGAAGTACTATCATACTGCATGTCTAAGTACATTTTTGTGGCTGGTGACATTAGAATCTGATTTCCTTGGTCTTTGGCAAGTTTCGCATTTTCTTCTTTTGCCCAAAATTGAGCTACACTTCCCGGCAAAAGTTTTGCAGTTGCGATTTCGTCCCATCCTATGCTGGTTTTCCCATATTTAGAGACAATATCCTGAACACGCTCAACAAAATAAATGTAATCATCCTTTTCAGTAACGTGAGATTCGTCTCCACCAATGTGAAAATATGGACCTGAAGTTAATTCCGAAATTTCTCTTACCACACTATCCACAAACGCATAAGTAAGCTCTAAATCGGAAGAAAATGTACTCCACCCTACCTCAATGCCTGTATAAAGTTCAGAAGCTTGAGGATTTTTTAAAGGCATTTGATAATCCAGCTCTTTTTTATTCACGGTCGAAAAATCACCATCTGGTAGATTTACCCCTGGGTTTAATTCCCCATAAGAAGCCAAAGCTGCGTTGGTATGCCCAGGCATATCTATTTCTGGAACAATCGTAATAAATCTCTCGGCAGCATAAGCAACCAAATCCTCATATTCTTCTTGCGTGTAGAATCCGCCCTTTCCACCTCCTACTTCAGTTGAACCACCGATCTCTGTAAGCTTCGGCCAGGACTTTATCTCAATTCTCCATCCTTGATCATCAGACAAATGAAGGTGAAGGAAATTTAACTTATAGCTTGCCATTTGATCAATAAAGTATTTGACATCCTCTACAGAAATAAAATGACGGGCCACATCCAGCATTGCACCTCTATAGCCAAATTCCGGCGAATCCTTAATGCTTCCCGTTTGAATGGTCCATTCTACAGATTGAACACTAGATGAAGCTAGCTCAACTGGAAAAAGCTGGAGGAAGGTTTGAATTCCATAAAATAATCCCGCTTCACCAGAGGCAGTGATTTTTACCTCATTTTCAGAGATTTCTAGGTTATAAGATTCATCTGAACTTGAATCCGTTAATTCAAGAATTATTTGACCTTGATCGAAGGAAACAGGGAGATCAAAGCCAGTAGCTGGGCGTAATCGGTTTGCCAAATATTCTCCCAAATGGGTTAGCTTTTCATTTTGACCTACCAATTTTATCCCTGAATCAGGGCTCAAATCAAAAGTTCCAGTTCCATTTACCAATTCATTGGGTATTGGAATTATTCCAGTTTCAGAAAGGGTGGATGATTTTTGACAGGAACCAAAAAGAAGAGATCCAGTCAATGCAAATAGCCAGGTTATTTTTTTCATGAAAGGGGTGTTTGTTCAAACTTACTTGAATTTTTTAAACATCTAACTTTCAAAATTAAAGAATTTCAGAAATCCATGATGCCCAACAAAACCCTGAAAAAACCAATTGAATAGTAAATGGGCGATTAGTCACTTTGACCAAAATATTGATTTAATTTATTTTCTTTTTGAAGACGAAATTATTTCAAAACTCAAAAAACCATGAAAAATAAACCGGAGAATCCATCTCAATCCTCCAGAAGAGGTTTCATCAAAGAATCAGCATTGGCTTTGGCAGGATTTTACATTGTACCTCGCCATGTCCTAGGCGGACCTGGGTATATTGCTCCTAGTGATAAGCTAAGAGTGGCATCAATCGGGGTCGGTGGAATGGGATACAGTGATGTTTCAGGTGTGTTTAAAAGTGGAAAAGCAGATATCGTTGCTCTCTGTGATGTAGATGACACTCGTGCAGCTAGAGCAAGAAAAGATCATGAAAAGGCAGCCTATTATAAAGACTTCCGAATCATGTTAGAGAAGGAAGAAAAAAATATTGACGCTGTTACTGTTTCGACACCTGACCATATGCATGCTGTACAAGCGATGATGGCTATGAAAATGGGAAAGCATGTGTATGTCCAGAAGCCAATGTCGCATGATATCTATGAAGCAAGAATGCTTACTGAAGCGGCAGAAAAATACAAGGTTGTGACCCAAATGGGGAATCAAGGATCATCTGGAGACGGAGTTCGTCAGATGATCGAATGGTATAATGCTGGCCTAATTGGAGAAGCAAACAAAGTTTGGTCATGGACCAATAGACCAGTTTGGCCGCAAGGCATCCCTTGGCCATCCACCCCAATTACTCCTCCAGCAGATTTAGATTGGGACTTATGGCTGGGTACCGCGCCCTACAAGGATTATGTTGGCAATCTAGTTCCATTCAATTGGAGAGGTTGGTGGGATTATGGAACTGGAGCTCTTGGGGATATGGCTTGTCACATCATGGAGCCTCCTTTCCGCGTTTTGGGTTTAGGGTATCCTACATCTGCGGAATGCTCCGTGGGGTCGGTCTACGTTGGAGAATTCCAAAGGGGGTACTTTCCTGACAGCTGTCCACCTTCTTCCCACATTACGCTAAGATTTGACCGACCTGGAAAAGAAGAATTGGAATTTCACTGGATGGATGGAGGAATTCAGCCAACTCGTCCAGAGGAATTGGCTCCTAATGAAATAATGGGTGATGGTGGAAATGGTGTAATCATAGAAGGAACAAAAGGAAAAATGATGTGCTCAACCTATGGAGCAAATCCTCAATTACTACCTACATCCAGAACCAAGGAAGTAAACGTACCACAAACGGAATATCGTGTCCCAGGCGGAGACCGAGGCCATTATTCAAATTGGGTAGAAGCATGTATTGCAGGTCATGGATCTGATGAATTTAAAAAATTAAGTTCTCCATTTTCTATTGCTGGCCCTTTAACTGAATCAGTATTGATGGGCAACCTCGCTATCAGAAGTTATGATTATAGAGTACCAAGACCAGGTGCGGATAATCAATTTGACTATCCCGGCCGAAACATCAAATTGGTTTGGGATGGACCGAATATGAAAATCACAAATTTTGAACCAGCTAATCAATTTGTGAAACGAACCTATCGAGAAGGATATTCCTTCTAATAACGAAGGGCCTCTAAAATTTTAGAGGCCCTTTCTTATTCTACAACGAGTTCTACTCTCCTATTTTTAGACCTACCAGCCTCTGTGGCGTTAGAGGAAATTGGCTTAGTCCCTCCCCAGCCAGATATTCTTACATTTTCAAATTCGACTCCTAATTGGGTCAAAAAATCTCTGATTTTGCCAGCACGCTCTAGGGACAGCTGTTTATTTAATCCAGGATCTCCAACATTATCGGTATGTCCATTTATTCGGATTTTCACACTTGGATTATCCATTAAAAATCTGGCTATTTCTTCTAAAACAGTTACTGTTTCTTTTCCTTCAAACTCTGCAGTTCCTCGTTGAAATTGAACTTCTTTCAAGACCAAGGCACTACCTGTTTCTGCTTTTGTCAATTGAACGACCGTTCTTCCTTTAGGCATCAAAGCATTGATTGAAACCCAAACTGGAAAATATCCTTTGGAAGTAACTTTTGCAGCAGTTACGCCAAGGTTTTTCAATTCTGATGCTAATGATTCTTTAGGAAGTAAAATGGGGTCATTTCCTTTTTGCCATTCTAATTCATAAGCTATTTCCAGCTTACTTTTTGAATCCATAACCAACCAAGAAACTGGTATTTCCTCTTCGATTCGAGGAGCTAGTACTGTTTCTTGCTGTAGGACTGGGTTTTCAACTTTTTCCTCTTTCTTGAGAATCGAAACAGGTTTAACCTTTTCAACCTTGGATTCAGGAGCTATCGGTTGATAGTTTTCAAACTCATTAGGGACAATTAAATCCTGAGGCTCGGAAAATGTCATCAAATCAGCAAATCCATCACTATTCTGAGTACTTGACCAAATAGCCTCAGTACTGCTAAGAACCAGAATGGAAGATTCGGAACCTCGACCGCTTATTTGTTCCCATTTAACTGGAGAGGACCAGCCATTTTCCAATTTTTTTGAAATTAAAATATCCTTGCCAGTAGCGTCAGGGTGTGAATTAGAAGAAAAATAAAGCAAGGATGTTTCGGATTGAAAAAACGGTCCTACTTCCTGCCCTTTTCCATTAATAGCTGGACCTAAACTTTCCAGCTTTCCCCAATCAATTGGTCCCAGCTTTTCGCTGAAATAAATATCTTCATTCCCTAACGAATCACTCCTTTTTCCAGAAAGAAAAAGTATTTTTCCTTGAGATGCCACCCTACCGGTAATTGTACCCTGTAGCGTTGATAAACCTTCTAAGTTGACCTGCCTGAGGTAATTCCAATCTGCACCGAATTTGCTGAATTGATGAATGGAGACACTTCCATTTTCATTTCGCAATATTAAAAGGGTCAATACATCTTCCATTCCTAATGGAAGATCATATCCACTGGTACTTAAATCAGGACGATGGATCTCATTCCCCCAATTTCCAGCATCATCTTTTCGAATCATCCAGATATCTCCTGGATCATTCTTGCCTCCTAGATTTTTTGGATGAAAAGCACGGGTAAAAAGAATGGTTTGGTTCCCGACACTAACCGGATTAAAATCATCATTTGGGCTATTGGCACCAGAAATTGATTTTAGCTCTTGACCAAGGCTAATTTTAGAAACACAAAAAGCAAGCAGTATGAAACTGCTTGCTTTAAAAAGAAAATTTGAAATGTTTAATCTCATTGTTTATTGATCCAACACGATAGCAAATACCAATGGTGCTACGATGGTTGCATCAGATTCAATAATGTATTTTGGAGTATTCATTCCCAACTTACCCCAGGTGATTTTTTCATTTGGAACTGCTCCAGAATACGATCCATAAGAGGTTGTGGAATCCGAAATCTGGCAGAAATATCCCCAAAGAGGCACATTATCTCGCTGTAAGTCCTGATGCAACATCGGTACCACACAGATAGGAAAATCACCTGCAATTCCCCCGCCAATTTGGAAAAATCCTACTTTACTTTCTTCCGTTGCATTTTGGGTATACCATTCTGCTAGAAACATCATGTATTCAATGCCTGATCTAACGGTATGGACATTTTTCACATCACCAGAAATCACATGACCTGCAAACATATTTCCAAGCGTGGAATCTTCCCAACCAGGAACAATGATTGGAAGACTCTTTTTAGCCGCTTCCAAAAGCCAGCTATTCTTAGGATCTATTTGATAAGAAGCTTCTAATTTCCCAGAAAGGAGAATCTTGTAAAAAAACTCATGTGGAAAGTATTGCTCTCCCGCTTGATCGGCTTTCATCCATTCCTCGAGGATAACATTCTCAATTCTTCTCATGGCTTCCATTTCCGGAATACAAGTATCCGTAACACGATTCATGTGGCGCTCAAGAAGTTCTTGTTCTTGCTCAGGTGATAATTCCCGGTAATTTGGAACACGCTCATAGTAATCATGAGCAACCAAATTGAAGACGTCCTCTTCCAAGTTTGCTCCAGTACAAGAGATAATTTGAACCTTATCTTGACGGATCATTTCGGCAAGAGATATTCCAAGTTCAGCAGTGGACATGGCTCCTGCTAAGGTTACCATCATTTTCCCACCTTGATCTAAGTGAGTTTTATACCCTTCTGCAGCATCAATAAGTGCAGCAGCATTAAAATGTCTGTAGTTGTGTTTTAAAAACTCAGTGATTTTCATTTCGTTCGGTTTTTCAATCAAGGGACGAAATTACCCAATTTTTACCCATAAAAAAACCCGGAAGCTCCGGGTTGTTTTT
Source organism: Algoriphagus sanaruensis (assembly GCF_001593605.1). Taxonomy (GTDB): domain Bacteria; phylum Bacteroidota; class Bacteroidia; order Cytophagales; family Cyclobacteriaceae; genus Algoriphagus; species Algoriphagus sanaruensis. The sequence goes on along the minus strand of NZ_CP012836.1, from coordinate 2,445,236 downwards.
ATGAGAGAAGAAGAAAATTATTTCTTGGCTGTAGTATCTGCTGCTGCAGGTGCAACTGCTGATGGATTTGCGTTAAACTTCTTGTTCAATCCTTCTGTAACTCCTTTAGTCACATCAATAGACTCAGTAGCATACCATACCGCTCCACCTCTAGTATTACTCAAGATTACGTCAATGCCATTTTCTTTGGCATACTCGGACAAATATGATTGTACTTGCTCATACACTTCATTCATTAATTTCGCCTCTTCAGCGGAAAGCTCTTGCATCAAGTTGTTTCTGTAGGTATACAGATTTTGTTCTTTTTGCATCAATTCCTCTTGCTTTGCACGCTGTTGGTTAAGAGTCATATTTCCACCTGTCTGCTGAAATGTCGCAACTTCTTGCTCCAAACCTCTTGCTCTAGACTGCAAGTCAGTATCAAATCTTTTTCCCTTTTCAGTTAACTCCTCAGACTTTTTCTTGAAGTAGTCATAATTATTGATAACTGAATCAGTATAAACGAATGCTATTTTAATATCGCCTGCCGCAGCTCTTTCTTCAGAAGTAGATGCTACTGAAGTACCTTCGGTTTTTTGACCGCAAGAGTAAAATAGTACTGCACTAAAGCATAATGCGCCGAAAATTTGTAATCCTTTTTTCACTGGTGATTTATTAAAGTTGACAGGGCGCAAATATAGAGAAAGTATTGATTTTGCAAGATTGGGAACAATCAGTAAGTGTTAAATAACCTTTAGACTCAAAAAAAGATTTCCTGAGCAAGCCTATACACTTGTGCATGTGCCTCTATAATATCCTTGATCTGAGGAGAATATCCACCTCCCATACAACACATAATTGGTGTTTTGGAATGATAGGCAAAGTCTAAAACCATTTTATCGCGTTGATAAACTCCCTCGATCGTAAGCGATAATCGACCCAATTTGTCAGAGGCCAAGACATCCACCCCACTTTGGTATAAAATGAAATCCGGTTGGAAATTAGAGAGGATGCTATTCAAATTTTTTTCTAATAATTCAAGATAGACCTTATCGGAGGTCCCATCCGAAAGTGGTATGTCTAAATGAGAGGCTTCTTTGCGATGTGGATAGTTCTTTTCACCATGCATACTAAACGTGAAGACATCTGTTCTATTTCTGAAAATTTCAGCTGTACCGTTGCCTTGGTGCACGTCTAGATCTATAATGAGAACATTTTTAGCATAGCGATGATCAATCAAATATTGAGCAGTCACGGCCAAGTCATTTAATAAGCAAAACCCTTCGCCCCTACTGGAGAAAGCATGATGTGTTCCTCCAGCAATATTCATTGCGATTCCGAACTCAGAAGCAAAAATCGCTGCCTCAACCGATCCTCCAAGAATTTGAATTTCTCTTTCTACCAGCTGTGGACTAAGAGGAAATCCTGTGGCTCTTATTTCGGAGCGAGTAAGATCTTGAGAGATTAATCTACTTAAGTAATCATCAGAATGAACTGTTCGAATCAAATCAAGGTCTAATGCTTTAGGATTAAAAAAGTTCTTTTCTTCTACTGTTCCTTCTAAAAGAAGTTGCTGTGGAAGAAGTTCATACTTTTCCATTGGAAACCGATGTCCTACAGGTAAGGGATGGGAATAATTGGGGGACCAAGAAATTTTTAGCATAAAAAAAGCGCTGAATTAGGCAGCGCTCAAAATTAAGGAACTAGACTTTGAAAACTTAAATTTCATCTTCCTCGGTCTGAAATGAATACATGGTTTCGTCCAAAACCAATGTATCTTCATTAAAGTCTGTGATAAATTTTGTGACTACATGTTCATTAATTTCCTCAACATTTAATGCAGCATCTAGTCCAATTCCAAAATCATGATGTGTATCTAAGTCAATGAATTCCTGAACCTTAACCGCCTCTTCCTCTTCTAGATCCATAATGATCTCGGTGATAAACCAGCCTATTTCCTCTTCTTCACTGGATAGTGGCTTCAGGTTTCCATTTTCGTCTTCCTCGTAATTAATTCCTTTAAAATTCGGGAATTTTTTAGCGGCTTCATGTTCAGCAAGTTCATAAACCTCACTCGCATGGTGCAACCTTAACGTATACAAGGCTGCATCATAGATCACCTCTTTTCCTTCATACATCCCGATGAAGTAAAAATTTACAAATTCATCAGAGTTTTCATCGTCAGGTATGACTTTAAAAACTTTCCCGCTTTTCTTTAACTCAGCTCGGAGTTTCTCTATTTGTTCAGGATTAAAACCTGGGTTTGAAAATGGCATATCAACTTATAATTATATCAATCGGTCAAAGAAAATCTATAGAAAAATTCGTTCCTTCCTATATAGAAATTTAATACTAGAAAGTAAGGAAATAAAATGTATTCAGAAAAAATAATTCAAGAATTTGTTAATAAACTAATAAAAGAAAAAGAGGGAAAATGTTTAGATTTTAAACAAAAAATAACCTCAAAATCAAAAATTGCCAAAACAATTTCTGCATTAGCGAATACCGAAGGAGGATATTTGGTAATTGGGATTTCTGACCAAAAGAAAATAATTGGTATAGATCCCGATGAAGAGGCATTTATGATCGAGTCTGCAAATGAGGAATATTGCACACCAAAAGCGAGCATTTATATGGAGGAGGTAAAATTTCTTGACAAAGTCGAGTCCGAAAATCCAGTTCTAATCGAAAAAACAATCCTTCTGGTCAAAATAGAAAAGTCAATTTTGGAAAAGATTTACTGTAAACAGCCAAATGGAGAGCTAAAGGCATTTCATCGAGTCAATGACAAAACCTTAGCCTATTAAAGCCTTGATTCAATTTCAAATTTTAAAGCGATTCGATTCAATATGCTTTTAAAATTGAGCCAAATTGAAAAATACCCGTTCAATTGAACTTCGAATTAGGCCTTATTTCCAACTCCGAGGAATACAAATCAACGAACGGATAAGAAACTTAATCCAAGTGCAGATTTGTAAATTATATTCAAGGTTCGACCTATATTTGTCCCATTAACAAAAATATACCCGAGTGATTATTATCGTTTTCTTCCTTTTGCATTGGTATTTCTCCCTGTTTTGCCAAAGCTTTTTCCTTCATCGTTATGCAGCTCATCAAATGTTTGTCATGAACAAGTTTTGGGAGAAATTCTTTTATTTCTTCACTTGGATATGGCAAGGGAGTTCTTACTTATCTCCAAGGGCTTATGCAATTCTGCACCGAATGCATCATGCATATTCCGATACTCCAAAAGACCCACACAGTCCTCATCATACTGAAAATCTCTTCACGATGATGTGGAAGACAAAAAACATCTACAACGATTACTTTACTTTTAAACTCAAGCCAGAGGATCGATTTTCAAAAGACATCCCCGACTGGAATAAATTTGATCGATTTGCGGATAGTATGACCGTGCGAGTAAGCTGGGGATTGATCTATGCTTTAATTTATATCCTTTGCATTTCAGTTTTTGAATTGCCAGGTACTCATTGGTGGATGTACTTTTTACTTCCGATTCACTTTCTGATGGGCCCTGTTCATGGTGCAATCGTCAACTGGAGTGGTCATAAATATGGGTATGCAAACTTTGACAATAATGACATGTCCAAAAACTCATTGCTATTGGATGTTTTGATGCTTGGCGAACTGTTTCAAAACAATCATCACAAACTTCCAAATAGACCAAATTTTGCGGTAAAATGGTATGAATTTGATCCAACTTACCCAGTGGTTAAGCTTCTTCATGCTACAGGCATTATAAAACTCCGGTCCACTTGAAACTAAAAATAGAAAAGCTCTTTACCCTTAAGAGCTTTTTTTATCCTTCTTATTTTCAGATAGTTAAATGGGTTTTAAAACTAAAATGTAAAAATATTTTATACTTTTCTTTGGATTAAGAAACTAAACGAATAATTTTCAAAAGATTTAAAACTTAACACCTTATGAAACCATTAACCAGAGCCGAAGAGGAAATTATGCAAATCCTCTGGGATATCGAACGAGGATTCGTAAAAGATATCTTAACACCTATGACTGAACCAAAACCTGCTTACAACACGGTCTCCACCATTGTAAGAATTCTTGAAAGAAAAGGTTTTGTAAGTCACAAGTCTTATGGCAAAAGCCATGAATATTTCCCAATCGTTTCTAAAGATGAATACAGAACTTTCATCATTAAGAGAATGCTTGAAGGATACTTTGATAGCTCATTTGCTAAAATGACTCAATTTTTCAAAAACGATGAGTCTTTGAACAACAAACAGTATCAATAAAAATTGGGTGAATAAGCTGAAAAGACCTGGTCAAAATGGCCAGGTCTTTTTTTTGTCAAAAACGAAACTTCACAATTGAGTAGAACTAGTTATAAACCAGAATTAAACATTTTCAAACCCCAAATTCACCTCGATAAGTGACAGGATTCTCAAGAATTAAATGCCATAAGTATTGTATTTGAATGTTAGATATAGAACATTTGAAGAATGAATTCAAAGAAAAATTGGCTGGAGCAAGCCGCTTTGATCACAAGTGTTTTAGGACTTTTTGCCCTTATTGGGGATTTTGGATTTAACCAAAATCAATTTTATCAAGAAATATTTGACGGATTTTATTTCGTAGTCTTAGCCCTAGGTGTAATCTCCACAATCAATCGATATTTTAAGCGAAAAGTATTTCCGAAGAAAAGCGTCTTTGTTTTTGATTTATTATCGATCGGTTTCACCCTTTGGATCTTTTACCTCTACTTATTTGTAGGTGTTCCATTTGAAACTGACTTGATTCTTGAGAATCCAATCTGGGTTCAACTTGCTGTGATTCTGACTTTTATCCGTGAATTTTCCGAAATCAGAATCAACTATAAGCGAACTGTTCTCAACCCCGCCCAGCTATTTGTGGGAAGTTTTATTCTAATCATTCTCTTCGGAGCGCTATTACTTATGACTCCAAGAGCTACAGTTGGAGGTCTTTCTTTTATTGATGCCATATTTACAGCGACCAGTGCAGTATGCGTTACTGGATTAATTGTAGTGGATACAGGTAGCTATTTTACAGATTTTGGACAATTGATCATCTTATTCTTAATCCAAATTGGGGGTCTTGGGATTTTGACATTCGCCAGCTATTTCAGTTACTTTTTTAAAGGCGGCTCAACTTATGAAAATCAAATAGCCCTTAGCGACATGACTAATTCCAATAAACTTGGGGAAGTTTTTTCTACAATTAAGTCGATTCTATTAATCACTTTTGGAATAGAACTAGTAGCTGCTTTAACCATCTATTCGACCTTAGACTCAAGTTTATTTTCATCAGAATCTCGAAAAATTTTCTTTGCAGTTTTTCATGCGATCTCCGCCTTTTGTAACGCGGGGTTTTCGACGCTTCCAAATGGTCTATATGAAGCTGGTTTCAGATACAATTACCTTTTACAATTTTGCATCATTCTCACTTTTGTGATGGGAGGACTTGGATTTCCTATTGTAAACAATCTGATGAGTTTTCTTAGATACAAAATCAAAACGATACTAACCTTTGGTAGATTTAAGCCAAGTCATCGCCCATGGGTAATCAATCTCAATAGCAGAATTACCTTGGTTACCACGCTAAGCATAACCGCAGTGGGATTTGTATTATTTTATTCACTCGAATACAATAATACCCTCGCAGAGCACCAAGGAATTGGAAAAATAATCACTGCCCTATTCGGAGCAACCACACCTAGAACAGCCGGGTTTAATACCATCGATACTGCCGCGATGCTTTTTCCTACTACCATGGTGGTCTTTCTACTGATGTGGATTGGAGCATCTCCTGCATCTACGGGTGGAGGAATCAAGACTAGCACATTCGCTATTGCAACATTGAATATTCTAAGTCTGGCCAAAGGGAAAAGTAAAATTGAAATCTACCGACGTGAAATCGCCGATATTTCGGTACGAAGAGCCTTTGCCACCATTTCTCTCTCTTTAATTGTGATAGGAGTTGGCATAGTGTCTATTTCTGTATTCGATAAAGAGAAAACACTGTTGGAAATTGGCTTCGAATGTTTCTCCGCATTCAGTACCGTCGGTCTGAGCTTGGGAATTACATCAAGCTTATCAGATATGAGCAAGCTAATCCTTACTGTAATCATGTTCATTGGACGAGTAAGTATGCTTTCTTTTCTGATCGCTGTGTTTAAAAAAGTGAGGTATAAAAACTACAAATACCCTACTGAAGAAATTGTAATTAATTAAAGCGCTTATTCAGAAAGTCTTGAACACCGATTCAAAGACATCTGCTTTCCTTTAAGACACCACTAGAAAGTCAAAAAGATAAGGTATGAAATACATCATCGTAGGATTGGGAAATTTTGGATCATCCTTAGCAATGAAGCTAACAGCCTCTGGAAATGAAGTCATTGGAATTGACTCCAGAATGGAAAAGGTAGATTCATTCAAAGAGAAAATTTCGCACACTATCTGTATGAATGCAACAGATGAATTTACTGTCTCCGGACTTCCTTTGAAAGATACTGATGTAGTTATCGTAGCTATTGGAGAAGATCAAGGAGCAAATATTATGGCCACTGCACTTTTTAAAAACCAGCAGGTCAAACGCTTGATTAGCCGTGCTATCAACCCACTTCATGAACGAGTTCTTCATGCTATTGGCGTAGATGAAATTGTCCATCCCGAAGAGGAAACCGCTGAACGAATGGCCAAAAAGCTAGTCATAAACAACGTGGTGGATTCTTTCGAATTAAGTGAGGAGTTCAGCATCATCGAAGCAAAAGTTCCTGAGGAATACATCGGAAAATCAATTCGTGAAATTGGGTTCCGACAGAAGTTCAACCTACTCATTTTGACTACCATCAAGAAAGAGGAAGTGAAAAGCATCTTGGGAAAAAGCAGAACCAGAGAAGAAATCAGAGGTATCGCATCACCAGACATTGTACTTAATGGCGAAGAAATATTAGTCCTATTCGGTTCCAATAAGGATCTGGAAAAATTTCTTCAAAAACGGTTTTAGATCCGAATACTGGCTTTTCTAAGAAAAGCCTTTTTTAATTATGGAAAGGTCAAAACGAAAATGTCAGATTGCCCACCAACCAAAGTTTAGAGGAAAATGGTTTTGATTGAGAGTTTAAAAAAGAATCCTCTAGAGCCGTAAAATACCGTCCTTCTAATCGGATTTGAAAGTTGGACAACGGTGAAAAATTAAGGCTTAAACCATTACTAAATACCTGGAATCCTGGAATCAAGGTTTCTGATGTAATGAGTACTTCATTAGGATCTGAGAAATATTCAACTCTTCCAGAAAGGGAAAAATTTTCTGAAATCTGATACCCTGCTATAAAATTTGCCTGCCACCAAAAAACAGAACCGTTAAATCGGTCGGTCATGGTGTTCTGAAACCCACCATAAATACAACTACTCAGTTTCCAATTTGATCCTGAATAAATCCAGTATACATCACTAAACAATCTAAGTCTGCTAGAGGGCTTAGATTCACTCCGTTCATCACCTACATAAGTATTCCAGTTGAAAAGATTCTTGGAATTGGGCTGAAATGACAATTGGGTTCCAATTGCTTTTCCTTGATTTTGATCCCGAATTTGTTGCCATCCTTGAATCAGATAAAGACTTCCAGTCCATTTTTTAGAAATAGGAAGAGATACCTTGAGGCCTGTCAAATAATATGGAACGTATTCAGCTGCCAGACTCCTAGTGTACATCAATTGGTCACGGCTTACTGGACCTTCATTGGTATATGGAGAACTTAACACTCCAAAATCTATCCAGATGTTTGAAGATTTTGACAATCGAGTTCCAATGGATGCTTCAAGAATATTTCTAAAAACTCCATTTTCCTGTTCATAATTAGAACGCATGTAAGAACCAACGCCAGGAACTATCTTCCCTCTAAATCGCGCAGAATTATATCCTAATTCAAGAAAAGCCAAATTAACACTAGGCAGATTGTGGCGATTTGAAGAAACAAAATAACTAACCGAACCTTCGGATGGATTTCGAAAATCATATCCATAATAGGAATCTAAATATCCTTTAAATACCCATTTAGGATTAGCTACTGTATCTATCTTTTCCCCTTCATCTTGTTGCCCAAACACAGTTATCAAGGAGCTAAAAAAGGCCAGAAAAAATAAACATATCTGTTTAGCCATGATTTCTAAATTGAATTCAAAAATACTAATCCTACCAGTTTAACTCAATAAAAAAAGCTCTGACAGGAATCTCTGACAGAGCTTTTTCAATTCGTTTATTTGAAGCGCTATTTTATATCATTGAGCAATTCCTCAACTGCCTTTTCCAATTGCTGATCAATCCCTTGATCAATTTTGCCTGGCATATTTTTCACTTCAAACTGAGGTCTTGTCTCATTATTTTCAAGCCATTCTCCTGCTTGGTTTTTGGCAGAAATCGGAACTGCACCCCAACGGATTCCATTGGGTAGCCCTTCCCATCCTGCAAACGAACATGTTCCTGGAGTAGGCATACCAACCGTTTTTCCAATACCGAGATCGGTATAACCACAGGCAAAACAATGCCCATCGGAATAATTCGCTTCGTTAAACATGGCTAAAGTTGGTTTGGTCCATCTTGCTGTAGGCTCACCTCCAACCACTTTATCTGCGGTAGCATAAGTCAAAAATGGCTCCCCGGTAAAGAACATCGCCAAATCTGCAACCAGGTCTCCCCCACCATTAAATCGCGTGTCCACCACGACTCCTGATTTCTCAAAGTATTTGCCCATCATTTCTTCGTAAACATTACGGTAAGGCCCATCACTCATCCCAGGGATATGGACATACCCCAATTTTCCACCACTGAGTCGTTCTACTTCTTCTTGATTTTTCTTGACCCAACGCTTGTAAAGCAACTGGTTTTCTTCACCCAAACTAATTGGCTTTATGGTATACTGCTTTCGAGAATTAGAGGAAGGATCCAATACGTCAATTAAGGTGAATTTATCCGCCTTTCTGTTCAATAATCTTGCATAATCAAGCTCTGGGGAAATCAATTCTCCATCGATTCGTTCGATGATCATCCCTGACTTCACCTCTATTCCAGCTTTATCCAAAGGACCTCCAGCTAGAACTTCAGTCACTTTAAGGCCATTTCCAGCAAACTTGTAGTCAAAGAATACACCAAGTGCCGCCGTAGCATCTGCCATAGGAATCGATCTACTGTATCGGGCACCCGCATGTGAAACATTCAATTCTCCAATCATTTCAGAAAGCATCTCGGCAAATTCATAGTCATTGCCAATATGCGGTAAGTACTTCTCATAGCTAGGGCGAATAGCCTCCCAATCAATTCCGTGCATATCAGGCGTATAGAAAATTCCTTTTGTTCGAAGCCAAACATGATCAAATAAATGGGCGAGCTCTTCCTGGCGATCATAAGTCATCTCTCCAGCGATCTTAATCGTCTCGCGTTTCATCCCTTCCGAATTTATTTTCGAAATGCTGCCATCAGAAAGCAGGAAAAGATTTTTCATATCCTTATCCCATACCAATCTTCCAGAATTTGCATTAAGATTGATTTCGAGCTTAGTTTCCTTGGTTCTTAGATTAGTGCTCCAAAGATTCAGTCCCTTTTCGAATCGTGCTAGATAGAACAGCTTTTCCCCATCTTTTGAAATCACAGCGTCACTCATCAACGAAGAATGAACAGTCAGTCGAGCTTTTCGGTCTTCAAACCCAGACCAATCAAATGTAAGTGGCTTGATTTCTTTAGAATCCGATTTCTCAGTTTTGGATTTGTCCTCACTAGCTTCTGGCTTTTTAGACTTTTCAATTTCCTTCAATAAATCAAATTCCTCCTTACTCAATCTGAACTTATCCCATGCAGCTTGATCGAAAAATTGGGTGTAAACGTCCATCTCAGATCTGCCTGAAGTAGCATAACTTCGTAAGCCATCTCTATTTGAAAACCAAAGCATTTGTTTGCCCTCATTGACCCATTTAGCGCCATCATCGGCATAGCCACTTTGAGTCAATCGTTTCATTGGATTTTTTCCTGAGGCATCCAATAATACCACTTCCGAATTGGTCATCGTTGGACTATAGGTAGCCAAAAGCCATTTGCTATCTGGGCTCCAAGTGAAATATTGATCTCCGTCACTCATATGGAAAAGTAAATCCGGTCCCATTAGGGTTACCGAACTTTTTGAACTCAAATCCAAAACTTTTAAACTTCTCCTTCCTTCTATATAGGCGAGTTTTCTCCCATCCGGAGAGAATTTAGGTAAATAAGCATCCACTGCTACTTCAACTAGAGGTTCTTCTTTCAAAAGTGTCGAAGCGAAGAAAAAAGGTTCTTCAGCCCTTAATTTCGAGCTTTTGAAAATCTGCCATCGCCCGTTACGCTCAGAGGAGTAAACCAAAGATTTTCCATCTGGAGCAAATTCAACAAAACGCTCTTGTTCCGGAGTATTTGTAATCCGCTTAGTCAAAGATCCATCCACGGAGGTAACAAACACCTCGCCTCGTGCTATAAAAGCAATCTCTTTTCCATCTGGTGAAATGGACATTTCGCGCACACCTCCGTTGATTGAAATGTAATTATCCGGATTGGAAATGGCTTGAGTGGAAATCATTACTTCTACCTTGGTAGGCTGAGCACCTTTTTTCAAAGTATATAATTCACCGTCATAGCTAAAGCTCATCAACCCATCATTCGAAATCGACAGAAATCGAACAGGGAAGTTGCTAAAGCTTGTGAGTGCTTGGGTCTGCGAAGGATTGGAGACTGGCATGGCGTACACATTGAAACTGCCATTAGCCTCACTGAGGTAGAAAATTTCAGATTCATCCGGAGAAAATACAGGATTACGATCTTCACCATAAAATTTGGTAAGCATAACATGCTCATTCTTTCCGGCATCATACATCCAGATATCTCGAGCGATTCCAGATTGATGGTGCTTTCTCCATTCGTTCTCCCCACCTTTTTTATCATGGTAGATTAGTTTAGATCCATCTTTTGAAGTCTGAACATATTCGGCAGGAATGGTCCAAATTTGATCTACTCTCCCACCAGATTTAGCCACTTGATACAGTTCAGGCTGCGATCCAGTTGGATATTGGCGATGATTGACATCGTCCATGCGAGTTGCCCCAAAAATTACCTTTTGGTTGTCTGCGGTAAAATCAAAGGGAAGTTCATCATTTGAATGGTAAGTGAGTCGTTGAGCCTCACCGCCTTGAGCGGCCATAATAAAAACATCAAAATTACCGTATCGATCTGAGGCAAAAGCAATCTGCTTTCCATCCTGAGACCAAACCGGCTTGAAATCATGCGCTTCATGGAAGGTCAATTGGGTGGCTTTACCTCCCGTAGTTGGAACGACATATAAATCGCCCTTGTAGGTAAACGCAATTTGATTTCCATCAGGAGAAATTGCCGGATACCTCAGCCAATTGGGCGAATTCTGAGCTTGAACCAAACTCCCTGAGAGCAGTAAAGCAGCAGTAGCCCAAAAAAGAAGTGTTTTTTTCATAAGTCATGTTTGAGTTTGAACCAAAATAAGCAATAATTCTTCCATCCAAGATTGAAGTTTTGAAGAATGGCGAAAGGATCTTGTTTTAGAAATCCTGTTTGAATGATCTTTGAGGTAAATTTCCATACTCCCCCGATACCCCTATATTTGCGGGCAATTAAAAACGACCTTTTTCCAATGAATTCATTTATCGAAGAGCTAAGATGGAGAGGAATGCTCCAGGACATGACACCAGAAATCGAAGAACACCTCACCAAAGGGATGGCTTCTGCATATTTGGGTTTTGATCCTACTGCAGATTCTTTGCATATCGGCCATCTTGTGGGAGTGATGACCCTGTTGCACTTTCAACGTGCAGGGCATAAACCATTTGCGCTTGTGGGTGGTGCTACGGGGATGATCGGAGATCCTTCCTTTAAGTCAGCTGAACGGAATCTCTTGGATAAAGCGACACTTGATCAAAACGTCACCTGTATCCAAAATCAACTCTCAAAGTTTCTTGACTTTTCAGGTGGTACCCCCAATAAGGCTGAGTTGGTCAATAACTATGACTGGATGTCCCAATTTTCATTTTTGGATTTCATCCGTGATATCGGAAAGCATATCACTGTCAACTACATGATGTCCAAGGATAGTGTAAAACGCAGGTTGGAAGATGGAAATGGACTTTCTTTTACAGAGTTTAGTTACCAATTGATTCAGGGGTACGATTTCTATCATCTATGGAAAAATCAAAACTGTACCATTCAATTGGGCGGTTCTGACCAATGGGGAAATATCGTCACCGGCACAGAGCTAATTCGGAGAATGGGTGGAGGAAGTGCTTATGCTCTTACTGTTCCCTTGATTACCAAAGCTGACGGGACGAAGTTTGGCAAGACAGAAAGTGGATCTGTTTGGCTGGACCCTGAGAAGACTTCTCCATATGCATTCTACCAATTCTGGCTCAATGTATCTGATGAAGATGCATCGAAGTATATCCGAATTTTCACAGTCCTTGACCGAGCAACTATAGAAGGACTTGAGGCTGAACATGCGCAAGCACCTCACCTTCGAATCCTTCAGAAGGAAATTGCTAAGCAAGTCACTAGCATGGTTCATAGTGTGGAAGATTATGAAATGGCTGTAAAAGCTTCTGAAATATTGTTTGGTAAATCGTCCACAGAAGACCTAGCTTCCCTTGACGAGCGAACTTTCTTGGCGGTATTTGATGGAGTTCCTCAAGTACAGCTAAGTGCTCAAGAGTTTGATTCTATAGAGAATGTTTTAGATCTATTTGGAGAAAAAACTCAGAGCCAGATCTTTCCATCAAAAGGTGAAGCTCGAAAAATGATCCAGGGCGGTGGTGTCAGTATCAATAAAGAAAAACTAGCCGATCCTAATGCTCCCTTAAGCTTCAATTTGTTACAAGGCAAATATCTTCTCATTCAAAAGGGCAAAAAGAACTACTTTATTTTAGAGGTAAAATAAATTCCCTGATTACCAAGGAAAAAGGCTTCAAAACAGGATTTTGAGGCCTTTTTTATTGAATTGACTTCGATTCGAACCAATTTTTTGACCCTGATTTAATATCTTTGATTCTGTTTTTAATTTCTAGTAAAATCCCAATGGCAAAAGAGAAAAATAAAGAAAAATTGATCCTTGATTCAGCTGTAGAACTATTTACTACCAAGGGCTTCAATGCTACTCGTATGGAAGATGTAGCCAAAAAAGCTGGGATCAGTAAAGGGCTAACCTATTTTTATTATAAAAATAAAGAGGATCTATTTATGGCTTTAACCAAAAAGGCCTTCGACCAATTCAAGGAGGAGTTTCGAGAATCCTTCAGATCAAAAGGTAAAAATGGCTTAGAAATGATCACCGATTTGGTCCAGCGAATCTGGGTATTTGCAAAAGAACAACCGGTGTATTATCAAGCGATACTACATTTTTTGGATGTCATGAAAAAATACACCAACCCTAAACTTCGGCATGAAATCGATCCACTTATTTTAGATTCTGTGCATTTCCAAAAACTTCTTGATTTGCACCATGAGCCTGCTCGAATAGGAATCCAGATGGTTTCTCAAGGAATCAAAGATGGTAGCATTCGTCCTGAATTACAGCCTGAAATCACCTTCTACACCATCTGGAGTATGATTATTGGGTTTGAAAAAATGAGCGGACCTATTGAGTATGAGGGAAAAGAAACTAAAATTAGCCCTGAATCTTGGCAGCCTGGATTTATAAAATTAATGCAGGACATGCTCAAAGGAACCTTCCAAGCAAGTAAGCCTCAAATAGTTCAAGCAAGCCTTTTCTAATGGGGATCCGTCATTTATTCATCGGATTTCTCGTTGCAAGTTGGACTTTGGCATGTTCTTCAAAAACTGAAGTTGACTTACTCATTAAATCAGCTTCTATTATTGACCTTGAACATGAAACAATCAATCCTAACCAAGTAATCTTGGTGAATAAGGATCGAATCGTGATGACAGGAGGCGACAGCCTCCTTAGCCAATACGAGGGTAAATTAGAAATTGACGCAAAGTCAAATTTTGTGCTACCCGGCTTATGGGATAATCATGTTCACTTTGGAGGAGCTGAGTATATCGATGAAAACGAACAATTGCTACCCCTTTACCTTAGTTTTGGTGTAACTGCTGTACGAGATGCTGCAGGTGATATAGCTCTTGAAGTGCTGAAATGGAAACAAGAGATCGCTGATGGGAAGCGAATTGGTCCAAGAATTTTCACTTCAGGACCAAAAATCGAGGGAATCAATTCGATTTGGCCAGGTGATCTGGAAATTGGTTCTGAAGAAGAATTAGATAATGCCCTTGATTCTCTTGAAAAGCTTAATGTTGATTTTATAAAAATCACAGACAATGCGCTCTCGGCAGACTTATTTTTATCTGCTACCAAAAAGGCAAAAAAAAGAGGGTGGGCTGTATCTGGTCATGTTCATCCTGGATTAACACTTCAGGAAATTTCCGAAGCTGGACTGTCTACTATCGAGCACCAAGGCTATCTTCTTAGAGCTTCAACTTCCGAAGAGGCCAAAATCAGAGCCGGAAGATTATCTGGTACACTTAGCGCTGAACAAGCCAATCAAATTCAACTGGAAACACTTTTTGATTCGGTTGCTTTGGCAAATTTCAGGTTGTTTGCCCAGCAAGGAACAGGCATCGTCCCTACCCTTCTTATTAGTCGAAATATTGCCTATCTCGATTCTTTGGACTTCTCCAAGGACACCATCATGAATTACTTGGGGCCTAAACTAAAAGAAAGTTATCAGTGGAGAATTGACCGATACGCAAAAGAAGATCCCGCAGCCAGATTAATACGGAAAAAACAATTTGAGGCATCAGCAAGGCTCTTACCACTAGTTCAACAATCCGGAATGAAAATTATTGCAGGAACTGATGCTGGTTATTTAAATACCTATGACTTTCCAGGCTTGGCTATTCATCGTGAATTGTCATTGATGGTAGATTATGGATTAACTCCTGGCCAAGCACTTTCTGCCTCCATTTTAAACGGGCCATCCTATTTCGGATTAGAAAAAGATTATGGTTCTATTTCAAAAGGAAAAAAGGCAAGTTTTATCCTACTAAGGTTAAACCCATTAGAAAACATTTCAAATACCTTGAGCCTTGAAGGAGTCGTCAATGAAGGAAAATTCTATTCTAGAAATGATCTCGACAAAATGCTTTTAGACATCAAAGAATGGGTAAGGCAAAAAGAAATGAGCAACTAAAAAAGGCTGTCAATTGACAGCCTTTCCTTTTATCTACTTCTCCAGAGCTCTTTAAGCTGCTTTCCATTGACTAGCAAAACAAATCGTGCTGGATTTGGGACTAAGACAATTCTCATATCCACCTTCCCCAATTGATCGGATTCAATGGGTACTCCTTCTTTCCCTTCTACTTCATAAGAAACTATCCCTCTAGAATCGGGCTGCATTTCTTTGTAAAAGTTTGCCAAATAGGCAGTTGGTAACAAGATATCCGTATCAGATTTTAACTTCGCATAGATTTTTTCTAACTGAGGCTCAAGAATTTCCTCGTATTCCTCATTAAAATCATCTTCCAAGTCGTGTAATTCTTCTTCCAAATCATCATAGCTTTCATCGCTATAATCCATTTGGCTAAGCTGGTTGCGTTTAATTACGATATCGGTGAGTTGCTGATCTAGCTTGTCCCAATTCATGAATTCATTGTTTGGTGATTGAAAGTGCAAAGATGAATAATTCGTTATTCTTACCCGAACAATTCAAGGATTATTCACTAACCAAGAGGATTTTTCCATTCCGACCTGGTGTTTGATAGGTGGCTAAGGCAGCTTGAAAATCCTCCAAAGGATATTTCCCAGCAATATCAACTTGAGAATCATCCTTTAGTAAGAATCCAAAGACAGCTTGAAACGCATTCATACGATTTTCTACGGATAACTCTTCAACCCATGTACTTAACCAAAACCCACTTATGGTTAAATTTTTGAATATCAGTAGCCCACTATTGATGGGCATATTCTCCAAAGCTAAGGCCCCAAATACCATCATTTTACCTTTCGGTCTTAGAGTTGAAAGAGCTTTAGCTCCTACCATTCCTCCTACAGCATCAAAAACCACATGTACACCTCCCTCAGTTTGTTCTGGAACCACTTTTTGAATTTTCTCCGAGTCTGAATTGACCACTAGGTCAGCACCCAAATCCTGCAATAATTGCTTCTGGCTATCGTGACGAACTGTAGCGACTACTTTTATTCCTTTCGATTTGGCCATTTGAATTGCAAATTTCCCAAAGGCAGATGCACCGGCAGTTATCATCAACCATTCGCCTGCCTGAAGTCCAGATTCAGCTATCATTCCATAGGCAGTCATTGGATTAACGAAAGCCTGACATGCAATTTCATCTGACATTTGGGGAGGAATTGGAATGACCATGGCTGCAGGAACACAGACATATTCCTTCCAAGTACCAATAGCTGTAAACATCACTCGCGTACCAGATTTTACCATTCCAGTTTCATCACCCTTTTCCACTACCCCACTAGCCTCAAATCCAGCACTACTTGGGAGTTTGGGAGTAATGCCATACATGCCTCGAATAAACATGATATCAGAAGGGTTGATATTTCTGGCTTTCACCCGAATCAATACTTCATGGGCTTTAGGGGTAGGAATAGGACTCTCTTTTAACTGAAGCACTTGCTCTGGCAAACCGGTTTGGTCAAAAATCAGCTCTTTCATAACTAATTATTTTTTGATTTACGTTTAATCTCTTTTGTCCTTTTTGAATTATTGTTCGAGAAAAGGCAATTCGAATTGCAACTAGTTAAAATGATGCCACACGAATGCTCAATTAGAACAAAAATCTTTATCGGTCGGGTTGATTTTTCTTTAACTTATGGCAGTAATATAACCCAAAACTCATGGATTTATCTTCAGTTTTTTCTTTAGAAGGAAAAGTCGCCCTTATCACAGGAGCTAGCAAAGGAATCGGATTTGGTATTGCGGAAATCTTTGCTGCTGCTGGTGCAAAAGTGATCATCAGCAGCCGAAAACAAGATGCTTTGGACGAAATGGCCAATCAACTTAATGCCAAAGGCTACGAAGTAACTGGCATCGCATGTAATGTTGGAAACATGGAAGAACTCCCGAGGTTAGTCGACAAATCCGTGGAGAAATATGGAACTATAGATATTTTGGTTAATAATGCCGCAACAAATCCAGTCTTTGGTCCAGTTCATGAAACTAGTTTGGAAGCATTTGACAAAATCATGAATGTAAATGTTAAGGCTGCATTTGAGCTTTGTCGGCTTTGTTTTCCTTATTTGAGAAAATCCTCTGGAGCTTCCGTGATCAATATTTCCAGTATTGGTGGTATTTCACCGGAACAGGGACTTGGCATTTATTCTGTTTCAAAAGCAGCCTTGATCTCCCTGACTAAGGTTTTTGCCAAAGAATGGGGAGAAGCAAAAATCAGAGTCAATGCAATTTGCCCAGGATTGATTCAAACCAAGTTTTCAGAGGCCCTTTGGTCCAATGAAAAAATTATGGCTATGATCATGAAGCAACTAGCCATCAAGCGCGCTGGTACCTCTGAAGAAATTGGAGCGATGGCCTTGTTTTTGGCTTCATCTGCGTCCTCCTATACTACTGGAGGAGTATTTACTGCAGACGGAGGCTTTACAATTTAACTCACCGACATGCATTCTACCCAAAATTTCCCGCAGGAACACCTTCCTGCCCTACTTAGTCAATACCGTCAATTTGTTAGCGAAGAATTATTCCCAATTGATCTTAAAGTTGTTCAAGGTCCCTTTCGATCATTTCTTCCTCAACTTGAGACACTTAGAAATAAAGCCAAATCATTAGGAATTTTTGCTCCTCACCTTTCAAAAGAGGACGGAGGAGTTGGTTTGAATCTCGTTCAGTTTGCTCAAGTTTCTGAGATTCTAGGACAAAGCCCAATTGGACATTACGTGTTCAACTGTGCTGCCCCAGATATCGGAAACATGGAATTGCTTCATCTTTTTGGGTCAGAGGAACAAAAGCAAATTTGGCTCGCCCCCCTTCAAAAAGGCGAACTCCGTTCCTGCTTTGCCATGACCGAGCCAGCCATGCCGGGAAGCAATCCTATCCATCTAGGAACAACTGCCATTAAAGAAGGCAATGAATATGTCATCAATGGGCATAAATGGTTTACGACTGCTGCAGATGGGGCCAAGTTTACCATCGTCATGGCGGTGACCAATCCAGAAGCGGATTCCCCCTACCAGCGAGCCAGTATGATTCTTGTCCCTTTGGACAATCCGGGATACCGATTAATTCGAAACATTCCCATCATGGGGGAAGCCGGTGAGGATTACCTTTCTCACGGTGAGGTAGAATTCGTGAATTGTAGAGTACCTGTTACCAACCTTATTGGAAAGGAAGGCCAAGGTTTTGCGCTGGCACAAGAAAGACTTGGACCAGGTCGAATTCATCACTGCATGCGATGGATAGGAATATGCGAACGAGTTTTTGATTTAATGTGCAAACGTGCCATTTCTCGAAAATTGGACCCAGAAAAACCATTAGCTGAGAAACAAACCATTCAGAACTGGATTGCAGAAAGTAAAGCAGAAATCAAAGCAAGTCGTTTGATGGTAATGGATACGGCAACTCAAATGCAAGCACTTGGAGCGAAGGCAGTCAAGGAGGACATTTCCACCATAAAATTCTTTGTAGCCGATGTATTGATGAAAGTTATCGATCGAGCGATTCAAGTTCATGGAGCACTCGGAATTACAGATGACACGCTACTTTCATTTTGGTATAGACATGAGCGTGGGGCAAGAATCTATGATGGTCCAGATGAAGTCCACAAATCTGCCTTGGCTAGAAGTATTCTAAAAAATTACCTAGGGAAATGAAAACTGAATTAAGCTTTGAATCCCTAAAATCCTACTTGGAAACCCCGCTCTCTTGTAGTTCGGATCAGATCAAGGTTTCGCAATTATCCGGTGGCTATTCCAATTTGACTTTTTTGGTGGAAACTCCGGGAGAGAAACTGATCTTACGAAGACCTCCATTTGGGGAAAAGATTGCCAAGGCACATGATATGGGTCGGGAATATCGGATTTTAGAAAGTCTTCAAAAAGCAGACTATTCCAAAAGCCCAAGGCCGGTTTTATTCTGTGATGAAGAGTCTGTTTTTGGAGCTTCTTTTTTTCTTATGGAATTCGTGGAAGGATATGTCTTGCGGAATAAAATTCCCGATGGATTCAATTTAACTGAGGAGGATTTTCATCAACTTTCCAAAAACAGCTTGGATTGTTTGATTGAACTTCATGGTTTAGAACTTGAAAATTCAGGCCTTATACAGCTTGGAAAACCCGATGGCTACGCCAAACGACAAGTGGAAGGTTGGTCTGAACGATACTTCAAATCCAAAACTCATGAGCTGACAGAAATAGAAAAAACAGCGGAATGGCTGAAAGCTTACCTTCCTACTTCCGAACCAGTCGGCTTTATTCACAATGATTTCAAGTATGACAATTTGGTCCTTGACCCAGACCAGAAAACAGCTATTAAAGCTGTCTTGGACTGGGAAATGGCGGCCATTGGCAATCCTTTAATGGATTTAGGAACTAGTTTAGCCTATTGGGCACAAGCGGATGATCCACAAATACTTAAGATGTTCAATCTGAGTCATCTTCCAGGTAATTTCACTCGAAATGATGTGATTGAATATTATGCGTCAAAAACAGGACATTCCTTGGATGATATCGTGTTTTACTACGTCTTCGGACTTTTCAAAGTCGCTGTTATCGCGCAACAAATATTCAAACGATACAGCCAAGGATTTGCGTCAGATCCACGTTTTTCTGCGCTCATTCATGTAGTTGAAGCTGCCGGTAAAATGGCCCAAAATTCAATTCAAACTCAAAAAATTTAACCACAATGACCATTAAGAAAATATGTATACTCGGAGCAGGAACCTTGGGTTCTCGCATAGCTCTTCAATCAGCCATTTCAGGATTCACAGTAACAGTGTATGATATCCATCAAAAATCCTTGGATTTCAGCCAACGAACTATGGAGAAAATAGTGAAGCAATTGGCGAAATCAGGGCAAATTTCTGAAACCGAGATTTCAGCAATTTTTTCCAGAATTAAATTTACCCTAGATGCCAAGGAAGCTGTGGCAGATGCAGATTTGATCAATGAAAGTGTCACTGAGGAGATCGAAATCAAGAAAAAAGTCTGGAAGCAATTTGGAGAGATCGCACCTGAAAAAACTTGGTTTACCACCAATACTTCCTATCTCCTTCCCTCCATGTTTGCTGAAGAAAGCGGTCGGCCAGCTAAATTTTGTGCTTTCCATTTTCATGACGTGTTTTATTCTAGGGTAGTAGATATTATGCCCCATCCAGGAACTGACCCTGTGATGATTCCCATGTTGGAAGAATTAGGAAGAAAATTGAATCAGGTACCTGTTTTGGTTAAAAAGGAAAATCCTGGCTACATATTCAATACCATGCTGATGGCATTAATTGGAGCAGCAGGGAAACTTTTGACTCGAGAAGTGGGAAGTATTGAAGACATCGATAAATCTTGGATGGTTAATTTCCACATGGCAATGGGTCCTTTTGGAATCTTAGACTCCATTGGATTAGATACCGCATGGCATGTCACCCATAAATTACCAGATGCTGCTTCTCAAGCCTTTGCGGCACTCTTAAAAACATACATTGACGAGGGAAAATTGGGGGAAAAATCAGGGAAAGGATTCTATTCGTACCCAAATCCTGCTTATCGAAATCCTGACTTTATCCGATGAATTGAAACTTTAGATACTTGATCTTCTCCCCTTTTTCAGAAAAAATCTTTTCATATCGGGTCTTAATTCCATGGTGATCATCCTTCATTTCGCTTTGATAGAAATCATGGGTGAACGCAATTACCTGGATATCCTCTCTAGATTGAACTAACTCGAGTGTATAGTCAAATAGTCCTGTATTATCCGTCTTGAAATGGACGAGACCTTGTTTTTGAATGAGTGGCTTATACATGTCCAAAAACTTTGGCGAGGTCAATCGTCTCTTTTCGTCTCCGTCTCTAGGAAATGGATCAGGGAACGTAATCCAAAGCTCAGCGATTTCACCTTCAGCAAAAAACTGATCCAGATTTTGAATTTGAGTTCTTAAAAAAGACACATTATTCAATCCCTCGGCAGTCGCAGTTGAACTCCCTTTCCAGATACGGCTCCCCTTGATATCCACTCCAATAAAGTTTTGATGCGGATATTCTCGACCAAGTCCTACCGTAAATTCTCCTCGACCACAGGCCAATTCAACCACGATTGGATTGGAATTTTGAAACTGCACTTCATGCCAGTTTCCTTTGATAGATTCAAAAAGAGGCTTACCAGCTTGGATTACATTGGGATTGGCTTCATTTTGGGCGAAGCGAACCAGCTTTTTTCTGCTCATTTAGAGGTCTTGAATTTCTGCGACCACAAAAGTACTCCCTCCCACAAAAATCAAATCATTTGAGCTTGCATTTTTTCGAGCAAATTTCAGTGCTTGATTTACGTTCGGAATTACCTCACCCTTAAGGCCAAATTCTTTTGATTTTTCTGCAAGGAGTTGGGCAGACAAAGCACGAGGTAAATCTGCCTGACAAAAGACATATTTGGCGGACTTGGGAAGCAAGGCAAGAATTTTTGAAATGTCCTTATCCTGAACCATCCCAATAACCATCCATAATTGTTGAAAGGAAAGTCTTTCCAGTTGACTTAAGATTTCTCGGATTCCAGGTTCATTGTGACCCGTGTCAGCAATAACAGTAGGATTTTGGCCTAAAACCTGCCATCTCCCTTTCAGTCCTGTTAAAAATGACACTTCTTTCAAACCAATCTTAACCGCCTCCTCTGAAATAATCCAGCCTTTTTTACGAAGTTGAGCTACTGACTCAAGGATTCCAGGAAGGTTAAATCTTTGATAATCCCCCAATAAACCAAACTCTATGGTGTAGTTTTTATCTTCCTCAGAAACCTGAAAAACAGCTGATTTCTGGTCTTGAGACGCTTGCTTCTCAACCTTGATTTCTTGATCTGCGAAAAAAATGGAGGACGAGATTTCTTTTGATTTTTGTATAAAAACCGGCGAAGTCTCAGTCTGAGTCTGACTTATTACGACGGGTATTCCAGTCTTGATAATTCCTGCCTTCTCTCCTGCGATTTGGGGAAGTGAATCCCCCAAAAACTGCATATGATCCCAACCAATATTTGTAATCACAGAAAGTTCCGGTACAATGACATTGGTACTATCTAACCTTCCTCCCATGCCTACCTCTACAATAGCAATATCTACTTCTTCTTTGGCAAAATACCAAAAGGCTAGTCCAACAGTCATTTCAAAGAAACTTGGCTTTAATTCATCCAAAAATGCTTTGTTGACTTCTACAAAATCCACTACCGCCTGTTCCGTGATTTCTTGCCCATTGATTCGAATCCGCTCGGTAAATGATTTTAAATGCGGAGAAGTATACAATCCGGTTTTATATCCTGCAGATTGGAAAATCGCAGCTAAAGCATGGGAAGTACTTCCCTTCCCATTCGTTCCAGCCACATGAACGGACTTGAATTTTAGCTCCGGATTTTCCAAATGTGCACAAAGAGCAATAGTATTGCTCAAGTCCTTCCTAAAAGCAGAAGCGCCCACCCGCTGAAACATGGGGAGGGCGTTAAATAGGTAATCGAGTGTTTCTTGGTAATTCATACTAATCAACCTTGATCACAAAGGTGATTTTCCCAGTTGAAAAATCCGCAGCAGCTCCACCTGATTTTTTAAAATTAATTTGATTTACTACTTGGCGATAATAGGCCAAGACATCATTTGAAACATTATATTCTAAGGGTACTGCTTGCACCACGCGTCCAGAGTCATCTACCGTAATCTTGAAAACAATTCGACCGTTTCTAGTCGAAACTCGGTCATTGATAGTTGGCCTAGATGCAAAATCCCATCCTGCCAAGTCAAGGCTATATCCAGCACCTGAATTAGTTCCTTTTCCACTTCCCTCACCCATGATTGCCCGGCCATCTACGGTACCAGTTGGACGTCCTTCATCACCTTTGGAAGTGGAGGATCCTTGGGCACCACCCGAAGCAGGGGTTGAGCTTTTTCCTGAAGTTCCTCCTGCTCCAAAGATGGCTCTTTGGTCAATTTTGGGCTGTTCAGGTGCTTTTTGGGTGGTTGCTTCTGCTTCAGACTTGGCAGGTGTGGTGACAGTTTTCGCAGGTTCCGTTTTAGTCGGCTCCGGTTTTTTGGTTTCTACTGCGGCTTTTTGTTCGCCTTTAATTGGAGATGGCTTCGTAGTTACCGCTTGATTTGCGGCAGGTTTTGAGCTTGTCTTTTGTTTTGCAGTTTCAGTTTTGGGAGCTGGTGCAGGAGTAGCTGGTTGAGTTACGGTAGCTGCTACTTCTCCTGGTGCGGCCTGTTCAACAGATTGTGAGGGTGTTTCGGAAGGCGCATTTGGACTATTTCGATTGCCAGAACCCATATCCGTAAAACCCAGATTGAGTTCCAAACCATAAGTGGGCAAAGGTGGAATTTGAGGTTTCCAAACCACGATAAAGTAAAAAGCCAACAACAAAAGTAAATTGACCACTACCGTGATGATAGCAGACTTCTTTTTACTTTCTTTTTCGATTTCGTCAGCCTTCCAAGTTTGCATTTCTAGTAAGGTTTTGTGGCAATAGAAACATTTGCTTCCAATCCAGCAGCAATTCCTCCAATTTCCACGAGGTATTCAACCGGAACTTCTTTGTCAATATGCAATACAACTTGCCCCTTTTTTCCTTCGAGCAAAGTGGCTAATTCACCCTTGATCTCGTCTCTACTTACAATTTTATCATTCACAGAATAGCGAAGGTCTTTCGTCACGGAAACCGTCACTTCCTGCATCACAATATCAGATGCTTCACTTGATGGTAAATTCACCGGCAATCCCGATGGAGTAATAAAAGAGGAAGTCAGCATGAAAAAGATCAATAGCAAGAATATAATATCAGTCATGGAAGACATGCTGAAACTTGCATCAATTTTATTTTTCGATTGAAGTCCCATGCTTATTTATCTTGAAGAAGGTCAATAAATTCGATGGAAGTATATTCCATATTATGTACCAATTTGGAAACTTGAGTTACCAAGTAATTGTATCCCAAATAGGCTACAATCCCTACTACAAGTCCCGCTGCGGTTGTGATCATCGCTTCATAAATCCCCATGGAGAGTAACTTTGGCGACACATTCCCTTCTTCTTGTGCAATGGATATAAATGCTTGAATCATCCCGGTAACGGTACCCAAAAATCCTATCATTGGTGCTGCTCCAGAAACTGTCGCTAATAAGCCCAGATTTTTCTCAAGCTTGTAAATTTCAATCTTACCTACGTTCTCGATAGAGACTTCAATGTTTTTCAAAGGCGAACCTATTCGTTCGATTCCTTTTGCTATCATATTCGCTACAGGAGTATTCTCTCCTGCACATAGCATTTTAGCTTTCTCTATCTGTCCGCTTTGTACCAAGACCTTAACCTGATCCATAAGGTGACTTGGGGTTTTAGCGGCTTTATTCAGGGTAATCAACTTTTGAAAAAAGATGAAAATCGCGAGAATAAATAATAAATAAAGCGGAATCATCATGTATCCCCCTTTGATCAAAAGATCAAGGAGACCGATGTTTTCTGTTGCTGCAGCCGTGTTCAGGCTGTCCATGGTAGTGAGGCTGTCGGTAGTTAGCGTTTGGAGAAGGATCATATTAATAGTTCAAAATCCACAAGTCTTCGGTGTATTCAGACTTGATACGCGCCATTTCTTTGGACGCTGAATTCCAACTATCAAAACTTGCTATGGCTACCCGGTAGTTCGGACTGTTTTCATAAGGAGAAATCAGATATAATTCCTGACTTCGTTTGGCAAAACCTCCAGCAACTTCAAGCGCAAGTTTTTCATTTGGCAAACTAGAAACGATAATAAAATATCTAGTTTTTGGTCCTTTGGAATCGATGCGTATCAAGCTTCCTGGTGCAGTATTGGCAATTGTTGTACCAGATTCTACAGGTTTTGAAATATTAAGATTTGAATCCTGAGTTACAGTTATACTATCTTGATTGATAGCATTTTGACTTGTATCAGCTGTGACAAGATTTGCAGTAGTTTCTTGGCTTGGAGTCACTTCCTTTGCCGCAAGTTCCACAGATTCACTTTCGGTAGTATTTTCACTTTCATCAGTACTACCTCCCATCAATTGCCATACAATCACAGATACAACTGCAAGAGCTAGGAAAATAACAATCCAAACCCAAGTATTTGAGCTTTTTGAAGCAGGTATTTCAGGTCGAGAAGAAACGGGTTTCTTTTTTCCATTCTCCAAAAGTGCAGGATTTACCGGAGCATCTTTAGCAGATTGAATCTCAGGTTGTTTTTCTTCTTTGACTTCTTGTTTTCCGTTTGCAGGATCAATTGATTTTACTTTGGATTTTTCCTTGGTGACAGGCTTTTCCTTGGGTTGATCCGTTGGAAGTTCAGTTTTTTTAGAAATAGGCTTTACCTCTACAAATGGAAGCCCAAAGTCTTTTGGGTCTGACCATTGTTGATTCTCTGTTTCTTTTGATGCCATTTTCATAGTGGGAAAGCTACGAAACTAACCTAAATGAATGGAAAGCCCAACGCCAAAATCGGAATTATCAGAATTTAAAGCTTGCTCCTCCTATCAACTGAACTCCACGAACTGGATAATTTAACCAGCGCATATTCTTTCCATTGGTTAAGTTATTCCCTTCTGCAAAAACTGAAATTCGATCAGTGATCTTGAAATCCATTTTGAGCTGAATATCTGCAATTGCTTTCAGATTGACAGTTTCAAAAGGTGGAGGAATGGAAAGTGATTCAAATTGATAATCCTTAGCCTTTAATCCTCCCATGAAATTCAAGTTGGCTTGGAGCAAAAGCCTTTCAAAAGGTTTCACTTGATTATTGATCGAAAGTGCCCAAACTGGTCGATGCCAGGCTTCTTCCTGAGTACTCAAATCATATTGAAATAAATCCAGCCTTGAACTCATGGAATACTTTTCAGAAAATCTAAAACCAAGCTCAGCATTCAGATTGACAACCGTCGATTTCTCATCATAAACAATTTCAAATCGAGCTGAGTCTGTGATAGAATTCACGAAAAAGTGAAGATTATTATATCTGCTGATATCAATTCCAGCACGATAATGAATCGATTCCTGAACTTGCCCTTCAATACCTCCCGCAAGTTTAAAGTTCTGTGTAGTATTAAGTAGCTGCGAACTTGGACCTAAAAAGGGGTTTTCATTTACAAACGTGAAGTAGGTATTTCGCTGAACATCTCCAGACAACTCAGCAAAAAAACCAAACTCATCTGCAAACTGATAATTAGCCTTTAGTACTGGAAAGATTTTAAAATCACTTTCCTTTCCAGGAATTGAGTCGTTTTCAGACACTAAATTTAGTCCTGCGGAAAACTGAAACGCTTCGTATTTATAATTGATTCGTGGACGAATAGTTAAATAATTTCGGGTTTTCTGGTAGGTTTCATCTTCTGGATTAGTGTGGTAAAACGCCAATCCCAAATTTCCTGACCAATCCGATTCAGTCCTAAATCTCAAATCTGCTTTAGCACCAACTTCATTTTCCCGGGCCAAATAGCTGTCTTTAAAAGCTCGAAAACTAAGCTGACCTTCATAGGAAACTGGCCCCGTCTTTTCAATATCTCTTATTCCAGCTTTTACCTGAAGATTGTTAAGTATATTATTTGCGATAATTGGACCGATAAAATCAACATTGTCTGGTATGGTGAAATTTGGGTCGATTCCATAAAATGAATACTTATCCTGGCCCCAACTCAATCCTCCAAACACTTCCGACTTATTCAAAAAATAGCTCACATCTCCTCCAAAGAGGGTATGTGCTTCTGGACTCTGGGCTCCCAATACTTCAACTGGTCCTTTTCCAAAACTTTGATGCTTAAGTTGTAAAGCGAAATTCAAAGGTTCGGGCGAAATGGACATGTACCGAGCTTCCAACAGTGGGGAAGCAAAATTGCCATATCCAGCTCGAATGAACCCAGGATATAACTCCACACGCTCTTTTCTATACTGCTTATCCAAGGCAGTTGGATGCAATTGCAAAGCAGGAATATTTAGGAAAAATGGAGTCAAAGTGTAACTGAAGTTCTCTATGCCTTTGGGTTGAGGCAATACCGGAAGCTTTTCAAATGCTCGAGGTTGAGTCGGAACAGTAAGAACACGGTCTTTACGAATTACAAACTCCTGATCAGTTACTTCACCTTGCTTCTGAGTTTGTGCGAAAGAGGTGCCTGCGCCCCAAATAAACGCAGTCCCGGCCAATAGAATTACGGGTAGTTTTTTCATGGTTTAGTTGAGGGATTTAAGTTTTGCTTCAGCTTCAGCTTTGATCTCCGCATTGGTTGAGCGATCCACGATTGACTCCAAAGTTGCTTTTGCTTGGAATTCCTCTCCGAGTTTGAGGTAGTTATCCGAGATCAATAGGAACATTTTTCCATACCAATAATCGTAGTCTGCAAAAGGCCCTGAAAATTCAAAAACAGTCTCATTGGATCGATTGAAATCCCCTTTTTCCTGAAATGATAGCGCTAACAGGTACAATCCCTCAGCTCCTTGAATGGTCTTGTATTCATTAACCAAAGACATCAAAACTGTTTCAGCAGCTGGCTTTTGATTAAGTTCACGCTGTGCTTTGGCTTTGAAAAGAAGTGCTTTTGGGGTGGTCTCTGGGAGAATTCCGTCCAAAGTAGTTAATCGGTCAGCATAAGAAATCGCCTGAGCAAATTTCTTCGAATAGAAATTTGCCTCCATCAATCCCTGAACCGCTTCCGCCTCCTCTACCTTATTTCGAGCATTTTGGGAAGCTATTTCTAAATATGGAATGGCAGCAGTGTAATTTTTACGTCCCAATTCGACCATCCCTAATTTTTGCATGGCACGAACTCGCTGAGGAGATGCTGGTTCTTTCTCCAGCATTTTAAAGAAAGTTACAGCCCTATCCTCATCACCACCTTGCAGGTAGGCATCGCCTGCGAAGTAAATAGCATCAATTCGTTGTGCTGATTGGGGATAATTTTTCAGGTAATTCTCAAAGGCTCTTGCTGCTTGAGCATAGTTCTTATCCAGATACATACTTTTCGCCGCCTCATATTCTAGACTTTGAACATTGCCTGAACCAGGATTGGAGCTTTTATATTTTGCTAAATATTCTCCAAACTCTCCGGATCTACCCTGCAAGGCCAAAGTTTCTTGCAAGCCTTTCAGAGCCGTTTCCGAGTTGTTTGCATTTGGAAACTGATCTAAAATCTGTTTATAGTCCCCAATAGTCTGTTCATAATTTTGAAGCGAGAAATTAGCAACTGCTCTGCCTTCGAGGGCAAAAGGAACAAACGGGGAACTGGCACGTGTAGAAATCAAATCTGAAAAAGCTTGAGATGCTTCACGATAACGTAATTCCTCGAGGTAAATCTGTCCCTTTTGGAACATGGCATCTTCTCGATAAAGACTGGAAGGAAAGCCAGCAATCAATCGATCCAAATTCCCTAAAGCTTCATTGTTTTTGGATTGGAAATTTTGAACTACTGCCAACCTGAAATACGCGTAGTCCATTCCTTCAATGGATTCATTAATTCCTCTTGAGAAGGTCCCTTCGGCATCTGCAAATCGCTTTTGGACATATTGACAATCCCCTAACCGAAGAAGGGCGTCTGCATAATTTTCTTTTTCAGATTGAGTTCGAAGCTTGGATGTATAAGACTGAAAGTTCTCCTCTGCTTTTGGGTATTGCTGTGAATTGAAATATGCATAGCCTAATCCATAAAGCGTTTTGATCAAAAATGGATGATTTGAGGCAGGTTTCATCGCTTTTACAGCCTCATAAGATCGTATGGCAAGAGGCAAATTTCCGTCTGCTGCATGAACTTCACCTTTCCAAAAATGGGTCTCAAGAAGCAAATCTCGGTCAACAGGAAATGCCTGAGATTTATCCAAATAAGCCAAAGCTGGCTTAAACTTCTGGTCACGATAATACACCATGGCTTGATAGTAGGCGACCTTTTGGTAGGCGGATTGAATCCGAGAAGATTTGGTTCGGATTTTATCCATTTGATCAATCGCCCGAAGGTAATCACTGGTATTGATCAGGGCTTCAGAAAGAAGCGTTTCAGCCTCTGAGCGATATTTTCCGGATGAGTACGTTTCCAAATAGTCATCTAAAACAGAAATTCCGATCTGAAAACTTCCTTTCTGGAGGTTTGTCTTAGCATAGTTAAATAAGGCTTCTTCCTGAATGGCTTTATTAAAGGAAGTTTTGGAAGCGGCCTGAAAACTGGTTGAGGCAAATTGATAGTTTTCCAATTTGAGGTAAGCATGTCCTAAAAAATAGCTGGAGGCCTGACCAATTTCATCCGTAGAAGATGCCGAAACTTTCAAATAATCGGTAGCCCTTAGGTAATTCCCAATTTCAAAAAATGAAATCCCTGCTTTATAAACTTCTTCTCGAGAAAGCTCGCCTTTACGAGCGTTGATAAATGCATCGTAATTTTTTGATGCGTTTGAAAAGTCTTTTTTGGCGTAATACGATTCAGCCAAATACAAATGAATACTTTCCTTACGATCTAAATTCTGACCTGAAGCCAAAAGCGGCTCTGCATAATTGATCGCCAAATCATAATTCCCTTGCTGATAATATAAGGCTGTCAGTAAATATGGAACCTTGGTCGCATAAAAGGAAGATTTACTTGCAGCCTGAAGGTCACTTACAGCCTTGTCAGTTTGACCTTGCTCCATAGCAATAAATCCACTGTAATAATAAGCATCAGGACTTACGGTCTGATTTAGCACTTTGGCTTGATCAAAATAAGTTGCAGCTGCCCGGTAATTTTTTAATTGAAAATGGGAATACCCTTGCTTAAAAAAAACATCTGCACGGTTTGCATCCGATAAGGATTTGGAATTGATCAACGCAAAGGCGTCGATGGCTTCCTTGTAATTTCGCTTATAAAAAAAATAATCACCTAAATACAACCCTGCTGAGGTTACTGTAGGATGATTTCCATTATCCAAAATATAGGCCTTCATCAATCCCGGTCCATCTGGACTTTCTAATTCTAACGCAGCCATTGCACGAGTAAGCTCGGCACTTTTTGATTGTTCTGCGTGAAGTGATTGGGAAAGGGATTTGGTATTATCAAAAATTGCTGCTGAATACAGCTGCTTATCGAATAACTCCAAATTTGCATCCAATGCCTGTTGGCTACTGGTTTGGTAAAGCGTAGATTGAGAAAAAGCATCTACGCTCCAGCCCAGGCCTGCAAGCAGCACCAGGTAGTATCGCATAAATAATTGGTTTTTTGAGTTTTCAGTGTAGAATCTTGTACACAAGCTCTCGGAGGATTTCACCTTCGTCCATGCTTCCGGAATCCACTCCTTTGAAACGAAGATCTGCCTCCTTGATGTATGTGAATACCTCAATTACCTTGCCCAATTTATAGTTGCGAGCCGCGGCTTGATATTCTTTAAGACCATACGGATTGATCCCAATCATCGATGCCAACTGATTATCCGGCATTGGTCCTAAGCGGTGAATCAATGCCACTTTAGAAAAGTAATTGTATAGCAGTGAAAAAATCGGAATAACAGGATGATTTTTAGGGTTTTGGATGAAATAATGAATGATTTGATTGGCCTTGATTACATCCTTAAATCCAATTGCCTTAGATAATTCAAAATTGTTGTACTCCTTATTGATGCCAATGTATTTGGAGATATGATCGGCAGAAAACTTGGTAGGTTCTGGAAAATTAATCAACATCTTCCCTACCTCATTGGAAATGACTTCCAGATTATTTCCAATCGAATCGGCGAGAAGCTGAGATGCTTTAGGTTCGATTTGATGACCCAATTCTTTAAAGTAGTCATTAATCCAATCCACAAGTTTCCAATCCTTAACCTTCTCGGACTCCACAAAAATGGCGCGTTTATCCAACTCCTTTTTTAAGGCACTTCTCCCATCCAATTTTTTGTGCTTATGCGCAAAAACCAGAATTGTACTAGGTAAAGGATTCGCTAAATAGGTAGTCAACATTTTTTGTGCATCCTCTTTTCCGAGGTCAGGAATACTTTGGGCTTCTTTTACGATGACAAGCTGCCGTTCAGCCATCATGGGAAACTTGCGAGCATTCCCAAGAATTAAACTCATGGGAGAATCTTTCCCATAGATCACCAATTGATTAAATCCCCGCTCGTGCTCTGGGATAGCATTTTTCTCAATAAAATCCGTAATCAAATCAATGAAATAGGGTTCATCTCCCTGCAAAAAATAAATAGGTGCAAACTTTTTGGCTTTCAGGTCCTTGAGTACAGCTTCCGGTGATTGAGGCATAAATGTTTACTAATCCGAGGTCTTCAAAGATAACAGAATGGACGATTTTGGAGCAAAAAGAGGACAAATAAACTTTGGTTTACGAATCCGGGTTTACCTTTGTGACGAGTTGTTCTGATGAAAAATCAAATGAATCGCAAACCTGGAATATTAGGGAATGACTCATGTACGAAAGATTATTACGCTTAAACTATGAATTTTAATACCGGATTTCAGCTCTATCAGGACGGGAAATTTGAAGAAGCTTTGGCATGTTTTGACCAACTAATCGCACAAAATAAGGGTCAAGCTCAACTTCATCTCTACAGAGGGCGAATTCTTACACGCCTTGGAAAGGGAGAATTGGCCCTTGAGGATTTCGATACCATCATTGCTTTGGAGCCTTACAATACGGATTACATCAGTGATCGAGGGGTGGTCCTCCATTTATTGGGTCGAAATGAGGAAGCACTTTCTGAATTAGACCGTGCCGCAAATCTTGACCCTAGAAATCCCTATCGATTTTCAAGTCGCGCATTTTTAAAAGATCGAATAGGAGATTTTCAAGGAGCAATAGAAGATTACGAAAAGGCGATAGAATTGGATCCTGAAGATGCAGTCGCCTTCAATAATAAGGGGCTTGTCGAAGAAAAGTTGGGCTATAAAGACCGAGCGAAAAAAAGCTTCGAAAAGGCCGATGATTTGGTTGGATATAAACCAACGGAAAGTTCAACAGGCCTACCTCCCATTGGAAGTCAGAAAGATAAACCGAGTCCAATTCAGCCTATCCCTTCATCCAATCAAAAAAAAATGACTTCAGGGCACTTTTTCAGTACCCTAAGCTCATTGATTTCAAATTCTTCAGAAAGGAAGGCGTTTTTAGACTTTATAAAAGGTTTATTCAAAGGGAAATCTACAAAGTCTTAATTACCCACAGAGGTTTGGAAAGGAAATAGGACATTTTCTTTGACAGATTTTTTGAAAAGATTTGGTCAAAGTAGTCCTTTTTCCGACTGAGCGTAACTAGAATATCCCCTTTGGATAACAGAAGATAATTTTCCAACCCAAGGGCAAGTTCATCGCGATAGGATTTCAATACGAAATTGACTTTATCATATCGAATAAATGGCTTCATTTCCTCGACTACCGTCATGTGAAGCGACTTGTCCAATGCTTTATGGGTTTGTGAAATATGAATCATGTCAACCTCTGAATCAAACTTTTCTGCAAATTCAATCACCTTTTGAATAGCTAATTTATCTTCTTCAAGGTAGTCTGTTGCGTAGACCAATTTTCTGGGAGCTTTGAAATAGACCTTTCTTGGAATGATCAAAACGTCAATATCTGATCGCTCCACCAAGCTACTAGTCCTACTTCCTACATAATTTATTCGCAGGTCATTCATCCCTTCGGTTCCCATAACGATCAAATCAGCTTGAATTTCCTTTGCATACTCAAGCGTTTCTTTGACAATCTTTCCTTCCCTGATTTCAAAGCTACATTGCTGCAAACCATTCAACAGACATTCTTCATGCACAGTATTTTGAAGACTTTTCAATTTCTCTTCAACAAACTGTTTCTGATAAGTTCCCTCAGAATCCAAAGGAGAAATCTTTAAATAATCTTCTCTATTTAGCACATGAAACAGCACAAGTCTTGCCTGATATTTTTCGCCAAGTCGAGAAGCATATTCTATGGCATTGAGCGAACATTCCGAAAAATCAGTCGGACATAGAATAGTAAAAACGTGATTCATCATAAAAAATTAATACCCTTTTTGTCGGTTAACGAGGTTTAGTAAAGTCGAGTTATTTTTAAGTCTTTTAAAATTTTCCACTATTTGAGGTGCAGCAGCTTTGGGATTGGTCACACTTGCAATGTGTGGAGTAAGGCAAATTCGAGATTCTTCCCAAAAAGGATGGTTTTCCGGTAAAGGTTCTGTACGGTAAACATCTAGCATCGCTCCTGCCAATTGGCCACTTTCCAAGGCGGGAATCAAATCTTCTTCAATTAGATGCTTTCCCCGAGCCACGTTGATGAGATAAGTTCCTGGATTACACAACGCAAAAAGATCCTTATTAAGTATTCCTTCTGTTTCAGGAGTTAGAGGCAAAAGGCAAACCAAAACATTGATATTTTTTAAAAATTCAGCCAATTGATCTTTTGAGAAATAAGAATATGAAAAGGATTTTTTTTCTGAAAAACCGAAACCACAAACTTCAAATCCCATGTAATTTAACTTGTCCAACACATCTCCTCCTAATGCTCCCACTCCCATTACTCCAACTTTTACAGGAATTTCAGGATTGGACATATCCCAGACTTTGCGTTTTTGATCAGCTTGATAACGAGTGATTTGTCGATGAAAATTCAAAACTCCCATAACCACATAATTGGTCATCGACCAAGTCAGTTTTTCATCTACAATTCTGACAATTGGCAAACTTTCAGGTACAGCTGGATCGGATAAAATATGATCAACACCAGCACCCAGGGAACTAATCAATTTAAGATTAGGAAAAGTGGATAAATATCCCGGAGGATGTTGCCAAAGCAAGGCCATTTCAACCTTTTCAGGCGAAGAAATATCAGGATAGACCTGAATCTCCAAATTAGGATCAATAGCAGCAAGTGCATCAATCCAAACCTTGGGATTTCTTCCAGGGCTTATTATTGCTAAACTCATTTTCTAGTAGTGGTAGGCTTAATCAAAAATAGAGACTGTAGACAGACTAAAAAATCCGCCGATCAAAAACTTGGACAATACGTCCAAAAAAGTTGAAATTGCGCAGCAAATTAAACTGAAACCCTTTCTATTCATTGTTATGAAACATGTCAAGAACTTTTCATTGATCTTATTGCTCATTACAGCCATGAGTTTTTCGACTTTGGCTCAGCAAATCCAAATGCCACAAGCTAGTCCAAGTGCTAAGATTTCTCAGCAAGTTGGCTTGACTCAAGTAAATGTGGAGTACAGCAGACCCAGCACAAAAGGAAGAAAAATTTTCGGCGAATTAGTCCCTTATGGTGAGGTGTGGAGAACAGGTGCCAACGGAGCAACTATTTTCACTTTCTCCACAGACGTGATCATTGGAGGAAAAACTGTACCTGCTGGCAAATATGCCTTGTATTCCATCCCAGGAAAATCTGAATGGACAATGGTATTAAGCAAAAACACCCAACTTTGGGGAGCTATTGGCTATAATGCTTCCGACGACTTGGTTCGTTGGACTGTGCCGGCCAGCAAGACCAGTAAAAAGTACGAAAGCTTTGAAATAAGCTTTAATAATCTCCAAGATAACAGTGCAGACGTTTCCTTGAAATGGGAACAAACTCGAGTAGATTTTACAATTAGCACAGAGGTCGATTCCATTGTAATGGCAGACATCCAAAAACAAGTAATCGATGCGAAGTCAACCAACCCAGCTTTACTTTATCAAGCTGCTAATTACTACTTCACTACCAATAAGGACTTAAACCTCGCCTACGAATGGATCAAGCAATCTACCGATAATGACCCTAAATATTGGACGATGCATTTACGGGCGAAAATTGAATTAGCGCTTGGAAAGAAAACAGATGCCTTGGAATCAGCAAGCAAATCCAAAGCGATGGCTATTGAAAACAAGAATCCTGATTACGTGAATCTTAACGATCGTTTGATGAAAGGAATCAAGTAAGATTTCTTTTAACAGGAAAAGCAAAAGCCAGATTTCAACAATCTGGCTTTTTTCTTTATACCTATTTTGAAGAAAGAATTAGCCTCATCTTTTAGCTAATTGAATAAATCCTGAAAACAACATCACAGAAATACATCCGATGGCATTGTACCACAAAAAGCCAATGTCCCAATGAAATCCAAATAGCCCTACTCCATTCTTAAAATGAATAATTAAGATTAAAGCCTGAGATAATAATGCTCCAATGAAAACTGCCTGACCTTTCACCCACTTCATAAAAAATCCCACCATGAAAATTCCCAAAATTGACCCGTAAAACAACGAACCCAACAAATTCACTGCTTGAATTAGGTTTTCAAATAGAGAGGCATAAATCGCAAAAAGAATGGCTCCAAATCCCCAAAAGGCAGTAAATGCTTTTGAAGAATTCAAATAATGTCGATCACTTTCAGTCTTTCTCAAAGAACGTTTATACAAATCAATGGTAGTCGTAGAACCCAAAGCATTAAGCTCAGACGAGGAAGAAGACATAGCTGCAGAAAAGATTACTGCAAATAAAAGCCCTACAATCCCTTTCGGTAAATAATCCATAACGAACCGCATGAAAACATAGTCGGTATCCCGAGTTTCAGCAACTGGATCGTTTTTAAGAATAAGACTTTTCACCGACTCCCTGATCTCCTCTTGTTCGGATTTTATAAGTTTTATTTTGGATTGAATCTCAGCAGCCTCATTTTCATTTCCTGCATTGATGGCCAATAATAGTTCTTCATACGAGGACTTACCCGCTTCAAAGCTTTCCTGATACTTCCGTTCTAATTCTGAAAAATCTTCAGCGTACTCACTAGCCTTTAATTTCTCTGTTTGAACTTGATTAAAAACTACTGGCGGCTGAATGAACTGGTAAAATACAAACACCATTACCCCAATAAAGAGGATGAT
The DNA here is from genome assembly GCF_001593605.1 of Algoriphagus sanaruensis. Taxonomy (GTDB): domain Bacteria; phylum Bacteroidota; class Bacteroidia; order Cytophagales; family Cyclobacteriaceae; genus Algoriphagus; species Algoriphagus sanaruensis. Next base: position 2,409,185 of record NZ_CP012836.1, on the reverse strand, counting down.
AAACTGCATGGGAATTTTCAAAAATCCATTCATGATCAAGCCCATTCTACTTTGGGTTAATGTTTGACCTGAAAGATAACGCTGCACCTGACTTTGGTCTGATCCAAAATAAGACAGGAATAAAAACACCGCTGCAGTCATACCCGACCACACATTGTATCGGTCAGCGAGGTCAAATTCGAAGCTCACTACATTCAGTTTGTCCATTTTGCCGGCTACATGCATTGCCTCCTGAAAGGAAATCGGAAGCATTTTGATCACAATAATTCCGGCTAAGATCATCCCTCCCATCATGACCGCCATTTGCTGTTTTTGAGTAATTGACACCGCTTCTGTTCCTCCAGAAACTGTATAAATAATCACAACAGAACCAATGAAAATGACAGTCCAAGTTAGATTCCAACCTAATAAAGTAGATAAAATTATGGCTGGTGCATAAATGGTAATTCCGGCAGCCAATCCACGCTGGACAATAAAAAGCAAAGCGGTCAGCGTACGCGTTTTTAGATCAAATCGATTTTCGAGATACTCATAAGCGGTGTATACTTTCAGCTTATAATAGATCGGAATGAAACTCACCGAAATAATGATCATTGCCAATGGTAAGCCAAAATAAAACTGAATAAAGCGCATCCCATCTTCGTAGGCTTGCCCCGGAGTACTTAAAAAAGTGATCGCTGATGCTTGTGTAGCCATGATTGAAAGACCAATGGTCCACCAATTCATAGAATGCTTCCCACGCAGATAGGAATCTAAATTAGTTTGCCCACGCGTTTTATAAATGCCATAGACAGCAATTGTCAATAACGTTCCGAATAATACAACCCAATCCAGTGTACTCATGAATACGCGTGAGTTAACCAATTAAACACCATTATCATTACGATTAGACTAAGCATCAAACCAAGATAAATCCATTTCCAGCGAATAGGCTTGTCTTCCATTTTATTGCTCAATCAAGTTGATGAATAATTTAATAGCCCCCGGAACACCTGCTGGCAATTGACGGAAAAAGGAAATTCCAGTATAGGTAAAACGTCCTTCTCCATACTTGGCAGTAATTAATGATCCTGATGATGGATTTTCTCCCGGGTCCTGCATCACCAAAGGAGTTTGAAATTGTTCATCTGGTTTTTCTGCAAAATACAACCCACGCTCCTGAACCCAACCCTCGAAATCCGAATCCACGATCTGATTTGGTGAAGAGAGGATTGGATTAGACCAATCTACTTGAACAGGAGAACCTTGCACCGTAACTCGATCACGACCAATTGTAAAGGGATAAGGACCGATTTGACTTGTTAACAATGGAGAACTGGTATTGTATTGAACTATTACATTACCACCCGACCTAATGTATCCCATGATAGCCTGTTGATTATTAGCCAAAGCTTGATTGGTGTTGTAAGCTCTAATCCCAACTACAATCGCTTGAAATTGACTGAGGTAATCTACCGTAAAGTCTTCCTCACCTATCATAGTAACCTTATAGCCAAGCGAAGAAAGAACTCCAGGAACGTCATCTCCAGCCCCCGGAATGTATCCTATTTTACCACCCGAGAGCTTCCAATCCGCTTGAATTAATTCGAATTCAGCTGGGGAAAAATAGGTGAGATTAGGAATATGGCTATACGAAATTCGCTTGGTGATTAAAGAAAACTGCTTACCAGATGGTGTGTCAAATGATGCCTTGATTCTTTTTGTCCCTGCTTGATTTGGAAGAAAAGCAATTTTAAAGATTCGCTTTTTTTCAGTTGGAATATCCTCAACACTCAGCACTCTAAATTCATTTGTGGAGAGTCCTTCAAAATTTAATTCTCCCTCAAAATAAGATCCCCGGAAATTTACTGTAACGGTCAAAGTTGGGTCTGCTCCTGAAACTAGGAAAACCAAGTCTGATGAAAGTGTCAAGTCTACTTCAGGTACAATGACAAATGGCTGTTTTATTTCTCCAGCTACTTGATCATTGTATTTGTAAAATAGCTGAGTTGGCACTTTAAACTGTTGATCTCCAATTGAAAAAGAAAGATCACCTCCTAAGATTTCTGTAGAAAAAGGAACCCCTATTTCATGTTGATCAGGAACTGAGAAAAGAGCCCCGTCCAACGGATTCTCCAACCAATAAGGCTGCGAAAACGGAATTTGTTCTGGTATTTCAAGATCGACTGGAATTGTAACAGTAGAATTTTCTTTGGTAGATTTCACATCATAATACGTGTCTTTTACCTGAAATGAAACTCCTTGAATTTCAACCTTAGATGGATTGGTAAGGATAAGCTCGGTTTTGATCTTTTCACCAGGAAACCCCGTTTCTTTTCGAGCGATGTATTCATACTTTAATCCCAAGGCATTAACTATGATCTGATCCAAGGTTCCAAGTTTTTCCTTCACCCAAAGCTCTTGCGAATTTAAATTCAAAATCGTTTTCCTAAGAGAAAGTAAAGCAGGGATATTTTGGTCAGGCTGAACAAAATTGAAGCCCTTCAAAAGCTGATTCAGCTGCGCAACCACTTCTTTTCCACCGGTTATTTGTTCCCAGCGATCCTGAATTCCGTCAAATGGAGTATTCGAATATTCCTCACCTCCCACTTGCTCCAAATAATCCTTTGCTAATCCAGTCCCTGCGGTAGACCCAAATCCTTGGGATTTATGCATGGTTCGGCTATCTGCTGCTATTTGATGAAATGTTTTTCCAAGCAAAGGATCATAGCCTCCTACTTCAAAGGCATGATATTTCTTCCCTTCTTCAGGCTGAAATTCACCTCTGAAATTATATGCATTAAAGAAAATTCGCTTTGGCTGCCATGGTTTCACAAAAGCCAACTGTTCTGGAAATGCATTAGGATTACCCGCTAATTCAAATGCTTCTCCAGCTAAAATCGCGGAGGTCGTATGGTGTCCATGTGTGATTCCAGGAATAGTATTAAACCTAGTAATGATGATGTCTGGCTGAAATTTTCGAATAGTCCAAACTACATCAGCGAGTACTTTTTGCTTTTCCCAGTTTTGAAGCGTTTCATCTGGATTTTTACTGTAGCCAAAATCCAATGCACGGGTAAAATATTGTCTACCACCATCGGTTTCCCTTGCCTTGAGTAATTCTTGAGTTCGAATCTGACCAAGCTCAATTCCTAATTCTTTTCCTATCAGATTTTGTCCCCCATCTCCCCGAGTCAGACTCAAATAAGCAACTTGAGCATGCTCCCCATGAGATAAATAGGCGATCAGCCTTGTATTTTCATCATCGGGGTGGGCTGCAACATATAAAACACGCTTGGTTTCCTTTAATCTTAGGAGCTCATGATAAATCTCTGAAGAAGGAATGGATTGAGTTAATCCAAATCCGAATTTAAAAAAACAAAAAACTAGAAGTAATAAATAATTCAGTTTAGTTGGTTTCATATTGGGTTCAAATAGACAAGGAAAGCTACACTTATGACGAGCCAAAATAAACTATTTTTTGACTAGCGGAGGGAAGGAATTGAAACTATGGAATTTCACAAAATCACAACTTGAACCATATTCCAAATAAACCTTAAGTTCGTCACTTGGAAATAGTATACCCCAGTGTAAACTCAAAAAAATCAGCACTGGCTCGATGTGCCTTAATTTGTAAGCCTAAAAATAGTTGGTTAGAAAAGCGATAACGCAAACCAATTCGCTCATAATACCAAGTGACCTCTTGATTATGTTCTTGCCTATATAAATAGGCGCCAAATCCAATTGGAACATAAAGGTTTTCTGTCAATTGCCATTCCCAGGAAGCGACCAAACCAAGTGAGGTTTGATTTTTAAAAGTGGATTTTAAATCAGGAAATCGGCTATAAAGTCCTTGAGCATAAAACAAATCCATTCCTAACCCCACCCGATATTTATAGCTAGGCTGGATTAAATAATTTACTCCTAGCCCTCCTCTAAAGTAAACTGGTGCACCTAGCTCGTAATTTTTCATCCCTGAGTACAATGCAAAATTCCAATGGCTCGATGGCTTAAATTCAGGTATTTCAAACTTGTCTGACTGTATTTCACTTTGACTTCCAAGCCGATACTTTACTCCAACAGAAAAAGGGACAAGATTTATTCCTGCATTTGGTTTTTTAGAGGCACCATTGGAAAGGTGTTTTAATCCCAAAGAAGCTTGGAAATCAACAGATGGACTTATTGGATATTTTGCCCAAAAACCCAAATGGACAAAAGCATTGATCTTAGAACCTAAATATTGATTGACAGGATTTTTATTAGGATTATAGGGGTTTACATTAAATCCAACCCCAAATTGAGAAAAATATCCTGTTTGAAATCGTTTGGGCAAATTTACCCTTGAAAATGGCACATCCATAAAGCCATAAATAGCATAGGGCTGGCCAATTTCCTCAAAATATGGGATCGTAAAATTGAGACCAAGTCCAAACCTCGGATTTCGATAGAGGTATGAATAGGTATCAGTATTTATCTTTTTCCAGCCTAATCTAAAGTCTAGGGCTTTGTACTCGACAGCATTTTTAACCTCATCTCCCCAATCTGTTCCATTGCTGAGCATAGGACCACTTTCATAAAGAAGTGATAAAAAATGCTCATACTTTCTTTGAGCAGAAGCATTCGTCAAAGTCAAGCAAAAAGCAATCAACCATCCGAAATGTTTAAACTTCATGGATTTAAAAAGACATTTATTAACTGGAATCTTACGGGCAAAAAATAAAAAAGGCCGGATAAACCGGCCTTTTCAAATCAAATTTCAAATTAATTATCCATCCAATTTGGACCCAATTTTTCAACAAGCTTTTTGTTAATTGCCTCAACTTCAGCATTGTTTTTCAAACGAGTGTTGATTTGATAAAGAATGATAAGGATATCTGTATTATCAGGTCTGATTTCAGTGGCTTTATTAAAATAAACTACTGCCTTCTTGTAGTTTTCATCAGCCTTTGCACCAACGATTGGAGATTGTTTTTCCCACTCAGCGTCAGAAAGACTATTCAATCCATTCAACATTTCAGTTGCCTGCTCTAATAAAAGAGCGCCAGTGTAATAGTTTCCTTCAAAGAAATTTGGATCAATGGAAACTGACTTTTGATAATCAGCCAAAGCACCTTCAATGTCTCCAGCCTTTTCTTTCAAATAACCTGCTCTCAAAAGAAGTCCAGTATTATTCGGGTCATTCGCTAGTGCAGTATTGATTTGAGACATAGCCTCATCCATTTTATCCAATTGAAGCAACAAGTTGATTTCAATTTCTGCTAGGAACTTATCTTCAGGAAGGATTTCACGTGCCTTTTTTACCAATTCATAAGCACCTTCAGAATTTTTATCCTCATTGGTAAGGATTGGAATCAACATATAGTAAACGTTTGCCTTATTATCAGCACCATAGTTTTCAATATCTAAAAGCGCATACAAGTGCTTTTTCGCATTTTCATATTCTCCAAGGTCATTGGCTACGTATGCTGCATTGTAATGAGATAGTGTATCTGCATTATCAATTTCAGTAGAGAAATTGAAGAACTCGTAAGCAAGCTCCAAATCTTCTGCTTGATACCTTTCCAATGCCTTGTCATAGGAAGTGTTTTTCAAGGTAATGACAGAATATGGTCGAAGGTTGTCAGGAACACCCATCAAATCTTCTTCATAAACTTCCTTACCTACTCCAGCATTTTTATCACTACCGGCCATTTCAAAGGCTTTCAAAAAGGTAGCAAGGGCTGCATTCCCTTTTTCCAAGGTTTCCATGGTATTGGAAGAATCAGAACCAAAGATTTTGGTTTCGATTTGAGCCTTAAGAAGGAAAGTAGCAGGATCACCGCTAGTTTCAGGATTGGCAGTAGCTGCATCAATTGCAGTCAAAGCAGCTTGTAAGTCTCCAGATTTGAAGCCTTTTTCTGCTTCACGTACCACCTTTTTTTGTCCAAAAGCCAAAGAGGAAGCACCTACTAGGGCTATAGAGAGAATGAGCTTTTTCATTTAGCGTCGTGTTCTTATTTGTTTGGTTATTCAGTTATTTCTTGTGTATTGGTTGATTCTCCGTTTGAGTTTTCTGGCTGATCATCACCGGATACATCTGGGGTTTCTACCTCTTCTCTAGAAATCTTTTCAACAGAAGAAATTTCATCTCCTTCACCTACTCGAATTAATCGAACTCCTTGAGTGGCTCTACCCATCACACGAAGCTCATCCATCGAAATTCGAATGGTGATTCCAGATTTATTAATGATCATCAAATCATCTGTATCCACTACTTGTTTGATTGCGACTAGAGAACCTGTCTTCTCAGTCACATTCATCGCTTTAACACCTTTTCCACCTCTGTTGGTAATTCGGTATTCTTCAAGATCGGAACGTTTTCCATATCCTTTTTCGGAAACCACCAATAGAGTTGCTTTTTCCTCAGAGGCACAAACCATGCCAATGACATAATCATTTTGATCATTTAACGTGATCGCTTTTACCCCCGTGGCTGTACGTCCCATAGGTCTTACAGCTGATTCATGGAAGTGAATTGCTCTTCCGCTTTTAGCTGCAATTACAATGTGCTGATTTCCATTGGTCATGCTCACATTCACCAACTGATCATCCTCACGGAAGTTTAGGGCAATAATACCATTGGAGCGAGGTCTGGAATATTGTTCAAGGGTAGTCTTTTTGATGACACCTTGTTTTGTCACCATCACCAAGAAGTGATTATTGATATAATCCTGATCATCCAAGCTTTCTACTTGAATAATACTTCTGATTTTATCATCCGACTCAATATTGATCAAATTTTGAATTGGTCGACCTTTTGCTGTTTTACTTCCTTCAGGGATTGCATAGGTTTTGAGCCAGAATAGCTTTCCTTTATCGGTAAAGATCAAAAGGTAATTATGAGTGGAAGCTGTGAAAATATATTCTGTCCAATCGTCCTCTTTGGTAGATACTCCTCTTGATCCAACTCCACCTCTTCCTTGCGTACGGTATTCAGTGAGAGCAGTTCGCTTCACATATCCTTGATGAGAAACAGTTATAACCACTTCCTCATTTGGAATCATGTCTTCATAGCTGAAATCTTCCGCATCATGCTCGATTTCAGTTCGACGATCATCTCCATACCGATCCTTCATTTCCATAAGTTCGGCCTTGATGATCTCCATTCGCTTATCTTCATTGGCGAGGATTTCTTTCAATTCCTCAATCAAGGCCATGATCTCTTTGTACTCTTGAACGATTTTATCTCGTTCCATTCCGGTGAGACGCTGAAGTCTCATATCCAAAATGGCGCGAGCCTGAATCTCACTTAATCCAAATCGATCCATCAATCCATTTCGAGCGGTCTCAGGATCTGCAGAATTTCGAATCAGCGAAATCACTTCATCCAAGTGATCGAGCGCGATCAAATATCCTTCTAAGATATGTGCCCTTTTTTCTGCCTCTTTAAGCTCATATTCAGTTCTCCTTACTACCACTTCATGACGATGACTGACATAATGTACAATCAGGTCTTTCAAGTTTAGAGTTAAAGGACGACCTTTTACGAGGGCAACGTTATTGACTGAAAATGAGGTCTGAAGAGCTGTCTGCTTATATAGGTTATTTAAAACCACATTGGCTACGGCGTCGCGTTTGAGTTCATAAACGACACGCATCCCAGATCTATCTGACTCATCCCGGATAGCAGAAATTCCTTCGATTTTCTTTTCATTGATAAGCTGAGCAGTTTTTTCAACCATGCTCGCTTTATTTACCTGATAAGGAATTTCTGTGATGACAATCATCTCTCGATTTCCATTATCCTTGGTCTCGATATTTGCCTTTCCTCGAATTACAATTCGTCCTCGTCCTGTTTCGAAGGCAGCTTTTACGCCGTTGTAACCATAAATAATTCCACCAGTAGGGAAATCTGGAGCAGTTATATGCTTCATCAATTCTGCTACGGTAATTTCTCGATTATCTATGTAGGCTATAATACCATCAATAACTTCTCGAAGGTTATGAGGAGCCATATTTGTAGCCATACCAACCGCAATACCTGAAGCTCCATTTAATAGAAGTGCAGGTACTTTAGCAGGAAGGACAGTTGGCTCTTTTAGGGAATCGTCAAAGTTGAACTGAAAGTCAACGGTTTCTTTATTGATATCAACCAATAACTCCTCGGCAATTCGCTTTAATCTCGCCTCGGTATATCGCATTGCTGCGGGATTATCCCCATCAACAGAACCAAAGTTACCTTGACCATCTACCAAGGTATATCGAAGTGACCAGTCTTGGGCCATTCGAACCATGGTATCATAAACTGCTGAGTCTCCATGTGGGTGATATTTACCCAACACTTCCCCTACAATTCTGGCTGACTTTTTATAAGGTTTATTATGCAATACTCCGAGTTCTTGCATTCCATAAAGAATACGTCTGTGAACTGGCTTTAGTCCGTCTCGGACATCTGGAAGTGCTCTGGAAACAATGACTGACATCGAATAATCGATGTAAGCCCCACGCATTTCCTCTTCAATATTAATTGGAATGATGTGCTCGTTTTCTCCTTGGGCCATAAAGTGCTTTTTCGCGCGTAATTAAGCCGCAAGATAGTAAAAACATCAAGGTTATGAAAGGTGGATTTTAACTTGATGGAAGCCTATTGGTAATCAATACCATTGTCCAATTTTTCGGTTTTGAAATCTAAAAATCGAGCTTCCTCTAAACTCAATTCCATCATGCATATGCTTCATGACCACTCCACAACCTTGGATTTTGCATCGTTTAGTTCCGGGAAGTGTCATTGCCAATCCTGCCTGCAAGCCAAAAACTTGTTGTTTAATCAATTGGGATTCTGAAAAATCAGAGGCCGAAAAAGTAAATTCTCGGAATTCTACTCCTCCCTTTAAAAAGACCTTGGCATAATCTGATATTTCTCGTTCAATTCGCAAGGATGCTCCAAAATAAGGATTATCGGAAACAGCCAACCTAGGCTGATAATTGGGGGTTTGAGCAGTTAAATTGGAAGAAACAAACTTGGATAGTTTCATTTTTCCAAATTCCCCTTCTATGATAAACCTCCAAGGATATAGCTGTCTTGCTCGCTGCCGAAGTTCGGATTGCATATAGAGGTTATTACTGCTGTATTTTCGGTATTGCCATTTTAAAAATGATCTCCTTTTCGAAGCATCCCATATTACCAAGCCTGCCGTGCCATAAGTTTTTGAAAGCTGGTAGGTACCTCCTTCAAAAGCAAATTCATGCTCGTTTCCTCTCATTGGGTCAAGTCTCCCCCACTCTTTGCCAAAGCCTCCACCTATGGTAATAAGATTAAACAAACTAAGCCTAATTCCACCATTGAATAATGGCGAAATCCACTGATTAGAAGAAAGAGCCAGGGTATCATTGACAGAATATTGGTAGGTATCTAAGCCTTGAATCGGACTTATTGGATATAGAGAGGGTCGATCCGAAAGAAATTGCATGTTCATTAGATGATATGCCCCACCTCCAGAAACCTCCAGACTAAACATTTCCAAAACTGTTCGAGCAGCGTTGCCTACTGATGATTCACTCTTGGGATTTTTCGCTTTGTTGGTTATTCCAAAAATATCATCTTGAGCAAATCCTAAATTTTGGAAACCCAACAGCATCAATAGACCCAAGCAATAAACAGTACAATTCTTCATGGAAGACTTAACGATGAAATGAAATATTTGGTGTGAAAATAAAAAAAGAAGCTCCACCAAGGGAGCTTCTTTTCCATCTTTTTAAGAATTCCTAATTATTGACCGTCTCCGTCTTCTTTATTAGCTGCCTTCAATTCAGAAATCAACTGGTCGAGTTTTTCCTTAAGAGCTGGATCCTCTTTGGTTGCAGACAGGACTTTATTGTAAGTTCCTGCTCCTAAGACTTCCTCATCCATAATAAGATTAGTCTTAAACTCCTTCACCACATCAGTTAAAGAGGACTGAAAATCCTGAACTGCTTGGTAGGCAGCCTTTTCCTCATCGGTCACATTGGCTTCTGTCATTTTAGCCTCATCTCCCCAAGCAGCCTTGATCTCATTATACCTAGCGCCTCCTTTGAAAATTTCATTTTCAAGGATCATTTTTCTAAGCTCATCCGTCTTAGACTCCACAAATTCAGAAGTCTTCACCTCCATAGCTGCATATTTTTTCAGCTCATCTTCAGTAACACCTTCATTTTCTGAAGATTCCTGCGCCAATGACGTCAAACTTAAGCCTCCAAAAAGAGCCAAAAACATCCAAAATTTTCTCATAATTCTTTAGGTTTAAATTGATACAATTTTCAATAAAACCCATCCAAAAAGAAAAAACAACCCAAAAAGTCTTATTTAAGATATTTTATGATAAGCGGTAAAGTCAAATTTGAGCACTTGGAAAAGAGTCTTTCAATCGTTTTATAGTGGCTTTGGGATCCGAAGAGGAAAAAACAAAACTTCCTGCAACAAGGATATCAGCCCCAACTTTAATTAATTCCGAGGCATTGGTACTACTCACTCCTCCATCCACTTCAATCCATGCTTTTGAATTTTTAGCCAGAATAAGCTCCTTTAATCTTGCAATTTTTTGGAAGGTATTTGAAATAAATTTCTGACCACCGAACCCAGGATTGACTGACATCACACAAACCAAGTCCAAATCTTGGATGCAATCAGAAAGTAAATCCACTGGTGTATGGGGATTAATGGCAACACCCGCTTTCGCACCTAATGATTTTATAAATTGAATGGTACGATTCAAATGCGTACAAGCCTCATAATGAACCGTCAATACTTCAGCACCAGCCTCTCGAAATGCAGACAAATATTGATCAGGATTAACAATCATTAAATGTACATCCAGAGGCTTTTTAGCATGGTTGTGAATCGCTTGAGTCACCGGTAAACCGAATGAAATATTAGGTACAAATACCCCATCCATGATATCTACATGAATCCAATCTGCCTGAGATTCATTGAGCATGGTAACTTCCTGCTGAATATTGGCAAAATCTGCGGCAAGGATTGAAGGAGCAATTTGAACAGACATGATTTTAATTTTGGATGATTTTTCAGGCTAAGGAAATCGAATTTTACGTCAATTTTATTTTTTCAACAGTTTAGTTTGATAAAAATCCCCTCCTTCTCGAAGCCTAATTAAATACAAGCCAGGCTTGATTGAGCCTAAGTCTACTTGGTAATTTTCTTTTATTGAACTCCTTATCAAAACCTGTGATTGAAAAGTCCTTCCAGAGCCATCGATCAATTCGAAATAGGCTTGATATCCATTACCAAATTGAATTGATAGCTCAGAATTAATTAATGGATTTGGAAAGATCCGGTATTCTGGCTTTTCAATCTCCTCGATAGCCAAAATTTCACCATAATAGGCATCCAAAAAATTGGGAATACCATATCCAAGGTCATTATCAGGATCTTCGCTTTTGGTAGCACTTCTAATTAGGTTTAAAATCAATTGGTCTTTGGTCCATTCGGGTCTAGCTTCCCAAAGGCCTGCTGCCAGGGCTGTAATTTGAGGCGCAGAAAATGATGTTCCTTGCCCAGCTCCAATAGCTCCATTCGCATAAACCAACACTGGGGCTTGCCCGAAAGCAGTTAAATCTGGCTTTATTCTTCCATCACCTGTAGGACCTCTAGAGCTGAATCCCGATACCGCTCCTTCTTGAGTGACTGAGCCAATAGCTAAAATCCCTTCGGCATCTGCAGGCGCTACTAAACTTGAAGCCCCTCGTCCCCCATAATTTCCAACACTGTTTACTACTAAAATCCCTTTTTGAGCAGCAATAGAGGCGCCTTTGGTAATGGTAGCAGTTTTCCCATCCAGATCTTCTAATGAATAATTCATCGCTAGATCATCAAAATCCCAGTATCCTAGCGAACTATTGATAATATCTGCCCCTAAACTATCTGAATACTCCGCGGCTCTTACCCAATTAAATTCTTCAATTCGATATTCGGTAGCAACCTCTTCTGTGATTGCTAAAATGTATTCCGAATCATAAGCTCCAGCAATCATTTTATCAGGTTGGTATGCTGCTATTAAGGATAAGACATTTGTTCCATGTTGATTATCCATGAACACTTCCTGATTCCAAGGTCTTACCAAGTCTTTTTGCCCAATAATCTTATTTCCATCGAATAAGTGTGAAAAAGCAGCTGCATTCTTTACCCCAGGAAAACCGGCATCAAAAACGGCAATCGTAATTCCTTTTCCTGTAAACCCTTCTTCATGCATTTTATCGATTCCAATTAATTGATTTTGAAAATCATACGAATTGGATTCAGCAGCCATTAATCGTTCATTGAATTTGGGTTCTTTACAAGTTTCAAGGGTCGTACTGACTCGAAGTTTGTAAGTTATTCTTGCGTTGGGATTGACCAAAAAACCCTTTGCAACTAGTTCCACTCGATCTACAAATGGTAATTTCTCAATTTCAATTTTCCGACTTTCGTCTGTTACTAAGACCAACGCATTCATCCATTTGCTGGAATACAAAAGATAATCAGCTTTATCCTGAACTTGATCTATGTATTTAGCAGAAACGGGTAAATCCAAACTATCAGCGTTTATTCCCTCCCGCGTTCTTCTAGCTATTGCTTTTGGGGTCAAAAATTCTCCAGCATTAGTCAGGGTGAAACTTTCTTGCGGCTTGTATTTAAAATAAACAGCATATCGATCTTGCCCAAAAGCAACCGCAGCAAATCCTAAAAAACCGATTAAAAACAAGATTTTAATTCTTACCATAATCCACCAATTTCATAAAAACACTATACCCTCCATCAATCAGCTGATCTCCCAAACAATCATTACGGGAACAATAGGAAATCACTTCATCCAACTTTTCGATCATTCCAACCTTCTCTCCGTAGATTTCATATCGATTATCTCTGAGAGTTATCAAATCGTCAAATTCTTCTTGAATAACTTTAATTCGCTTCGATCCATCAACTTCATCCAAAATCACCGTTTCAAATTCATCAGGATCTCGTGGCTGAAATACCATTCCATCCCATGCTTTTCCATCCGTCATCGGGAAATTCAGGACAACAACCGGTTGATTTTGAATGGTTCTCACCAATAAATTCTCTCTTAAATCAAGCGTATATTCCAATTCGGTAACCCAAAATACCTGATCATAAGATTTTGCACGCTCCACCACAAATACGGGCTCATTTTGTGCACTTAAATAAAAAGTCCTAATCCGATCACGGTAGAAAAACTGATCTGATTCTGAATCATTTTCTCCGAAATAGATCGTTTGATCCACCTCGTAAATCCAATAGGAACCAATATCCAAGGGTTGAAATGAAGTATCAATACCAGCCCCAAAGGGCTCAAATTTTTCCTCACAGGAGAAAAACGGCATACAAAGGGCAATGAGTAAAAATTTTATCGATTTCACGTCCATGATTTTCAAAATTAAAAATAACGCTAATTCTGAGGAGATGGCTTGGAACACCAAAATTTTCAAAATTTTGTTTTTCCTTTTCTCAAAAATAAGCATCAATTACCTTCGTGGCTAAATAATTTTGGTCATGGCTCTTCGAACCTTTGTAAAAATAAATAGCATCACCCACTTGACTGACGCTCGGTACTGTGCGGGAATGGATGTCTCGGTGTTGGGATTTTCATTGGAAACAGGTTCTTCCAATTATGTTGCTCCTTCCCAATTCCAAGAAATCTCTGGTTGGATTTCAGGAATTGAATTATGTGGAGAGTTTAATGCCCTTTCATCTAGTGAAATCCGAGAAATCCTTTCCCAATATCCTGGTATCACTTGGATTCAACATGATGATCTGTCCTCACTCTTGGAATTCGCAAATCAGGAGTATGAGTTGATTTGGAAAGTAGACTTGGATTCAGTCGAACAGTACTTAAGCAGAAATACTCAAAATCTAGATGGAATCCAGATCCACTTGCTACTAACCAATGATTCAAATTTGAGCGATAAATCTATCCCATCTACTATTTCAGATTTAGCTCAGAATTTCAAAATTATTTATGGAGGAACTATCACTCCTGATTCGGTTGAAACGCTTTTGAGTTCTTTGCCTTTAAGCGGATTAGCCTTGGACGGTGGTGAGGAAATCAAACCAGGATTAAGAGACTTTGATCAGATGGCTGATATTTTGGAAAGCCTCGAAATCGAGGATTAATCCAAGCAAAAAGGCCCTCAAGAAATTTAGATTCCTGAGGGCCTTTTCATTTTTTATAACCTTAATCCCAAAGATCGGCCAATTTGTATGGACTTTGGGGACCAGTGAAGAACGAGCCATCCACAAAACGATGGTTGATTCCAATCTCTGAAAGTGACTTCATATCCTTCTCATCTAGTACGAGGTCTGCTGATTTCAAATTATCAATAATCCTTCCTTGATTAATTGATTTAGGAATAACTGCTATATCTCTAGCAATAGACCAGGCGATTAACACTTGTCCAATCGACGCCCCATGCTTAGAGGCGATTTCTTGGACGACTGGATTTTCCAGAAGCTTAGGATCATTCTTATGTCTATCAGCTCTAGAATCTGGTGAGCCTAATGGAGAATAAGCAGTAACTAAGAGGTCATTTGCTTTGCAAAAATCTACCAAAGACTGCTGAGGAAGAAATGGATGAAGCTCAATCTGATTCATTTCTGGCTTTTCCCCACCAAGGTCTAGGATTTCCTTCAACTTCTTTTGGTTAAAATTGGATACTCCGATATGGCGGGTCAAAGCAGACATCTTTTGATCCTGCATGCCTTCCCAAGTCTGAGCCAAAGGAACATCTTGGTAGGTATAAAACTCCTCTCTGAGTGTAGCAAAAGAAACCCCACGTTTAAATGCGATTGGCCAATGGATCAAATACAAATCAAGATAATCCAATCTGAGGTCAGTAAGTGTTTTTTCCAAAGCGGGTTTGACGTCATCGTGTCGATGAGAATCATTCCAAAGCTTGGAAGTAATGAATAAATCTTGTCGTTTTACCAATCCATCCCCTATCGCATCGGCAATTCCTTGCCCCACTTCTCGCTCGTTTTGGTAAATAGCTGCACAATCAATATGTCTATAACCGGCCTCAATAGCCCAATATACTGCCTGTCTTACTTCTCCGGGTTTACTTTTCCAAGTCCCTAAACCCAATATTGGCAAATGGTCTCCGTTTTTGAATTGAAGTATTTTCATAGAAATGGTCGTATTCAAATAGTTTGGTTGAGTTAAATCTAGTCAATTCTAAAAGAAGCAAGTTCTTTTAACTCTTTTTACTTAAGTACTTTTTAAATCGGTTCATCACCCAAAGGTGCAATTTTGCTTGGGTATGCACATAGACAAACCAAGGCAATCGAGGCACAAATTCATGAATGGCTGAAATAATGTATCGGCTGTCTAAGACCTCTCTAAATTCTAACCATCCATAATCAAATCGCTTCACCAACCAGCCGCCTGTGATATAAAACAGTTGCCGCTGCTCGTCACTTCGGTCAGGGATCTGGGTAAGTTGTAGCATCGGCTTTTTACCCCAGAGCAGATGAAATCCCAAGTCTCCACGTTCTGTCACTTTTCCATTAATCAAAAATCGGAAAAAGCTTGGAAGCCAAATGGCATATCGATTTGCTACCCAAAGTGCCGAGTTGCGATTGGAATTTGAAAATCGTTGAATCGATCTCACGGTATTTTTGGCACCAACCGAATAATGGAAAGTGGGTAAATTCGGCCTTTCTTTGGATTCTAAGGCAAAATGAACCGCTTGATCAAAGGTCAAATAGGTTAGTTCCTTGCCTGAGAATTTGTATTTTGAATGGACAGTCAAGGTATGTTTTAAGCTTTCAACCAAAGGTGAAACCAGCTGAGGAGGACTATCACCAAATAAGCCTACCCAAAATTTTGAAAACCCCAATGAGAATACAGGAACAGAAAATATAATCCTTCTTTTACCCAACACTTCGGCTGTTCGCTTCAACATCTCCTTATAGCTCAGGATTTCAGGGCTTCCGATTTCAATCGTTTTATGATAGTAGGAAGGATTTCCGATGCAGAAATCCAAAATTTCCAAAGTGTCCTGAAGTGAAATAGGTTGAGTCACTGACTCCGTCCATTTCGGACACATCAAAATTGGAAGGCGATCCACCAAATTTTTGATCATATCAAAACTAGAACCTCCAGGCCCAACAATAATCGAGGCTCGAATGGCAGTTAGCTTTGCTGATCGGGAGCCTAAAGTCTGCTCCACTTCCAGACGGCTTTTGAGATGTCTGGACAAGGAATCTTCTTGTTCATCAGGCAAAAGACCGCCTAAATAAACAATTTGCTTTACCCCGTTCAATTCAGCAGCTCGGCTAAAATTATCTGCTAAAAGTAAATCAGTATCCTCGAATGAACCTTGATTTAATCGCGTAGAAGCATTCATGGAATGAACCAAATAGATGGCAACATCCACTCCCTTTAACGCTTCTACAGTCGAAGTAATTGAATACAATTCAACTTGCCGCCACTCGACTTCAGGATAGGGATTAGATTTGACTTTCTTTCTGCTCAACCCGATTAGGTGATATGAATCCCGGTATTTTTCAATAAACCAAGAACCGATATATCCTCCCGCTCCAGCGATCACTACAGTAAGTTTTTTGGGAGCATTGAGGGATTTATCCATAAAAGAAAAAGGCTGAGTAAGCATTTCAACTCACTCAGCCTGTCACATGTTTTACTAAAGGATTATTTTGAAGCCAAATCAAAGGCTTTCGTAGTTGTATAATATTTAGTAATCATATTTGGTACTTCCCAAGCTGGCATATTTCTCTTTTCGAAATATTCCAAGAATCTTTCTGTCACTTGGGCAAAATGCGCCTCATGTCCATTATGATAGCTATCAGGAATAGTGATTTCAATTTCACCATTGGTAAGTTGTCTTGTACCGATACCCGGATATTTGGCTTGAAGTGTTTCAGAGACAGCTTTATTGAGCGCCGATTGATCGGAATCGATAAGTTTTACATAAAGTGCAGGTCGATAATTCTCCTCTTTTCCTTGACGAATTATCAAACTAGCCTTACTTCCCCGCATCATGCTATAGTGGGTGTCACCTGCTCCTTCTGGTGCCTGATAATTCCAAATCACCGAAACTTTAGCATGTTTGCCTTTTAGGGCATAGGTCATTTCTCCATTAGCAAGAACGTCCAAGGTTTCTGTTGGAGAAAAGCTTGGAGTTTTTCCAGTGACTTGTGCAAATTGATCAAAGGTCAATTTGGTCGGCATTAATTTCGCCTGCAACATTTGAACATCAGAAGTATCCATAATTTGGTCTGGAAAAGCTTCCCATTGAATTAAATCGACCAAATGTGTAGTCACATCTACGATTCCAGAACCTTCTACAGCGGTATCAAAAAACCAATCAGGACGAACCAATGGTGCTCCAGAAACATATTTAAAGAAATGATGGACTGATTCTTTCGTGATTGAAGGGTTTTCAGGAGTTCCATTTTCTAATTCGCCAAATACTTCTGGAATCATAGATAACTCTCGTTGCAAAAGGGTGGTAATCTCAAATCGCTCCGTCATGATATCGTACAGAAGCAAATTTTTCTCTTGAGCCATTTGAAAAGCTGCAACCAGTTTTTGAAATCCTGCTTGATTTATGACTAATGGTTTATCGGCATATACATGAATGCCATTTTCAATCGCTGCTGTGATGTAATCGATTTTGATGTTGTTTTTACCCGCCACCATCATCACATTTCCAGGCTTTTGAGTGATCATTTTTTCCAAATAATCACTACCTGTGTAAACTTCCAGATTCCAAGCAGTCGGATTTTCTTCTCGATTATTGTAGGAAGCCAAACGATTCAAATGATCTTTCAATTCCGCCCCTTCAGGTGCAAAAATGTATACCGTCGAATCTACATTTGGATACATGGTCTTATGTATCAATCCCGCGTGAAAATGTCCGGGATCCAAGGTCATAATTCGAACTTTTGAATCCGATTCAGAGGTAGTCGTATTCATTTCTTTAGGCGTGCAACTGGCAATAAAAAGAGCCAATACGGCTCCTGAAATGTAATTTTTTGAAATCATGGGAAGGTGAATGGCAGTATTATATGAAACTAAGTTGGAATTTTGAAAGAAAATCAAAAGCTGAACAAGCTCTACCTAGTTCAGCCTTTGATATCAACTATTATACTTTTACATAATCCGTACCCCAAGGAGCTCGCTGAGGTCTACTCAAATGGCTATTTGCCTCAGGATCATTAATGAATTCCTCTTTAATTGGATCCCAAGCAAGCTTTCGTCCCATCTTCATTGCAATATGACTGATCAAACAAACAGAGCATGCTCTATGTCCGATCTCAACTGGCGATAACAATTCAGTCTTTCCTTGAATCGCATCCAGCCAATTGCCATGGTGCTCTGCACTCCGAGTAAGGCGAATTTCATTCTCACCAATAACTGACTGAAGAATTTTGGGATCTGAGGCATCCAAAGCCTTGGCATTGTTACCTTGAGCAACTGGATCAGAAGCTGAGGCTGTATAATTTCCTCGGGAAACCCAAATCCATCCCTCCGTACCTTCATAGCGAATTCCGTTAGGATATCCACCTGAAGTCAACATGACCACGCCATTGTCATATTCTGCTTTGACCATAAAGTCCCCATGAACATTCCAAAAACCAGCTCTTGGAAATTCGGCCACAGCCTCAATGTATCTAGGACCTGTCAATTCGGTATCCATGCCCCAGGCAGCAGAATCAAAGTGGTGTTGCCCCCAACCCGTAATCATTCCGGCACCATAGTTTTCATGCCTTAACCATCCTGGTCGGCTGTAATCATGTTGTGGATGAACTCCAATTTCCGAATAAGGAATTTCTGGAGTGGAGCCTAACCACATGTCAAAATTCAAATTGGATGGAATTGGCATTGCAGGGGCATCCGGACCAGCAGGATCTCCAGGCAAACCTATCCGAACCGTATGCAATTTTCCAATTCGGCCATTTCTAACTAGTTCTGCTGCAATTCGAAATTGCTCGCTGGATCGCTGCTGAGTGCCAAGTTGAAGGATTACACCTGTTTTATTGACCACATTAACGAGTTGACGACCTTCCTTAATAGTCAGAGAGGTTGGCTTTTGCACATAGATGTGCTTTCCTGCCAACGCAGCCTCCATCGCAGGCTGGGAATGCCAATGGTCAGGGGTAGATATGATTACGGCATCGATATCCTTATTCAATAGCATTTCTCGATAATCGCCATACTGTTTGACATCGAGATAAGGACTTCCCATCTTTTTGGTGTAGTAATCCTCAATCAATTTTTTTCCGTCTGCCATCCGTTTGCTGTCGACATCAGAAACAGCCACAATCCGTGCTACGTCATGACGCCAGGTTCCGGGAAGATCATGTTCCCGTGCAATCCGGCCACATCCAATCTGACCAATATTTATTTTGTTACTCGGTGCGTTTTTACCAAAAACAGAGGCCGGAACAATGGTTGGTATTCCAAATGCCGCAGTAGCTATGGCCGTCTTCTTCATAAAATCTCTTCTTTCCATGGTTGTATATCAGATTAAATCGGGTTCAAATTATTTAACAAATGCTCTCCAATAGGCTTCAGCTTCCTCTGCGCTCATTTCCCCATCAAACACAATCATTCGATATTTCAAGGTATATCGGTTTCCAGGCTGAATTTCCCAAGATTCATGTCGAATAGGACAAAATTCCACAAACACATTTCCTTCACCATTGTACTGTCCCACTGGCCAAACACGGAGTGGTTCTGGATGTGCTTTGTTATTATTATGACTGAGAAATAATATCCCACTTTGACCTTCAGATGCACCGGTCTTCCCTTTTACTAAAATCCATTTGGCTTCAGTTCCATCAGCAGTCTTTCGATCATGTCCCGCTGAAGTCAAAATGGTACTGTTTGAATCTCCCCAGAGTTCGGTCGCTCTAAAACCAATACCGCCTCCATACCGATAATCGTCTAAAAGGATTCCATTTTTTACCTTAGTAAAAATTGTAGTTGTATAATCGACCAAATAGCGCCCCTTATCTGCAGTTTTTACTTTGATTCTAAGATCTTCTTCAATAGCAAGTTTTTCGGCTTCAGGTGCTTTTAAATCAAGATGGTTTTGTCGAACATTCAGTTCAGCGGCGCCCCCAGCTACTTTTTTAGAAATGACATGTGAAAAATCCACTCTTCCCTTTTCATCTCCCAAATTCCAAAAATCCACTTCTCGACCATTGATTGTAGCTCGAGTCCATGGCCCCCAAATCCCATAGTGATGATAGTGATCCTTTGGCTGTACTCTACTCAGTATCTGACCACTTGGAGACGTGATAGGATGGATAAAGCCTGATTTTGAAAAGGCTTCTTTAACCCCATCCGGAACAGGTAGCTTCGCTTTTTGATAGGTTAAAACTCGCTGGTTATCAATGTAAAAATCAATACCAGTGGAAGTATCTTTTAAGGACACCTGTTGCGAAATCGATACCGTAGAAAATAGGAAAATGAATAGGTTTAAGGCTAAAATTCTTTTGAAACACATGGAATTTTCAGGTTATTGGGCTAGTACTTTTCAAGATATCAAAATCCATTAGAAAGACTGACCTTAATAAACCCTAAACCCATATGAACAAGCGTATTTTCTACGGAATCGTTTTCCTTTTTTTTAGTCATTTCGTGATAGGCCAAAGCCTACCTGAAGTGGACTTGAATCAAGGATGGATCGAAAAAATAACTGCATTAGCTCCCGAAAAAGCCTCCTATCCAGCCAAAAAGAAAAAGGTCTTGGTATTTTCCCTTCACACAGGATTTAATCATTGGGTTCGCCCGCATACTGAAGAATTAATCAAAATTCTTGGTGAAAAAAGTGGCGCTTTTGATGTCAGTGGAAGTAAAGATCTTGCCATGATGGAATTGAAAAACCTCCAAAAATACGATGTGCTTGTGCTCAATAACACTAACTCAAAACCTGACCACCGAAATTTATTTTGGGATCAACTGAAAGAAGATGGGATCGGTGATTCTGCTCTAGTCATGCAAAAGGCCATTGAATTGGAGGCTAGCCTCAGGAAGTTTGTGGAAAAAGGAGGCGGATTATTAGTGCTTCATGGGGGAAATACCATCTTGAATAATTCCATGGACTTTAGCCGATTATTAGGAGGAAGCTTTGATTACCATCCACCTCAACAGGCATTCCAGGTAAGATTAGAAGATTCGAATCATCCTTTGGTAAAGGCATTTCCCAAGGAAGGATTTAATCATGTCGATGAACCTTACTTCTATAAGAATGCCTACGAAGAAATGAACTTCAAACCTCTTCTATATTTCAATAATGCTGAAATCAAAAACCAGCGAAAAGGCCAAGAGCTAACCGAAGGAAAAACCTATGTCGCTTGGATTCGGGCAGAAGGAAAAGGAAAGGTCATGTATGCGTCTCCTTCTCATAATGCTCAAAGCTTCGAAAATCCTCAGCTATTACAATTTTTCCTTGACGGGCTTCAATATGTTGCCGGAGATGTGGATTGTGACGAAACTCCAATCCGATAAATAAAAAGAGGCGATTGAAATTCAATCGCCTCTTTTTATTTCACTTTCCAGCCATTTTCTAAAATCTGCTTAAGATCATCTGGAGTATTTTTTTCTTTGCCAGTCAGGAGATAAAGCACCATTCCTGCATCAGATGGATCAAACTCATCTCCTTTTTGAGCTGCTTCTAATCGTGAGTACAGCCAATCCCAAGAGCCTTTGGAAAACGGTTTAGTGTCTTTTGCAGGAGAAGACTTAAGCCAGTCGTAGCGAGACTTTGATGTTTTTAATCCTTCATAATCTGCTCCCCCATTTTGATCCTCGATCTGATCAAAGGTGAGACCCTTCGGTTCAAATTCTGCTTTTAATTTATCCCAAGTCCATCCAGAATGTTTTTCCCACTCATAAGGTTTTTCAGCGTGATTATTATTCCATTCCGAATGTGAAATCAGCCTGACAAATTTGAGTTTGTCTGCCTTCGATTCATTGAGCGCATTTCCAATTACCTCCATAGGTCCCGCTGCAATAATCGTCAATGGATCTTTTTCAGAACTGGCATTGATTTGAAGCGTCAGTTCAATGATCGCATAATTAGGAGCAGTAACGGCTTCAATAAATTTGGTTTTCTTTGAACCAAACCATTTTGACCCCATAAAAGCACTTTCTCTCATTTGAGCGTCTGCACCAGGTTTTTCTTTGTTTGAACCCCAAGTATGATCGCTAAAAGAATAGACGGCTAGCTGATCTTCTATACCTGCGGCTTTTAGCAAGGCCAACGACATGGGAGTTGCAGCCCAATCGTCTTCATCATGCTCATTTCCATCCGAACTGATCACAATTCGCCCTTTGGAATACGGAATTGTTTGACCTGTGGACCAGATGGATACGGTAACCAAGATGCAAACAAGAAGAAGCTTTAATTTCATAGAAAATGTTTATTTCAAAATAATCAAGCGGCCAAAATAAGGACGCATCGAAGGATCAATCCAAGTAAGTAAATAAACTCCTGGAGCTGTTTCTCCAAACCTTAACTCAAATTTCCTTTGGTCCAAGGACGTGATTTCCATCAAGCTTGTTACTTCTTTCCCTGAAGAAGAATAGATTTTTAACCATTGAATAGCTGGAACAGCCTCTGCTTCAAGTTCAATTACGGCGCTATGCTTGGCAGGATTAGGATAAATTTTCAAATCAGACGCTAAACTTGTCCAAGGCAATGCCAATCCCGAAATGGTTAAAGTAACTGGCGCCAAATATGCCTCGCAACCTGCCTCTGAAGTCATCAAAACTTTGTATTCACCCATGGAGTCCACGGTTAATACTCGATTTGTTTTTCCTTCCATCTTTTCCCCGTTTCGATACCATTGATATTGATATCCTTCTGGGGCTCGAAGAATATTTCCGTCTACTTGGATTTCTCCACTAGGTTTCGAATTGACGATAACCTCGACCTTTGAAGTCTCTGAGAGACATGCTCCCTGATAACGAATGAGTGCTTGGTATTCTCCTGCTTCTGAAATAGATAAGGTTTTTCCGGTTTGGCCTTGAATAGGAGTCCCATTTCTTCTCCAAGCAACCACTTCAAATTGGCCCTCTGCGACCACTTCTAACACTCCCTCTTCTCCCTCGCAAAGCAAGGTTGAACCTTCTAAAACTGGAGCCACTTCCTCTTTTCGACTAACCCTGACTTCTGCATTTACCTCTGTTTTATTTCCTGAGAAATCAATGGCAGTCACTTTGATCAATTTGGTTTTAGCAAGATCCTCACAGGTAAATGTCACCTTTGCAGGACTAATTTCCTTGATCCCACAATTGTCAGAAACGGCTTCGATCAGATCATTGATAGGGATTTCCAAACTACCCTTGGTTACATCAAGAAATACCTCTTTCGATGAGACGGAAAGTACTGGTGCGATAAGATCTTTAATGAGTACTGAAACTGTTCGCTCCCAAGTGGTTCCCTTTTCATTTTTGATCAAAACAGTGACTTGATTTACTCCTAAATCATCACAAGTAAATTGATTTTGACTCAAGGTAGCTGTGAAGCCCGTTGGCAAAGGCCAGGTTTTGAATACTTCTGAAACCGCTAAATCCGCTTTCCCATTTTGATTCAAATTGAGAACCTTTTCAGTATACACTTCCCCAAAATCAGGCACTTGAAAATTTACTTCGACGATTTCGGAAGAAATTAGACAGGCATCAGTAGGATAAACCTTTGCGAAATAACTCCCCGAATTCTCAACCAAAATTGAATTCCCCTTTTCTCCTTCGATCTTTTGGCCGTTTTTATACCATCCTTCTAAAACAAAATCAAGTTCCTCACCCAACCGAAGTTCTACTAGTTCTCCGGCATAATAAGGCCCTGATTGAATTGGCTTGAGAGAAAGAGTTTTTGACTGGGTATCCTCAATTGAAACCGAAACTTGCTTTTTGGTGGTATTTCCACTCGGATCAGTTGCTGTGATTTCAAATTCGACTACTTTTCCAATTTGCTCACAAGTAATTAGAGTCGGGCTAATCTCTAAACTCGAAACTTCGCAATTGTCTGAAATTTCCTTTACAAAATCACTTACGTCTACTTGAAGAGCCCCAAGAATCCTATCCAAGGTTAATTGAGGCGTTTGAACAACTAAGATTGGGCTAGTTAAATCGACTATTTGAAGGGTAATTGTTTCCTCTTTTTGTCCCCAATCTGGATGACTCAAAACAGCCGTTACTTGGTTGCTGCCTAGATTTTCACAGCCAAATCTTGACTTTGAAAACGAAACAGAGACTCCTTCTACCGGCCAAGTCGCAAATACATCATCGGGATTCAGGTCAGCTTGATCATTTTCCCCCAAGGCTAATTGGATATTGGATTTCACTTCTGGCCAAGCTACTGAAATTGATTCAAGCACTAGCCACTCAGATTCTACTTGACATCCATTTGTCAAGTTTAAAACGGCTACATACTGGCCGGCTTGATCCACACGAATACTTTTAGCAGTAGAATCATGGAATGTTTCCAATCCTATTGATGCGATACGTTTCCAATAAGCTACCTCATAGTCTAATTCATCACCCAAACTCAATTCAACTGTTTTTCCCTCAATCAAATCTCCCGATGCAGTTAAAGTCACCTTTTTGGATTCAATCGTATTGAGGTAGACTTTTCTGGTTTTTACTGTGAAGTTTCCTGACTTGTCAATGACGGTGATTTTTACGAAAATTGGATCTTCTGTAAAATCAGCGCATGAAATGGAGGTTCTATCCAAATCTATGGTAACCCCTCCTGCTCCTAAACAATTCTCAAAAATGTAATCCTGCCGAATGTAAAAATCATCAGGACTAAGGTTCACCACTCCAATTGTTTTATCAAAAGCTAAATAGGCATCAGTAGCTTCAAAGTCAGGAGCCAAATCATCAACAACCACTACAGAAACTACTCGCGACCATTCTTGACCTGTTCCATTTTTTACGGTAACGGTTACGGGTTGCACCCCTAAATCAGAACAGCTAAAAATCTCACTTCTTGACAAGGTAATGTCCCAATCATTTTGAGGCCCCGTATTGAAAAAGTTGGAAACGGACGTAATTATAAAACCTTCCGAATTGAGGGCTACTTGAAATGAACTTTTGAAATCAGGCTCAATCACAGGATCAGCCGTAGTTGTCAATTCAACTAAAATCCGAACAGGATCATTGTAAACCCTTCTTTCAACTCGTTGAAGTTGGTATTGATTATTCATCACTGGAAATGAATAAACAGGCTCAAAATCTATCTGTGCGTAGGTTTTGCCTCCATCTTGAATCTTTTTAAGATTGACTTCCAAGTGTCCGTAGTGCTTTCCACCATCCAGCAAAACTGGATTTGCACTAGAATTATCCCATTCTTCTTTGGAATCAAGGTCAGCTACCCATTGGGAATAGGTATTAAATCCGAGAGGATTTAAAGGGTTATTGTACCAATCTCTTTTGACCCCACGCATTCCATCGCCTGCTACACCCACATCGTAATAGTGCACCCCTTTGCCATCTGAATCTTCATCCACAAAACTTCGCTCAAAAAGCTCATCATGGCCTGCAAAAACAGCGATTACACCGTATTCCTCAAGCAAGGGATGAAGCACTCGAAGAGGAAGTCCCTCCTGACCTGTTGCGAGTTCATGATTAATTGGAATACCATGTTCCCCAGAGCTGTAAGGAATGTGATGAAACTGTACAAAGATCAATCTACCCTCCTCCTTGGCTTTGATCAGATTTTTCTCCAACCAAGTATACTGTGGAGTCCCTGGACCAAATCCAGACAAATCAGTTCCCCCAGCTTGTTCGTATTGGGATTGGGTGAAATTCTCTTGGGTGTCCGTTCCGATGTCTGTGAAAGTTGTACCTGTTAGTTTCTGGTCGGCAGGAAAGTCCGATCGAGATTGCTCAGGCGTGCCGTTGGAAGAGTCCAAGGTTAAAATTGTTATCGGACCATAATCTGTCCGATAGTAGCTTTGTCGATGCTTCTGATCAGGATCAGTAGTAGGAAATTCAAAAAAAGTGTGAAATCTAGATCTGCCTAGCAAAGGATTGAAATCTCCCCTTTCATTGGTCCCATATCCACCATTTAATGCTCCGAAAGTTTCCCAATTACCGATCGATGGAATGATCGGATATTTGTCAAATACTTGGTCAAACTCCCCTGCGGTATGCCTCCAAAACTCATCCCAACCCGGCATATAGCCCCCGCCTTGCACCAAGTCTCCTGGCATCAGAACAAAATCAGGATTTCTAGATTTCAAAATCTTTAGATTTTCTGCAAATCCATCCTTCTCCGAGAGCAGGTAATTCGGAAGTTCAATCCCTTGTTCGGTGGTAGATCCAAAGGCATTTTTCCATCCTGAAGGCACAGGATAAAGTCTAGGAAATGGATCACCAGGATACCAAGCCCGATTGGTAACTCTTCCTCTTGGTTCTGTCTCTGAATCTGAAAGTGCGATAAATCGAATAGACTCCCAATCTTGTGAATCAGGAGCGGTATGGAAAGAGGAAGAATAAGTCTCTCCATTCATAGTAACGGAATACAAAAAAGTCTGATTAGCCGGAAGTGTGTAAACCTTTTCGTATTTAAAATATTTATCCCCACCAATCCAATTCACTCCTTCCAAGCCAACGATGGTTTGATTTTTTTCAGCTTGCGTGTAGTACAAATTGGAAACTTCTACCCCATTAACTTGATTACTGATCAACTGATTCCCTTGCGCATCTTTAAGGACTATCGAAGAAGAATAATTACTGCTCGCAAACCATCGGATTTGTATCTGATTTTGGTTGACTTGGAGATATGGGAGTATTCGAAAATTCCCTTGCGCGAAAACTGCTCCTTCGAGCAAGAGAAAAACAAAAAATAAAGCGAAAATGTATTTTGAAAATTTCATTATGAATCGGATTTAGAGGCCCGTTCTATATTCAAACTTAATTATTCAATTCGACTTTTCAGGACTATCAACTGCACCGGATTTACCGGATCATTGCTAAAGAGATAAATATTCCGTTGATCGATCCCTTTTCTTCCCACAGGATCAAAAACCAAGGTAAGCTCCATGGATTCACCAGGAGCTAGCACATTTTTGGGAGCTTCAATCAGTAAGCAATCGCAATTCCCTTGGATTTTTTTGATCTCAAGTGGCTTCCTTCCCGGATTCGATAAAGTCACTGTTTTTCTTACGACAGATTTATCACTGATTTCTCCGAGGTTCACTTCTTTATTTTTAATCAAAAGCTGTGGAGCCTGATTAAGTTCCTCTTTTGATATGGGAGGGTAATATTCAAACAAATTGGCAATTAGTCCTAAGGAAACAACGGTAGAATCTTGATTCTCCCAAGAAATTTGAACCTCTTCCTCGATATAGCCCAATTCTTTTTTGACCTGTCCATCAAAAGTGATTTTAAACAAACCCCGCTCATTAGATCTCACCAAAGGCTGAACTTGTTCTATTTGGATGTAATCAGAAGCGTAAAACTTCATTTCCTCCTTTAGTAACTGATTACCAAAATTGAAAAATTCCACAAATTTCACCTTGGGTTCATTGTCCATCACATCTCCCATATTGATTTTGCGAAGGCGAAAACCCAAAGAACCTAGTTTTACAGAATAGGCATTTTCTGGCTTGGAAGGATATGGAATCACGGTTCCTTCGATAAATAGGGAATCCTGAAAGGAAGCATTGCTTCCTTTCACTACAATTAATCTTGAAAAATATCCAGCTCCGGAACTGGGATCAAATTCAATCTGAACTCTCCCTTCTGAGCCTTTAAGCAAGGTATCTTGGGTATATTCAGCAGTAGTACAACCGCACTCAAACCAAACATCTTCCACCCAAGAAACAGAATCAGAATTATAAACAAATTCAAATGTGGCAGATTGAAAACCCTGTTCTTCTAAGATTGTACCCAATTGAATTCGATTCACTTTCCAAATCAACTTCGGCAATTCTTGAGCGATTAGGTTTGAAGAATAAACCCAAGCAGTCAAAATAATCGATGTGAACAGAATGAAGGCCTTGAAATTCATAGATGCAATTAACGCATAATTTACCCCTGATTCTAGGTTGATTTCTTTAATTTGCGCCAAAATTGAGCAAATGGCAAGAGTATTAACCGGTATTCAGAGTTCAGGAAGACCACATCTGGGAAACATTTTAGGAGCAATTATTCCGGCTATTGAACTGATTCATCAAAATCAAGAAGAGGAGTCATTCATCTTTATCGCTGACTTTCACTCCCTTACTACCCAAAAGGATGGTGATATCCGCAAACAAAACACCTTGGCTGTTGCTGCTGCTTGGTTGGCATTTGGCTTAGATATCGAAAAAACTGTTTTCTACAGACAATCCAGAATCCCCCAAGTAACCGAATTGACTTGGTATCTTAACTGCATCACGCCTTTCCCGATGCTTGCCAATGCGCATAGCTTTAAGGACAAAGCTTCTAAACTTGCGGATGTAAACGCAGGCCTTTTTACTTATCCTGTTTTGATGGCAGCAGACATTCTACTGTATTCTGCGGATTTGGTTCCTGTAGGAAAAGATCAATTACAGCATTTAGAAATGACCAGAGATATTGCTGGGACATTCAACCGAATCATTGAAGAAGATCTATTGGTTCTTCCTGAGGCAAGAATCAATGAAGAAGTGAAGACAATACCTGGTACGGACGGACAAAAAATGAGTAAGTCTTACAATAACATCATTGACATTTTCTTACCAGAAAAGGAACTCAAAAAGAATGTCAATAGCATTATTACTGACAGCACTCCACTCGAAGAACCTAAAGATCCAGATACATGTAATGTATTTCAATTGTACCGATTGATAGCAACACCAGAACAAACTCAAGCTCTTCGCGAAAAGTATCTGGCAGGAAATTTTGGATATGGACATGCCAAGAAAGAATTTATGGAATTGATCTTGGATAAATTCAAAAAAGAGCGGGAAACCTTCGATTACTTCATGAATCATCCCGACGAAGTCGAGCGAAGACTTTCGGCTGGAGAAGAAAAAGCACGGAAAATTGCTCTTCCACTTCTCGAGCGAATTCGCGAAAAATTAGGATTTAATTAAATCAAAAAGGCCTGAAATGATTCAGGCCTTTTTTTTTTACTTGACTTCAGCAAAATACTCTCGATCAAATATTCGTGAATAAATCCAGGAGGGGATTCGATCATGAAAAGGCATAAGATCTTGAAGCACTTTTTGTTGTGATTCATGAGCTTTCATAACTTTTAGTACCGTTTTGAAATACGGCTGAGTAACTACCGAAAAATCAGGCTGAGGAAGACCATCAGCAGGGTTTTCCGGATAATTTCGCTGGAAACCTGAGGAAAGCTGCAAAGCTACATCGATTTGATTTTTACACAGGGTAACTTGATACATCTCAGAAGGTGTAAAGTCCAAAGTCCCTTTATTTTCTAAAAACACCTCTTGAACAGCTAATCCTGTCAATCGATGATCGGAATGGCCATAGAGTCCCACTTTGGAATCATATGAAAGAAGAACATGTGGCTTGATTTCGGAGATTAACTGCTTCACGATTTTCTTGAGTGAATCTAATCCAATGCCGCTTAAGCCACTGTCTGGATAATCCAACAAAATCAAACTATCTACACCCAAAATTGCAGCGGCATTTTGCATTTCTAGGGTTCTTTGCCTGGCTAGTTGAATCTCGTCCTCAATCCCTGAGGATTTCCCCTTTTCACCTCGAGTTAGGCAAATCAGTTTGACCTCATGCCCAAGTTCTTTCAACCCCAAAATTGTTCCAGACACAGTCACTTCGTCGTCGGGGTGAGGAAAAATTGCGAGTACTTTTTTAGATGTCGATTGAGCAAGGAGAAAGTCTCGTTGAGGAATACTCAAATCATGCAACTTTCCTCGGCCATATTGGATCAATGCCCAAGGAGCAAGCAAGAAGATCATTAGAATAATCCCCAAAGAGACGATCAAAAACTTTCTCATTCAGATTTCCTCAAGTTGGACAAGTAGCTAACTAAATCTCGAATTTCTCGTTTACTCAAAAGTGTCCCCATAGGTGGCATACTTGAAGGAGCCAATTGGGAGGTTTTGATATCCTTTCGAAGGATTTCCTGTTCACCTGATCCAAGTTTGACGCGAAGTGCATCTTTGCTTTCCTCCATTAATAGCCCTGTAATTTTTTCACCAGCGTTAGTTTCAATTGAAATAGTACCAAAACCAGGGGCTAAACGCTTACTTGGCTCAACCAATGCCATTAACAATTGCTCTCTGGAAAGCACATTACCAATATTATCCAAAGCCGGACCTGCATTTCCTCCCATATCATCGTAAGCATGACAACGAATACATTGAGCCGTCTGATTTTCAAAGAAAATGGTCCGACCTCTTCTGGAATTACCTTCAGCAAGAGCGCCTGCAAATTTTTTCCACTCTTCACCTCCAGCTTTTTGGTCTAATAGGGCCGTGAATTCTGTCTTTAAAGATTCAGAACCCGTATTGGTGATCGCTTCTTCCAATTCAATCCAAGTTCCTTCAGGCAATTTACCTTTGTCAAAATCTGCCAAAATTGATTTCCACACTGGAAGGTCTTTGGCTCCTTCCAAACTGGCCAAGGTCGTTAGCGCTGTTTGCTTTTCAGGGATGGTTCTCTTTTGAATGATATCTATCAATAGTGAAACTTTCTGATCGTTAGGAATTGCTGTCTGGGAGAGCAAAACAAGACCTTCTACCCGGACCGATTGGTTGTTGTCTGACATTGCCAATGAAATAGCTTCTCCAAGATTAGAGGTATTCATCGCGACCAAGGCATTGAGGGCTGAAATTTTAACTTGGTCTGAGGGATCAGACTTCATTTTTGCAAGAAGTAAATCCGCAGTCTCTGAAATTTCCAATTTACCAATTGCCTTTATCGCTTCGATCCGAACTTGTTCTATCCGATCAGCAGCCGAAGAAATTAAGACAGGTTTCACTTTTTCTCGAATCAAACTTGGATCTCTTTTTACTTCCCCTCTAAATCGGCCATCCACACGGTCAACCAAACTAGGTTTAGCCCATGTTCCTAAAGTGGCCAACGCCTCCATTCTTAGAGCTACGGGGATATCAGGTTTTCCTAAGAAGGCCAATACTTGATTTAAATTTTCTTCCTTTCCAACGCGCTGATTGGCACTGATCACTCTTCTGATCAAAGGTTCATTTCTAAAAGTGGTCGTTGACAAAATTGCCCCCAAAGCAGGCAAAGCTGCTTCAACAGAGAAATCATCATGAATAGCTCGTGCGGTTTCAGTTACGATATATTCATCAGAATCCTGAAGAAATTTCGCCAACTCTGGAGATTCCAGTCTTCGAAGCGCAAGCACCGCTCCCAATCGAACGGCTTTGGAAGGATGAGAAGAAAGTGCTGCCAAAGGGGCAACCTCACCAATTTGAGAAAGGGCATAGGTTACCCCATGTCTCAAATACGCATCTTCGTCATTATTGACTTCCAATAATGAAATCAAAGGTTGAATAGCCTCTTTTGCCTTTGCTCTTCCCAAAGCTTCGGCACTAAAAAACTGAACCCTCGCATTGGAATGAGTTAAATTTTCAATGAGGACATTATTCGCTTTAGAATATCGAATATCCCCAAGCCATTTTGCAGCTTGGGCCGCTATTTCCGAATCTTCATCCTTCAATAAGGGAACAATTGCGTCAGCATATTCTTTTTTATCCATTCGAGAAAGTTGGGTTAAACCCACAATCCCATGTACTCGAGCGATGGAATTACTTCGGTCTTTGATCACTTCTTCAAAAACTTTAGCTCCTTTTTCTCCACGCTTGGCCAGCTCAAATTGAGCTTTGCGTCGAACACGCATGTCTTCAAAATACAACTTGGATTTTAATTCTGCCTCCGAAAGCTTTTTATAATCAGCTTTAATTTCCGCTGTAGTTTGTTTTTGCAATTCCCAACCTTTAGCAGTTTCGTCAGTCAATTTCCAGATTCTTCCGTAATTTTTATCATCCCAGCCATTTACCCAATCCGCCATATAGAGAGCTCCATCAGGTCCAAAATCAATCCCGGTTGGCAAAAAGCTACCAACAATTTTCTCGGTTTTGGTTAATTCAAAAGAAGCTCCTTTGGGCTGAAGCTGAAAAGCATGGATACCGGAGGAAGCCGCACTTCCCACAAATTCCACAACAAAAAAATGATCTTTCCACCTAGGCCCCAATCCTGCTCCAGGGTTAAAAACCATCCCTGTTGGACCACTGACATAATTCATCAATGGAGGTGTAATGTATGCTGCTTGACCTTCCCAACGAGGAAGAAACAATTTCTCATCCATCCACACCTTGTAGGTATTATTATCAGGATCTCGATATTTCCCAAACTGCCAGTTGATTCTCCATCCAGAATCGGATCCTCTAGTCAAGTAAACTAGCCTTTCTTTTTCTCCAGCATGATCACCGTCATTATCTACTGAAATCAAATTGGTATACTGATCAAAAACAAATTCATGGGTATTTCGAACTCCCATTGCGAATATCTCAAAATCACTTCCATCCGGGTTTGACCGAGCAATTACCCCACGATTTGGATATTTATATTCAGTACCATCATCTCCCTTTCCATTGAATCCGATGTCTCCTATTCCCCAATAAATCCGTCCATCGGGTCCCATTTCTACACCGGACATCCCGTGACCTCCAAAACCGATATGAATGCCATAGCCATAGGACATAGATTGCTTTTCATCCATGATTCCATCGCCATTTTTATCCATCAATCTCCACATATCCGGGCCTGCAGCTACATAAAGTGCATCTTCTGTTTTCATCAGACCTCCTGCCACATCCACCACCTCATCATAAAAATCGTTGACCTGGCGTTGAGACCAATCAGCCAACCCATCGCCATCGGTGTCTTTGAGTTGGTAAATGTGATTTCGCTCGATGGTCATATCCCTCCAGTCATTGGAACCATCACCATTGAGATCTTTTAGCCAAGTATTCTCAGAAGATCGTTCAGGTGAAAGCTCTGTGCGTAGAAAATTTCGCTTATCCTCAATAGTTTGAAGCGCAATAGACCTAATTTCCCAAGATTGATGGCCTCTGATATCAAACTCAGAATTATTCCTTCGAGGGGATCGGGTATAATAAATAGAACCGTCATCGTAGGCTTGAATAGAGATCGGATCTTTCACCAAAGAATCAACTGCCCATAAGTCCATTTTAAGACCTTCTGCCAATACAGGACTAATTGAATTTCTGGCTGCTTCTGCTTGGGGAGCTATTTCTTCAGGAGTTAGCGTAAGGATTTCTAAATCGACTGGTTCTGACTCTTTACACGAATAAATCGCAGTTAAAGTAGAAAACACAAAAGTGCCAAGAAGAATAGGTTTGAAGTTTGGTTTGTACATGTAAAAACTATTTAACCCCAAAAATTAAAAAAAATGGGTTTTAGTTTTTTTACCGCTGATATAAAACAGATATAAACAAAAATCCCAGCCAGAAGCTGGGATTTTGTTCACTTTAACCACTAACAACCATAAAACAAAAATAATAAAAGCACAACGATTAAGTTATGCTTAGTAGTCCGTACGGGAATCGAACCCGTGTTTTATCCGTGAAAGGGATACGTCCTAACCCCTAGACGAACGGACCGGAAGGGGAATCTGAATAATGCACTGCAATATTCAGATTGACAATAAGTTAAGTAGTCCGTACGGGAATCGAACCCGTGTTTTATCCGTGAAAGGGATACGTCCTAACCCCTAGACGAACGGACCATTTTGGATTGAAAAACTTGCTTTTTCAAAAGGTTGTGCAAATATAGAGGGTTGAATTTATAAAGCAAAAAGCCCCACCAAAATTTCTTTGGAAAAACAGGTAATAACCTGAATCAAAGCAATTAAATTTTAACAAAACAGGTATGATTTGAATTCTATAATTTCGTGACTGAAACAAGAAATCAACGACCTTTCAACTTATGACAAAAATCGCCATCAATGGATTTGGAAGAATTGGTAGATACACTGCAAAACTTCTTCTACAACATCCCGAATTAAAGCTGGTTGCCATCAACGACTTGGCTGAAAAGGAAGCTGTTGCTCATCTATTGAAATATGATTCCGTTCATGGGAAGTTTGAATCAGATATTCAACTTCAAGGATCTGATCTTTGGGTTGATGGAAAAATGGTTCACCTCTATTCTATTTCGAATCCAGAGGAATTACCCTGGAAAGAGCTCGAAATAGATTTGGTCATCGAATGCACCGGTAGATTTACAGATAAGGATGGAGCTTCCAAACATTTGAAAGCAGGTGCAAAAAAAGTCATCATATCTGCGCCCTCACAGGATGAATCGATTCCCATGGTCGTATTGGGAGTGAATGATTTTATCTTAACCGGAGAGGAAAAAATTGTTTCAAACGCCTCGTGTACTACCAACTGCCTCGCACCTATGATTAAAGTATTGGAGCAAGAATTTGGGATCATCAAGGGATTTGCCTCTACTGTTCATTCTTACACCAATGATCAAAATCTTCACGATGCACCCCATCGGGATTTAAGAAGAGCAAGGGCTGCAGCATATTCTATCATTCCTACAACGACCAATGCTGGCAAAGCCTTGGATCGAATCCTTCCAGGTCTCGCAGGAAAAATTGAAGCATCGGCAATGCGAGTACCCGTTCCGGATGGTTCATTGACTGACCTCATCATCGAATTGACAAGGGATGTAAGCA
Source organism: Algoriphagus sanaruensis (assembly GCF_001593605.1). Classification (GTDB taxonomy): domain Bacteria; phylum Bacteroidota; class Bacteroidia; order Cytophagales; family Cyclobacteriaceae; genus Algoriphagus; species Algoriphagus sanaruensis. The sequence continues at coordinate 2,374,505 of NZ_CP012836.1, read as the reverse complement.
CAGAAGAAGTGAATCTAGCTTTTAGAAATGCTGAAAAGGGTGATTTAGAAGGCTATTTGCAAGTAGAAGCAGACCCGATTGTATCCATGGATATTATCGGAAACCCAAACTCCTGCATCATAGATGAAGCGCTCACATCAGCTAAAGGAAATCTGGTGAAAGTGGTAGGTTGGTATGATAATGAATCAGGATACGCGAATCGGCTCGTAAACCTTGCTGAAAAAATTAAGCCTTAATTTCAGGACTTTAGACTTTTAATGTATGCTTCCTTAATCACGGTTGGAGAAGTGCCTCGTTTGAAATTCCAAAAAGCGAGCAAGTTTGCCACTTGTACTTTGAGCCATGAATTATGCTCATACTTTCGAGCAGAAACAAGAATGGATTTTGGAATGATATAAAAATTGCTCTTGCCTTTTATCCTTCGTACCAAATCAAAGTCTTCCATGATAGTGAATTGAGGATCAAAGCCTCCCAAATCCTCAAAAAATCGTTTGGAAATAAAAAGAGTTTGGTCTCCTCCACCAGAAAAAGGACCATTAAAACGGGTTGCCCAACTGTTGATTTTCAGCATCAACTTGCTAGAATCGAATTTATACCGGAAACACCCTGCACGAAAACCTTTCAATCTGGCCTTTTGAATATCAAAAGCGAAAGAGGAATTCATTCTTACATCGGCATGGACAAAAAGTAAGGTATTTCCTGAAGCATATTGGGCTCCTAGGTTCATTTGTTGGGCTCTGGATGCCTCTTTTGTAATATAAACCGTTGCTCCCAAACTCTCAGCCACTTGAATACTTTGATCCACACTTCCTCCATCCACTACAATTAAATCTTGAAGGAAATTACCCCCAAATTCCTGAATACTGGGAATAAGAATCTTGAGATTTTCCTGCTCGTTTAAAACAGGAATAATTACTGAAATACGGAGTGATTCTTTCACTGAATTCGTCTTACTTGATAGTTTTTTATTGGATTTTCAAGTACGATTTTTTCCAATATTCCGGATTTATAGTAGTAACGATTTGTATTCCCTTCGACCGTAATTTCATAAACTCCGGGTTCAATTTGAGTGATTTTTTGAGCAGTCCCATAAACTTCCGAAAGGAAGATGTCCCCTGATTTAGGCTCATGAAAGAACATTTTATTGCTGCACCAACTTAGTGGACCTTTGAGGCTTTTTTCATTTTCATATTTGTAAGTAGCAGCATCGACTTGATATTCATTTCCTTTCCAGAGGATTTTGGATAAATAATCTCCTCGATTGGTTTTAGATTCAGATTTTGTCTTAACGATTCTGCCTTGAAGAAACTTGGAGACAGTTGAAAATTTCAAATCCACACTTCCGAAAAACCAGAATTTCACCTGGCTTTTTACCTCATAATGAACCGTATCTGTTTTTCCTGAAAATCGCTCCGCTGTCATATCACCGATTTTCAGGCCCAACACTACAATTTCGTATTTCAGTGCTTCCTTGGCTAAGGGTTCCTGAGCCTTAGCGGGAAATGAACCTACCAGAATAAAAAAACAACAAACCAACCCAACACAAAGACTGATTTTAGAAGGGACAAAAAAGGATTTTATAGAATTTTTAAAATGATTGGTGGTCTTTGCTTTATAAAGTTGGACCGTCGGATGGAGAAAGGTAAGCATACTCTGGAAATTGGGAGATAAACAGGGAAAGATCCTCTACGGTGTCAATGTCGTAGAATTCTGGCAATTTGCTAACAGAAAGTGAAAGATTTTGTGCCTTTTCCAAAGTTTCAGCCTGCACTCCATCTGTACTCCAATTTATTCCTTCAAAAAGTTCGGGTACCAGTCTTTTCATACCCAACAAATAGTATCCCCCATCCTTTGCAGGTCCGAGAATCACGTCATTTGAGTGAAGTTGGTTGAAGGCCAAATCCAAAACCTCACCGGAAATTAAAGGACAATCTGAGCCTATGATACAAATTGAATCATATCCCATTTCGAAGACTTCTTGAAATGCATTTCTCATTCGTTCCCCTAAATCTGCGCCTGATTGGATTCTGAATTGATTCGATGTATTTGGGGGCAGATTAGGGATAAAGTCCGAAAAGAAAATAAAGGAATCTGCCCTACAATTTTTCACCGATTGGTTGGTGATTTCCACTAAGGCCTCATACACTTTTAAAGCCGCTTCATCCCCAATTTTATTGGCTAATCGAGTTTTGACTTTTCTCAAAACAGGATTTTTTTGAAAAACGATTAAGGCACTTTTCATAACTAAGTTGTTGCTCCTCCACAGCTTGATCCCGCACCTGCAGTACAGCCAAAACAATGGTTATTTACGACTATTGATCGATCTTTTAATGCCAGATTATTCCAATCACTTACATGCTTGCAAGAGGATTCTAATTTTAAATCTAACATTTGATTAAAATCACAATCATACAAATACCCATCCCAACCAATGGAAAGGGTATTTCGACACATCACCCCCAAAGCAGCAGCAGGATTAAATGCCGAAATCAATTTTTCCATGTACGATTCAAAATTTTCCGAACGAAGTAAGTATTCCAAAAATCTTGAAATCGGAAGGTTGGTGATGGTAAACAATTGATTGAATTCTACTTGAAATCGATCTCGAAGTTTCTTTTTAAACTCGGCTTCTAATTCAGATTGTGATCCAGGCAAAAATGCTCCGGCAGGATTATATACCAAATTTAATTTCAATCCTGAATTTTCCATTCCATATCCTTCTGCATTAAGGAGTTGAAGGGCCTGAATAGATTTATCAAATACGCCCTCCCCTCTTTGGGAATCGGTTCGATTGGCAGTAAAATAAGGTAAAGATGAAATGACTTCTACCCTATTTTCTTTAAAGAATTTCGGTAAGTCATGGAATTTAGGATTGGCTAGGATAATGGTCAAATTACAACGGACCAGGATTGCTATCTCCGGTCTGATTTCCCTAATTTCAGTAACAAGACGTCTAAAATGAGGATTCATTTCAGGAGCACCTCCCGTTAAATCCACTGTATGAAGACCCTTTTCGGATTCAATAATTGCCAAGCAAAGTTCCATCGTCTCCCAGTCCATAATTTCCTTTCGGTCAGGGCCCGCATCTACATGGCAATGCTTACAAACTTGATTGCACATTTTTCCCAAGTTGATTTGGAAAATTTCCAATTGGGTAGGTTTGAGGGGAAAAAGATTCATTCCCCTCAAATGATATTCAAAATTTTTCTCGGCAGGAACTTGATCAGTCAGGACTTTCAATTCCTGACTTGATTCTGAAAGCGGATGTAATTGAGCTTTTAATGACTTCATTACATGGATAATTCATTGATTTTATTCATCATCTGAGTTGAATGAACTAAAGATGCACCACCTCTAATCGCAGCTGCAACGTGAACAGCCTCCATCATTTGTTCTTCATCGCAGCCTTTTTCAAGACTATCGGAAGTATAAGCATCTATGCAATAGGGACATTGAATGGCATGAGCCACAGCAAGTGCAATTAATGATTTCTCTCTTTCTGTGAGTGCTCCCTCTTTGAATACTTCCGCATAATAGGCGAAAAATTTATCACCCATGCTTTTTTGAAGGTCAGTGATCTTACCAAACTTTTTAAGGTCTTCTGGATTGTAGTAGGTTTTCATTTTTTCTTAGGATTTACGATAAAGTTGAAAGAACAGATTGATCTAATCTTAAAAATAAATATCCCCTAAGGAAGTTTCATTTTCGACATCTGTTCTTTCTAATTCATTCTTTTTTAAACCCTTTCTTTTTTGATTCGTAACAATCTCTATATTTACCTACAAAATCTATAGACTTTAAATATTTGATACTATGTCATTACGATTAGGAGATTTTGCACCTGACTTTACAGCTGAAAGTTCACAAGGAACGATCAATTTTTATGAATTTTTAGGAGATAGTTGGGGGGTGTTATTTTCCCATCCAGCGGACTATACTCCAGTTTGCACTACCGAACTGGGTGCAGTCGCTCGGTTAAGAAATGAATTTGAAAAACGAAATGTGAAAGTATTGGCTCTGAGTGTTGATGGATTAGAAAACCATAAAGGATGGATTGGTGACATCAACGAAACTCAAAATACAGAAGTAAACTTTCCAATCATCGCTGATGAGGATCGAGTTGTTTCCACGATTTATGACATGATTCATCCCAATGCCAGTGAAAATTTTACTGTTCGATCCGTATTTGTAATCGGGCCTGATAAACGAATCAAATTAATGATCACTTATCCTGCCAGTACAGGAAGAAATTTTGATGAATTATTACGGGTCATTGACTCACTTCAATTAACAGCTCACTACTCGGTAGCTACTCCTGCCAATTGGAAAAAAGGTGAAGATGTCATCGTATCACCCTCTATTAAAACGGAAGATATTCCAGCCAAATTCCCTAAGGGCCATCAAGTTATCAAACCCTATCTAAGAACTACTCCTCAACCAGATTTATAAAAAGAAACCCCGATTAAATCTCGGGGTTTCTTTTTTTAGAGTAAATCAAATAGTCTCGGTAAGACTAAAGTAATTTCTGGGAATATCATGATTAGGCTTAGCGCTAAAATCATTGCTAAGAAAAATGGCAGTAAAGGCCTGATGATTTGAGTTAAGGAAAGTTTAGCAATACTGACCCCAACAAAAAGGAGTGAACCTACAGGAGGGGTACACAAGCCAATACAAAGGTTAAGAACCATCATTATTCCAAAATGGACAGGGTCCACTCCTACCTTTGTGACCACTGGTAAGAATATTGGGGTAAAGATCAAAACAGCCGGAGTGATATCCATGAAAATCCCAACTCCAAGCAAAATCAAGTTAATCAAGATCAAAATCACCCATTTATTATCACTCACGGTAAGCATAAACTCACTGATCATTTGAGGTATATCTTCAGCCGACATGACCCAAGACATACTCATGGAAGTTCCAATTAGCAACAAGACAACCGCAGTCGTCTCTGAGGCTCTGATCAAGATGCCAGGTAATTCTGAAAGTTTCAGTTCCCGATAAGCGAATGACAAGACCAGGGTGTATACTACCGCGATTGCAGATGCTTCCGTAGCGGTAAAAATTCCACCTACGATTCCCCCGATAACGACAAAGAGCAGAAATAAACTTGGGACAGCCTTCCAAAAAGCTCTGCCCAATTCATTAAAGCTGACTCTTTCTCCAGGAGCCAATTTTTCCTTTTTAATAAAAATGGCAGCACAAGCCATCAAGATCAAGCCTAATAACAAACCTGGTAAATAACCTGCCACAAACAAGGCGGCAATTGAAACGCCACCACTGGCTAAGGAATAGATAATCAATACATTGGAAGGAGGAATGATCAATCCAGTAGTCGAAGAAGTAATGTTTACTGAGGCTCCTAAAGTTTTTGGATACCCTTCTTCATCCATTCGCTTTCCAAGGATACTACCAATAGCAGATGCAGCGGCAGCAGCAGAGCCGGCAATTGCTCCAAATAACATTGCAGCAATAATATTGACATAAAGTAACCCTCCAGGAAGTCTTCCTGTCAATCCTTTTGCAAAATCAATCAAGCGATTTGCTATACCTCCTCGATTCATTATTTCACCAGCTAGAACAAAAAACGGAATTGCCAAGAGTGCAAAACTATCCAAGCCTGTAGCCATTCGCTGTGCAATAGTTGTGGCTGCAGGTAGTGCCGAAATTGTGATGATCAAAGTGAAAAAACTAGACAGTCCTAAACTCCAAGCAACAGGAACTCCAAGAACTAACAGGGTCACGAAACTGAGTACCAAAATGGCGATGCTAATCCATTCCATAGCTTAAGATTGATTTTTGAGTAATTGAACCATGTGAAACAGATGATAATACACCACCATGATCCCAGATATGGGAACTATAGCATAAATCCATGAAAGTGGAATTCTGAGAGTGGCTGATTTTTGCTGTAGAATTTCGGTGACATACACCAAATTTCCCCCACCCCAAATCATAATGACCAAACCGAAAAAAATCACAAACCCATGAATCACTAACTGTAAGGCTAAGAGATTTTTTCCGTGTAAACGTTCTGGAAGAATATCAATAGCTAAATGACCATTTTTCCCTGAAACATAGGCTGCACCTGCCAAACCCAACCAAACCATCATATATCTGGAAAGTTCGTCTGTGAAAGAACTTGGATCACCAAGTACATATCTGGAAAAAACTTGCCAAGTCACATTCGCTACCATCAAAGCCATCAACACAGCAATAAGAACACTGATGGCTTTATCCAAAATGAGTTTAATTTTCATTTAGTGCGTGTTTTTTATTTTTTCAATCAAAGGAACCAGCGCAGGATTTTCTTGCATCACCAATTCATACACTGACTTTACACCTTCTGCAAAAGGTTCTTTGGAAGGATAAGTAATGACCACGCCTGCTTTTTCTACTTCTCGCATCGATTCTTCTACAGATTCTTTCCAAAGTTTAGCTTGAAATACCGCAGACTCATCGGCAGCTTCTTGCATCCATTGTTGCTCCTCAGGACTCAATTGCTCCCAAACCTTCGTACTCACTAAAACCACATCAGGAACCACGGTATGTTCATCAATGGTGTAGTATTTACACACTTCATAATGTCTGGAATTATAAAAACTTGGAGGATTATTTTCCGCAGCATCCACAATTCCTTGCTGCAAGGCGGTGTATAATTCTCCGTATGCAACAGGAGTTGGAGAGCCTCCCATTCCCCGGATCATATTGATAGCCATTTTGGATTCTTGAACCCGAATTTTCAGTCCTTTCAGATCTTCAGGAGATTCAATCGGTTTGTCTTTACTGTAAAAGCTTCTTTTGCCAGCATCGTAAAAACATAATCCTCGCAACCAAAATTTCTCCGAACTGAGCAGTAATTGATCCCCAATTTCTCCATTTAAGACTTTATCGATATGATCATCATCTCGAAATAAATAAGGCAAACCCAAAACTGAAATTTCAGGAGAGAAAGCTTCAAGAGAAGCTGCTGAAACTTTGGTCATTCCCAAACTTCCAATTTGAAGGAGTTCTAGTAGTTCCCGCTCAGTTCCTAATTGTTGATTAGGATAGACTTTTACTTTGATTTTACCTTTGGATTTTTCTTCAAGTTTTTGAGCGAAAAACACCATGGCATTGTGGACTGGATGAGCCACCACCTGTGCATGTCCCATCTTGATAATCCTCACTTTGGAATCCGATTGGCATCCAGCGAAAGAGAGAAGGACAAGTAGAAAAATCCCGAAAGAAGTTTTAGCCATGAGTTATGATTTTGAGGATCTAATCGATTCAATGATTGCCATTGCTTGCTTCACTGATTCCTGAATTTCAGTAAAAGCTTTTCTTTGAATCAAATCTTTTTTGAACAACTGAGATCCCATTCCTACACATAGTACCCCGGCATCAAACCACATTTTCAAACTTTCGGCAGTAGGCTCTACGCCTCCAGTTGGAATAATTTCGATTTTGGGTAATACTGCATGAACAGCAGGGACAAATTCAGGCGTCAAAACATTGGCAGGATAGATTTTTACTAACTCTGAACCAAGCTGCTGAGCGAAAAAAACTTCGGAAACGGTTCCGCATCCCGGTATCCATGGCACCTCAACTTTGGAGCAGTATTCTCCCAACTTTGGGTTCATCACGGGAGCAACAACAAACTCTGCTCCCATATCAATAAATTCCTCCGCCTCATGCGGGTGATAAATCGTACCGATCCCAAGATATAATCCAGGCATCCGGTCTGCAGCCTCTCTTATTTTAGGGAAGATATCTTTGGCCTCTTTTCCACGATTGACCATTTCTATCACACGAACTCCACCTTCATAGGCTGAGAATAAAAGATCCAAACATACTTGTTCATCTGGGTGAAAGAAAATCGGCATCATGCCTCCGGCGTGCATGCGCTGAATGAATGGGCTTGGGTTTCTCATCTATCGTTTAATTTTTCCTATTGAATTTCCTTGAGCCAGTTCTTGAACTTCTTCTAGACTAGAAAGCAATAAATCTCCAGGTACACTGTGTTTGAGTGCGCAGGCAGCCATTCCGAGTTCAACAGCTTCCTGCTCACTCGAATGAAGTAATCCATAAATAAGACCTCCTGCGAATGCGTCTCCCGTTCCCACTCGATCAACAATAGGAATCAAATCATAATTTTTTGAAAAATACTGATCGGTGGATGTATAAATTCCAGCACTCATTCGATTATGAGAAGTATTGATTGATTCCCGGTCTGTCTTTACCAAATGGGTAAGTTTTGGGAAATTTGTAAATGCAAAATCTCTTACCGAATCAAAGTCCTCAAAAGATTGATTTAAGCACTGATTAAAGTCTCTAACCCCCGCAATCATGACCTGGGTTAAATCCATTAATTCAGGCATGATTTGATCTGGACCTTTCCCGTATTTCCAGAGATTGCTCCGGTAATTCAAATCGCCACTCACTCGTACTCCTTTTTCATTGGCTTTTCGGAGGGCTTTTCTCGTAATCTCAGCACAATTTGCTGAAAGAGCTGGAGTAATACCTGACCAATGAAGCCAAGCTGCATCCCCCAAAATTTCATCCCAATCCAATACATCCGGGTTCAAATTCGCAAAAGCCGAATCCGCTCGATCATAAATAATCTGGGAGCTTCGATGAGCAGCTGCATTTTCCAAAAAGTAGACCCCTAATCGCCCGGGAGAAAATTGAATATATCGAGTATCGATTCCTATTCTTCGCAAACTTGCTGATGCAGACCAACCAAGTTCGTGTTCTGGAAACGCAGTGACGTGGACCACATCTTGGCCCCAAAATGCCAAGGTTGCTCCAACATTTGCTTCTGAACCTCCAAACTCTAGATCCAAACTTTTTGCTTGAATAAAACGCTGATTTGCGGGTGGCGACAATCTCAGCATTACTTCGCCGAGGGTGACGATTTTCTTCATGAATGCTTTTTTATCTAATTTGACCAAGTTAAGCAATAAAACTAATGAACAATACAGCGCTCATCCTGGATCCAAACGATAATGTAGGAGTTGCATTAAGTGATTTATCACCTGGGCAATCCGTAATTTTAAAAAATCAATCTATTGATATTCAGGATCATGTATTAGCAAAACACAAGTTTGCTTTGCAAGATTTCAAGGTGGGTGACGAGATTTTAATGTATGGAACCATTGTAGGGGAAGCTACCAAGGCGATTCAAAAAGGAGGAGCTATTACGCTTGAAAACATCCATCACAAAACCAAAAACTACACCTTAGAACCAGGGATTTACAATTGGAAATCACCAGCGATTACACATTGGAAAGATAGAACTTTTCTAGGCTATCAACGACCTGATGGTCAAGTAGGTACAGCAAATTATTGGCTGGTTTTACCAATGGTATTTTGTGAAAACACAAATGTAAAATTGCTTCAAGAAGCCTTTGAAAATGCCCTTGGTTTTGCCATTCCAAACCCTTACGAAATCCAGATAAAAAGCTTGTTAGAAGACTGGAAACAGCAAAAATTTACGGAATCGGTTTCGCGTACTTCGAATACTCATAAATCTAAAATCTTCGAAAACCTAGACGGAATTCGATTTTTAACCCATTCCATGGGGTGCGGAGGAACACGCCAAGATGCAGAGTCTCTTTGTGCGCTTTTGGCAGGTTACATTCATCACCCAAATGTTGCAGGAGCTACCGTCTTGAGTTTAGGATGTCAAAACGCTCAGGTGAGTATTCTACAAGAGAAACTCAAAAACCTTAATTCACAAAAACCTCTTGTCATCTGTGAACAGCAGCAAGAAGGCACTACTGAACAATTAATCACAAAGGCTATCCATGAGACTTTTCAGGGACTTATTAAAGCCAATGAATATGTCAGACGACCCGTGCCATTAGATAAACTTGTCATTGGCCTGGAATGCGGGGGGTCAGATGGCTTTTCAGGAATATCGGCCAATCCGACTCTGGGCCAAGTATCTGATTGGATTGTTGCACTTGGAGGAACCACAATCCTCTCTGAATTTCCGGAACTTTGTGGAGCAGAACAGAATTTGATCAATCGATGCACTACTCCTGAACTTGCCGAGAAATTTGTCCACCTGATGGAGGCATATAATGCAGCCGCAAAACGTGTGGGAAGTGGGTTTGATATGAACCCTAGCCCAGGAAATATCAAAGATGGCTTGCTGACTGATGCCATTAAATCCTGTGGAGCGGCAAAGAAAGGTGGAACCGCACCTGTAACAGATGTCTTGGATTACACGGAGTACGTTAAGACACCTGGATTAAATTTACTCTGCACGCCCGGTAATGACGTAGAAAGTACAACGGGACTAGCAGGAAGTGGTGCAAACTTAATTTTGTTTACCACTGGATTAGGAACACCTACAGGGAACCCTATTTGTCCAGTCATCAAAGTTTCCTCCAACACAAAAGTAGCTGAAAGAATGCCAGATATAATTGATTTCAGTACAGGAGGAATAATTTCTGGAGAAGATAGTATCGAGACAGCGGCGGAAAAATTACTGGATTTGATCATTGAAATAGCAAGTGGAAAGAAATTAACCAAAGCTGAAGAAAAACGGAATTTTGATTTTATTCCTTGGAAGCGAGGAGTATCTCTTTAAATAAAAAGGCGCTTTCAGGTTAATCTGAAAGCGCCTTTTTCTATTTCAGGAAAATTAGGGTTTTATCTCTTACCCTTTTTTCCTTTTCCTTTTTTGTCATCATCGTCATCATCATCCTCGTCATCATCATCATCTTTGTCTTTCAATTTTAAATCGATCAAAGTAACAGATGATCCCGTGCCTGAGGTAGGGTCAAAATTTCCACGAACTACCCCAGTTCCTTTTGCACCTTTGAATTTCCCAGTACCGCCAATGACCTTTACCTCAGCCAAAAAGGTAGACAATGTTTCGCTTACTGGAGTCACAGTGTTAGAGATATTCTGATAGAAAATCGCATTACCTTTTCCGTCAGCAGAAAGTGAACTTACATTGTCAGAAATATTGGATATACCAAGGGCAGTGAGTTCATTAGTAAAAAACATACTTACCGGAGCTCCAACTGTGACCAATGCATTATTTTGAAAGGTCGCAAACTGATTTATAAAACTAGAAATTTTACCCATTTTTGTGGCTTTTCCAGTGCCAACTCCAGGATAAAATCCAGGTGCAGGACCTCCAACATAACCATCACCAGGAACAAACCATAACTGATTATCAGTTTCTTCAAAATAATTGTATTCGGTTTTTCTTCTTGAATTGAGCGGGAAGCCAGCTTCCTCATCAAGCTTATCCCATTTGGCAAATGCTCGTTCAATTGTAAGTTCGCTTACTTCATCTTGAACTGTCATTACTTGCTCCTCATCTATGGAACAGGAATACAATCCAAATGAAATTACAGCCGCAAAGGCTGACCATTTGTAAATTTTTTGCATTTTCATTTGATTAAAATTGGATTTGGTGATAAATAATTGAATAAATTTTTGACGAATCTTAAAACCAAATTTTCATTTGGAATCTTATTTTTTGTATTTCATACCAATTAAAATGCCAAAAAAATTATCCGACAACAAAAAAGTTAGCTGAAGACCCTTTTTCCCTAATTTTCTTCGCTTTTTGATAATTCTCGGAATTGTACCATTCCAAGGCTTTTTGTCTATCAGGAAATTTCAATAAAACCATTCGATCATGCTTCCACTCACCCTCAATGGCTTCTACCGGAAAACCTCTAATTACAAATTCACCCCCGTATGGAATCAGACTATCAGGAGTCAATTTTTTATATTCTTCATAAACTTCATTATCATAGATATCAACTTGTACAAGGATATAAGCAGACATAGGTAAATAGATTAAGTTTTACACAATCTTGGTAAAAAGATGGAAAACCCCAACACCCCAATACACATCCTCCAATTTGGTACCGGCAATTTTTTGCGAGGATTTTTTGAACCAATCATTCAAAGATATTCATACTACAATAAACCTCTGAACATCTGCATAATACAGTCTACAAACGGGAATACACTTGAAAAACTTGAAAGACAAAATTTTCAATATTTTTTATATGAAGCAGGGATAAAAAATGGAGAAAAAATCCAAAACACTCAAAAAATCACCTGCATCCAATCGGGAATTAGTCTTCCAGTTGATCAAGATAAATTCTTCGAATTTGCAGGAAAACCAGAAGTTAAATGGATCATTTCCAATGTTACAGAGGCTGGATTAGTCTGGAAAACGGAAGACAAATTTGAACAATTTGCGGAATCCTTTGCGGGCAGAATTTGCCAGTGGCTTTATGTAAGATTTACCAAACTTCCAGATTCCGAAACGATCCTGCTGCCTTGTGAATTGTTACCAAAAAATGGTTTTTTATTAAAAGAATTTGTACTTAAACATGCGGATCATTGGGGGCTTCCCAATGATTTTTCGGAATGGATCAACCAAAAGGTACACTTCTTCAACAATCTAGTCGATCGGATCGTACCTGGATATCCTTCCAATCTTGATTCCATTCAACTGGATGGAGACCAATTAACTGTACAAGTTGAGCCCTATAGTTTTTGGGCAATTGAGTCACAAAAACCCAATTTCCATCTCCTACCCTTTGTTGAAAACAATCCTGGAATCACCATTGCATCTGAAATTGATTCATTTTCATTACGAAAAATTAGAATCTTGAATGGATGCCATACTTGGATGACAGCAAAATCCATCTATTTAAATTTACATGACACAGTTAGTGAATTTATAGGTAATACTAACCTAAGAATGGAAGTAATTGACCTATTAGATCAGGAAATCATCCCTACCCTTCCATTTGACAAGGAGGAGACGATTGCCTACTCAAGAGAAATCTTGGATCGATTTGCTAATCCATTTATGGCACATAAATTTTATGACATTTCGCTGAATGCATTTTCAAAATTCAAAAGTCGACTTTTACCGATTATTGAATTTCATCTAAATCATTCAGGGCTAATCCCTCAAAAAACAGCAAAAGGATTGCTTTATCTCCTACTCACCTATATTGAAAAACCAGAAAAAATCAGAGATCAAGAAGACATAAAATCTTACTTCTCACTACTCCCGATAGGAAATTCCATCCAAGAAAAACTTTCCCGAGTTTTGTCTGAGCAATTTAATATCACTTGGGACAAAACTTGGGAAAAAGTAGTTGAGGAGATCCAATCTGAAAACAACTAGTGTTTATTCAAACCCTAAACCAGCTGCAACGCGGGTTTTTGCATACGAAACTCGGAGTTTACTCGCTAAATCATTTAGGGTAAGGCGTGAATCAAAAAGAGACACCTCGCGAGCATTTACTAAGAACAAACTAGATTCTCCGATTTGAAATCTTCTAGTTTCGCCTTGAAATAACGCATCAAGACTCGCAACGTTTTTCTTAAATGTCTCGATTTGCTGATTTAAAATCATCCAGCTGTTTAATTCTGACTCAAGTTTATATCTCAATTGGATTTCTTTTAAATCCCGATCACTTTGCTTGAAATCAATTTTAGCTTTTGCAAGACCTATAGCTCCCCGACTTTTCCGAAGGAAAACAGGGGTGTAAACCGAGACACCCCATTTGTAATTGTTTTCAAAAAAGGCATATTGATTCAAATCTGAAAATCGCTCATTGATAAAGTTATATTTCAGTTTGACAACCGGAAGAAGTTGCTGACTTTTCAGCTTGCGATCTATCTCTAAACTCGCCAAATCAAAATCTTTAATCCGAAGCTCTGGGTGGTTAGCTATTAATGTTCTAAGTTCTTCCTCATTTGGCACCCAGGTAAAACTTTCGAACAAACCATCTGGGATGACACCTTCATTCAATTCCATAGGATTACCTGAAGAATCATCCCAGAGAAATGTATTCAAGTTTTGTCTCGCTACAAAAAAGGCATTTTGAGCATTTTGAAGTCGATATTGTCGATTTAATAATTGTGAATAAGCTTCCACCGTATCAATAGCTGCATTATCACCTTGCTGATACGTTTTTCGGATTGCACCAAATCTAAATTCAGCCAACTTTACGCCTTCTTGGAGAACCTTTAGATTTTCAAAAGCTAAAGACCATTTCCAATACGCATCAGTTGCATCCAAATACAGTTGATTTAGCATATTAGCCCGTTCAACTTCTGTAGCCTGTTGGTAGATTTGAGCCTTTCGTAAAGTAGCCCTTCGGTCATCAAGGATTAACCCTTGACCTAAATTCACCGAAGCCCCAGCGGCAATTAACCCACCATTGGGAACAGTACCTTCAGCATTGAGATAAGTTCCATTATTTTGTTCAAAGGTACCATTGAACTCTACCCCCATCCAAGTGGGAATAGTTACTCCGGCCTCTCTTTTATCATAATAGTTTGTTCCTTTAAACTCCTTTTGATCCAAATTCCCATAAATAAGAGGATCGAACCCTCCTCTAGCTTGCCTGACCTCCATTCTACCCATGGTCAAGTTGATTTCAGCCTGAGCAGATATCGGATGATTATCTTTTACCCACAGCAAAAAATCATCAAAGCCTAATCTCAAACTGTCCTGAGCCCAAATTGGCGAGGCATTCCAAAGAACCAAGAAAAAGATTACAAATCGTTTCATTTCTTTAGTTCAGGTGATTTTTCTTTTTGCTCCTGTGTATAATAATCTGCTGGGAATCCATTCAATTGACGCCATATTTCATACCAAACAGGAACGTCATTGAGGAGGGCAATTCCATCCGCACCTGATCCAATTCGTAATTGCTCTGGCCAATTGTCTTCTTCTGGATCTTGGGTTACTAACACCCGATATTGATTATTTGGTCCTGCAAATTGATCAATCGCTACCACTACTCCTCCAAATGTTCCATTCGAAATCTGAGGCCAACCTGAGAAGACAATGGCAGGCCAACCGTCAAAAATAAATCTTACCCGATTACCCGCCTTAATCAAAGGCAAATCAACCGGCTGAACATACATTTCGACAGCAAGTTCTGCCTCAGCAGGAACTATATTGACAATTTCCGCCCCTTCTTTGATGGTCTCACCTATACCTACTTGGATAGCTTTGGCGATGTATCCATTTTGGGGAGCCAAAATATATCTGTATTGAGATCGCTGCTGATAATTGGAATATTGATTTTCCAATTTTGTAACGGAGGCTTCGGCATCAAATTGAGAAGACATAGCCGTGTACATATCAGACTCTGCCTTTGCCAATTTGTCTTTGAAATCATTGTCAATTGCGTCAAGGTCAATTTGAGCAGTTATTAATTCATTTTTACTGCTTAACAATTTGTTTTCCGAGGAAACCAATTTGGCCTGAACCTCCTGAAATTTCAACCTTCTTCCTTCCAAATCGGTCAAGGATCTTAATCCCTCCTTAAATAACTCCTCAGCACGCTCAAGCTGATATTTTCCAATGTCAAAATTGACCTTTGCCTGTACGAGTTCGATACTGTCCGATTGAACCTTCAATTCAGATATTCGAACTTTATTTTTTGCCTGCTCGAGCTTTAATACATTATTTCTTTGCAAGGCTGCAATCTGATCCTGTAAGGCCCCAACTTTATCTCCATACGAACGAGCTGTCTGGGATTTCGCTTCTACTTGCTGTTGGGTTCTTGGTAAAAGCAAGGAGTCAAAATACTCATCCTTAACCTCTGAAATCCTAAGAATGGTATCACCAGCTTGGACAAAATCTCCTTCAGCTACATACCATTTTTCTATTCGACCAGCAATTATGGAATGAATTGTCTGTGGACGTTGATCTGGTCTCAAGGCTGTGACATACCCCTTAGATCGGATATTCTGTGTCCATGGAAGGAAGAGCATTACGAAAGCAGCAAGTAGAACTCCTGTTAGAATCCGAACTCGCTTTTGACTTTCCTTTCTTGGGAGCGTCATGACAAGACTTTTTGCTCCGCTGAAAGGAATTGCGTCCTGAATTCGATTTGGCGAAATATTCATCATGACTTTTTATGCTTTAAATTTTTTATACCCTTCAAAATCACCATAATAGGCCACCTTACCTCTATCCATTACTAAAATCAAATCAGCCAATTTCAACACATTCTCTTGATCAGAGGCTAGCAACAAAGTCCAATTTCCCTTCATCACATAGTTGACTATTTTATCCTTAATCTCTGGCTCCAAATAGTCCATCATGTTTTCCATAATCAGAGCTTTAGGCTGACCAACCAAACCTCGAGCTAATACAATTCGCTGCGCAATAGATTTTGATAGACCTTTACCTTCAGGCTGAAGCATTGTTTCCAATCCCATCGGCCATTGATAAACATATTCATTCAAGCCGACTAGGCTTAGAATATAGCTTAACTGACTCTCGTCATAGTCCCTTCCCATGAGAATATTTTCTTTGATAGTCCCATGGAAGATTTGTTGAAGCTCAAGAAAATCGCCCACCTGTGCACGGAATTTATCCAGATTGATTAACTCCAAGGAAAGGTCATTGACCTTCACTTTACCTTCGTATTGTTCATACAATCCTGCAAAAAGAGCCATCAATGCACTCTTTCCACTTCCACTTGGTCCAGTCAGCACAACTTTCTTACCAGGAAGAACTTCCAAATCAACCCCTCTTAATATCGGCTCTAACGCATCTTGAGGTTGGAAAACAACCCCTTCCATAGAAAACTTTAAACCCTCGGGTTGGGATTGAATGATTTTTTCAGAGGGTTCCTGATGCTCTAAGTCTAGATCCATCACATGTCCTAATTTCTCAACGGAAACCAAGGTGTCATACACGGTTTCTAAAGAAAGGATCAGTTTTTCAACCGAATTAACCACTAAAACGATGATCACTTCGGCCGCTACAAACTGTCCGATTGAAATTTGATCATTAATCAACAACAAACTTCCAGCAAGCAATAAACTGGTCACAATTAGCACTTTAAAGGCAATCATGACTTTGTATTGAAAGATTAAAACTCCAAAATGCTTGGATCTGAATTCCACATACTTTTGAATCAACTTATCGGCTCTTAAGATTGGCAGTCTATTACTTCCCACTAGTTTAAAAGAATTGAGAGTCCGACCAACCTCTTGAAGCCAATAGGCAGTTTGGTATTTATAAGAAGATTCCTTCAAGGCAGTTTCCATTCCTTTTGGACCAGTCAGATAGAAAATCAAGGTTAACAATCCAATCAAGACCAATCCGAATAGAATAAACGTAGGATGGTAAACTGAAAGCAGTAGTAATCCAAAAATTACCTGTAATAACGCTGCAGAAAAGTCAATCAAGATTTTTGCAAGACCCTTTTGAAGATTTACGGTATCAAAAAACCGATTGACTATTTCTGGCCCATATTCTCCATGAAGAATTTCGGTTTTAATCTTTGGAAGGCGGTAAGCTATAGAAAGCCCAGATTTGGAAAAAATACGCTGCTGTAATTTTTCCATGATTTGGAGTTGGGAAATCTGAAGAAATCCACTAAAAATTACCCCAAGAGCCACAATCAAAACCAAAATTACCCAGGAGGTGGTAATCCTTCCACCAAGGATAAAATTCAAAATCGCCTGAATTCCCAGTGGGAGAGAAAGGGTAATTAATCCATTCAAAACCGCATAGAAATAAATGGAATAAACTTGACTCTTCTCCTCCTTTAGTAATCCAAAGAAGCGTTTGACCGGTGTGATATCAGTACGTGAACTAGCCATTATTGATTGTTTTGGTCACTAATTGATGAAAGAAATTAAATCGTTGCTCCACTCCCATAGCTTGATCCGTAAGGTTTGGTAGGTGCATGGCATTAAATGACTGAAGAAGACTAGCTTCCAAAACCGTTGAAACCAGCGTTTTTGGAAATTCATACTCAGGATTGATTTCGGTAATTATACTTGAAATCCTCTCGCTAAACTTATATACCTGAGAAAACATACCTGACTCTTCTTCTTCGTCGACTGATTTGGTCAAATATGCTTTCAATGATTCATGAATAACAAGTTGGCGGAGTACCAATGGATCCAAATGATCATTTTGAGGATATACCGGGCCTAATACCATCAATTTTAGACCCACAGCCAAGCGCTCTTCTGGATCCTTTAAATTAGCAGTGGCATAGACCAAATTATACTCCATCCAAGCCCAATACCAAGCATTCAGGTATAAAAGTACCTTGTGCTTATTCTCAAAATAGCGATAAATCGCGGCTTCAGTACTACCAATATGAGAGGCTAACTTTTTAAAGGTAAAATTCTCCAACCCCACCTCCAGCAACAACTGAGCAGCTGATTGAACAATAGAGGTCCCTAAATCCGAACTAAATGGATCCTTGAGGTATAGATTTGAATTTACTTCTACTCTGAGTTTTCTGAGGATTGACTCCATAATTCAGTCGATTTCGAGAATGTAACGATGATGCAAAAAGAAAGGTTTGCTTTTCTTTCATTTTTGTTAGTAATATTAACAATAAAAGATTTTTACTATCATCATAAAAATCATTTCATTGATTTTCAGCGAAAATCAAACCTAAAATGAGTTAGTGAAATTGCCCAGATGAGTAATAATGGATGAATAAAGAGTAAACGGACCCAAGCAATCCAAAGTGGAACACAAAGCCCACCACCCACACAGCCTCCAATTTGGATAATATAAATATGGGACGGGATAAAGGATATCAACATGACCACAATTCCATACCCTGCCCATTTTCTGGAATTTTTAAAAAGGATACCAAGCCCCAATAAAATTTCTATAAATCCTGCGATAAGGTTGATTAGTCCGTGATTGGGGAGATATTCTGGGATTAGAGGAAGATAGAAATCAGGATTAAGGAAGTGATTGAGTCCGGCAACCGAATAAAAAAAAGCTTGGATGTAAACCACCCAAGCTTTCATCATAAATTTTTTCATTGGTAGGTGTTTGAGTCCTAAACCAACAGGAAGTCATTAAGTTTCAGATCAGAAGCCTCGATATTTTAACTTTCCCATACCAAATTGATAGAGTGTCTTTGAATACCTTAACATCGCAGGCAACAAAATAATATTCAAAACCACTACCGTACTCATATACATCCACAACTCTGGCTTTTTAACTAGTACCGTAACAGCAACCAAAGATGTAATCACCAAAGCCACCGAGAATGCATAACTGATATACATTGCACCATCATAAAAACCTGGTTCTGGAATCAAATTAACCCCACATACTTCACACTTTTTATTTGTAGCAGATAATTTTCGATAACTAAAGGGAGAAACTGGAAACAACTTCCCTTCTCGACAGTGGGGGCATTTACAAGAGGCAATTGCTAATCCAAGTGATTTTGACATGATGACTATTTTGATTCAAATTTATTTTTTGGTGAAAGATTTTCGAGTGACTTTTGTTACCCATCGAGAGGATTTGAGCCGAATAAAACTGAAAAAGGGACAAATAGTCCCTTTTATCTTATTTCGTCTAAATCATAATCTTTACCCTTTCCCCACTGGAGAAGTTCGTGAATGGTATAATACTCCAAGGTATCTAAGTCCTTAATTTTAAAATTATCGTCGGACAGTCTAGAAACAATCTCAATCTTTCTAATTTCTCCTTGGTTGATTAATCGGTACACTCTTCCTACCCTAAGATTATCCAATGCTATAGCCATTACGCTTTTGATTTAATCTTCACTCCTACTGCTTCAAAGGTTATTTCTCGCATAGGTTCTACAATGGATTCCACGTCTTCTTTACTTTTTCCTTGATCTTCAGCATAGTGGCGAAGTGTTTCTACATCAGTTTCGGTTAAGGTAGCCACCCCTTCCATCACCAAAGGAAATCCTTGAGAATTGGTTGGGATAAAAAAACCATAATCCTTAAAGGTTACACGCATGGATTGACCATTGGGCAACTCCATAGCAAACCAACACCCTTTTTTAGTACAAACTTCTTTGATCTCTCCTTCAATTACTCCTCGAAAAGTCCCTTCGGCCTCAACTGTAGTCATCATCGCTGTCAAATCAGAAACTTGCTCCACCTCGATGATATCGCCGTAATTTCCTGGAATAACATCAGCTTCGCCCACAACCTCATGTGTAGTTTGAGCAGATTCAGATTCACCATTTTTGCAAGAAATGGTAGTCATCAAACAAAGGGTGCCTAGAATTAAAAGTGATCTTTTCATGATTAAATAAATTAGAATTCAAATTTAGCCTAATTCTTTTCAACCAAAAATGGAATCTGTGTCGGTAGCACCAAAATCGGGTCTTTAATTTTTTTCAATGAATAAAAGTTTTTGAATTAATTCAGTCAATAAAAATTCAATTTCTTTAACATTCCTTTAATTTTACAGAGCAAAACCTATTGACCCTGTACTAATGCCACAGACCAAAAAGTTCATCATTGATTTCGATAGTACTTTCACAAGAGTAGAAGCCCTAGATATTTTAGGCGAAATTTCTTTAAAAGGAGATCCAAATCAGGAATCCAAACTTCAATCCATTAAAGACATCACAGACAAAGGAATGGAGGGTCTAATTACCTTCCGAGAAAGTCTTGAACAACGCCTCCATATTTTACAGGCTAGTCGTGAGCAAATTGATGAATTGATTGCGGCCCTTAAACAAAAGGTCTCTAAATCCTTCGAAAGAAATAAGGAGTGGCTTAGGGAAAACGCTGAGGACATTTACATCATCTCCAATGGATTTAAAGACTTTATCATTCCGATCGTATCCGACTACGGAATCAAAAAGGAAAATGTCTTTGCCAATGATTTTGTATATGATGAAAACGGAAAAATCATCGACTTCAATCGAGACAATCCACTTTCCAAAAACAATGGAAAGGCAGAAACTATCCGTAATGTCAATTTGGAAGGGGATATTTATGTAATCGGTGACGGATACACTGATTATGAAATAAAGGCCTCTGGACTCGCTAATAAATTTTACGCATTTACCGAAAACGTGCATCGGCCAAAAGTGACCAGTCAAGCTGATCATATCGCACCTAGTTTCGACGAAATCTTATACATCAATAAATTGAACACGAAGTTTTCTTACCCTAAAAGCAGAATCAAAGTCCTTTTGCTAGAAAATGTTCATCCTATCGGGGTGGAACTTTTACGCGAAGAAGGCTATCAAGTAGAGGTAGCCACTGGTGCGATGAGCGAAGATGAGCTTTGTGAAAAAATCAAAAATGTATCCATCCTTGGGATTCGATCTAAAACGAATGTGACCAAAAAAGTGCTTGATAATGCTAACCGACTTTTAGCTATTGGGGCATTTTGTATTGGCACTAATCAAATCGACTTAGAAACTTGCCAAGACAAGGGAATTGTCGTTTTTAATGCACCATTCTCAAATACCCGCTCCGTGGTGGAGATGGCCATTGGAGAAATTATTTTCTTAATGCGAAGATTCTTCGACAAATCTGTCGGGATGCATCAAAGCAAATGGGATAAATCAGCCACCGGGTCTTTTGAAATCAGAGGTAAAAAACTAGGAATTGTAGGGTATGGAAATATCGGTTCCCAGCTTTCAGTTTTGGCTGAAAACATGGGGATGAATGTTTTCTACTATGATGTTATCGAAAAATTAGCTCTTGGAAATGCGACCAAATTAAATTCTCTCGATGAGTTGTTAGAGACTTGCGATGTAATCTCTCTTCACGTGGATGGCAGAAAAGACAACAAATGCCTCATCGACAAAGAAAAAATCGAAAAAATGAAACCTGGTGCCATCTTGGTCAATTTAAGCCGTGGCCACGTCGTGGATATTAAGGCACTAAAAGAAGCTATTCTGTCTGAACATCTAGCTGGATGCGCAGTGGATGTTTTCCCTGAGGAGCCTAAAAACAATAAAGAGCCTTTCGTTTCCGAACTAATCGGACTACCAAATACCATTCTGACTCCACACATTGGAGGTAGTACTTTGGAAGCACAAGAAAACATCGCTCGATTTGTACCAGGTAAAATTATGGAGTACATCAATACCGGAAACACCTTTAATTCCGTGAATTTCCCAAATATCCAATTGCCATTCCTTAAGGATGCACATCGATTGATTCATATTCATCATAATGAACCTGGTATTTTGGCCAAAATAAATCAAGTATTGGCAGGCTATAACATTAACATCGTAGGCCAGTATTTGAAAACCAATGAAAAAATAGGCTACGTGATCACTGATATCGACAAGGTCTATGAAAGTGAAGCCATCGAAGCACTTAAAAATATTCCTGGAACGATCCGATTTAGGACACTCTATTAAACGATAAAACCCCGAGAAATCTCGGGGTTTTTCATTTTATCTATTGTCGTATAAATTTTTATAATATTCTTGGTAGGAACCAGTAGTAACATGTTCTAGCCATTCTTGATTGGCTAGATACCAGTCGATGGTAAGTTCAATTCCCTCTTCAAATTGAAGACTAGGTTCCCAGCCTAATTCTTGTTGAATTTTAGTCGCATCGATTGCATATCGAAGGTCATGACCTGCACGATCCTGCACAAATGTGATCAAGGTCTCTGAAATTCCGGGTTCACGACCTAGTTTTTCATCCATCTTTTTACAAAGCAAGCGGACGATATCAATGTTTTTCCATTCATTAAAGCCCCCGATATTATAGGTCTCACCAGGCTTTCCTTTATGAAAAACTGTGTCGATAGCTCGGGCATGATCTTTTACAAATAACCAATCTCGAACATTCTCACCTTTTCCATAGACAGGAAGCGGCTTCATGTTTTTAATGTTGTGGATACAAAGCGGAATCAATTTTTCTGGGAAATGATTGGGTCCGTAATTGTTTGAACAATTTGAAACCACAGTTTTCATTTTGTAAGTATTGGAATAAGCACGTACAAAATGATCTGATGCAGCTTTGGATGCGGAATAAGGTGACTGCGGATCATAAGGAGTAGTCTCCACAAAAAATCCACCATCATGAAGCGAGCCATAAACTTCATCTGTTGACACATGGTAGAAAAGATGCTGATCTAATTCCCCAGCCCAAGCGGATTTGGCGACATTTAATAGGTTTACTGTTCCAAATACATTGGTTTTCACAAATGAAAGTGGATCTGAGATAGATCGATCCACATGAGACTCTGCTGCGAGATGAATTACATCTGAAATAGCATGTTTCTTAAAAACAAACTCCAATTCCTCAGCATTTTGAATATCTACTTTTTCAAAAAAGTAATTAGGGGCACCTTCAATTTCTTTGAGGTTTTCCAAGTTACCAGCATAAGTCAGGGCATCGAGATTGACAATTTTATACTCCGGATATTGATTAACAAAAAGTCTAACTACATGACTTCCAATAAATCCTGCCCCACCAGTGATTAAAATAGTTTTTGACATGGGTTACTTTTTATAGTATGATAAATACCAGTCGGTAAAAGCTTTGACTCCTTCTTGAATTGTTGTGTTTGGTTTATAATCCATATCTCTGACCAAATCCGAAACCTCAGCATGAGAAGCTGGAACATCCCCAGGCTGGAGCGGCAGTAATTCCATTTCCGCTTTTTTACCCAATCCATCTTCAATGGCATGAATGTAATCGAGCAGTCTGACCGGTGAAGAGTTTCCTATGTTATATACTTTGTAGGGTACCTTGCCACTTCCTGGATCTGGATTTTTTGAATCAAAATCAGGATTTGCTTTAGCTGGCTTATCTGCAACCTTTACAACTCCCTGTACAATATCATCGATATAGGTAAAATCCCTTTTCATTTCCCCATAATTGAAAACCTTGATTGGTTCTCCTTTCAGGATAGCCTCTGTAAAAAGGAATAAAGCCATATCAGGTCTACCCCATGGCCCATACACTGTAAAAAAGCGAAGCCCTGTGGTCGGAATACCAAAAAGGTGACTATACGTATGAGCCATGAGCTCATTGGCTTTTTTGGAAGCAGCGTATAAAGAAATCGGGTGATCTACCGAATCCGAAGTTGAAAAAGGCATTTTTTCATTGGAACCATATACCGAACTGCTTGATGCATATACAAGATGCTTTACAGGAAAAAAGCGACAACATTCCAAAATATTCAAGAAGGCAGAAATGTTACTTTGAATATATACTTCAGGATTTGTCAAGGAGTACCTTACACCAGCTTGAGCGGCAAGATGAATTACGACATCAAACTTTTCCTGCTCAAATAGTGTCATCAAAGATTCTTTCTCCACCAAATCAAGCCTTATGAATCTATAATTAGGAAACTTATTTGATTTCGAAATCTTACCAAAACTCACATCAGATTTCTCAATTCCGTGAAATTCAAGTCTGGCAAATTTTAAATTAACATCGTAATAGTCATTGATTACATCCAGTCCAACCACCTCATCTCCACGATCAATCAAATACTTTGCGACATGGAATCCAATAAATCCGGCTGTACCGGTCACGAGGAACTTCATATAAATTAGTTCGGAGGGTAAATAATGTTCAAATATAATCTATTCCTGAGGCTAGACCATCTGAATTAGTCGTTGATATTGAGCGAATATAGCTGTATGGATTTTTTTCCTGTCAAAATTATCCACTACTTCCTGATATAAATTATCGGCATATTGAGCCATTTTATCTCTTTTCACAAAGGCAAATTCAATCGCCTCTTTGAGTATCTCCTCGTCCTTAACAGGAAAAAGAAGACCCGTTTTTTGTTGCTTGATCAGTTCATTATTTCCAATTATATCTGAACATATTACGGGTAATTGCATGGCTCCAGCCTCAAGCAAGACATTTGGAAATCCTTCACGATGAGAAGGATGTACCAGAATATCAGCAATAGCCATGTAATGAGGAACGTGATCAGTCCAGTCAATCTGGACAATCCGAGGATGATCCTGAATCATTTGAATAATCTCGGGAGAAATCGGATCTAAATCCTGCTCATAGGCTCCCAATAGCACTAGCTTTGATTTATTGACAATTTTGGAATTCAAAAATGCACGAACTAGTTCTTCTACTCCCTTATCTTTCACCAATCTGCCAATTGCCAAGATTATAAAATCCTCTTCTCCAGGCATGATTCGCATTGTAGCAGCTACCAGGTGATTTTCCTTAAGGGCATTCCTATTGAACTTTGTCAAATCTACACCATTGGAAGATCCTCTACCTAGGAGCTTTAAGTTCTTTTCAGGGCAAAGCCCCTTTTCCAAAACATACTTGTAAAGTCCATTTGAATTTGGCCAGACCTCTGTAGCATTCGCATAAGTCCATTTTTCAGCCAATTCAAGAATCCCCTTCTTTTTACCTTCTGCTACCATTGCGGGAATACCAGCAATAGTGTGAATACGAATTTTCACCCCCGCCAAATTTGCAGCAATCATCCCCAGTAAACCTGCTTTAGGTGTGTGAGTATGAACAATATCTGGCTTCTCTCTTTTAAAAAGCTTATACAATTTGAAAAGACATTTCAAATCTTGAATTGGTGTTATTTTCCTTGTAAACGGAACAATAAAATGGTCAACCTCTTCTTTTTTAACCACTTGAGCTATTTCCCTACCATCAGCACTCACCATCAACACTTCCCATCCATGATCTTTCATATATTTCATTTGACCGGAAAGAAGGAGCTTAAGCGAAAGAGGAACTGTGGTAATTCGAATTAACTTGGGCATTAAACAATAAATCTGGGCTTCAAAGTTAAGATTTTAACGATGGCAACCGTGTGAAAATTTTCAAATCCGACCTGTATTCAGCTTAGATAATCTCAATTGTTCTAATTTCAACCTTATTTTTCAATGCTGAGCCTGCCCTTCTGACTTCCTTGGTATATCTAGGCCATCCCCAATAGTGAATTACAGCGTAGTTTTCAATTTCAGTCCAAATTTCACCCATTTGTTCAAAAACTTGATCTAATTCCTCCTCGGAAGCATTGGGAAGTAGGTTCCTTACATTTTTTCGGGCCACTGATTTTAATTGATCGGGATTTACATCGACTTTGGAATAAACTGCATAATCGTCGTCTTCGGGAAAAATCCCTGTTACCTCAATGGAAACAAGCGCATCCATTAATTCAGTCCCGGTAGCATCAGGAAATTTCATGGTAGAAAATTCAGGTCTTCCTAACTTTAGCTCGGCACTATGAAAATTCAAAAATTGATGAACATCTTTTATACTGCTACTCTCGATCGCCTCTTTAGTCATAAACCCAATCATCATTCGATCGATGAAATCATTGACTTGAGGAATTTGACCAAAATAACTTTTCATACTATCGGAAGCTACCTTGTAATAATCACGAATTGTTTCCCAATTGGTCACTCCTTGAAAACCGCCTAATTCATCTGTTTCAAATTCTACAACAGCTCCGCCTGACAGCCCCATAAGTTTATTCATCAAGTCTGAATAAGTAGAATCTTTATCGGGCATTTCTACCTTCAAATCCCGATAAGTCCATCGCATTTTATAAGAATTAGAAGTAGAGTCTATCACTATTGCATCAATTAAATAGGTGGTGGTAGTACGATCTACTGTATCTTCTCCAACCAATTCAAATTGTTCAAATAATACCGAATAGGTGTAGGATTCATTTAAATCCCAATAGGCGATCACTTTTACCGTTGAATCCTCCTTGAAAATTTGACATCTGACGGCTTGAGCACTAATCAATAGGAGTGCGATAAAGATTATAGAAAACTTCATAATTATTTTTCTCAAAATCACAGTACAAGAAAAAAGCAATTTAAAACCCAAGAAGTCATTTAAATTAAACGGCCCTAATCGCTTTCCTCAAGTTCAAAAATATCTTCGATCCTTACTTCAAAAACCCGAGCAATTTTTAAAGCCAAAACTGTAGAAGGCACATATTTCCCGGATTCAATCGAATTAATTGTTTGTCGACTTACTTGAACCTTGTCCGCCAGATCTTGCTGTGTAAAATCTCTTTTTGCCCGCTCTACTTTGATTGAGTTTTTCATTCCCTAGACTATTTGAAGAGACTTCCGCTCTCGATTTAAAACCCATTGAAAACGAAGAATGAAAATAATTTGAAGAGTAAACATGTTGTATCCCATAAACTCCAAATAGACTAAGCCATAAAAAAGCAAGGTTCCAAGGATCAAAATAAAAGTGTGGATATAAAATGCGATCAGCAAAGATTCCAATCTTAATTTTTGGATAAACTCATCTTCCTCTTTCTGTTTAGAGAAAGAAACAAAAAACAATCCAATAAAAACTCCCAGAAGCGCAAGTTCATTGGTGAAGTTTTGATCCAAAAACTGGAAAAACCCACCCACAGGAAGAGGAAAATCCAAAAACGCGAAGCTAAAGTCGAAGTAATTGGTCGCAAACAAGAGTATCCCAAAGGGAATCAAAACAAACCATCCGATTTTTAAAAACCGAGTAGGTAGAAGAATATTTGTCAACATATCAGTAAACTTTATTTTACCAAATGTAAAGTATTTTTTACATAATGTAAATCATACTATTCTAAATTTTAATTTAGAAAAACCGATCTAATACAATAATCGGGATATTTATTTGTCAAAATCATAATAAAACAAGGTATTTTTTTACCTTTATCTAATCGAAACTGACATTCATTGAATTATCATGATTAAAACAAAAAAAATAGCCATCATAGGTTGCGGAAATTTGGGGACCTCTATTGCAAACGGACTTCTAAGTCTTGAAAGTTTCGATCCCAAAAACTTGATTTTAACTAAAAGAAATACAAATAGCCTTTCGAGTTTTAAAGAAAAAGGAGTTCAAGTCATTACTGACAACCTTTATGCTGCTAAGGAAGCAGATATTATACTTTTAGGGGTGAAACCATACAATGTTTCGACCATTTTACATGAAATAAAACCTTCACTAGATGCCAAAAATCAAGTGATTATTTCCTTGGCGACCGGAATTACATTGGAGGAAATGTATCAGGAGATTGATTTGGAAATGGTAGCCTTTCGGGCAATGCCAAATATTGCTGCAGACATCCAAGAATCAGTTACCTGTATTTGCCATACAAAGGCTAATGAAATTCAGATTGAATTGGTCAAAGAACTTTTTGATTCAGTCGGCTTTACGATTTCCATAGACGAATCCTTGATGGAAGCTGCAACTGTTTTAGGAGCCTGCGGAATCGCTTACGTCCTTCGATTTATTAGAGCGATGATACAAGGAGGAATACAGATTGGATTTGATGCTGTAACTGCAAGCAGAATTGTAAACCAAACTGTCAAAGGTGCCGCGGAGCTTATGATCCAAAAAAACCTTCATCCAGAAGCTGCAATAGACAAGGTCACCACTCCTAAAGGCTGTACCATAGTTGGGCTTAACGAAATGGAACATCAAGGCTTTAGCTCTGCTATGGTTCGTGGTGTTATTGCCAGTTATGAGAAAATTGAGAAATAGTCTTGTTCAATAGTCTAATGGACCATAAATCCGATTAAAGGACAATTTTCTTTCTTGGATACTTTTAAATCCATCTTTAAGATGGATTTTTTTGTAGCCCTTTGCGCCTTTCTGATATTCAAAATAAAGAAGCCATTCCACCAGGCTTTTAAACGCGAGGGAGAAAATTGATTGACTCCATTGAATCAAACTGAGGGCTTACCATTCCATGCATTTTTATCAAAAAATCCTTAACCAATTGTTTACCAAGAAAAAGCCTAATCAAGCTATTTAACCAAATCAATTTATTCCTATTTTTTATTAATATAATAATACAATTGAAAAAAATAATAATTTTAGAATTGTTTTTCTTTTGAATATTTTCATTAGATTTGTCTCGGGTGATAAACAACTTTTACTTCTCCTTTTTAAAAGACTGAATTTTTACACGGAAGGACTGTTTGGTACTTTTTCTTCCTTCCTTCTTTTTGGACAATCTGCTAAAAAATAAGCCTTCCCATTTTGGAAAGGCTTTTTTATTTGATTATCAAACATTTAAAATCAAAAATCCTACAATTTAAATCTAACAGGGAGTCTCATTCGAGCGGAAACATTTTTCCCGTCTTTTTTAGCTGGAACCCATAAATCTGAATTTTCCAAGATCCGAACTGCTTCTTCATCACAGCCCCCTCCTATTCCTCTTAAAACTTCCACAGATTCCACTTTACCATCTTCTTTGACAATAAAAGTTAGGACCACAGTCCCTTCTATTTTATCCTCTTTTGCCTTGGTAGGATATTTCAAATTATCCATTACATATTTAATAAATCCTTCCATTCCACCAGGAGGTGTGGGCATTTCGTCAACTTCTGACAAGACGACTTCTTGGGAATAGCTCTTTCCGGAAACCAAAAACACCATTCCCATAACTAGAGCAAGTATTACTCCTTTTTTAATTGTCATAATCTTCATTATTTCTTTTAATTAATTTCTGTAATAAACAAACAACCAGAAGTTTAAGCTAGAACTTCGGTTAATCTATCAAAGCTTGAATCGAATTGGTAATCTCATTCTTGTCTTTACCACTCTACCTCGCTGTTTACCCGGTTCCCAATTTGGGGATGCTGAAACTACACGAACAGCTTCCTCATCAGCTCCGCCACCAATTCCTCGAAGTACCTCAACATCATGAACAGAACCATCTTCATAGATCACAAAAACAAGAATAACAGTCCCTTCTACACCAAGTCTTCGTGCCCTTTCTGGATAAACCAAATTTTCATTTAAGTAAGAATTCCAACTTTCCATGGTACCCCCAGGAGGCTTGGGTTGATTTTCCACAATATCAAATACTTCATCTGAAACGGGCTGGGCTTTAAACGGGGGTTGAGGAGGTGGTAATTCATTCAATTGAACTCCTTCCTCTCGAATCACTTGCTGAACCTGAGATGAGAAGCTTTCATCAAGGTCATGCTCACAAGAGAAAAAAAGTAATAAAACCGATATAACCGGAACTCCAACCAAAAACCTCCATTTAAATTTTGGATTCGAATGGCCTTTTGCAAGCATCATGATTCGTTTTTTGGTTTGAGACCCTTCAAAACCGGATGCCATTTGACTTTCTGTTCCAATTTTCAGAATCTCAAGTAAAAGACTCGCATATCCTTTTACTGAAAATTTTCTTGTTACACCTTGATCTGCCTGATATTCATGAACTTCTCTAAGATAATTTTCAAAAAGATATATCAATGGGTTAAACCAAAAGATGCCTTTCGCAATATTCATAAAAACTAAATCCCAGCTATGTTTGAGCTTGACATGCATTTTCTCATGCAATAACACTTGATCGAAAAGCGGATCATTCTCCAAAAAATCTGGCAACAGGATGTATGAGAAAAATGACGAAGGCCTTGAGGAAGGATGAATGATAAGTTTGAATTCTTCTTGATAAATTTTTCGGCCTTTCTTGATCAGACCATAGATGGCTATCCATTCCTTGAAATATCGGATAAATACGACGAGTACTCCTGTTAAATATCCAATCAAAATCAAGTTCGAAATCGAAAAATAATCCTGAATCCCTGAGTCTATCGATCCACCACCTGTAACAAATTCTGGGAGTGAATATTCAACCAAATTAGGAATGGAAAAAAAGGTCGGGAAAGGAATTAATGGAAGGCTAGCTGAAAAAAAAACTGATAACAATAAGTAAAATCTACTCCATGAAAAAAAGGTAAGCTTGCTTAACAGTAATCGATATACTGCTAAGCAAACACCCAAGGCAATTGAAAACTCAAAAATATAGATTAAAGCTCCTACCATTATTTCGAAGAATCATCCATTTGATTAATCAATTGCTTCATTTCCTTAATTTCCTTTTCGGAGATCTTCTTTTCCTTGACCATAAATGAGAGAAAATTTCCTACCGAGCCTCCAAAGAAATTTCCAACCAATCGATTGATACTTTTCTTACTGTATTCCTCTCGAGAGATGACAGGCTTATAAATATTTACTGTGCCATACATTCGGTGACTCAAGTATCCCTTTCTTTCAATATTTCGAATAGTCGATGCCAGCGTAGTGTATGGAGGTTTTGGGTCTTCCAATTGGTCTAAAATATCTCGAATCAAAAGCTCGCCTTGATTCCAGAAAATCGACATAATTTGTTCTTCGTGATGATTTAATTCTTCCATAATATGATTGGTGATAAGTTTTAATTACGAAAAAATAGTAATCCTAAATGATTTGAACAAACCATATCAAATTTTTCTTTTATAAAATCATTTGAAAACGATACACCTAAACAATCTATCAGATACTCTAGTCGTATTTTTCTTGAATCACTAAAGTCCTAACCAAAACGGGAGTGACCGCAAAATAACCAAGCACTTCTCCGCCTCCTTTGGACACTTGAATATTACTTGTAGGATTTTGTGGTGGGGGACTAAATAACCCTCCATCATTGAATAGAAGGTTAACCAACTGATTGAGGTAATCAAATGCATCTTGATTGAGGCGAAAAAGTTCAAGACGCACCCGATCGTTTTCTTTAAATCCATACCCCAATTCCAATCCTTGCTCAAAAAATCTCAATCCAAATGTATCGTCAAATAGCAGGTAATCTTCCCGCTGATTTTTAAGGGTATCATTCTCAATCACCCGAATCCTATAATTATTGTTTTCTACAAATGGAATTTTCCCATAAACCTTCACATAATATCCAGCATCCCGAAAGGGTCTCTCTTCTTCAAATTTCCAAGTTAAACTATCCAGAATAGGTGGTGCTAGCAGTTCGCCTTGAGCAATATATTCTTGATCTTTCCAATTGATCTTCAGGGCATAAGACTCACCGATTTTACCTGTTCGATTTGGATTTACAGGTTTGTAGGATTTGGTGCCATTAACATAAATGAATGGAAAGGACTGACCTGTTGAAAGGGAGACTATTTCGATGGACGCATCAGTGATTGGAACAAACCCTGTCGTGTCATAGTAATCTTGCGAAAACCCAAACTTCACTTCATTGTATGGTCCCTGATCGGTCCAATACCCTTCCACAATGGGCACAGGAGCATCTTTTTCTCCTAATGGCAAAGTCACTTCTTCTTGACAACCAAAAAGAAGAATTGCAACTAGCGTAAGAACCGAATAATTGATGCTCAATTTCATCTTCTTGAAATTTATCGAAGGATTCTTCATTAAAACTGGAAGTTGTAGGTGATAGAAGGAAGGAACGAAAACAAATAGGTCATTACCACTCCTGGTCTTGTGCTAAACACTTCCCCGTCAGGATTTTCAAATCGAATATCATTATTGGTTATGGTCCTAAACTCGTAAGAAAATGGATTTTTCCTACCGTAAAGATTGTACACGCTAAAATTCCAGCTCCCCTTCCATTTTCTTCCCTTATCTGGATTTCTCCAAGTGAGAGATGCATCCATCCTATGATAATCTGGAAAACGATCTTCATTTCTAAAATCAGAATATAGTGGCACAGTTTGATTATCTAAACGATAAGTACCAACTGGAAATGAAACTGCAAGACCTGAGGTATAGACGAAAGTAATCCCCATGGACCATGCAGAGGAAAATTCATGGTTTACCACTAACGTAATGTCATGAGGCCGATCAAATCGTGGATTGTAAGCTTGCCCCAAACTCACTCCTTCTATTTTTCTCCAAGCTCTTGACCAAGTGTAAGCGATCCATCCTGTGGTTTTTCCCGAATTTTTTCGAAGTAAAGATTCAATTCCATAAGACCAGCCATCTCCAGAAAGGAGCTCCGTCTCAACTTGATCCGTGAATAAGACTTGGGCTCCATTTCGAAGATCAATCACGTGATTTAGATCTTTGTAATAACCTTCAAGAGAAAGCTCCCAACGATCTTGATCAAAATTATGGAACAGGCCTAAGGAAATCTGGTCGCTTCGTATTGGGCGAATGTATCGATCAGCAAGAACCCATCGGTCGATGGGTAATCCTGCAGAACTATTGGTTGCAATTTGTAGATATTGAAAATTCCGATTGAAGGCAGTTTTGATTGAAAACTGCTCATTAATCAAATATCGGAATGCAATTCGAGGCTCGAGCCCCTGGTAAAATTGCATGGATTCCAAGGCCTTATATCCAATTGAATCCAATTTTTCATTTCGATTTGGGATCTCATTTGGGTAAGTGTATTCCGTACCGGGACCTATTTGCTGATAAAGCCCCCATCGTACTCCAGCTTCCGTACTCAACTTAGGAGAAATGTCTTTATTCAATCCCAAAAACAAGGCATTCAAAACTCCATTTTTGGGAGATGTCTTGATGGATTGAATCGCACTATTTGGAGCTGGGGAAAGATCCACTGGCGAAAAATGGTACCAACTACTTTGGATTCCCCCTTGAAGTTGAAGGTTGTTGCTCCATTTTTGAGTCCAAATAGCTTTAAGTCCTGTCTCTCCCAAACTGTTACTCCAATCAAATCCATTTTCCGGATCATTAAATTCCACACGATAGGTATATCTCGAATGGTAGGCTTGTAAATCGAAGAATGAATTTTCAGACTTTACTCGATTCCAATTAACTGCATTTACCCAGTTAGACCAACCCAACCCAAACTGATTTTCCAATCCCAAAAAATCACTTCCTTGGTAGGAGCTAATGGTCAATTTGTCTTTCTCTCCTAATCGAAAAGAAAACTTTCCACTTAAATCATAAAAATTAAGTCGATTATCTTTCAAGCTTTCATCGGATGAAAGTTTCAAGAATAGATCAGCATAGGTTCTTCTTCCACTTATTATGAAATTGGAACCATTCTCTCCAATAGGACCATCAATCGTAAGCCTTGAAGAAATCGTCCCTATTCCTCCCTCTGCTCTAAGTTTATTCAAATTGCCTTCCTTCAAAAAAACATCCACCAACGAAGAGGCCCTTCCTCCAAAACTCGCTGGCATATTTCCTTTGTATAAATCGACTTTGTTTAAAGCATCTGGATTAAATACCGAGAAAATTCCGAAGAAATGAGATGGATTGAAAACCGGAGCTCCGTCAAGTTGAACCAGATTTTGATCGGCTGAACTACCTCTCACAAATAAACCTGTAGTCCCCTCTCCCGCTGTTTGAACCCCTGGAAGTAACTGCAAACTTCTCAGCAAATCTACTTCACCAAAAAGCGCCGGAATATTCTTGATGGTTTCCAAGGGAACAGAAGACTTTCCCATCTCAAGGCTTCTCACCTGCTCATCTGCCCTTCTTTCCCGAATGATAATCTCTTCTAAGGATAAATCTTCTGGCTTTAGAAAAAACCGGATCGATTTGGATAAATCATTCGCCTGGATCGACCGAACCGAGGACTCATATCCAATAAATGAAATCACCAATCGAGCTGGAAGCCCATCCACCTTTAAAGAAAATTTCCCATTGAGGTCAGAAACGACTCCTTTTTCTACTGCCCCTTCAAGGTAAATCGAGGCTCCGATCAAAGGTTGGCCGGTATTCGAATCAATCACTTCACCCTGAATTACCAATTGACTTTGGGAAAACAAGCCATGCGTTAAAAAAAAGAAAGAAATTAAAGTGAGTATCCGAATTGACGGCATATAGATCTAGAAGAGGTGGGATTTTAGAGTCCGAACGAATCAGGCGAATTAATGTTTGTTAATTCATTTAAATGTATCCCCTAATCCGATGCACTTATCCCAATTCAGCTTTCAAATTTAGCTTTTCTTCCTAATTTCAAGCCATGATTTGGGCCTATCCAGACTTCAGACTAAGCTTACTTTTGGCGGGATTATTTATTCTGCTTTACATACTCTACATCTCCAGATTTTGGTTGATCAATCGTCGACTGAAAGTGGAAAAGCAGCGATTGTTTACCAAGCTTATTATTAGGACCTTATACTTCATTCTCTTTCTTATTGCGTTTGCAGGTCCATCGATTGGAAACTCATTTAAAGAAGTCAAAGAAGAAGGAAAAGACATTTTTATCGCAGTCGATCTGTCACAATCGATGATTTCAACAGACGTTGGCCCCAATCGACTACGAAGAATTCAATTTGAGCTGAAAGAATTACTCAAGTCATTTCCAACGGATCGAATAGGATTGATCATTTTCTCGACAGAAGCTTTCCTTCAACTTCCACTTACCTATGATCAATCGGTCGCCAACCTTTATATCGATGGATTAAACATTGGTTTGGTTCCTAATATGGGAACTGATCTCAATGCACCTTTACGAATGGCTTTGGAAAGATTTCAAAATGATCAATCCCAAGAGGAAAAATCAAAAGCTGTTATTCTTATTTCAGATGGAGAACATTTCGGCGATGATCTCGAAGATATTTCCTCTGAATTGTATGAAAATGGAATCAAAGTATTCACGTTGGGAATAGGCACGACACAAGGTGGACAAATTCCAAGAGGAAATGGAGTAGTCATCGATCCACAGACAGGACAACCCGCGATTTCAAAACTTGATCCCGAATCACTCCAGCTAGTAGCCATAGAGACAGGCGGTAAATACTTCGAAATCTCAGATCAAGTCCAAGAAATGGGTTCACTTATTTCTTCACTGGAAAGTTTAGAAGGCGGAACCAGCAATACTCGAGTAGTAGAGGCTAGCTCCAATAAATACTTCTATTTCCTTCTTGCAGCTCTCGCCTTGGCGCTTCTAGATATGATTTTACCCATCAAAACCATCAAACTCTAAGTCGCTATGGGAAAATGGACAATTGCCATACTACTTATTTTGCCAGCTTCTTGGACTAAGACAACGAGACTTAATCGAGCTATCGAAGTAGCAGAAAAAAGTTACGCTGAAGCAAGATATGAGGATGCTGCCAAGGATCATTTGGTTTTAGTCAACGAATTTGAACAAAACTCTCCAGCATTAAGCTTCAATCTGGGATTGAGTCATCAATTTGCAACAAAACCCGATGAAGCATCTACTTGGTATGACCAAGCTAGCCAAAGTCTTGATAAGCCATTGGCCTCCATGGCTTATAATCAAGGCGGAGTAATTTTAGGTGACAAAAAAGAATATCAGGCTGCCTTAAGTAAATTTCAATCCGCTTTAATCCAAGATCCAACCAACGATGTCGCAAGATATAATTATGAATTGTTGGCCAGATGGCTCAAACGAGACGAAGAAAGAAAACAACAGGAGCAGAATAAACCTGAACCATCGGAATTTGCCAAACGGAAAAAAGCAGAAGCAGACCGTTTAGTTGAACAATTCCGCTTTAAAGATGCGTTAGACCTATTAGAAGACGCCTTGAAGCAAGACAGTACAGTGGCTGCTTATGAGGATTTTATGAGTTCCTTAAAAGACGTTGTAGAAATCAATGAAAAGTAAATTATTCTTCCTTTTATTTCTTCTAGCCTTGGGAGTTCAAATTTCTTCCCATGCTCAAACATCCGCCGATTTTTTTAATCGGGCTGCAAGGTCGTATGTGAAAACTCAAACCGAAGATGCGCTCAAAACAGTAAATGATGGCTTATCCAAATACCCAAATGACTCAAAACTAAAAGCATTGAAGGAAAAGCTGGAAAAAGAGCAAGAAGATCAACAGCAACAAAACCAGCAGGATCAGCAACAGCAAAATCAACAAAATCAAAGTCAAGATTCCGAAGGCGAAAAAGGAGAGTCCGAACAACAACAAAAAGACGGTCAACAAACCCAAGACGATAAAGCAAAAGAAGGTCAAGAAGGTCAAAATCCTCAAGAAAAAAGTGAGGATGCGGGAGAAAATGCCAATGATCAAATGGATGCAAATCTTGCCGATCGCCAAAAGAAGTTGGAAGAAATGCGAGAAAAACTCAAGGCTATGAATATCACGCCAGAGCAAGCCCAACAGATTTTGGAATCACTCAATTCAGCCGAACTGAGATACATT
This sequence comes from Algoriphagus sanaruensis, assembly GCF_001593605.1. Taxonomy (GTDB): domain Bacteria; phylum Bacteroidota; class Bacteroidia; order Cytophagales; family Cyclobacteriaceae; genus Algoriphagus; species Algoriphagus sanaruensis. Next base: position 2,337,909 of record NZ_CP012836.1, on the reverse strand, counting down.
CAACAGAATAAAAAGAAGCCAACCCAACGTCCAAAACGAGGACTTCCGGATTGGTAAGAAGTATTCAGAAATTCAAACCCAAATTAACATGAGCAAAGAAGTTTATATCGTATCTGCCGTTCGGACTCCAATCGGGAGTTTTGGTGGAAAACTGTCCGGATTGACTGCCATCGAATTAGGTTCTGTAGCCATCAAAGGTGCACTCCAAAAGTCTGGAGTAGATGCAAACCATATTCAAGAGGTATTTATGGGGAATGTTATTTCCGCCAACTTGGGTCAAGCCCCCGCACGCCAGGCAGCCATGGGTGCTGGAATTGGATATCAAGTTCCTTGTACTACCATCAATAAAGTTTGCGCTTCAGGCATGAAGGCGGTGATGCTTGCCGCACAGTCCATTATGCTTGGAATCAACGATGCGGTGGTAGCTGGAGGAATGGAAAGTATGTCAAATGTTCCTTTTTATATCCCAAAAGCCCGATTTGGATACAAATATGGAAATGCCGAGTTGATCGACGGATTGGTAAAAGATGGACTTTTTGAGGTGTACTACAAATTCCCAATGGGTAATTGTGCGGAAAACACTGCTAAGGAAATGAATATTTCGCGTGAGGAGCAAGACGAATACGCCATACAATCTTACAAGCGATCAGCTGCTGCTTGGGAAGCAGGAATGTTTAAAGACGAGATTGTTCCTGTAGAAATGACTGGAAGAAAAGGTGAGGTTATTTTGATGGAAGAAGATGAGGAATTTAAAAATGTCATGTTTGACAAAATCCCTTCACTTAAACCTGTTTTCGATAAAAATGGAACCGTAAGCGCAGCAAATGCCTCAACCATGAATGACGGTGCTTCTGCTTTGGTATTGGTGAGTAAAGAAAAAGCAGATGAACTCGGACTCAAGCCAATAGCTAAAATCCGAGGCTTTGCTGATGCTGCTACCGATCCACTTTGGTTTACCACAGCTCCTGCCTTAGCAATTCCTAAGGCATTAAAACATGCCGGAGTCTCCTCTGATGAGGTCTCTTATTATGAAATCAATGAAGCCTTTGCTGCAGTCGCTATTGCCAATCAACGAGAATTGAATTTGGACAATGATCGGTTAAATGTCTTCGGAGGAGCAGTTTCCCTTGGACACCCACTGGGTGCTTCAGGAGCAAGAATTATCACCACCCTTAATTCGGTTCTTCATAAAAAATCAGGAGATATCGGAGTAGCAGGTATCTGTAATGGTGGTGGCGGTGCCTCGGCTATTGTGATCGAAAAAATGTAATCTTTCGATTTTCGAATTTGAAAAGTCAGCCTTGATTTTGTCAAGCGCTGACTTTTTTTTAGCTAAATCAGAACTCCTGATTTTTAACCAGGGCAGCGAGGTATTTTTGCTGGAGTTCTTCATTTGAGGTCATCCATGCTATGCAAGATTTTTTATCCTCAAACATCTCCACCTCCAAACCGATACCTTTTGCCAATTCCAAAAATAGCTTGACCAAAAATTTTTGATTCAAGCTTGAAATGATAATCCCAACTCGTTTTTTGATCTTTAGGCCAGCTCTTTGTTTCCGTATTCTTTCGATAAAAGTGAGCACCTCGATCCGATACGCGATTGCCGTACAATTTGAAAAATCATAAATCATCGGAAATCCTGGATCGAACTCTTCCATTTGATAAACTTCATCCAGCAAATCAAACATATCAGTAGCTGTGACCTTGCCCCTGAAGCTTGCAATTATAAACTGATCCGATGTGTTGATTGATAGCTGATACTTTTTTTCTGGCTCCACGATTTCTTGTCAATCCACTAATAATTATCAAAGGTAGGGAATATTGATTGACAAGGGGGAATCAGGTCATTTACAAATGACTCTCATTCGTTTCAAAACTAAATGGCAATTAAAAAAACTATCAGCTGAAAATCACTTCCCCTGAAGGTAGATCATAAGAATAAAAACAATCCAAGTAATGAGTTGTCCGATGACACGTCGGGTAGGAACCGACAGGCTTTGTTTTGGGCTTATTCGTTGAAGGTTCATGGGTTATTTGGGTTATTTGGGTAAAGGAGTCCGGAATGAACATCACTCCGGACTTCTATTTTTTGGGGTATTGATTATTCTTTGGTAAACCAACTCTTCGCCGACTCTATGGTCTTGAAGTCAGCTCCAGTTGATCCTGATGGTAAATCATAGTGCTTTGATCTGTCTGGAAATGCGATCAATTTCAACTCACTTCGTCTGTTCAACTGATGAGCTGGAGCTGGACATGGAACGCCATCTCCACAGTCATTTACCAATCTGTTTTCACTAAACCAAGCCGAGCTCACCCGATCTGCACTTATTCCGTGCTCTTCCAAGTATTTGGTTACAACTTTGGCTCTTCGTTCACTCAATCTTTGATTGTACTTATCAGATGCTCTTGAATCAGTATGCGATTCAATTACTAGGTTCAATTCTGGATGTTTGCTCATGTAATTCTTAATCTCATCCAGTTTCTCTTTACTCAATTCTCTCAAGAAATCTTTATCGAAATCATAGTAAATAATCGCTTGATACACTTCCAATTCATATGGGATTGGAACCATCACCAAGGTTACTTCCTCTTGATTTTTGGCTAATGTGACCGTCTCATTTTTGGTGAAATAACCTGGTCTATCCGCTGTAAACGTATAGGCATTTCCTTTACGAGTCAGATTAAGTATTTCTTCCTCGGAAACTTTTGTGATGTTAGTTTCTTTTCCATCCCCGGTTAATTGAAGGTTTGTTCCCTCCTTCAAGGAATTCCCTTCCAAATCAATAACCGTAATTTTCAAATTTCGATCAGACCAGGTAACAGCATACAGGTCATCAAAACCCAAACCTCCTACTCGATCAGATGAAAGATATCCTTTGTTTTCTTCTGGCACAGAGAAACCGAAATCATCTCCTACCGAATTGATCGGTTGGCCCATGTTTACTGGTGTTTCAAAATCTTCCCCTTTAATTTTTGCGAGGTAAACATCCAATCCTCCAAAGCCTCCTTTTCGATCGGAAGCAAAAATTAAATTATCACCAACTCGTACCGCGTCACGCTCATTAGATTTGGAATTGATAGTTGGACCAAGGTTTACCGGTTCTGAAACATTCATTTCAGAATCTAAAGTGACGTAATACAAATCGTATCCTCCTTGACCACCAGAAATATTGGAAGCGAAATATAACCTTCCTTGTTGCTCATCAATTCTAGGACTGATCACTCCGTAGGCATTTGTTTGGTTAAAAGAAAATGGTTTTACATCCGTCACCTCGTTTGCCTGTGCATTATAAGTTCCATAAAACAAGCCTGGATAAATTACCTCATCACGGCTTTTTAACTTATTTGGAGTAGCTGTGAAAATCAGTTTTCCATTAGATAGCAATTGGGGATCTGAAAGATGATAAAGCTCAAAGCCAGCGACTGAAACAGACTTCACCTCTCCATTTTCATCTTGTCGATAGATTCCATAGTACTTTCGACCATCTGACTTGAAATAGTTTCGGTTGAACTTGCTTCCCTTCACATCAAATCGAAGTCCTGATTTGGTAGCTTGAACCCCATCTCCTCGATTACTGGCAAAAAAACGAGAACCATTAGTCAACGAAATGCTATAATCTGAGGCGTTAGTATTCAGCTCATCCATGGCCTGCAGGCTGTAGATTCTAAATGGAGAGGACTCGATGTACCCCGATTTTGAAAACTCTTCAAAATCTTCCAACGTATATCCCGAGCCTTGCAAATCTTGAGCGGCATCATACTCCTTAACAGAGCGGAAACCTGAACGAATCAAGGACTCATAATCTTCTTTGGAAGCCCCTTCAAATTCAACGGTCTTTTTCCACCACTCATACGATTCAGCGTAGGAATACATTTCATCCAGAGACAAGGCTGTTTTCTTGGCAACCAAATAGTCAGGACTAGTCTCAAACAGCTTTGCATATTCGCTTGCTGCTAGTTGGAAATTTGCCAATTCAAACTGCTTGTCTGCATATTGAAGGCGATTTTGCTGTCCCAGGGAATTTTCCGACAAGGCCCCTAGGAGGACTAATGCTAGTAGGGTAATTTTTATTGTTCTCATCATTAAAACCATCTAGGATTTTTCATTACAGTTTTCTTAGCTCTCAGATAATACCCCAGAGAAATCTCATGAGAATTATTTCGGTAGCTATTCAACACATTCAAGTTGTGGTCATAAGCATAGCCAAAGCGCAAGTCTGGAGTTGCAAAAATCTCCACAACTGCCGCTACGGCATTTCTGCGTACCAAATCCTTTTGAAGGCTATTTTCAAACACTCGGGTATTCGAACGATAGGAACCACCGATCCAAACCTTTTCTCCCAATAAAAACATCGTATTGAAATCGAAATTTGTCGGGCTACCTTTTACCTGCTTCACCAATACAGAAGGCTTCACTTTCAAGGCAGTCCCTAGATCGATCAATCCTCCTAGGGTAAGGAAATAATGAAAATCGTGATAAGCCAAGGAGAAATCCTCTTGTTGAGCAGCACTTTTTCCAATCATATTGTATACGCTAAACCCTGCGTAGAAATAGTCCGAATGGAAAAACAGTCCTGAGTTAAGGTTTGGAATTGAAACACTTACTTTTCCTTCAGGAAGCAAGGGATCGTTGTCATCATTCGCTGAAAGTAAACTTGGATCGATCCCATATTTGGAATATCCCCCACTGACTCCAAGGGAAAGGAAAGATTTAGAACCTGTTCGAAGTCGATAGGCATAAGTCAATAATCCACCTGAATTCACTGTAGGACCAATTCGATCATCCACCAAAGACACACCAAAACCCATCGTGCCTTCATTGGCACTGAAGTCGGCAGTTACCGACAGGGTTTTGGGTGCTCCAGGGAAGTTGACCCACTGGCTTCGGTAAGTACTTTGAATGTAGCCTTCATTCTTGTATCCAGCATATCCTGGATTAATATGAAGACCATTGAAAATATATTGGCTGTATTGCGGATTTTGCTGACCCTTCACCCAGCCTGTAGTGGCTAGGATCAGGAGCAAAACAGCAATGGGGTTAAATTTTATATATCGCATAGTGTTTATTTTTCTGAGTTGAATGCTTCAGGTAATTAGGTGGTTACCTATTTCAATTTTCTCTGATAATTTGAATCCATCCTTTAAATACCGTCGGCTTACCGTTGATATCAACTACAGATAGGATATAGAAATAAGTACCAGCTACCATTCCTTCCGCTGTCCAATCGTTTTGGTATCCCTTCTTCTGATACACATGGTCTCCCCAACGATTGAAAATCACAATTTCATTGGAAGCAAACTTGCCTAGACCACGGATTACAAACGCGTCATTCTTACGATCACCATTTGGTGTGATCACATTTGGAATGAAGAATGGTTGAATTTGAACCGAGACAGAAGAGCTGTTATCTGAAGGATTCAATTCAGTTTCCTTAGAACTTACCGAAGCTGTGTTGATGATAGTCTCAGCATTGGATCCACTCAATGGACGAGCTTTAACTGCTAATCGGATTTCAACAACTTCTCCAGTGGCTAAACCAGCAAGCTTCATGGTGACTTTCTGACCAGAAACTGTTGTGTTTAATTGTAAAGATCCACCTGAAATCAAGGAAGAAGACTTGTATTCCAATCCTGATGGAAGATCATCAATCACCACGATTTCTGTGGCGTCTGTATCTCCCACATTAGCTACAGTCAGGATGTAAGAGAATTCATCTCCTTCCCAAATTGAAGTTTCATCAACACGCTTATCGATCGCCAAATCGACACCATGGAATACTTCCACAATCACGAAGGCATCCGAACAGTTGGTTGGATCGACTACCTCGCAGATGTTGTAGTGGACGATATAAGTTCCTACTGGTGTACCTGCTGGTACTATTAGATTTCCTTGATCATCGATTTCAACTCCAGTCAATCCTCCATCACCCAAAATCGAAATCTTAACCTCGTTAGCAAGTACCGGTCTTTCGTTCAACAAATCGTTGGTCAATACATTTCCGGCTACTCCACCTTTGAGACCATTGATCACGTTGTCTTGGAAGTTATCATTGATCGCCTCAATAGAATTCTTAACTATCAAGAAGTAGATCGTGGCTCGGGCACAAGCTTGTGGATTTCCATTATCACATACTTGGTAAACTATCTCAACCGGGCCGATAAATCCTGGCGTTGGAGTGAAGGTATAATTACCATCCTCATCAATCTCAAATTCACCCTCCGGCAAGGACACTTTGTTTGGAGTTACTTTTTGGGTGTTTCCTTCCGAGTCCGTATCGTTATTCAATACGTTACCCGTAATCTTCTCCTTATTGCTTGTGATTGCAAAATCATCTGAGGCTAATGTCGAATTAGGAGCTTTTTCACTTAGTACAGTAACCTTCTGATCTGCTATTACGCATTTGGCCGGATCGCTTGTATCACAAACCTGATAAGTGTAAGTATCTACTCCCAAGAAGTCTGCATCCGGCGTATAGGTGATATCGCCTGTTTCAGTATCCACACTCACTGTTCCATGCTTTGGCTGGGCAACAATCGTCACTGAAGACGGATCCAGCTCAACGGTTTTGCCTCCTGGACGGTCATTGCTCAATGTCTTCAAAGTCACTGGAACTCCCTGTCTGGTCTCTGCGATATCTGTGTGTGCGATTGGTGCATTTACCGGCTCATTGATATCCAATACTGTAATAGTCAATGGTTCGATTCTGCATTCTTCTCCTTCTAGCGGAGAACATACCGGTACCAAGTACACATATACTCCGGGAACATCTGTAATGAAATCATAAGTACCGTCTGAATTCAAGGTCAACTCTGGATTACTTCCAGCCGGCTGAGAAGTAGCCTCTCCAGGATCGCCATAAGTCGTTCCTCCGGTTACTTGATCATTTGTTGAAACATTACCTTTCAAAGGAACATTTATGAGAGTTGCATTTACATCTGGCTCAGTACTAAATGACAACACTTCGATTTCTACCCGTGCTTCATCACACAACGTGATATCACCAAAGGTGAAGCACACTTTATAAGTAAAGCTGTCCTTTCCAGTGAAATTTTCATCAGGAACATAGGTGAATGATCCATCAATATTGAAGCTCAGGGTGCCAAAGCTTACATCTGAAGTCTGAGAAAACTCACTGCCATTGGAATTAGTAATATTAACCAGGACCCTAGATTTTATACCTAAATCACTGCTACTAGGATAAGTGTCATTCCCAATTACAGACGCTTCCAGAATTCTATTCTCTAGCATCAAATAGCTATCATCAATTGCAAGAGGACCAACTAAAATCGTAACTGAAGTCAATTCACATGCGGAACCGTTTTGTGATGGAAGACAAACCTGGTAGGTAAAGGTATCCACACCTGTAAATCCTTCTTCTGGCGTATAGGTAAAGGTTCCATCAGAATTGAATTCCACCTCACCATGAGCTGGCTCAGAAGTTTGGCTAAAGCTACTTCCTTCAGGATAGGTATCATTTATACTCACATTGCCTGAAACTGGAGTTTCATATGGAGTATATTCCAAATCAGGAACTGCTATTAAAGCATCTACCGTATACTGATCTTCGGCAGGATCTAAATCTCCTCCAGATGGAGTTCCTATTGCTGTTGCCTTATTGGTAAATGAACCCGTTTCTAAATCATCTGCTTGAACTACGTAGCTAGCTACATAAGTCCAGGTTTCATTGACATCCAGCTTTCCATTCACATTAGAATCTCCTGATTCATAGCTAGGTCCAGAAGTGGCTTGCGGATCAGAAACGGACACGTTAGTAATCGTGACGTTTCCTGTGTTTGCTACTACAATGGAATAATTTAGAACATCACCAACTTCATTGTAATACTTCTCAGAAGCAGTTTTAGAAAGTGTCCAAGAAGGACGCTGAACAGCATTAATTGTTTTTGATCCTTTTGCAGGATTTAAGGTTCCTACAGCTGGAGTTCCTGTGACAGTAGCTTCATTAGTAAAGCTTCCAGCATCTAAATCTGCCTGATTTACAATTGATGAAGCGAGATAAATCCAAGTTTCACCTACATCTAACTTACTGTTAGAATTTGAATCCCCACTTTCATAAACAGGACCTGATGAAGCCTTAGGATCAGTAACTACAACATTTGAAATGGTGATATTGCCGGTGTTTTGAACAGCTATGGTATAATTTATTACATCCCCAGCTGCATCAAAATCATTCTCAACCGCAGATTTAATTACAGTTAATTCTGGGGAAGGAACCGCGTTTACTGTTTGTTGATCTGTTATTTCAAGATTTCTTCCATCAGAAGATTTGCCTTTGGCAGATGCAATATTGACAAATTTACCGGCATCAATATTTTCTTGAGTTATCGCAACCGTTGCAACATAAATCCACGCTTCTCCAACATCGAGGGTATTATTATTATTTAGATCACCTCGGACATAATCTGGTCCCGAAGTCGCTTTTGGATCACTAACCTCAATTTCAGAAATAGGCAAATTACCTGTATTAACCAAGGTTAGGGTATATCTTAAAATATCTCCCGGAGATGAATACCCTGTATTATCGGTTGATTTACTAAATGCCCAAGATGCTTCTTGAGGAAGATTTGTAGTTTCTTGATCTTCTACTGGTTCAGTCACTTCATCTGAGGTAACAGACGCTGTATTGACTACCTCTCCTGCATTGATGTCATCTTGATCGATCGTGTAAGTTGCCGTGAAGTTTGTTCCACTGTTCTCGCCCACTCCCAAATCAATCGGTTCACCGTTAACAGTCACCATCGCATCGGTCACCGTTACATTGGTCAATGGAACATTACCAGTATTGGTTACCACGAACGTATAAGAAATCGTCTCTCCTACATCAGCTCGACCGTTGTCATTTTCGTCGTTGAAAACACCAGTTTTTGCCAAAGTCAAGGAGGCTTCTTGAGGAAGATTTGTAGTTTCTTCATCTTCTTCTGGTGTAGTCACTTCATCTGAAGAAGCAGACGCTGTATTAACCACTTCACCTGCATTGATATCATCCTGATCGATCGTGTAAGTGGCAGTGAAGTTTGTTCCACTGTCTTCTCCCACTGCCAAATCAATTGGTTCACCGCTTACAGTAACCATTTCATCAGTCACAGTGACATTGGTCAAAGCAATGTTTCCGGTATTGGTTACCACGAACGTATAAGAAATCGTCTCTCCTACATCAGCTCGACCGTTGTCATTTTCGTCATTGAAAACACCAGTTTTTGCCAATGTCAATGAGGCTTCTTGAGGAAGATTTGTAGTTTCTTCATCTTCTTCTGGTGTAGTCACTTCATCTGAAGAAGCAGACGCTGTATTAACCACTTCACCTGCATTGATATCATCCTGATCGATCGTGTAAGTGGCAGTGAAGTTTGTTCCACTGTCTTCTCCCACTGCCAAATCAATTGGTTCACCGCTTACAGTAACCATTTCATCAGTCACAGTGACATTGGTCAAAGCAATGTTTCCGGTATTGGTTACCACGAACGTATAAGAAATCGTCTCTCCTACATCCGCTCGACCGTTGTCATTTTCGTCGTTGAAAACACCAGTTTTTGCCAAAGTCAATGAGGCTTCTTGAGGAAGATTTGTAGTTTCTTCATCTTCAACCGGTTCAGTAACCTCATCTGATGTAACAGACGCTGTATTAACCACTTCACCTGCATTGATATCATCCTGATCGATCGTGTAAGTGGCAGTGAAGTTTGTTCCACTGTTTTCTCCCACTGCCAAATCAATTGGTTCACCGCTTACAGTAACCATTGCATCAGTCACAGTGACATTGGTCAAAGCAATGTTTCCGGTATTGGTTACCACGAACGTGTAGGAAATCGTCTCTCCTACATCAGCTCGACCGTTGTCATTCTCATCATTGAAGACACCAGTTTTAATAATACTAAGACTAGGGTTCTGGCTGATCGTCGTTGTTGCGGTATCAGTCTCAGGAGTCGTTAGCTCAGTAGTTACAACACTTGCTGTATTCACCAACGCAGTACCCGCATTAATGTCCGACTGGGTCACCGTATAGCTTGCCGTGTAAACCCACGTCTCGGTCGTCTCAAGAATATTGTTGCTGTTAACGTCTCCACTTGTTAGCGTCGCTCCGCCTGCAAATACGTCACTAACCACAACTCCGGTCAAGTCCACGTTACCCGTATTGTCAACCGTAATCGTATAGGTGATCACTTCGCCTGCTGCACTGACTGATGCCTTATCTGCATCCTTCACAATCGTCAAAGATTCACTCTGGCTGATCGTCGTTGTTGCGGTATCAGTCTCAGGAGTCGTTAGCTCAGTAGTTACAACACTTGCTGTATTCACCAACGCAGTACCTGCATTAATGTCCGACTGGGTTACCGTATAGCTTGCCGTGTAAACCCACGTCTCGGTCGTCTCAAGAATATTGTTGCTGTTAACGTCTCCACTTGTTAGCGTCGCTCCGCCTGCAAACACGTCACTAACCACAACTCCGGTCAAGTCCACGTTACCCGTATTGTCAACCGTAATCGTATAGGTGATCACTTCGCCTGCTGCACTGACTGATGCCTTATCTGCATCCTTCACAATCGTCAAAGATTCACTCTGGCTGATCGTCGTTGTTGCGGTATCAGTCTCAGGAGTCGTTAGCTCAGTAGTTACAACACTTGCTGTATTCACCAACGCAGTACCTGCATTAATGTCTGACTGAGTCACCGTATAGCTTGCCGTGTAAACCCACGTCTCGGTCGTCTCAAGAATATTGTTGCTGTTAACGTCTCCACTTGTTAGCGTCGCTCCGCCTGCAAATACGTCACTAACCACAACTCCGGTCAAGTCCACGTTACCCGTATTGTCAACCGTAATCGTATAGGTGATCACTTCGCCTGCTGCACTGACTGATGCCTTATCTGCATCCTTCACAATCGTCAAAGATTCACTCTGGCTGATCGTCGTTGTTGCGGTATCAGTCTCAGGAGTCGTTAGCTCAGTAGTTACAACACTTGCTGTATTCACCAACGCAGTACCTGCATTAATGTCCGACTGGGTTACCGTATAGCTTGCCGTGTAAACCCACGTCTCGGTCGTCTCAAGAATATTGTTGCTGTTAACGTCTCCACTTGTTAGCGTCGCTCCGCCTGCAAACACGTCACTAACCACAACTCCGGTCAAGTCCACGTTACCCGTATTGTCAACCGTAATCGTATAGGTGATCACTTCGCCTGCTGCACTGACTGATGCCTTATCTGCATCCTTCACAATCGTCAAAGATTCACTCTGGCTGATCGTCGTTGTTGCGGTATCAGTCTCAGGAGTCGTTAGCTCAGTAGTTACAACACTTGCTGTATTCACCAACGCAGTACCTGCATTAATGTCTGACTGAGTCACCGTATAGCTTGCCGTGTAAACCCACGTCTCGGTCGTCTCAAGAATATTGTTGCTGTTAACGTCTCCACTTGTTAGCGTCGCTCCGCCTGCAAACACGTCACTAACCACAACTCCGGTCAAGTCTACGTTACCCGTATTGTCAACCGTAATCGTATAGGTGATCACTTCGCCTGCTGCACTGACTGATGCCTTATCTGCATCCTTCACAATCGTCAAAGATTCACTCTGGCTGATCGTCGTTGTTGCGGTATCAGTCTCAGGAGTCGTTAGCTCAGTAGTTACAACACTTGCTGTATTCACCAACGCAGTACCTGCATTAATGTCTGACTGAGTCACCGTATAGCTTGCCGTGTAAACCCACGTCTCGGTCGTCTCAAGAATATTGTTGCTGTTAACGTCTCCACTTGTTAGCGTCGCTCCGCCTGCAAACACGTCACTAACCACAACTCCGGTCAAGTCCACGTTACCCGTATTGTCAACCGTAATCGTATAGGTGATCACTTCGCCTGCTGCACTGACTGATGCCTTATCTGCATCCTTCACAATCGAAAGGCTTGGATTTGAAGGTTCATTTGTTTCATCATCCAAGTTGGTCATGTCAATCAAAACCTGTCTTCCCTGAAACCGTGTATCTGTGGAAGTTGACGTTGCTGTCAATGTATAGTTTATGTCTCCATCCAAATCCGTGTCATCCACACCAGTTACGGTAACAATTTGTTCAGTATTCCAATTGCTGCTTGTAAAAGTCAACGAAGTCGGAGAAATACTATGTTCTGTGTTATCTAAACCTGAAAAATTAACTGTAACATTAGAAGTAGGCTGTGCACTTAATTTAATACTAAAGGTATCTGTTGTTCCAGTTTCACTAGTTTCAATAATTCCATCCCCTACTAATTCCAAATCATAAGTAGCAACATTATTAAATGTTGGACCTTGTGAAAAATCTAAAGCAAAATATGCAAGACCTCCACCTCCTGTTCCAGATCCTAGAGTAACAGTTAAAACGGAAATCTCATCAAAAGTTAACCTAACTCGGTAATTATCTCCAGTAACCGTACCAGGCAGTTGAGTAATGTTACCAGGAGTTCCAGTTGCAGAAATGGTGGTTATTGAGCCACTAACTGAAGTGGAAAGATTCGTTGAGGTACTTAGTTCAACTCCCCCAACATCATTGAACGCCGTTGATTGAACTCCACCATTTTGAGATTCATCCAAATCATAGGAGTTAACCACCACATTTCGTAAAATGATTGGCGTTCCTGTAGGATTAGTAGTTCCATTATAAGACCCACCTTCAATGAAAGAAATGGTGAAGTTGGCTGAACCTGCATTTGAAAAATTAAAATTAGGCTGTAAAAAATTTGCTGAAGTCCCCACCGAAGTGGCAGATGCACTATAAGGATTAGAGGTACTATCAAAAGCTGACATAGAATCCCCTGAAGTAATTGAATCAAATTTCACAATCGCATCCACAACTTGACTACCCACAGTAATCACATTTTGATACAACCACGTTTCTCCAGGGGTATTTGCAGACCCAGAAATCCTACTGTCACCTGTACCAACGCTAAAATCTAAGGCTGCTTTATTAATATCGACGAAGCTCGCAAAATCTTCAACCAAAGTTAGTTTTCCGTTCACTGGCTTATATGCGTAACCAGTTCCCCCATTAGAAATAAATCCTGATTTAGTCAACTTATTTGAAATCCTGATGAAATCATTCTTTGACAAATTGTTGGATTTTATTTCTTTTCTAGGAAGTCGAACTTCTCTATCAAACACATTAATATGCTTTTCAGAAGATAGAGATTCGAGGTTTAAATTAACCCCATCACTTTTTGGTGTCTTCCCCAAATAATTTAAATCCAAGGCAATCAAATTGCTATGGATAAAGAATGCAACTAGAAATAACGCAACCCCAAAGATTTTGAAGTCTTGTAATTTCTCCTTTCGCATCATGATTTTGAGTACTTGTTTAATCATTAGTTATTAAATTGATTTTCATTCTCATGTGAAACCTTTAAAGGCCTCCTGTAATTTTTCCAAACAATGGCATTTGATTGGATTTGACTTATAAAGGTAGATCGGCATATAGCATGTGCCTATTCAAATTCCTGATATAGAATCCTAAAAAATCAAATTGAATAATTTCAAGCTTTTTTAAATTTTAAGAGAACCCGGATTTTTAGACTTTCAAAAGCTATTTTGCAAAATGAAAAACTATTAAATGATTGATTTTCAATTTTTTAAAAATATTAGTTCTTGAATCAGAAATAAAAAAATAGAAAAGCAAAAATTGGATTTAACCAAAGAATTAAAAAAAGTAAAATCCCATAATTTCACTTTTTAGGAATTTAAAAAGAAATAAAAACTACCTTTACACGCCTTAATAAAAAAATGGTTAAATAAAATTCAATGGAATGACACCTGCACTTGATATCGTAAGCTTTATCTACATTGCTATGATGGCTATTTCAATTCTAGTTACCATCATTTTTACTTTTTTCAATTGGAAAAATGGCCTATTTGGAAGGCTTATGTCATTTACTTTACTTTTTATCACCTATGGTTTATTTACAAGTTTTAATGCTTCCCAAGGCTTTTTTGATTATTTACCGCATCTAGCAAGAACTGGATACTTGGTGTTATTTATAGTGACTCCCTTGCTTTATTTAAGTTTAAAAAATGGATTATTTAATATCCCTCTTGAAAAGAAGTATTTAAATCATTTTATACCAGCTTTAATCTATTTTATAAATTATATTCCATTTTTTATATTATCAAAAAATGAAAAAATACAAATTATAAACAGTAAGGATTTTTTAACCTTTAATGAAGGGTGGATTCTGCAAAAACACGTCGTGATCATTATGAGTGTTGGGCAAATTGTTTTTTACTTGATCCTTGCCACAAAAAACGTACTTCAACCTGCTTTAAAAAACGGACTTATTACTTCTGAAAAGAGGAAATTTGTTCTATTCTTTTATTCCTATCATTTTTTACTGCTATTGCCTCCTACTGCCACTATCACTTCATCATACATTGGCACCTATTCAGCTTCACCAATTATCCTAACCTACATTTCAAGCCAAATTATTTTTTTCTTGGCTTTACTTAGTCAACCAGCATTGATGTATCCACCTGTGTTGCGATCAAAAAAATTAGAAAAGGTTCATTCTGAAAAAAAACCAGTCGAAACAGAAAAAACCATGGGTGTTTTACCTCCACTCATTTTGAAAGAAGAGTTGAATGGCGTTTATGCGAATTTCTTAAACAGGATTGAATCGATATTTGAAGAAGAAAAGCCTTACTTACGTGACACGTTCAATCAAAACGATCTGACAACAAAACTGGGAATCTCAGGCTATCAAGTAAGGACCACCTTAAAAACAGCATTTGATGTCTCTTTTTCAGATTTTATAAACTACCATAGAATCAAATTTTTGGTAGAAAAACTTCATAAGGATCCAAAATGGAGAAACTTTACGATGCCAACTTTGGCCAACTCAATTGGATTCAAAAGCACAAATAGCCTCTATTTGGCTTTTAAAAAATTTGTTGGCAAAACACCTAAAGAATTTATTGACTTATTAGAAAATTGACTGTAGCCAAGTCCTTACGAGACTAGAAGCAAAGGGGATGTTAAATCGAAATTTTCATCCAAATACTCCCTGGGGGTGCAACCTTTTACCTTTTTGAAATGAGTGTAAAAATTATTGACGCTATTAAATCCGATCTCTAAGGAAATTTCATCGATCGTCATTTTACGTAGATCAGATTGACACATCAATATCTCTGTAAAATATTTAATCCGGTAATGGCTTACAAACTGGGAAAAATTTAACCCTGTATTCTGCTTGATTGCCTCACTAATATATCTACCGGTTAACCCCAAGCTCTTTTCTGCCATCGTTAACGAAAAATCAGGATTTAAATACGGTCTCTCACTTTCAAAATACAAGATCACCTTTTGATAGAGCTCCTCTGATTTTACAGTTCTAAGCAGATAATAATCAATTTCTTCTAATTCATTTTCTTGAGAAAGAAAAGTTCTTTTAGCATATAGAAAATCAGGAATTAAAAACATTCCAATCAAGACAAACAGAGCACTTACTAGACCAACTAAGTTTGTGAATGACCAAGAATCCATGACTTCTATTTCGAAAAAAGTTGTAAGGGATGGTAACAAGTTGGCTAGCAAAAAGAAAAAGGTAATTTTTAAGAACGTTACAAAAGAATCAGGAAGATTTCCGGATTCCCTATGACGAACCAACAGTAACCCAATCGCAATGGTGTAGAAGTAAAGTATTCCTTGGTCCAATAGGTCTGCAAGCTTTCCGTTTAAAAACAAACCATTATTCCAAGCCACATCATAGCCTTGGACATTCATCTTCTGTATCAGCGCTATCTTGAATGCCTCAGAACCGAAATAAATTGGTATAAAGTTGATCACAAAAAGGGCCGGAACTACTAAATGCAATGCATCCGAATACTTAAAAGCTCTCTGCTTGATACTAAAATAAACCACGAAAAATAGGATTGGCAATCCAATTTTTGAAGTTAAGTGATTAACAAATAAGAAATGTGGAAAGTCACCCATCAATTGATTCAAGTACAAATGAATCGTGATAAATCGAACACTTAGCAAAAACAATAAAAAGGATATCCCTTTATGAAGTATGCTCTTGGTGAAATTATTTCTTGAAAAAATCAAAAACGCTAAAAAAGAAAGCAATACAGTGGAAGAAGTTAGAACATAAATACCATAGCTTACTAAATCCAAAGTCGTTTATTGAATTATCCAATGACAAACTTAAAGAAGGTAGTCGGTTTTATCCAATATCCACCTAATAAAGTACAAAAAAATTTTGCCTGATTTTTAATCTCTTGGAAACCCAGAAGTAAACTGAAGCTCCAATTTTTCCTTTCCTCCCAATACAAACATCGCTTCAACACCTGGTAACCGTTCTGCGAGTTCTTTTGCTTTTTCTGGCCCCATAGCCATAAAAGCTGTGGCCAAGGCATCAGCCTCAGTTGCTGAATTTGCAAGTACTGAAACAGAAACCATCGTATGACTCACGGGATAGCCTGTCAAGGGATCCAATATATGTGGACGTCTGTTTCCATCCTCATCGATGTAGAACTTCCTATAATTGCCAGAACTACTTATGGCGCGTTGATTCAATTCTACTTTGGTCAAAAGGATATTTCCATTTCCAAGCTCCACTTGAACCGGATCCTCCACTCCGATGGTCCAAGTAGCGCCTCTGGAATTGATTCCTTTTGCTTTCATCTCCCCTCCTATTTCCACCATGTAATTTTGAATTCCATACTGATCCAAAACCTCAGCAAGCTTATCAATGGCATAGCCTTCGCCTAAACCGGTAATATCCAACTTCACGCCTTCCTTGGCTACTACAAATCCAGAATCGGTTTTAAGGATATTAGTAGAAAAACCTATTAAGGATTTCAAACTTTCCACCTTTGCAGAATCCATCTTTTCCTTTTCTTCAAATGAAAATCCCCATGCCTTGATTAATGGATAAAGTGTGGGTTCAAAATGACCCTCACTCAGCTGATAATATTTAGCTGTTGAATCCATCATTTCTAAAAAAGTAGCACTCGGCATCTTAATAACTCCAGCCGCATTAAATTCTGAAATTTCAGAATCTTGGATATAGGAATTAGAAGCTCGATTAATCAAAGCAAAAATGGAATCAAATGAGGGTTGCAAATCCTTTTCAATATCCTCAACTTGAATCCGATAATAGGTTCCGAAGATATCTCCCTCATAGACTCGATATTCCTTTGGATTTTCCTGACAGGAAAACAAAAAAACAAGTAAAATGATGATCAAACTTTCAGGAACAAATCTGCGAGTATGCATGAAGCTAAATTCTTGGGATGGAAAATTTTCCTTCAAAAATAGTCATTTGAATTCCTTGGACGTTAATTTTCCGAAAACTTAGCATCACCTGTTTATGCTCAACCTTTCTTTCTACACTGATTTCATTTCCAATAAATCAATTCTTTCATTTTCGTGGCTTTTTCTTCTCACCATCCTAGTTGGAAATTTCCAAATGGCAGCCGGGCAAGATACGATCAGAACATTCTACGATGATGATACTCTCTTGGTCAAAGAAGTATTGGTGAAAATCAATGGAAAGGCTCAAGGTCCTGTAAAACTTTTTGATCGTGAAGGGAAATTGATTCAGGTTGGCAACTTATTGAATGATCAGAAAAATGGGAAGTTTATTGATCTAGACCCCGAATCTGGAGATACTCTACGAATTATCACTTTTGAAAATAACCAACGTCAAGGTAAAGCAGTTGCATTTTACCCAGGAGGAAAAATCAGCCAAGAGTCTGAATTCATCAATAACCAATTGGAAGGGTGGGTAATTTCCTATTTTGAATCTGGACAAGTTAGTGATCGGGTACCATTCAAAGGGAATAAACCTAATGGCATAGCGGAGACATTTTTTCCAAATGGAAAATTGAAAACCAAAATTGAATTTTCATCAGGTCAATATGATGGACGTCAAGAAGAATTTGACGAATCCGGCCAGTTAATCCGAAAGGCCAACTATGAAAAAGGAATCTTGGACGGGGAAGAAATCCTTTACTTTCCTTCTGGAAAACTTCGAAGCTCAAGAGCCTACGATGCTGGTAATTTGGTCGGCTCTTACCATTCCTATTACGAAGATGGCTCCCCTGAACGAACTGGTTTTTACAAAAATGGAAATCCAGAGGGGGAATTGATGGAGTACTTTCCTTCAGGTGGGATTCGAATGAAGGCATTCTATACGAAAGGAATCCCAGTACAACCCACCGAATATTTCTACGAAAATGGCCGACTGAGGCTTCGAATCACTTTCGATCAAGGTGGTTATAAATTAAAGGAAGAAGCATTTTATGAAACTGGAAGTGCTTATTCCTTGGTAAATTTTAGCAAGGGCGTGGAAGAAGGAGAAACCAAACTCTATCATCCCAATGGTCAATTGAAAGAGTTGAGAAGATATAAGAAAGGCAAAATGGTAGGCAATAGAGATTTTTTCAATGAAGAGGGAGTATTGATCCGGACTGAAAAAAATTAAACTTTCACGAAATTACCTTCACTTTAAATAATTCAATCGTTAGACAAAAATCGAAGAAATAATTCCAAGAATTAAAGGTGATACTTCGCCTCGGGAAATAGCTTTTTCTATTTTTGTCCAAAATAAATTTCATGAGCAACGCAATCAAAGAAACCCAGTTTCAATTTCCCGATCAGGTTGGATTTTATAAAGGAAAAGTGCGGGACGTGTATATTTTTGAAAAGGAACTAGTAGTAGTGGCTTCGGATCGAATTTCTGCCTTTGATGTGGTTCTTCCCCGGCCTATTCCTTTTAAAGGTCAGGTTTTGAATCAAATTGCTGCAGGCTTCTTAAAAGCAACCTCTGATTTAGTCCCAAATTGGGTGACATCCACCCCAGATCCCAATGTAACCATAGGAAAGCGTTGTGAGCCTTTCAAGGTGGAAATGGTGATTCGAGGATATATGTCAGGACATGCCGCTCGAGAATACAAAGCAGGTAAGCGAATGCTTTGTGGAGTTCCTATGCCTGATGGTATGCGAGAAAATGATCCATTCCCCGAACCCATTATCACCCCTACCACCAAAGCTTCGGAAGGTCATGATGAAGATATTTCAAGAGAGGATATCTTAGCCAAAGGAATTGTTTCGGAAGAGGATTACCTCATTTTGGAAAAATATACTCGAGCGCTTTTCAAGAAAGGCCAAGAAATGGCTCAGGAGAAAGGATTAATTCTAGTAGATACCAAGTATGAATTCGGGAAATTTGGAGACCAAATTTTACTCATCGATGAAATCCATACCCCTGATTCTTCCAGATATTTCTATGCTGAGGGATATGACGAGAATCAAGCCAAGGGACTTCCCCAAAAGCAACTTTCCAAAGAATTTGTGAGACAATGGCTGATTGCCAATGGCTTCCAGGGAAAAGATGGACAAACTATTCCTGAGATGACAGATGAAATCGTGGAGAGCATTTCTGAGCGATATATCGAGCTTTATGAAAATATTATGGGTGAAAAATTTGTGAAAGGAGATATTCAAAATCTTGAATCCAGAATTGAAGGGGCTATCTTAGCCCATCTAGGGAAATAACCCTTCTGATCCTTCCAACCGTTATAGACCAATATTATGCGCCCAGGAAAAATTCAATAATAAATTCCTAGGCCTAAAAACAAAACAACTATCAGATGAAATACGCAATTGACAAAAAGGAACAATATGTAGTCTTCACTCCTATGGAGGAAAAAATTGACTCTTTGTTGGCTCCTGCCTTAAAATCAGAGCTTCTTACCATTCATGCAGAAGGTTTCCGGAATGTAGTTTTAGATATGAGTGGGGTAAAATATGTGGATTCAAGCGGATTAAGTGCTCTTCTTGTAGGTGATCGAGAATTTGGAAGAAATGGAGGAATCTTCATCATTTCAGCCGTTCAGGAACATGTGATGAAATTGCTTAAAATTTCCATGCTGGATAAAAAACTGAACCTTGTCAATAGCTTAGAAGAAGCTAGCGAAGCGATTTTCATGCACGAAATTGATGGAGGCGAAGAAGAGGAGGAAGCTTGATTCCTGAATTTGAGGTTACGATCCTCGGAAATACCTCTTCCATTCCTGTCCATGGAAGAAATCATACTGCCCAAGTCGTCAGATTTGGGCAGGAGTTTTTTTTACTGGATTGTGGAGAAGCGACACAAATACAAATGCGGAGGTTTAAAGTCAAATCCTCCAAAATCAACAAAATTTTTATTTCCCACCTTCATGGGGATCATTACTTGGGATTGATGGGGGTTTTGTCCAGCTTCAATTTGGCTAAACGGACCGCACCACTTACGATCTACGGACCTCAAGGGCTGGATGAAATCATCACCACCCAACTTAGGTGGAGCCACATTCAGCTTCATTACCCTCTGACATTTTTCCCCACCAATCCTGTTGCCTCTCAGATCCTATGGGAGTCTCCTTTCCTTGAAATAAGCAGCTTCCCTCTGTACCATCGAATTCCTACCACCGGATTTTTGATCAAAGAGAAAAAACGACTTAGAAGTCTGATCAAAGAAAAATTGGAAGGCCACTCAATTCCCATTGAGGCAATCCATTCCATGCGAAATGGACAAGACTTTACAGATTCAAATGGAAAAACCTACCTGATGGAAGAGTTTTGCCATCCCCAACCTTCTTTGAGGAGCTATGCGTTTTGCTCGGACACCCGCTTTGAACCACTTGTAGCTCAAGCAGTACTTGGCGTGGACTTGCTTTATCATGAATCCACGTTTTTAGAAGAAGATCGTCACAGGACCTTGACCACTTTTCACTGCACGGCCCGACAAGCTGCAGAAATTGCAATGCTTGGAAATGTAAAGAAGCTCCTCTTGGGTCACTTCTCCTCTAGGTATGCGCATCTGGAGAAAATGCAGGAAGAGGCTCAAACTATTTTCCCTAATTCTTATTTATCTGAAGAAGGACAAACCTACCCCATACCATCCAGCGATGAACGAACGACAGCATAGCCGAAAAACCAACCTTTTCATCATTTTAGGATCCATTTTCCTGACCAATGCTATTCTTGCTGAAATCATTGGTGTGAAAATATTCTCAGCCGAAAAAACACTTGGATTTCAACCTGTCAACTGGAATATTTTTGGGGAATATATCCTTGATTTCAACTTGACAGCAGGTGCAGTTATTTGGCCGATCGTTTTTATTACTACAGATATCATCAATGAATATTTTGGAAAAAAAGGCGTTCGAAAGATCAGTTTTATTACGGCTGGGCTGATCGCTTATATTTTCCTAATTATCACGATCGTCACCAAGTTGATTCCAGCAGACTTTTGGTTGGAAGTAAATGCCCAAACTCCTGATGGAGCATCTTTTAATATCAATTATGCCTTCAATACCATTTTCAGACAAGGCTTAGGAATCATTTTGGGTTCCTTAACTGCATTTTTATTGGGGCAATTGATTGATGTTTTTGTATTTCAAAAGCTTCGAGCTGTGACTGGGCCGAAAATGATCTGGCTTCGAGCTACAGGTTCCACGCTGGTTTCCCAATTCATCGATTCTTTTGTGGTTTTGGGAATCGCATTTTATGTATTTGGCAATTGGGAGCTTAGCCAAATTTTTGCCGTTGGCCTAATTAATTATGTGTACAAGTTTGGTGTGGCAATCCTGTTAACTCCACTCCTTTACCTTGGACATGGGGTAATTGACCGTTACTTGGGAAAAGAACTTGCAGATAAAATGGCGCATGAAGCCACTGAAGACAAATCTTTCCTTGGGTAAGAATTTCTGATTTCCTCAAGGTTGGCCAAAACCAAAATTCACCCATTCTTAAAAAATGGAGTCGCTTTGCATTTCATTTTCTTATCTTAAGGCACATTTCAATCCATCACCAACCAACGGGTAAGTTAATGTGAATGCCAATTTGATCCTCATTGGAAATAGAGTTGCTCGATTGATTTACTCAACCTAAAAAACCAAACAATTATGAAAATTCATTACCTCGCTTTGGGTTTGGTTTTGAGCACTTCACCTCTTTTTGCTCAAAAGAAAGCCCCAAAACCCAATCCACTTAAAGAATCTGTACAGCAAACGCTTGATGCTCGATACGCAGATCTCACGGGTCTAAGTGATCAAATCTGGGCTTTCGAAGAAATCGCATTTCAAGAATCACAATCTTCTGCCGCATTATCTGCTTATGCAGAATCACTTGGATTTAAAGTGACTAGTGGCGTAGGAGAAATCCCCACCGCATTCGTTGCTGAATACGGATCAGGTTCACCGATTATTGGTGTATTGGGAGAATTTGATGCATTGCCGGGCCTTTCCCAAAACAAAGTTCCATTTAAAAGCCCTCTCAATGAAGGTGCCCCAGGTCATGGATGTGGACATAATTTATTCGGAGTTGCCTCATTAGGTGCTGCTTCTGCGATCAAAGACCTTATTGCTGAAGGAAAACTTCAAGGTACAATCCGGTTTTATGGAACTCCTGCTGAAGAGAAATATTTCGGAAAATTATGGATGATCCGATCAGGAATCATGAATGATGTGGACGTAATGCTTGATTGGCACCCTGCAGATGAAACTAAAACAGAGGTTCAAAAAGGATTGGCCTTGGTAGATTTCATTGTGGAATTTACAGGTCAAGCCGCCCATGCTTCAGCTGATCCTTGGAATGGAAGATCTGCTTCTGATGCATTGGAATTATACACTTCGGGAATCAATTACTACAGAGAACACATCAAACCAACTGTTCGGATTCATTACCATATCCAAGATGGAGGACAAGTAGTGAATGTGGTTCCCGATTACAGCAGACTTTGGGTACGTGTGAGAGATACCAGCAGAGATGGATTAGTTCCAGTTTGGAAGCGAGTCGAAGAGATGGCAGAAGGTGCTGCAATCTTGGCAAATGTGGATTATAAAGTAACA
Organism: Algoriphagus sanaruensis; assembly: GCF_001593605.1. Classification (GTDB taxonomy): domain Bacteria; phylum Bacteroidota; class Bacteroidia; order Cytophagales; family Cyclobacteriaceae; genus Algoriphagus; species Algoriphagus sanaruensis. The sequence continues at coordinate 2,315,042 of NZ_CP012836.1, read as the reverse complement.
CTAGTCTCTGGCGTTCATGAAATTCTAGTAAATAGAAGGGGCTCTGAGGTGATGCAAAAAAACTTGGAAGCGCTAGGTCCAATTTCATACACCGAAGAGGAACAAGCCTTTGCGAAAAAGATTCAAGAAGCAACTGGAAAACCACAGATTGGAGTGATTTCAGAGATAAAACCATTAGAAGAAACCCAAGAACATAGCATGGGAGGAAGTACAGATGTCGGTGACGTCAGCTGGGTAGTCCCAACGATTCGAATGGGAGCTTCGACTGCTCCGAATGGAACTCCATGGCATTCTTGGGCTGTAGTAGCTTCCGGAGGAATGTCAATCGGGCATAAAGGAATGGGATACGCATCCAAAGCATTAGCTATGACAATGATTGATTTATTCCAAAGTGAAACATTGAGAAATGAAATAAAGGCTGAATTCAAGGCTAAAAAAGGTGACTATGTCTACAAAGGAATTATTCCAGACGGCCCTCCGCCTTTGAAATCAGGATATTGATTTTCGAATAAATTTAAAAACCACTTTCCTAAGCAAATCATTTAAGATCAGCTGAAGAAAGTGGTTTTTTTCTTTTGATATTCATTCAAATTAAAGATCATCTCATGTCTTTTAAATCTCTCATCCTTTTTTTGATCATCTCACTTGCGATTGGCCAGCAAGATCCAAGAACTGAATTTTTCCCAAAGCTGGAAGAGAGGCCGGAAGTAATTCCATCCAAAGAAAACTTATGGGTATTTATCCTCGCTGGTCAGTCCAATATGGCAGGACGAGGAAAAGTCGAACCTATGGATACTATTCCAGACCCACGGATTCTGACTATCAACAAAACCGGAGATTTGATACTTGCCAAAGAACCGCTTCACTTTTATGAACCTACACTGACTGGTTTAGATTGTGGACTTTCATTTGGAAAAGAACTGCTAAAATTTATTCCTGATAGCGTTTCAATTTTACTTCTTCCCACGGCAGTTGGTGGAAGTGCGATTCAGCAATGGATTGGCGATGAAACTTACAGGAATGTGCCTTTATTCTCCAATTTCAAAGAAAAAGTAACCATTGGGAAACAGCATGGAACCATCAAGGCAATCCTATGGCATCAAGGAGAAAGTGATGCGGCTTCACCGGAGACCATCGATATCTACGATAAGCAATTGGGGGTTTTATTCTCCAAGTTTAGAGTTGAGGTTGAAAATCCTACGCTAAGCATTTGCTTTGGACGATTAGGATCCTTTTCCAAAACCGATGAATCTTGGCAAAGCATTAATAGCAAAATGGAGAATTATCAAAAAACGGATCCCTTTTCCTATCTGATCCAAACCAAGGACTTGAACCATAAAGGCGACTTCATTCACTTCGATTCAGAAGGACAGCGCACCATGGGGGTACGCTTTGCCAAAGCTTATATACAGCGGGGATTTATCGTCGTGGAGTGAGTCGCTTGGGCCCTGAAAAGTGAAGGCTCTGAAGGGCTAAGTTCGCTTAGGAAGCATGGTTTAATTGATTTATATTCACTTCAAGTGAAAATAAGGGAATTATGGAACTGATAAACTTCATCCTAAGTATCGATCCAAACTATATTTTAATCGGCCTTTTAAGCCTTTTTTTCTTTTTAGAACAGGTAACTTCTAATCCTTATCCCTTCAAAAACAGAGGAAAGCATCTTTTCCAAAACCTCCTTTTCCAGCTTTCACTAACTCTTTTGAATTTGATTTTTCTTGGGATTCAACTGGGATGGATAAAATGGCTTAATGCACGTCAAATCGGCCTGTTGCAATTGATCGAGTTACCATTTTGGATAAAGCTGGTATTGGGAGTCGCTTTGTATGATTTAACTACCTATTGGATTCATCGAGCCTCACACAAAGTCCCCCTACTTTGGAGGTTACACCGCGTGCATCATAGCGACACTCATATGGATTCCACAACCACTTTTCGCTTTCATCCTTTGGAAATCATTTTTATTTATCAAACCGGAAATGTGATTACCGCCGCTATCTTCGGAACTGATATGACTTCTTTGGCACTTTATTACTTTATTGTATATATCTTTTTTTTCCTCGAGCATTCCAATTTGAACTATCCAAATTGGTTGAATCAATCACTTGGTCTACTATTTGTCATGCCTGATCACCATCGGGTCCATCACCATAAGGACCAACAATACACCGACTCCAATTTTGCGGATATTTTTATCCTTTGGGACAGAATTTTCAAAACATTTAAATATGTTCCTGTAAAAAAGACAGATCTTGGACTCAAGGAATTTGACTCTGAGGACAAGCAGACCTTTCTCTATTTGATGAAAAGCCCTTTTCTGACTATTCGAAAGAAGTCAGAAGGCTCCAATCGTTAAAATCTAATTTGCCTTTTTTTCAATCCTATTTCCAATCAAATAACCTGTATGAAAAACATATTAATCCTATTCGCTTTTCTTTTTTCTACTACTGCTTTTTCACAATCATCAGATCAGCTTCAGATAGAACAATTAATTCAAAATTCCTTTGATGAAATTTTTTCCAACTATGAAGTAGATAAGTTGATAGACTTTTACACGGAGGATTTTTTACTCCTTGAGCAGGGAGAAGTTTGGGACATGGCGATCATTAGAGATTATTTGACCAAAGCTAAAAATAACCTCAACCCTCCTACTCGAACCAATCGCTTTGAATTTATCAAAACCGACGTAGAAGGAGATCGGGCTTGGGTAGCCTATCACAATTATGCCACGATATCCCGAGACGGGCAGGTGCTGCGTGAAATTTACTGGTTGGAAAGTGCCACTGCTATTCGAACAACTAATGGATGGAGATTAGATATGCTACACTCCACTCGGGTCGATCAGGAAAAATAAAAATCCCAGACCTTTTGGGACTGGGACTTTTGAAATTATTTAAACAGCTTCTCTAAAATCTTGTAGGTGATGAGGTAAGTAGGTTTGACGCCATCCATGCCCAAGGCTCCTGAAGCTAGCGTACTACCTGTCTCCAGCGGATTGTCCGAAGCATAATACGCATAAAGAACCTTGACATTGGATCTGATATTTCCGCGAATTTTGGATGCAGACTGAATCGCCTTTTGGTAATGAGCTCCTTCCATTTCCAACCCAACGGCCTTCCATGAGGATTCCATAAAATAGGTAAGAATATCCCGATTCTGAAGAGATGTTCCGAGTACTGTAATCATTGGTCCTTGATACACACCAAGTCCATATCCTTCAAAATCTGATTTTTTCAACTCGTTTTTGAAAGGGTAATTATCAGCAGTACCTTCAAAGACATGAGCAGTTGGCACCATAAGATCTCCTTTACCCCCGTGAAGAATACCAGCCTTACCCATAATTGAGGTAGAAACCACCTGTATAGGATATTTCTTTCCCTCCTTGGTAAATGGTTTCAGCAATTCATCAAAACACTCGTAAGCTTGCTCGCCAAATGCGTAATCCATGACCACAAAAACGGGCCTTTTTTCTTTTTCTTTAGGGAGATTGATTCCCGGTAAAAGTGTGGATTTTTCCATCAAAGCTGTGTCAATAATTTGAGTTCCGATATTGGTACCGGACTCGTCGGGCAAGTCGAAAAATCCATTCTTTTCCGCATACTCTTGGATTTTTTTACCTGGATTATTTTTGGCTTTAAGAGAGATGTCCATAGCCACCTGTTCAATCTCTTCAAAGTTCTTCAATCCGAGAGCCTGATGCCCATAAATGGTATTGAGCACACTATGAAGATTTGCCGAAATAATATGGATAGGCCGTTGAATCAATCCTTTTTCCCAAAGTGTTTCTTTGATTCGATCAGCCCACAATTCCCCATAAACATGGTGACCAATTCGCTCTCTTAGGGTAGCAGAAAAACTAATTTCCCGGTCCATTTGAAGATTTTCTTCTTCCATGGAAAGTTTACCCAAATGATAGACTATAGAAAAAAGACTATTGCAATGCGTGCTGGATTGAAATTTTCTAACGGCATCCAGAGTCTCTTCAAACGTACGTCCAATTATATGACTCAAATAGGCGGAAACGCATTCAAGATCTAGCTCCTCTCCGAGTCTTTCTTTTTTAACAAACTCCTCAAGCATTGTCCAATTCGCAGAGATTTTACCCTTTGGATCCGTGCTATTCCGATGGATTTTCCTCGATTCGATATATAAAAAAGTCAAATGAGTAAGAATATCATAAATATCCGACCGACCTCGGGTCATCTCAACATACATGATTTGCTCATCCAATCGATAACAGTTTCGCTTTCGTTTCGGTGGCACAATCGGTTGAAGATGGGATGTTTCATAGCCTTCTCGGCTAATTAACCGCACGTACCGACATTCCTCGATTCCTTTGGGCAATCGCTCCATCACGTAAAGCAATCCATCCAATTCTATTTTTTCATGATCCGTTAATGACCCATAAATTTCCGGACTTAAAGTCATCAAAGCTTGAATCAATCCCTCCCCCGAAACCCCCATAGGTTTATAACTTCCCCTATTAAACAAGTGGCGCATTGTAATATACAATCGCTCGATGGCTGCTCTTGATTCTTGTGCTTTTGTTCTCTTCATGGATTTACTAAAAGGTTAAATTCAGCAAAAATAGCATTAATAGCTCAAACTGGCAATTTCTTAAAGACAAACCCTACTTGTCAATAAACTCAGTTTTTTAGCTTGGATTGGAAATAAGTCTTGAGTTTATCGACTTTTGGTCTTACTACAAACTGGCAATAGGGCTGCATTCCATTTTCATTGAAATAATTTTGGTGATAATCTTCTGCCTCATAAAAGTTTGAAAATGGAGTAATTTCAGTGACAACAGGAGAGTCAAAAACGGCCTTTTGATTCAATTCCAATTTAAGCTTCCTCGCTAAATCTGCTTGGTCTTCTGAGAAATAAAAAATGGAAGATCTGTACTGTGGCCCAACATCAGCACCTTGGCGATTAACAGTCGTGGGATCATGAGTTGCCCAAAACACTTCTAAAATTTCAGCTAAACTGATCAATTGAGGGTTGTAAAAAACAGCAACTACTTCAGCATGTCCGGTAGTACCAGTACAAATCTGGCGATAGGTGGGATTAGGGATAATTCCACCAGCATAGCCAGATATGACCTTTTCAACTCCATTTAATCGCTGAAAAACTGCCTCTGTGCACCAAAAACATCCTGCACCTAATACTATCGCTTCTTGATTTATTGGGATTTCAAATTGTGTTTTTGGTAAGTGATTTGGGTCTTGCATGTGAATATTTTTATAGGCTCAACTCTATTTAAGTGAATTTGGTTGCTTTGGGCAGGTTATCCGAACTGGGCCTGAAGGAAGGTTATTTGGATCAATGGGAAGTCCTTTTTTTGTTACAACAATGAGTCCTTCCTGATACATTTCCATCATAACCAATTGGATATCTTTCATAAAATAGCGCCAATCAACGGGATACATTTGGCGGACCACCTCCGAGGGACAGAAGGAATTGGACCGCCTTCTACGACAAAAATCTAAAATTGCTATTCTTAAAACTTCCATGAATCATCAACTCAGGCCTTGCTAAACCAGTTTTATCAATTAACTCTCATTAGGGAATTTAAATAGATTGAAATATTTAAACTTTCAAAAGAGCCTAAGGTATACCTCAATATGGTGAAATAACGACAATTTTGAAGTTCAATTTACCTTCTCTCAAAAATCTTAATCCGAAAATCACTTATTCCTCAAAAATTAAAATTTAATTAAATCATGTTAAAATAGCACCTATTGAAGATCAAAGAATTTACTTTAACTTGTCTACTCAAACTAATAAATAGCACTATTACCTATGGCCCAAAAGGCTGAAATCCGCTCTGAATTTCCCGAAAAAGTCCGAAGAGTTTTACAAGATTTTTGGGGTATGTCCCTTCTCTTTTTGATCCTTATTTTACTTCTTCGGGGAGTAGAGATTTACTTTATATTTTCAAATCATGCTTTAGATTTTGGAATCAAAGAAATCTTGATTTTTAGTTTGTTACAAGATTTAGGATGGGTGATATACCTTCTGGGAATTTTATTCATCCTTCATATTCTGTTTAGCTTAATCAGGATCAAATTTTCAAAGTTTACTACGCTGACTACATTATCGTTTTTTCTCCTCCTGCATGTGGGAGTGATATTTTATTTCATTGAAACACTCGTTCCATTGGGTCAAGATCTATTTGCCTACAATTGGAGTGATATTTTTCAAACTGTTTCAGCATCTGGCCAACTTACTTTAGTCAATGGATTATTGGCTATTGGATTCATTATTAGTGTAATCGCTGGTCTTTTTTGGAGTACCAAATGGCTGAATTTTGAGTTAAATACCTTTCTTTACATTACCCCAACTTTTTTACTTTCACTCTTCTTTGTTCAATTTTTCCCTAAGGATGGGTTTGATACTGGAAGCGAAGTCAAGCTAAACATCGAGCTAAATAAGTCCAGATATCTGGTAGAAGAATCCTTTGAAAGATGGATGTATGGTGGAGAGTTTTACTTTGATTTTTTCTTAAGGGCAACCAACAAAAACATGATTGTTAAGAAGGATTTCTATGATGACGAATATCCTTTTATGCATCACGCAGAATATCCTGACGTGCTTAGCCCATTTTTTGATTCCTTGCAGAGTCCTCCTAATATCGTCTTTATTCTTGCAGAAAGTTTTGGTAAAGCCTACTCTGGAAAAAACGCCTATTTAGGGAGCTTTACTCCTTTTTTAGACTCTTTAGAAAATCACAGTTTGGCTTGGGAGCACAACGTGTCCACTACGGGAAGAACTTTCGGAGTTTTACCTGGAATTTTAGGCGGGTACCCATTTGGGGAAGAAGGATTCCTTGAGTTATTTGAAGAATTTCCCTACCACCAATCCTTGATTAGCATTCTAAAAAACAACGGCTATGAGAGTCGATTCTTCATTGGTTCTGATCAAAAATTTGACCATCAAGGAGACTTCATGGAATATCAACAAGTAGATGCAATCGAGGATGAATTTACATTTTTACCTGGTTACCAGAAAACTCCCTCCCCAACAGGATTTTCATGGGGATATGCAGACAAAGAGCTCTTTTTAAATGCATTGCGGAAACTTCCTGAAAGTTATACCTCTCCAGAAATTCAGATTTTTCAAACCATCACCTCCCACTCCCCATATATTGTTCCTGAGGATGAGCTGTACAATGAAAAGTTTGAGAATTACATTTCCAATGTCTTAAAATTAAGTCCGGAAAAAAAAGAGGAATACACCAGTTACAAAAACATCTATAAGACGATTCTATATGCAGATGATGCGATTCGTCTCTTTTTCGAAGGATATAAAAAGCGCCTAGAATTTGAAAATACCATCTTTATAATCACCGGTGACCATCGCCTTCCAGAAATACCGATGTCCTCAAGATTGGACAGGTTTCATGTTCCATTACTTATTTATTCCCCAAAGCTAAAGGAAGCAAAACAATTCAAAGGTCTTACCAGTCACTTCGAGGTAACCCCAAGTATTCTAGCGTATTTGAAATCAAATTTTAATATCTCGATTCCAGAAGATGTAGTGTGGCAAGGGCAAGTATTGGACACAGCAAAAACCTTTCAATCTCAACTTGTAATGCCCCTTATGAGAAATAAAAATCAATTAGTGGAATATATAAGCGGGGAATATTTTCTTTCTGATGGACAGATTTTTCAAATCTCAGAAAACCTTAACATTGACCCTATAGATGAGCCTGATTTAAGAACCCAATTAATTGGAGAGTTTGAAGATTTCAAAAATAAGAACAATTACATGCTTCAAACTCGAAAATTACTTAAGCCCCAAAACCAATCCGTAGCTTCAAACTAAGGTTTATCCTTCTTTATTTGTTCTATAATTTGATCCATCAAGGGGTAATAGTAATTCCAATAAAAGCCTCTACGGTCTGTGTAATTATTGGCCAAATAAATCCCTCGCCAAAAAAATGGCAGGCCGTAAAATTTGGCACTTCCCAATTGATATCTAAAGTCAGAGAAATCTCCTGAAAAATAGTACTGCTTAGCTCCCTCTATTTCTCTAACAATGGCAGCAGGAAAAAACCTTGGCAACCCCATATTTCTTAACTTTTGGATTCCAGAAACGGAAGGATTGATATCAAAATAAGAGATTACATTATAATCTCGTTCAATCAACACAATATCAAACCAATCTGGATAAGGAACCAATTCCGGCAATTTGAACCCAGCTTTATTCATTAATTGAGTTCTGATCATAGGAGTTTCATTACCAAAATCCTCCTCATGAAGCAAAGCCTCTATTCTTCCAGATTCTTCTATAAAAATCATTCCAGGGCCCTTCAATGGGTATTCACCATGCTGCAGGGTATATTGGTCCCGCATCCATTTGGGAATATCTGGATTTTGAAGACTGTCTAACTCATCAAAAAATCGAGCAATCCAACCTGTCCACTTGATCCCCATCAAACGTTCAAATTCGGAACGAACCACAGTTGGAGTTGGAGAAGCCATGACATTATATTCTCCAATTACCGTTTTTTTAAACTCTTTTGCTTTTGTCAACAGCTCGATATCCTTTAAATCTAAACCTCCATAGATTTTTTGACTAGGTCTATAATCCGTATCCTCTCTAAAATCATCCTCATATACCCCATAAGTATCTGCAAAAAACACTAAGTCTGATTTAGACGCTAAGCTTTCAATGTCGGCTTTACTCTTCTTTGATAAATCCTTTTTTATTCCAAAATCGGCCTCACCTGAAGGAAAAAAGCCTAAATAATCTGAATCTTTAGAATATAAACTGCCATTATTTTTCCGGATTTTTTGATGGTCTAAAAGCCAATAAAAACTCCCATGTTCTTGATAATCTTGATTTGGAACCGTTTTATCAATCAAGGTGATTTCAAGATTTTTATATGGCAAAATCATCCAAATCAAAAAACTAATGACTGGAATACCAATGATCAAAAACCAAAGTGGCCATAGCCGAATAAGGAAAATTCGTAACTCCTCTTTCATTGCATTGATGATTAAAATCGATATTCCATTCCTAGGGTGAAATTGAAGTTATCTCGTGTGGTATCGGCATCAAGCTCATCAATTGAGTAACCTAGGTAAGAATAAATCTGGAATTTAGGTGTAATCAAATGTTGATAACCCGCTCTTGCTCGGTAGGAATTTAGCAATTGATTCAAGGCTCGAGTTTCCTCGTCTGGGGAAACACCTGTACTTAATTGAATACTGAAAAAATCTTCCGCAGTATCGAAATAATATCTTGCATTAAACTGCCCAGAAACACTAGTTCCTGTTTCACCAGGAATAATATTGGGTCTAAAGTTCACCCACCAGTTTCCCAAATATTTACCAATTGAGAAAGTATAAATATTGGTAACTGATGAAAACCCTAAGTATCTGTAACCCAATTCTGCTTCCCATCCACCTTCAAAGTTGTAGAAGTAAGAAGCTCCAAATCTCAATTTAGGAAAGAAACCTGCCTTGGAACCGCCCAAATTGATATAAGCGTAGCCATTTTCTCCAATGGAAGGATATGCATCTATTTCATACAATGTACCAAATCCACCAAATCGCTCACTTTGGGTCACTCTTGCGATTATAGAGCCCGTAAATTTCATTCGAGTCCGACCATAGATCGACCAAGTATGCCATGGAGCAATTGCTCCTTTGAAAGAATCATAATCGTAGGTTGCACCAATTGCATTTGTTTTTCTAAGCCGCTGCAAATTTGCCATATAACCAAGCATACCTTCCTGATTATATCCTTTATCAAATAGTGGCTGAACTAAATCTAGAGCCTCGTCGTATTTTTCACGGTAATAAAGCAATCTTGACTCTCTGTAGACAATGGGATCAGGAAGCGGATCAGGAAAGTTAGACTTTGCTCTAAGTATTATTTCATCTGCTTTTTCTAATTGATCAGCCCAAAACAAATTATCCAAATAGGCCACATATCCATCTGCGTATTGAGGAGAAGCCACAATGGCTCTTTCTAAATAAATGGAAGCTGAATCATTTTTACCCTCCCACGCATAACTTCTCCCCACTAAAATTAAAATATCTGCATAATCAGGTGACCGTTCTAAGGCCAAAAACGCTAAACGTCTTCCCTCGATATATTTATCATCCATTATTAATTCTCTGGCTTCTATAAGAAGTTCATCAGAGCTTTTTGACGTCTGTGCAAATCCTGAATAACTCAGCAAAAGTCCAATATAGAGTAAGTATAAATATCTCATTAACTAGATGATTGAGTAAGCATTTTCTTTTTGTCCTCAGAAACCTTAAACCCAGTTCGAATCATGGTGCCCCATCCACCCTTTCCTCGTATGAAGTCAATATGGCCTTTTATACCCCACCATACCACTCTTGGATGGACCGTAAAGGGTTCGGATAGAATCACCCAAAGTAGCTTTCTAAGGTCCTTTCTATTTTTATAATTATTGAATGCTATTTGCTCATAGAGTACGCTAAATACGGATACCAACAAAGACAACAAATACATCAACAATAATAAAGCAACGAAATAAAGGGCACTAAAATCACCAATGAATAAAAGTATAACGGTATAAATAATCCCCAAAAGCTCTACGATAGGTCCAGACTTTTCAAAAATCGACCAAAACGGATACGAAATAGAACCTAATACCCCATATTTTTTTCTGAAGCGAATAGGCCTGTGAAGTAATAGAGTTTCAATGGTTCCTCTCATCCAGCGATTCCGCTGTCGGGAAAGAATATCAGAACTTTCCGGAACCTCTGTCCAGCAAAGAGGGTCTGGTACAAAGCCCACTTTATGCGGGATTTTTTGCTCCATCATGTACCTTCTTAATCGAACAATTAATTCCATGTCCTCTCCTACGGTTTTGGTGAAATATCCACCAACCTTCTTGACTAAATTGGTTCTAAAAAATCCAAAAGCCCCTGAAATCAGCATTAATCCATCAACTCTGGACCAGGCCATCCTCCCCATCAAAAACGCGCGGAAGTATTCAATTACTTGAAATTTTCCCAACAATGAATCTGGAATCCGATAGTTAACAACAGTTCCATCCTTTACTTCACAATTATTAGCAATACCAATTACTCCCCCTACTGCAATAACAGTTTTATTGGTTTCTTCCATAAATGGCCTTACCATTCTGCTAATCGAATCGCTTGACAAAATGCAGTCAACATCAATACAAGCTAACACATCCATCCCTGCCACATTGATACCAGCATTAAGAGCATCAGCTTTCCCTCCATTTTCCTTATCTATAACCAACAAACGTCGATTGGAAATATTATTGGACCGGTATATCCCTCTGATCTCTTTGGTCTCGATTTCTGGCTTGTATGCAAAATCAGTCTTTTCTAAATCAAAAAATTCAATAAGCTTATCCAAGGTATCATCCTTGGATCCATCATTAATAATTATTACTTCAAACTTGCTGTAATGCAAAGACAATAAACTCTTTACATTTTGTACTATGTTTTGCCCTTCATTAAAAGCTGGAGCTAATATTGAAACGCTAGGTGCAAGTGGAGAAGTGATGATATCCGAATAATCTGCAAATTTATTCTTCCGTAAATATTCCCTCATTTCCAATGCACTCAACACCATAAGCGTAAGGTAAATGGATATAACCAAGAAACTCATCAATAAAAAGATGATTCCAAAAATCTCTATAAGCAGATAGAACAGGAAGTTATACATTCTTTAAAAGTGGGTCTTTTAAATGTTTACCAATATTTTGTATGTCAATCGAATCTGTATTTTGAATTGCTTGGTCAAAAGACTCAAAATCAATCTCACGCATTGCGAATAAGATTAGCTTCAATTGTCCAAAAGAAAGCTGTCTTGAATTTAGGATCCTTGACAACCTCAAAATAGTAGAATCATCGCCTAAAATAGCGGCTGCAGAAATAGCCTCTTGAAATACTTCACTCGAAAATGAATTCAAGCATTCATGAATAAATGACAATTCCATGTGAGCCCCAAATGCCGCATATGTTTTTAACAATTCTACTTTTTCTTGATCAGTAGCATTTTTGGTTAGACTAGAAAGAGAATCCATCAAATCAAGTCTTCCTAATTGACGGACTAGTTTGATGGCAAAAAGTCTAACAGTTTCATTTTTTGATTCAAAAAGAACATCAATATTAACCACCCCTTGACTTGAAATGAATTTTATAATTCTTAGGTAATTCATTTGCTGCCAATTCGATAAAGGATAGGTCAGGTCTCTTAAAAACGCCAGATCTTTTGATTCAGAAATATTCAATAAGGTGGCGACGGCTTGAGATCTTACATAGAAATTATCATGATTGACCAAAGGACGAATCATTGGTAAAGCTTCCACTAGATCCATTTCATTAATCTGTACCAATGCCAAGGTTTTTCTGTCCCAACTCTTTTCTTTTAACAATCGAATAGAAACTTTATCCAATCCTAATAGGAGATAGAGCGTTTTAAATTTCAGCTTAAAATCTCCTTTCATTTTTTTATTTAAGCTGATAATTCGATCGATCAATACTTCTTGATATAATTCTATCTCTAGAAGATCCTTCGGAAAATATTCGTGAAGCTCGTCAATTGACATTGCCTGAATTTCTTCTACTTCTTTTTCAAAAGGGAGCGAACTCAAAGGCAATAATATATCTTGATCATATTTCTCAATAAGTTTGTCTCGTTTACCTTTTTTGATTTTTAAAATCAACATGAAAAGTGTGAGCCCACTAGAGACAGTAAAAAACAGAATGATTATTCCACTAACAAGAAATAGTTTATAATCAGAAACAAAGAATAAACGAAACTTTTGAAACGGTGTATAGGGCTCTTGACTGGCTAATGCAATCAAGTCCTCAGTCGTTTTTTTCTTTTCGAAAATCGGATTGTAGTCCCCCGTCTGAATGATTTCGAGCAAATAATCTCGACATCCAGTAATTGAGTTTGGAGATGAAAAAACCAAAAACTCTAGCTTAGGACGGACTTGGAACTGTACAATTTGATTTTCTAAGTCAAAAAATTGAGCCCAATTCAGCAATATTTTGGAAGTATATCCTCCTTCAGAATTTAAGGTAAACCCAAGATCGCCTAATTGATTTAATTCTTCAGGATACTCATTCCCTGACACAGTAAATCGGTATCCGAGACCCGGAACCTCCTCCTGGAGAATCAAAAAATCTACAAATGCGGTGCTATCTTCAGGAACGACATTATTCTGAGACAGAGCAGAATTTAAAGTATATAAAAACAGGAAGGCTGAGAGTAAAAAATGCTTCATAGGCTTGGCTGGGTTGTTATTTTAAAACACGTTTTACTCGTATGGCCAATTCGTTTGGATTAAATGGCTTGGGAACAAAATCCTCAACTCCTAAATTGAATGCTTCTAAAACAACTTGCTCTTCTTCACCCAATGAACTTAAAACTATAATTGGTATCTCAGGAAAACTCTTTTTCGAAAATTGAATTACTTCAATACCACTTTTGTAAGGCATCATTACGTCCGTAATTATCAAATCTGGTTTAAATTGTTCAATTGCCTCGACTCCTTGATTTCCATCCAAAACAACCAATGTTTCGTAGCCGTCCTTTTTAAGACGAAATTGAACCAAGCTCGAAATCATTTTATCGTCTTCAATTATCAGGATTTTCTTCATGGAATTTTCTATTATTTTATTAATTAGTCATCAAACTAAATTAATATATAAAATCAGGTGATAACACTTATAAATTGCAACAGTAAATCAAGTGCATTTTTTCGTAACTCCATAGCCTCAGACAGCCATTAGTCAAAAAAAAAGATGGAAAAAATAAAACCTTTTAGGTAGTGAGTAGCCTTTTATTAGCTTGCCTGTTGAAGAAAAACCATCAACCAAATGAAAAATTATTTTCTGAAAGCTGGATTGTTGGGCTTGTTGATCTCAGGTACAGTGCTTCAGACTACTCTGGCACAAAGTGACCCTACGGGTAAGCGTAGAGTGACTTCCACTTATGCGATCACCAATGCTCAAGTAATGAGCGCTCCAGGTCAGGAGTTTTCCAAATCCACCATTCTGATCAAAGATGGGGTGATCGTCGGAATAGGTTCCGGAATCAATCTCCCTAAAGATGCATCTCTAATCTCAGGAGACTCACTTTATGTGTACCCTGGATTTATTGACGGAGCCGGTTCAATGGGAGTTACTCGTCCCAAAGACCCAGAACGTCCAAAAGACTTAATCACCTCCAATCCCCCAGATGAAATTGCAGGAATTACTCCTTGGAGATCCGCAACAGATCAATTTGATGGAAGCAATTCCCAAGTGGAAGACTGGAGAAAAGCAGGATTTACAATCAGTCAAATTCTTCCTGATGGGGGAATGATTCCTGGAAAAGCCGCAATCCTGATTTTGGGGTCATCTGGAAATACAAATCTGATTCAAATCAACACTGCTTTAGCTGCAAATTTTAGGGGCTCAAGAGGAATGTATCCTGGAACCTTAGCCGGTGTTATGGCTAAGTTTCGAGACATCTATCAAAACACCTTACTTTCTTTAGAACACGAACGTCTATTTGCTTCTACTGCTGGTGTAATTAGACCTCAAACCACTCCAACTCAATCCGCAATGGGTCCAGTGGTTCAAAAACAAATTCCAGTGATTTTTACAGCTGGATCTGATCTTGAGATTCGCAGAGCTGTAGCCTTACAAAAAGAATTAGGATTTAAGCTTATTCTAACTGGTTTGGAAAATTATGAACCGGTAATTGATCTTATCAAATCGAACCAAATCCCTGTTTTGATCAAGCTGGAACTTCCCGATGACAAAGCTATCAAAGCACAAAAAGATTCAGGAATAACCGAAGCTACTCAAGCTCAATATGCCCGTGTAAAGGAAGCCTATACAAAAGCCTTACAGCAGGCAAGTCTACTTGAAAAAGCAGGTATTCCTTTTGGATTTACTACCTCTGACGCAAAAGCAGGTGATGCTTTGAAAACGCTAAGAACTATGATTTCTAATGGACTCAGCGAAAAAGCGGCCTTGGCTGCATTGACTACAAATCCTGCTCAAATCCTAGGCATTTCTAGAGTAGCAGGAACCTTGGAAAAAGGAAAAATGGCAAATATGGTCGTTGCTACCGCTCCTATTTTCTCCGAAGACGCTCAAATCAAACATGTAATTGCAGATGGCTATGTCTTTGACTATGAAGTAAAAAAAGCTTCTAAATCTGAAGGGAATGCCTCTGGAACTGTAGAGGGAGTTTGGACTTACACTTCTGAAACCCCGGCTGGAAGCTCAGGCGGAGAAATCACTCTCAAAAAAAATGGTGCTAGCTATGAAGGAACTATCACTTATGACGATCCCTCTGGAAGTGGCAAAGCAAAAGCACCGCTTAAGAACATTGCAGTGAGCGGTAAAGCAATCAGCTTTGATTTTGATGTAGCAGCTGGTGGTATGAACTTAACCGTTACCATCTCAGGCCAAGTAGAAGGAACCTCAATGGAAGGTTCACTTTCAGTCCCTCAAATGGGTTCTTTCCCAATTAAAGCAAGTCTATCCGCTCCAAGCCTAATCCCATAAACACATGAAAAAACTCAATTTTATTCTGATTGCGTTGTTGGGACTTGGACTTTCCCATGCTCAGGCCCAAACGCCAAAAGGAAGCGTTCTAATCAAAAACGCAACCGTGCTTACTGTTACTAAAGGTACCTTACCCAATGCAGATGTATTGGTTCAAGATGGTATTATCAAACAAGTAGGTCAAAACTTAAGTGCTCCTTCAGGTGTGCAAACTATCGACGCCTCAGGCAAATACCTCATGCCTGGAATTATTGACGCTCACTCACATGTAGCCTTAGATGTAGTAAATGAAGCTTCTGCACCGATCACAGCAGAGGTCCGAATGAAAGATGTAGTAAACCCCTATGAAATTGGCATTTATCGATCTCTTGCAGGAGGGGTAACTATTTCTCATGCTATGCATGGATCAGCCAATGTCGTAGGCGGTAGAAATGCTACTTTAAAGCACCGCTGGGGAATGTCCAATCCAGCTGACATCATCATGCAGGATGCTCCTCAGACCATCAAATTCGCTCTTGGAGAAAATCCAACTCGTGTCCATGGACGTGGAAACGGCATTCAACCTAGATCAAGAATGGGTGTGGAAGCTGTATTAAGAAATGGATTCAGTGAAGCGATCCAATACAAAAAGGCTTGGGAAACCTACACGGCTGCTAAATCTCAAAAAGGCAACACCATGGCACCTCCGGCCTATAATGAACGACTTCAGACGCTTGCTGATATTTTGGATGGAAAAATTATCATCCATTGCCATTCCTATCGAGCAGATGAAATTTACATGCTCATTAATGTTGCAAAAGATTTTGGGATCAAAAAGCTAGTTTTCCAACATACCAATGAAGGATTTAAAGTAGCACCTGAAATCGCCGAATATACCATGGGAGCATCTGTATTTGCAGACTGGTGGTCCTATAAGTTTGAGGTTTATTATTCTACAGCATTCAATGCTGCCATACTTCATAGAAATGGAGCCATTACTTCAATCAATTCTGACTCTGCTGAACTCATCCGTCACCTTTACCACGAGGCTGCAAAAACACAGCGTTATGGAGGGCTTACTGACGATGAAGCATTAGCTATGATCACAATTAATCCTGCCCGTCAATTAGGAATTGAAGAGAAGGTAGGCTCGATAGAAGTCGGTAAGCAAGCCGATTTGGTCATTTTTGAGGGACACCCTCTTTCCTCTTATGCGGTTCCTCAAATGACTTTTGTCGATGGCGTTAAGTATTTCGACATCAAGACTGATGCTGATGATCAGCGTCAATTTGTAGCAGCTACCGAAATGGTGGAACCAATCTTCCTTCGCGAACAAGAAGAACATCGCTGTCTTCAGGATGTAGATCAGTTCTTTGAAGCATTCGAAGAGATATTTATGGAAGAAAAGCACTAATCACCCCGAAAATCGAACAGAAATGAAAAGATTGATAAAAACCTTTTGTGCCACATTACTTGCGCTGCTTCCGGTAGTCGCTATGGCTCAAATCGACGGGGAATTTGTAAAACCAAGAACCGGTAAATTCCTCCTCAAAAATGCTACCGTGGTGACCATCACTAAGGGTACACTTTCTAATACCTCCGTCCTTTTGGAGAATGGAAAAATTGCTCAAATCGGAACCAATATTTCCTCTGATGGAGCAGAAGTGATTGATTGTACTGGATTGTTTATCTATCCAGGTATGATTGACAGCGGGACCCGATTAGGTTTGGTTGAAGTTAGTTCAGTACCAGAAACGGTCGATTATCAAGAAATTGGCAACGTAACCCCAAATATGCAGGCCTTGACAGCCGTCAACCCAAATGCTGAGGCAGTTGGGATTACCCGGGTTTCAGGGGTAACTACTGTTTTGACTTCTCCAAATGGGGGGTTGTTTCCAGGAACTGCAGCACTAATCAACCTAAATGGATACACTCCTGACCAAATGTATGGAGGATTCAAAGGTGTGGTAATGAATTTTCCCGCTTCAGGCAGAAGAGGTCGATTTGATCGCCGATCAGATGATGACATCAAAAAAGACTCAGAAAAAGCCATCAAGGAAGCAAATTCCATTTGGGAGAATGCATTGAAATACCATGAGCTAAAAACTGCAGGAGCAGAACTTCAATACTATCCAGAAATGGATCAATTGGCTAAAGTGATCGCAGGTGAATTACCATTGTTGATCGAAGTGAATACTGCCTCTGATATTCAGAATGCAATCAAATGGGTAGCTGACAAAAAGGTAAAAGTAATTTTCACGGGTGTCTCTGAAGGGTGGAGAGTTGCTGAAGAATTAGCCAAAGCTAAAATCCCAGTAATCACCGGTCCAGTTCAAGCCCTACCTACTAGACAATCTGACCGATATGACACTCCTTATGCTAATGCTGGAAAAATGGCAAAAGCCGGAGTAAAGGTGGCATTGCGAACAGATGATGAAGACAACGTGCGAAATCTTCCATTTCATGCTGCATTTGCGGCGGCTTACGGAATGGGAAAAGAGGAAGCATGGAAAGCAGTAACTATCAATCCAGCAGAAATCTTCGGAATTGCAGATCAATATGGTTCGGTAGAAGTGGGAAAAAGAGCAAACCTGATCGTCTCTACCGAGGACCCGTTTGAAACTCGAGCACAAATCATGCACGTGTTTATTGATGGGTATCGAATTCCATTATCTAATAGACATATTCGCTTGTACCAGGAATTTTTGGAAAGATCTCCTGGATTGAAATCCAACTAAACTTTTTAAAAAGCCATAGGAATTTTCTTATGGCTTTTTAAATTTCCATCTGAAGAATAAATCCACACTAGAAGTTTCCAAAAATAACCCTAGTGCGATTTATTTCACCGAATTACACCTTCATTGCCTTCTTCCAAATGAAAACAAAATTACTCGCTGCTGCAGCAGCTTCTCTCCTATCATTTGCTGGTTTTTCTCAGCAAACCGGCTTTTTACCTTCACAAGTTTCGTCTCAAAAACAGTTTGAGCAAGAATTTATTAAAGCTGTAAAACCCGAACGATTCAAAGATCATTTGAGAGAATTAACCAAAAATCCTCATATCGCAGGTACCCCAGAAAATGAACTGGTGAAAGACTATATGGTCAAAATCATGTCTGATGCCGGCATGGAGGTGAAGGTTTGGCCTTATGATGTTTATCTTCCCAACCATCCAGGAAAATCTGAACTACAAATTATCGCTCCAGTTCAAATGACACTTTCTCAAAAGGAAGGGGAACTTCCCGAGGACCCATTTTCAGGAGATTCAAGACTTCATTTAGGTTTCAATGCCTTTTCAGGAAGTGGCGATGTAACTGCCGAAGTTGTTTATGTCAACTATGGTACCCGAGAAGATTTCATGAAGTTGGATGAAATGGGTGTAGATCTTAAGGGGAAAATAGCTGTTGCGAGGTATGGCGGCAACTTCAGAGGCTATAAAGCAAAATATGCAGAGCAATATGGGATGATCGGGCTGGTAGTCTATACCGACCCAAAAGATTCCGGATTTACTCGAGGTGAAGTTTATCCAAAAGGTCCATTTTTCAACGAGACGACCATTCAGCGAGGCTCAATGCTGACTTTGGATTATACAGGAGATCCTTTGACACCTTTCGAACCTGCACTTCCGCTTGATGGAGACAAATCCGTAAAACGATTAGATCCAAAGGATGTCGATTTCCATACCATCCCAGTCACTCCGATTGGATATGGAGCATCCAAGGAAATTCTAAGTCGAATGACTGGAAACGATGCCCCTTCTGAATGGCAAGGCGGGTTACCATTTACCTACAAAATCAATGGCGGGCCAGAACTAAAAATTCGAGTTATGGTAGATCAAAAGCCAGACTTTATCCGAGCAAACAATGTAGTAGGGTCTTTTATCGGGAAAGACTTTCCGGATGAATGGATCATCATGGGAAGCCATTATGATGCATGGTCATTTGGAGCAACAGATCCTAACTCCGGAACGGCCATGTTATTGACTTTTGCGGAGGCCTTAGGAGAATTGTATAAAAATGGGCAGAAACCCTCCCGATCCATTCTAATTGGACATTGGGATGCAGAAGAACAAGGTGTAATTGGTTCCACTGAGTGGGTTGAGCATTTGAGAGATGAACTTGGAGCAAAGGCAATTTCCTACATGAATTTTGACGGAGGGGTCTCTGGTAGAAATTTTGGGGCTTCTGCAGCACCCACACTCAAAAAACTCATTATTGATGCTTCCAAAGAAGTCGCCTATCCAGATTCTTCTAAAACGGTGTTTGAAGTGTGGGCTGGAAAAAATCCTGAACCAAGAATCGGAAATCTAGGCGGAGGATCTGATCATATTGCCTTTTACATGCACGTTGGTGTTCCTTCTTTAAGTGGCGGCTCTGGTGGTACTACAGCCTATCACTCAAACTATGACAACTTCCACTATTATTCTAAATTTTCAGATCCTTCATTTAAAATGGGAGGAGCTGTCGCACAACTTTTCGGCTTAGTTGCACTTCGTCAAGCAAATGCCGCAGTCATTCCTTATGATGTACCTCGATATGCTTACGATTTAAAAGGCCATTTTGAACAAGCTGTAAAAAATGTTCAGAGCATTTCTCCAGATTTCAAAGCATTTGATCAAGTTGATCAGGCTCTAAAAGAGTTGGAAGCTAGCTCAAATGCTTATCAAAAAGCCTTAGATGCTGCTATGATTTCTGGAAAAACCTCCACAAAGAGGTTGGCCAAAATAAACCAAGGACTCATTAATTTGGAAAAAAGCTGGATCGATCCAAAAGGTATGTATTATGGGGATTGGTATAAGTCTCTTTATGTTTGCAACGATCCTTTTTCAGGCTATGCTTCTTGGATTTTACCCGGCATTCAGTACGAGGTAGCGATTCAAAATACAGGAAGACTTGAAGAATGGGATACCCGATACGCCGCAGCGATCACAGACCTGCGTAAAAAAATCGATAAGTTGGCAAAGTCATTCTAAAATCAACCGCCGAAGGAAATCCTTCGGCGTTTTTTTATTCGCATTTGTGATACTTATTGGTGGCAATTTCAATTTACCCAATTGCCTTCTTCACTTTGGGCATCACTTCCTCTCCGATCAAAGCTATCGAATCGCTTAACTGGGAATGAGATAATCCCGCATTATCCATTTGAAAAGTGAATCGATCAATTCCACCCAAGGACTCACTGTGACGTAAAATCTTTTCTGCTATTTCATCAGGCTCTCCGACCAAGTAAGCTCCCCATTTTGAATTTTGTGCTTCAAAATGATTTCGAGTTACTGAAGGCCAGCCCCTTTCCTTCCCGATTCGAGTAAAAGTCTGCGCATATCCCGGATAGTAATTTTCTACTGCCTCTTCATGAGTCTTTGCGACATAGCCTAACGAATGAAGCCCCACTTTTAGCTCATGTGGTGCAAATCCAGCCTTGTCACCAGCTTCTCGATACAAATCCACCAAGGGTCTGAATCGATGGGTTTCCCCACCAATAACGGCCACCATCAAAGGCAAACCCAAGGAGCCTGCTCTTGCAAAAGAACCAGGAGTACCACCTACCCCTAACCAAATGGGAATATTCTTCTGAACCGGTCTTGGGTAGATGGGCTGATTAGTAAGAGATGGCCTAAATTTCCCCGACCAGGTAACCATTTCCTTCTCACTGATTTGAAGCAATAGCCCAAGTTTTTCAGCAAATAACTTGTCATAATCCTGAAGATTCAATCCAAAAAGCGGAAACGCTTCCGTAAATGATCCTCTACCAACTACCATCTCGGCTCGCCCTTGAGACACCAAATCTAACGTAGCAAACTGCTGAAATACCCTTACCGGATCTGCAGCACTCAGCACAGTAACCGCACTACTCAAACGAATTCGTTTAGTACGGCCTGCGGCTGCCGCCAATATGACCGAATTAGCAGAATCTAAAAACTCCTTGCGGTGATGCTCGCCAATAGCAAAGACATCTAAGCCTTTTTCATCAGCCAATTGAATTCGATCAAGTAATTCTGCCATTGCCTGCTGAGCGGTCCCAACCGGATGGCCGTCGGCATCAGTAACAAAAGCGGCAAAACTATCTATTCCTATTTCCATGGTTCAATATTTTACCATTTCCACATGTGGGATTCCGTCTTCCAAATACTCCTCTCCTTCGGCTTCAAACCCTAAGGAAGCATAGAATCCCTTGGCATAGACTTGAGCTCCCAGTCGAATGGGAACCTTTCCAAAAATATCCTCACAGTAAGAAATCGCCCTTTCCATCACCACTTTTCCCAACCCTTTTCCACGATACGCTGGGGCTGAAATCACACGGCCAATCGCAACCTCTTGATAAGAAAGTCCCGCTGGGACAAGCCTACAATAGGCAGCAAGATCAGATCCTGCATACAAGAGCAAGTGAAAGCATTTTTGATCCTTGCTATCCAAATCCAGATAAGGACAATTTTGCTCCACGACAAAAACTTCAGCCCTAAGCCTAAGTACTGCATACAGCTCCTCATTACTGAGTTCTTGAAAAGATTTGAGAACAGGTGTGAGATTCATAAAATGATCTTAATTCGATATTTGATTGGTCAAAAATCAACATTCCGATTTAATCTGGCAATCTAAAAGCCAGCGATTAACAAGAAATGATTATTTCCCAATTTCAATAGGTATGAGCTTATATACTGGATCTCCATCTTCAGATAATCCCTCGATCTTTATCCAAAGCTTTTTAACCTCAAGAGGTACATAAACTTCAAAATCCAAACTACCCTTCTGAGTTATTGCTTTGGGATTCCAATAGAGGGTTGGCTTATTTTTTAGAAGTTGATCTTTGGGTGGAACTATAGGGAATTCCTTGAAAGAAGTAAATCCCGGAATCGAAAATACATCAAATTCAGCCGGGTTAAATCTTCGACCTTCCTCAGGACCAGTTCTAAATCCATTTTTGGTTTCAATAATCATCACCCCTGCATAGCCAGCCATCCCGTAGGCTGCATTGGTAATATTATCATAATACACTTTGATCGATTTAAGCTGGGATGGATCATACCCCAATAAAATTTCACGAAACTCTTCTTTTTCCAAAAAAGGTCTAGAATTTCCATCGATGATCAGTAATGGCGATCCAGTCTCTTCTCCAAAGGTATAGTTCCTAAACTTCAAGGTATTGAGGTTGAATCTCAATAAACCCAAAATCTCAGCCCAAGTCTTTGTTTCCAAATCTGCTTCTCCTACTTCTTGATTAGGATCGCCGTAAGCATAATTCCGATCTGGCCGTAGTTCTTCTCGGGTTTCTTCTTTGACAAATTCCTCCAATTGGACAAAATCACCTTCTAGGTCGATCAACCTTTCTCGGACATCTGAAATCGATTGGGTTTGAAAAGGAATTCGAGAAAATGAGCCTCTGAAAATTGGACGAGAAAATGGAATCAAAGACACACTTCCCAAAGACTGTTGTTTTGAATCCAAGGCAGCAATGGCTAAGGAAATAGAATCTTGACCCATCAAACCAGTGGCCCAAAAATATCCCGAAGAATCTGATCTCACCTGACCAAAATCCTCCAAATCTCCTTTGACCAAAGTAATCACCTGAGCTTTTGAATCCTTTTTTCGATCTGGCGAAAATCTACCAGCTACCGAAATCCCATAGTCAATCGAAAATGGAAGATTCGAATCGAAAGTATCCGGTAAGGGCTCATCTTTCCAATCCAATGCTTTTTCCAAACGAAGAGCTTGACTCAATTCTGGCGCAACAAATCCTGACAAGACACTAAGATGGAAATCTGCTTCGACTGGATTATCATAACTATCAGCTAGCGACAAATGAATCAATGCTTTGCGAAAATTCAAGGAATCCTGAATCTCATAAAGGGTATTTAAGACAAGGTCTCCAAACTCATCTTCCTCAACGTTCTCAGAAAAGACGACCTGCTGATCTTCTGGTATAATTGGGAAGGGAATTTCAAATCGATCTTTTTCAGGGAAATTCAACCCCCATCTCGTATAAGCTCTCAAAATATAATCCCCAACTGGCAGGGAATCTGCCAGTTGAATTCCTCCTGAAATCAATCCTTCTTGAATTGGAAATTGGGCAGAATGTACCTGCTTTAATTTATCGTTCCAGATCTCCACATAAACAACCCGGCTTAGTGAATCTTGAGCAATCGGATTTTGATATAGCATCCTTCCTCCCAGCCAAAGATTTTCTCCAGGATGGAAATAGTGCTTATTTAAAGTAATCCAAGGTTTTTCCCGAAGAGCATTTAAAGTCTTATATCTAGCCTGAAACAACTTCAATTCTTCCACAAAACCAGCGAAACCCTCATCAGGCACAAAGTCTAAAGGGAGTGAACGAGCCATTCGTTGCCTCCCCATATAGCCAGAGAGCACCAATTGAGCAGGGTAAAGTAAAGTACCATTTCGATCTACATCGACATAACCTCCCGGTGCTATCATCCAAGAAATAGCATGGTAAATATTAGTGTAATAGTCATTGGGCCATGGCTTGGATAGATGATGAACCTCAATTCGACCCGGTAAAAAAATTCGATAACTTCCATTGCCCAAGGGTCTAGAATAAATGGAATCCAACTTTAAAGGAATAATAGATTCATTTAATTCTACAGTGAAATCATTGGTTCTCACCCGAAAGTCTGACTCCGTCTTAGTCAGATAAAGTTCAAATCCCTGTCTTTCCGCGTTTCGAAGTAATATTGAAAGCATCAGATGCCGAGTAGAATTTTGATAATTCAGTTCTCGATTGGTCTTCCATTGTTCTCCATTAGTAGAATCTGAAGGAGCTAGATTTTTGTAATATGCTTGACCAAAAAATCGTGAGGCATTCCTCAGCATTCGGAAGTCTTGCAGGTGAAAGTCAATTTGGTATCCCAATGCCTTATTTACTACCTGAAGAGCCTGCTGGGCCGTGGCTTGAGTGTATTTAAATCCTTTGTCAGGTTTAACAGACTCGAAATCCAGAACCCAAGGATTCAGGATTTCAATATCTCTTCCGTAAGGATCGTCAGGAACAGCAAGAAAAACTTCCTTGAACATCCGAATATTGCGTTCCCAACTTTTATCTCGTTTTGCTTTTAGAGCGACTTCACTCAATTGGTCTTCTATAAATTCCAAATCAAAATTTTGATAAACAGCCTGCCTTCCTTTGCGCTGAATAGTTTTACTAATCGTTTTGTATCCTACAAATGAGGCGACCAATTCAAACTCGTCTGGAATATTTCCATAAATCCGAAAGTTTCCTTCGTCATCTGAAGCAGCTCCAAGGGTCGAATTATTGATAAATACGTTTGCAAAGGGCATTGGTAAACCTGTCCCCTTCTCTATCACTTTCCCGGTAATCGTAACTTGCCCTTGAAGGGAAAAGGACAAAAGAAAGCCTAAAAAAAGAAGTGAAAGTCGGTTAGCTTGGATCAATGGCAATAAATTCTGAGGTAAGGGTAAGGTACAAATATTCTTTTCAGACAAATCACCACTTAAAAAATGATTACACCTATTTACTAACCCAAGGTACTTTTTCCTAAAAAAAGAATTGCTAGCCTTCCAGGAAAATTTGGTGAGTAATTAAACCCTAGATTTTGAATACATACGTTCCTACCAAGCTAAAATTTTTGAGGCATTACAAAATCAGAATGGACTATTTTGGATGAATCCAGTTTTACAAATAGTATTTCTAGTAGAATGAATTATACTCAAAGACCTGAAAAAATTAAAAATTAGGCGCTTAAATAGGTGAATTACCTATTTTTTCATTCCATCCAATAAATAAATCAGTTAGCATTAATATAGAATAAATATAATTTTTCGAATTATAAACACGCTGAATTGTATCTAATATTTTTTTTATATCTATCCCACTGCAAATCAGTAAAATAAATACATAACATTTTTTTTACTTAAATTTAACTCTTTATATTTGAAGGAGTTACAACAAGTAGTTTACATTTAAACTGTAAACCCTCTCTAAAAAATAACTGGAAATGAAACAGAGATCTCACCCAATCTTGTTCATTTTAATGACAATCCTCCTGACTACAAACCTTGGATTTAGCCAAGAAATTTCGAAGTCATTGCTATGGACCGACCAATTGGACACCTTGTTCCAACCTGCGATCAACTCTCCTGACTACTTGGTCATCAAGAAATCAGAATGGAATGGTATCAAGGAATTATTTAATGAATCCATTAAAGCGCAGGAAACCCAATTCATGCAGCGAGAAATTGATCGAATGATGGTGGATAGCACAGAGCATGTCAAAACTTCTAAGATCTTACCTATAGAAAAGTCGGAAGCAGCGACCAATAATCCACTTCTACTCCTACTCATTCCATTGATCGGTTATGCCGCTTTTATTACGTTTAAACTTTATGCAGAACGTGAACGAGTTAAACTCAATCAGGACATTTTGGATCAAACTGAAAAAGAATTTCAAAAACATAAAAAATCAAGTGTTGAAAGAGAGCGAAAGCTGATGCGAGAATTAATCGACACAAAAAATAAGCTTGAAGAAATCAATATCAGCACTCAGAAAGCATAAGATTGTTCGGTAGGGTGTCCGATTCTAAAACACTTTTTGAGTTTCCGGTTATCCAAAAGCTTGATTTTGAGGATTTCTTTTGATGGAACAGATTTTGGGCAAGGAAAAGAAATTTCAAGTTCATGCTCACATTTCTTCTCTGGCTCATTCTATTTATCCTTTGCTGGCCACTTGCCCTTGTGGCATTCGTCCTTTATCCTATCGTCTGGTTAATTCTTTTACCGTTCCGAATCTTGGGATTTGCTATTGATTTAAGTTTCGACCTGGTAAGAAACTTATTTATGCTTCCTTTCAGACTCATTGGAGTAAAGTAAAAATCAAATAAGGCTCAGGATTAATCTCTTCTTCCTTGATACAAATCGTATTTGAGAAGTCTACAATCGATAGTCGCGTTCCAAAATTCGATCCTTCGACTTGCCTTTAGTCCAACCTTCTTTGCGAGTTCCATATTTCCAGTAAATATGTATCCTCTATATCCAGCACATTTCTGCTTCATAAAGTCCCCCATCCGTTTGTAGACTTCCTCCAATTCTGAATTTTCCCCCAAACGCTCTCCATATTCTGGGTTAAACATGATTACCCCTTTAGGGCCTTCAGGAATTTGAGTTTCCGCAAAATCACAAACCTCAAACTCAATCATGTGCTCCACTCCTGCATAGGCAGCATTTTCCTGAGCAAACGAAACTGCCTGAAGGGAAATATCGGAAGCGATTATTTTGACACCGGGATCATGAATAACTTTTTGCTCCAACTTTCTTTTTTTAGCTTGGTAGGCCTCTTCTTTGTATCCCTTAATTTGCTGAAAAGCATATTCATCTCGGAACAAACCCGGATAGCGTTTACTTGCCATTAATGCAGCTTCGATAGCAAGTGTACCGGATCCACACATCGGATTAATAAAAGGAACTCTGGTATTCCATTCCGTTGCCATAATTGTTGAAGCAGCCAAAGACTCCATCATTGGTGCTTTTCCTGGAATCTTTCTGTAGCCATGTTTTGCCAAGGTTTCTCCAGAGGTGTTCAAATACACAGTGGCATCCGTCCCTTTCCAATAGACCTGAATCACCAATCCAGAAAGGTCTGGCCCAGAATCCGGTCGTCTTCCATAAATCTGACGGAATCGATCTACAATTGCATCCTTTACCTTGACATTGACAATCAATGGTGTCGTAATTGATTCATTTTCAGCTGTCGACTGAACTGAGAAATAACCGTCTACATCTAAATATTCTTCCCAAGGAATCGCTTTAAATCTTCGATAAATATCTTCAGCATCATGAAGGTAAAATGATTTTAACTCATACAAAACAAGCGAGGCAGTTCGCAAGTGAAGATTGAGATCCATACAATCTTCCATGCTGGCCGAAATTTCAATTCCAGTTCTGGAAATTGATTTAGGGAAAAAACCCAGTTCCCGTAATTCCTGCTCCAAATAGACCACAGAGCGATCCTTGCAGGTGATAAAAACATTTTGTTTTTGGTTAAAATCAATCATGCGCAAAAGTAACAAACGGATTTTGCAATCCTCTAACTCACCCAAATAATGTCCCCTACTCTAACCTTTCATCACGAAAGACATGACTCACATTGCAATCGTTTTCGTAAATTAGATCTTGCTATAATTGATCCTACTAGGCTATTTATGGAATTTAGAGAACTCTTCCGAAAATGAATCTTCAAGCTCAAACCCTGTAAGATCATTTAGGACTAGCATCAGCATACGAATTCCAACAAAAACAATAAATCCAAATCAATACCTATGAAATTTAAATTACTTACGCTGTTGCTTTTGCTTTCACTAAACCAGATTGCATCAGCTCAAAAAGAAAATTGGAAAAACCTCTTTAATGGGAAAGACCTAAGTGGATGGAAGGCTGTGGCCGGTAAAGCTACTTTTGAAGTAAAAGACGGAACAATCGAAGGAACGGCTGTTTTTGGAACAGGAAACACCTTTTTGGTCTCCGAAGAAATGTACACCGACTTCATCTTGGAAGTAGATCTAAAAATCAATCACATTTCCTCCAACTCAGGGATTATGGCTAGAGGTCAATTTAATCCTGATGCGAGAAATGGTCAAGGTTTGGTCTATGGCTATCAAATAGAAGCAGATCCTACCCCGAGAGCCTGGTCTGGAGGTATTTATGATGAAGCTAGAAGAGGATGGTTTTATCCATTGGATCTGAATCCTGCTGCAAAGTCAGCTTTCAAAATGGGAGAATGGAATACCTATCGAATCGAAGCCATTGGAAACACAATTAAAACCTGGGTAAATGGTCAAGAAGTCGCCTATTTCATGGATGATATGGATGCCAAAGGGTTCATTGGACTACAAGTCCATGCGATTCAAAAACAAGAAGATGAAGGCCGGAAAACCTATTTCAGGAATGTCCGAATTCAAACGGAAAACCTCAAACCCACTTCATTCAAAGGAGACGTTTTCGTGGTCAGCACTTTGAAAAACGAACTTTCGGACTTGGAAAAAAAGAATGGCTGGAAATTATTGTTTGACGGTAAATCAAGCCAAGGATGGAAAGGCGCTTACAAAGAATCTTTCCCTGAAAAAGGATGGACGATTAACGATGGAGAATTAACCATTCAAAAATCTGATGGAAGTGAATCGACCAATTTCGGCGATATCGTCACCACTGAAAAATTCAGTGCTTTTGATTTGGCATTTGATTTCAAAATTACAGAAGGCGCAAATAGCGGAGTTAAATATTTCGTAACTCTTTCGGAAGGAAATTCAGGATCGGCAATTGGATTGGAATACCAGATTTTGGACGATGCCAATCATCCTGATGCCAAGCAAGGCATTAACGGAAATCGAACTTTGGCTTCACTTTATGATCTCATAAAGGCTGAAAAACAGGCGAGGTTTGTTCGCAAACCAGGAGAATGGAATCAAGGTCGGGTGGTTGTTTATCCTGACAACAAAGTAGAGCACTATATCAATGGGGTTAAGGTCGTGGAATATGTAAGGGGATCACAGGAATACCGAGACTTGGTAGCAATTAGCAAATACAAAATCTGGAAAAACTTTGGCGAAGCTGCTGAGGGTCATATTCTACTTCAAGACCACGGAGATGAAGTTCATTACAAAAACATCAAAATCAAGGTATTGAAATAATCTTTTCATGAACGCTAATTACCATGAGCAATTCGAATCGACGAGAATTTATTAAGAAAAGCGCGGTGGCAACTTTAGGAATCTCCGCTTTCGGGGCCGTAGGGTTTTCTCCAAAATCGTATGCCCGAATTATCGGAGCAAATGATAGACTGAATGTTGCTATCGCAGGATTAGGAAGAAGATTGGGGGCTTATTATGAACCCATTGGGCTCAAATCAAGCAATGTCAACCTGCTTTATTTATGCGATGCGATGAAATCCCAAATGCCGAAAGCAGCCAAAAACTTTGAAAAATGGATTGATTACCAACCCAAGCAAGAACAGAATATTTTAAAAGTTCTGGAAGACAATGAGGTGGATGTGCTGATCAATGCGACACCTGACCATTGGCATGCTCCAGGAACTTGGCTAGCAATGGAGCGGGGAAAACATGTGTATGTTGAAAAACCTTGTTCTCATAATCCATGGGAAGGAGAATTATTGATTGCCTTGCAAAAGAAATACAACAAGGTCGTTCAAATGGGCAATCAACAACGGTCAGCCCCAGAGAGTAGAGAAATCATTTCTGCCATTCATAATGGAGCAATTGGAAAAGTATACATGGCCAAAGCCTTCTATTCCAATAACCGTGGAGCTGTTCCTTTACCAAAAGCCCAAGCTGCCCCAGATGGATTGGACTGGGATTTATTTCAAGGACCAGCACCAAGAAAACCCTACATGCATGACACTTGGGATTACAACTGGCATTGGTATGGTTGGGATTATGGCACTGCAGAAACCGGAAATAACGCAACACACGAATTGGATGTGGCGAGATGGGCTTTGCAAGTAGACTATCCTAGTGAAGTCATGATCACCTCGGGAAAAATGCATTATCCCGAAGATGGATGGGTGATGTATGACACCATGGATGCTACGTTTAAGTTTGGCAATGGTACCATCATTCAATGGGATGGAAAAAGCCGAAACAGTTACAAGACCTACGGATCAGATAGAGGTACTATTATTTATGGAACGGAAGGTTCAGTGTATGTAGATCGGGGTGGTTACAAACAATTTGATCGAAGCGGCAAAGAGGTCAAATCCAATTTAGCTTCAAACAATGAAGGAGGAACTGTCCTAGGCGGAGGTGGCGATATGAGTACCACTCACGTGGTCAATTTCTTTAATGCAGTTCGAGGAATCGAAAAGCAAAATTCCAATATTGAGGAAGGCGCAGTATCTACCTTACTCTGCCATTTGGCAAACATTTCAAGTCGAGTCGGGGAAAATTTAATCTGCGATCCTAAAAATGGACATATCCTAAACTCGGAAAAGGGCAAGGCACTTTGGACCCGAGAATATGAAAAAGGCTGGGAACCGCCGAGAGTTTAATTAGTACCAAATCTTTTTATCCAAAACACCTGCTTCTCCTCAAGAGGCAGGTGTTTTTTATTATTTCAAATCCTATTAAGGAGGCAGTGAACAATTTAAAATTTGGCTTGCAATCGTTTCCGTAAATAGCAGATTTTATGAATTGTCCCAATGGCTCCTTCTATCTACCTTTTAGAATCAAAAAACTAGTCTTTTAACCACTTATACCAATGACATAAAAATTACCTGTATTGTAAAACCAATTATCTATCAATAACAATAACCCCTATTACTATGCAAACAAAATTCTACACGTACCTGATGGTGGTGGCGATGTTGTGGTTAGGCACCGGGATGGTGTACGCGCAAGACATCCAAGTCACCGGAACGGTAAACGATGAAACAGGATCACCACTACCAGGTGTATCCATTCTATTGAAAGGTACCACAAGAGGTACCACTACGGACTTAGATGGAAAATTTTCCATTTCAGGACCAAGTTCTGGTGTATTGGTCTTTTCATTTATTGGATACAATACCGTAGAGGAGACAATTGGAAGTCGAAGTAAAATTGACCTTAGCTTGACTCCTGACATGTCAAACCTCGAAGAAGTGGTAGTTGTCGGTTATGGTACTCAAAAGAAAAGTCAATTAACAGGCGCTATTTCTTCGGTAGGAAATAAAGAAATCCAAGAACTCCCGATTACTGATGCACGTCAAGCGCTTCAAGGTCGAGCTGCTGGGGTAGACGTAGTTCAGCCAGGTTCAAAGCCAGGTTCCGCGCCACAAGTTCGAATCCGTGGTCGTCGTTCTTTCAACGCTTCCAACGAGCCTCTTTATGTAATTGATGGTATTCCAACTGTAGGTGGCTTGGAAGATATCAACCCTCAAGACATCACCTCTATGGAGGTATTGAAAGATGCTTCTGCGACTGCGATTTATGGATCCAGAGGTTCCAATGGGGTTGTTTTGATCACTACAAAAAGAGGTAGCGCAGGTAAAACGGTAGTTTCTTTAGACTCATATTACGGAATTTCCAGCGAACTGGGAAGAATCGAAGTATTCGACGGACCTGGATTTGCGGAATATAAGCGTGAATCAAGAAGAGCTACAGGTGCCTATCCAGAAGGGCCTGCAACTGCAGAAGCAGATGCCAAACTTTTCGAGCCTGTAGAGCTTGAAAGCATCAATCTGGGAAGAAGCACTGACTATGTGGCTGGCTTGATGAGACAAGGCAATATTCAAAGCCACCAGATCGGTGTATCAGGAGGCAATGAAAAAACTAGCTTCTTCGTATCAGGAAACTACTTCAAAGATCTAGGTGTAATTCAAAAACAAGACTTCAGCCGATATACTTTCCGAATCAATTTGGATCATAAAATAAGTGATAAAGTAAGAATCGGTACTTCAACTCTTATCACTTTCAGTGAGCGAAATGGTGAAAACTTCAACCCAATCGGAGGTGCCTTACAGGAAAACCCACTAGGCAAACCTTTTGATGATGAAGGAAATTTGATTTTCTTACCTACTTCTGACGGTCTGAGAACCAACCCATTCGCTGAAGTAGTACCTGGTGCTCAAGTAGATGAAACCTATCGTACCAGAATTTTCAACAGCTTGTATTTAAACTGGGAAATTGCTAAGGGTCTAACCTACCGGGTTAACTTTGGTCCTGACTATACTGTAAGGAGAACAGGAAGATTCACCGGATCTCAAACCAATTCTCGTAGAGGTGGTGATGCTACAGCAAGCGTAGATGATAGATTTCAGTTAAACTATACGTTAGAAAATATTCTTACCTATACCAAAACCTTTAAGTCAGTACACAATTTAAATCTGACGGCACTACAATCTTTCCAAAGAGACAAGTTTGAACAATCAACCATATCTGTCCTTGGTATTCCTGCCCCTTCGCAGCTTTACCACAGATTGGGAGATGCCTCACAGATCACAGGTGCCAATACCAATTTGGTAGAATGGGCTTTGCTTTCTTACATGGCTCGTGCAAACTACGACTACAAAGGAAAGTACCTTATAACTGCGACTGTTCGTGCTGACGGTAGTTCCAGATTCGGTCAAAACAACCGATTCGGTATTTTCCCTTCAGTAGCTTTTGGATGGAACATGCACGAAGAGTCTTTCTTGAAAAACTCCTCTTTCGTAGATCAATTGAAATTTAGAGCTTCTTATGGTTCTATCGGTAACCAAGCGATTACGCCATATCAAACACAAGCCTTATTGGGCAGAACCTCCTATGCATGGGATAATACTGCAGCATTTGGATATCGGCCAAATACCATTGGTAACCCTGATTTGAGATGGGAAACATCTACCACATTCAATACCGGATTTGATTTCTCAATTCTGAAAAACAAAATTTTCGGTTCAATTGAGTATTATATCACCAATACTTCTGACCTACTCGCGCCACAACCACTACCGAATTCAACAGGTTTCGGCGGCTTCACAACCAATATAGGAGAAACTCAAAACCGAGGTATTGAACTATCACTTTCCACACTTAATATTGAGAAGGGAGATTTTACCTGGTCAACTGATATGATTTTCACCAGAAATCGGGAAGAAATTATATCCTTGCCAAATGGCGATGACATTGCTGCTGGAAGATTCATTGGTCAACCATTGACTGTTTTTTACGATCTCAAAAAGATTGGAATCTGGCAAACATCAGAAAGAGATATTGCTACTTCTTTTGGTGACAAAGTCGGTGAAATAAAAATTGAGGATGCCAATGGAGATGGAAAAATCAATTCACTTGACAGACAGGTTCTTGGATCGGCGGTACCTGATTTCTCCATAGGTATGACAAACAGATTTGCTTATAAGGGATTAGACGTTTCCTTCTTTGTCTTCGGTAGAGTAGGATCATTGATCCGAAGTGCTTTCCATGATAACTTCAATTCCTTATTTGGTCGATACAACAACCTTGCTGTAGATTATTGGACGCCTAATAACCCCACCAATCTTTATCCAAGACCAAATCAAAACCAGGAACGGCCAAAGTATAATAGCTCTATGTCTTATTTCTCTGGCACATTCCTGAAAGTAAGAAACATAAACTTTGGATATAATTTTGCCAGAGAGACCGCTGAAAAAATCGGCTTGACAAGTCTAAGATTGTATTCAAGCATTCAGAATCCATTCATTTTCTCTGAATACCGCAAGGTTCATAAAGGTATCGACCCTGAAACCTTTATCGATGGCGAACAAGGAGTAGAAGGCGGGGTAATCAATGCCAACATTGCTCCTCCTGTGGTTCAATTCACCTTTGGTATCAATGCTAAATTTTAATCAAAAGCAGAAAGACGATGAAAACGAATAAGATCACATATACCGTAAAAAATATAACACGCATTGGGGCTTTGGCAGCAAGTTTACTGTTTGTCCAGTCCTGCCAAGATGCTCTACAAGAAGATGTTATCTCTCAAATTGGCAGTGAATATCTAAATACCTCAAAGGGACTAGATGACGCTGTTAGTGCAGCCTATAGTACCATGAGAATTTGGTATGGAACTGAACGAGGAAATAATTTCACTGAATTTGGAACAGACATCTACACCAACGGTGCGGATGGTTCATGGAAATTCATGAATACCTACACCAATCAATTTGATTCCAACAATGGTCATGCTAGAGAATTGTGGGACGAATTTTATCGTGGAATAAATACCTGTAACGCAGTTATTGATCGTGCAGCAAATATCACGGGCGTATCAGATGCTGTTAAAACACAACGTATCGCCGAGGCAAAATTCATTAGAGCACATCACTACTTTATTTTGGTTCAATTGTTTGGTCCAGTAGAATTGAGACTTACAGAAACCAATGTCCCAACCAAAGAAGTAAGCAGAACTCCAGAATCTGAGATTTATGCAGCGATTATCCAGGATTTGACAGAGGCAATTCCAGGTTTGGAAAACAAAAAAGCTTCTTCGAATTATGGTAGAGCTACTCAATATGCCGCAAAACACCTGTTGGGTAGAGTTTATTTAACCAAAGGAACATCATCTGCTAAAGCTGGAGATGATTTTGCAAAAGCAGAAACCGAACTTCAGGCAGTGGTTAATAATGGCGTTGGTCTAAAGCTACTTCCTGATTTTGGTCAAGTTCATGCTTTCGGAAATGAAATCAATGACGAAGTAATTTGGTCGGTTCAATATACTCGTAGCCCATTGACCAATGGTGGAGGTAACAACTCTCACGTATTCTTCCTTATGGAATACGATACTCAGCCTGGTATGCAGCGTGACACTGAAAACGGCCGTCCGTTCAAGCGTTACAGACCTACAGTCTATGCGATGGAAACTGTGTTCCAAAATCGTGAAAACGACAGCCGATACAAAAAGTCATATAAGGACACCTATAGATCAAATAGACCAGGAACCTATAATGCCTCTTTTGATAATACAAAGGGATCTTTAACGTTCGCAACTGGTGACACAACCATGTTCCTTCCTGGGTACGAAATGACTCCAGAAGAGCGTGCAAAGCGTCCTTATCAAGTATTGGTACCTAGTGCTTATACAGAAAAACTCTTTCCAGCATTAACCAAGCACCTAGATCCAGGACGAGTTGACCGTACTCAATTTGAAGGTGGACGTGATTACATCGCTATGAGATTAGCTGACACCTATCTCCTACTTGCTGAGGCGCAATTCCGTCAAGGAAAAATCGCTGAGGCTACTGCTACGATCAATGTGGTAAGAAGAAGAGCTGCATGGCCTGGCAAAGAAGCCGCAATGGAAATCACAGCGGATCAAATGACCTTTGATTTCTTAATGGAAGAAAGAGCAAGAGAATTGACCGGTGAGCAAACTCGTTGGTTGGATTTGAAGCGTTGGGGCAATCTAATTGAGCGAGTTAAGTTGTATAATCCTCAAGCAGCTCCAAATATTAAAGACTTCCATGTATTGAGACCAATTCCACAAAACCAAATTGACCGGGCCGAAGGCGGTGCTAGCGCATTCCCTCAAAACCCTGGATATTAATCTCAATCCTATATTCCATTTTAATAAGCTGCCTATATGGGCAGCTTATTTTTTTGCCCCTTTATGAGAACGAAAAATGGACAGAAATAAAAAAACCCTACTAATAACAGCAGGGTATTTTCAACTTAAAAACCAAAACAAATGAAAGTTGTTGACCGGCTTTCTTACCGAAATGGATGTTATACTACAATGGTAGAAGCGCGCATCGTAATTTTTGAAGGCACAGTGATCAATTGATTAGGTAGATCAGGTTGACGTGGCTTGGTTAATTTTTTCATCAATAGCTTCGCACATTCCTCACCAATACTGAATGCAGGCTGAGTGATTGTGGTTAAGCTAGGCGTGAGTAAACCTGCAATGCTCAGATTAGAGAAATAGCTAACGATTTTCAGATCTTGAGGGATTTTTAGATCTGTTCTACGAACTGCATGATAGGTAGCCAAAGCAAGTTTTTCCACAGAAGACAAAATACCATCAGGACGATCCGGAGATTGTAGCATTTGTCTGATAGCCTCAATGTTTTCTTCTTCCCCTTGACAGCAGGTCAAATTCAATCCAGGCTCAGGAGATAAGCCTGCATGACTCAGTGCGTCTAAATATCCTCTATGCCGATCCTTAGTGATAGAAAGTTCTTTTGATAACATTAAGAAGGCGATCTTTCGACAACCTTGCTGAATCAGATGCTTGGTGCCTTCATAGGCACTATCATAATCATTGGTGATAAATTTTGTGGTAGGAATATCTGTACAAATCCGATCAAAAAATACCAATGGAAATCCTCGCTCGTGTAACCTAGTCAAATGAGATATATCGCTGGTCTGACTGGAGACAGACATGACAATTGCATCTGCCCGACCATTCATCAATAGGTTTACGATTCTTTTTTCTCGGTCCACATCTTCATGGGTACTATACACCAAAAGATGATACCCATATTGTTGTGTTATTTCTTCTATTCCATCCACAACCTTTGAAAAAAAGCTACTCATCCGCTCCGGAATAACGACCGCAATGGTTTTACTCTTATTCTCACGAAGACTTCGAGCAAATGGATTAGGCTGATAATTCAACTTTTCTGCCATCGAAATCACCTTTTTCTTAGTGGCTTCGCTGATTTCATAGCTATCATTTAAGGCACGGGATACCGTAGATGGAGAAAGTTTTAGCTCTGCGGCCAATTCTTTGAGATTGACTCCGGTACTCATAGGCTGGTTAGGGTTTATTGTTTGAAAAATCTACATATTTTTTTTCAAGTACAAAAGAGTCCCGAACTTCGGCCTGCATAAATGTGCAATCGTTTTCGTATTTAAATAATTCTAGAAGCCGTAAATCAAGGTAAATTTATTTCACAATTCGCCCATAAATAACCCTCTTGGCTATTCGCTTATGCTGACTTCACAAACTGAAAAATCATTTCTGACTGAAGATTTCCTTTTGCATTCAGGGTATGCAAAAATCCTATACCATGACTACGCGAAACATTTACCCATCATAGATTATCATAATCATCTTCCTCCTGCTGAAATTGCCTCCAACCGAAAGTTTGAGAACATCAGCAAAATTTGGCTTGCAGGTGATCATTACAAATGGAGAGCCATGAGGACTTTGGGGGTTTCTGAAAACTTTATCACTGGACAAGCCTCTGATCCAGAAAAATTTGAAAAATGGGCTTACACTGTTCCTTTTACCATGAGGAATCCTTTGTACCACTGGACTCATATGGAACTCAGTCGGTATTTTGGAGTTCAAGGGCTTCTTACTTCCAAAAACGCCTCTGAAATTTATTTCCAAACCAGTGAAATGCTCCAGGACCAAAGTTTCAGAGCTCGAAATTTGTTGGAATCTATGAACGTGGAGGTGGTCTGTTCAACAGATGATCCCGCAGATGATCTTTCTCATCATGAAACTTACTTTAACAATCCAGGCAAAGTAGAACTTTATCCTGCCTTTAGACCAGATAAGTCATTCGCAATCGAAAACCCAATGACTTATGCATCCTACCTTGAAAAATTAGGTAAAGCTGCAAACCTTGAAATCAAGTCTTATGATGATCTTTTAGGTGCGTTAGGAAATCGAATTTCATATTTCCACGCTAGAGGCTGTAGACTTTCTGATCATGGCCTTGAGCACATGTGCTATTCGAAAGATTCCAACTTATCTCCCGAAGGAATATTCTCCAAAGTCATCGGAGGTACAGCTCCTTCGACAGAAGAAGTGATTTTCTTTAAGCATCAAGTCCTTAAGTTTCTTTGTCAGTCTTACCATAAGAACGGTTGGAGCCAACAGTTTCATTTAGGAGCATTACGAAATACCAATTCCCGAATGTTGGCAACATTAGGTCCGGATACCGGCTTTGATTCCATCGGAGATTTTGACCAGGCGACAGCTCTCGCAGCATTCCTAAACGATTTAGATTCAACCAATCAACTTGCGCAGACCGTCATTTACAACTTGAACCCAAGAGATAATGAAGTCTTCGCAACTATGATCGGAAACTACAATGACGGTTCAGTCAAAGGCAAAATTCAATTTGGATCTGGTTGGTGGTATTTGGATCAAAAGGACGGAATGGAAAAACAAATCAATACCCTTTCAAACATGGGATTGATCAGCTGTTTTATTGGAATGCTCACAGATTCAAGAAGTTTCTTATCCTTTCCTCGACATGAGTATTTCAGAAGGATTCTTTGTAACCTTTTTGGCCAGGATGTAGAAAATGGGGAATTACCTTGGGATGAAAAATGGCTCGGAAAATTGATTTCTGACATTTGCTATTTCAATGCTAAAAACTACTTCGACTTTTCAAATCAAAACTACACCTTCAAATAAACATGAGCGATCTTTTCTCCCTTTCGGGTAAAAAAATAGCCTTTTCCGGAGCCACCGGAGTACTAGGAAAAACAATGGCAGTTCACTTGGCCAAGGAAGGTGCGGAACTTTTGATTTTGGGAAGAACACCAGAAAAAGTGAGTGACCTTGTGAGTGAAATTAACTCACACGGAGGAAAAGCTTGGGGATATTATGTCGATGTGACTGATGAAGATTCTATTTCAAAAGTTGCTCAAGTCATAGAAGCGCAACATGGCCACATTGATATCCTGATCAATTCGGCGGGAGGAAACATGCCTGGTGCAGTAGTTCGCCCCGATCAAAACTTCCTAGACTTGGACACAGACGCATTGCGAAAAGTAATGGATCTAAATTATTTGGGAACCGTGCTTCCGATCAAGGCCTTACTTCCACTTATGCTCAAAAAAGGAAAGGGAAACATTCTGAACATTAGTTCAATGGCTGCTTCTAGACCTATGACACGAGTAATGGGATATGCTTCTGCCAAAGCCGCCATCGATAATTTAACCAAATGGCTTTCCGTAGAACTTGCTCAAAAGCATGGACCTAATTTCCGTGTGAATGCGATCGCTCCAGGTTTTTTCCTGACAGAACAAAATAGAACCCTATTAACGGAGGCAGATAAGACCTTGACAGTACGAGGAAAACAAATTATTTCACATACTCCCATGAGTAGATTTGGAAAACCTGAAGATCTTTTGGGAGCTCTTCAATGGCTTTGCAGTGATGCATCTGCTTTTGTCACAGGTACGATCATCCCCGTCGATGGAGGATTCAGTGCTTATTCGGGAGTATAGATTGAAGGATTGTGAGTTAATAGGAAATCAAAACTAAAAAGTATTGATGAAAGTCCTTAAATCTGTAAACCCTTCATCTTGAATTTCCAGATACATATAAAGTCAATTACCAATACACCAAAAACACCATTTCCATGAGCTTTAAAATGGAACAAACGATGCGCTGGTACGGTCCTAAAGACCCCGTAAGCCTACGCGATATACGTCAAGCTGGAGCCACTGGAATAGTCAGTGCCCTTCATCATGTGCCAAATGGCGAAGTCTGGAGCCGAGAAGAAATTAAAACCAGGAAACAGATAATAGAAGATGCAGGCTTGACTTGGTCAGTGGTAGAATCTGTTCCTGTCCACGAACAAATCAAAACCCGAACTGGTAATTACCAGCAGTTCATCGCAAATTATCAGCAGACGATCCGAAACTTAGCCGCTGAAGGAATAACCACTGTTTGCTATAATTTCATGCCCATCTTGGATTGGACCAGAACCAATCTAGAATATGAACTCCCAAATGGTGCTAAGGCCCTTCTTTATGAAAAAAAGGCTGTGGTTGCCTTTGATTTATTCATTCTTCAACGTCCTGAGGCATTCCAAGAATATTCTAAAGAAGAAATTGAGGAAACCAAGGCCTATTATGAAGCGCTGTCTCCTGATGTCAAACAGCTAATCATAGATAATATTTTAAAGGGTCTTCCTGGTTCTGAGATCGGTTATACCATGGATGAATTTCGCGCCATGCTTAAAACCTACGAAGGAATCGATGCGAAAAAACTAGCCGATCATCTCCGCTTATTTCTAGACTCAGTTACTCCTGTAGCTGAAGAAGAAGGCGTCTTTCTATGTATTCATCCAGATGACCCTCCATTTTCATTGTATGGACTCCCTCGTGTGGTAAGTACTGCGGCGGATGCAAGAAGAATTTTGAAAGAAACTCCAAGCCATCACAACGGCCTGACCTTTTGCACGGGAAGCTATGGAGTACGCTCTGACAATGATCTTCCTGCCATGGTCCGAGAATTTGGGGAACGAATTCATTTTATCCATTTAAGA
This sequence comes from Algoriphagus sanaruensis, assembly GCF_001593605.1. Taxonomy (GTDB): domain Bacteria; phylum Bacteroidota; class Bacteroidia; order Cytophagales; family Cyclobacteriaceae; genus Algoriphagus; species Algoriphagus sanaruensis. The sequence continues at coordinate 2,274,827 of NZ_CP012836.1, read as the reverse complement.
AGCACCAAGAGTACTCCTGAGGGTAATTTCTTCGAAGACAATCATCTGGAAGGCGATGTGCCTATGGTAGACGTCATTCATGAGATTTTAAATTGGCAGGAAAAAAGAGGAAAAAGCATTCCAATGAGACCTGATCATGGCCATCAAATGTTGGATGATTTGAATAAAAAGGTCTCCAATCCTGGCTATACCGGCATTGGTCGGTTGAAGGGATTGGCAGAGATCCGAGGAGTAGAAGAAGCTTTGCTTTGGATGAAAAAGAAATAAATTAACCTAACCCATACCTTCCTAACCCTGGAGATTGAATTCTTCAGGGATTTTTTTTAACTGAATTTCCTTTACAAATTGGGAAAAAACTACCCAAACAGTTTCTATCCTTCACCCAGTTTATACAACACTGATGTCCAGATTTTACTCGAAAAAAGACTTGATATTTCAGCTTTTTGAAAATCAGAACGTTTTGAATTTGACTGCCCTACCCAATTTTTCGGACCATTCGGAAGACACCTTCAAGCTGATTTTGGATGCTGCAGAGCAGATTGCTACCAATTCGCTTTACCCAATTTTCAGAGAAATGGATCGCCAAGAGCCTCAATTAATCGATGGCTTGATTCGTATTCATCCCGGAATGAAATCAATCATCCAAAAGTTTGGTCAGGATGGATGGGTTAATGCAATTTTTCCCTATGATGAAGGTGGACAACAACTCCCTTGGACGATTCACATGGCTGCTGGTTTTATTTTCCAAGCAGCCAATTATTCAGCAAGTGTTTTCCCGTTTTTAACTACTGGAGCAGCTAACTTGATTCGGACTTTTGGCTCAGAACAATTAAAGGAAAACTATTTACCCAAGATGTATTCTGGCAACTGGCAAGGCACAATGGCTTTGACAGAACCTGATGCTGGAAGTTCCTTATCCGATTTGAGTACAACAGCATTCCCAACAGATCAACCGGGAGTATTTAAGATCAGAGGACAAAAAATATACATTTCTGCAGGTGATCATGATGCTTGCGAAAACATCATTCATCTTATGTTGGCTAGGATTTCAGGAGCTCCTTCAGGCACGAAGGGAATTTCACTTTTTGTGGTTCCAAAAATCCGGCTGGATGGAAAACCAAATGACGTGCTGACGCAAGGTATTTATCATAAAATGGGCTATAAAGGAGCTCCCATTGCTCATTTGATGATGGGAAGCCAAGATGACTGTGAAGGGTATCTTGTTGGAGAGGAAAATCTCGGATTAAAATACATGTTTCAGATGATGAATGAAGCTCGACTTGGGGTAGGAATGAACGCCGTTGCTATTGCCACAGCAGCTTTTCATGCTTCTTTAACCTATGCTAAAGAACGTCCTCAAGGCAGAAAAGCAAATGAAAAGGATCTTCAAAAACCACAAATACCAATCATTGAACATGCAGATGTCAAACGAATGCTTCTTGTCCAGAAATGTATCACTGAAGGGAGCTTAGCATTGTTGATTTATTGCGGAATCCTTTCCGATAAAATAGCTCAGGAATCGGATAAGGAACTAAAGCTGAAACAAGAGACTTTACTCGATTTCTTAACGCCAATTGCAAAGAGTTATCCTTCCGAAATGGGAGTTATCAGTACTTCCCATGCAGTTCAAGTGTTGGGAGGTGCAGGATATACCACTGATTTTCCGGTAGAACAATATTTTCGAGAATCCAGAATTCACCCAATCCATGAAGGCACCACAGGGATTCATGGATTAGATCTCTTGGGCAGAAAAGTTTGGATGGAAGATGGCTTAGGGTGGAAACTTTGGCTTAATGAAATACAGGAAGGCATTGGTGAAGCTAAACGATGGTCAGAACTAATTGATTTAAGCACCTCGTTCGAAAAACAGTTGACCACGTTTATTGAAGCTTCGGGCCAAATGTTTGAAAAACGGAAATTAGGCGCAGAAATATTGCTGGCAGATGCGAGTCTTTTTTTAGAGGCTTGCGGAATTGTTTCAATCGCTTGGATGTGGGTAAAACAAGCTATCACTGCCCAAGAAAAACTTCAAAACGGTACGCAGGAAACCCATTTCTATCTGGGAAAAATTGAAGCTTTCCGATATTTTATTTCCTATGAATTACCCAAACTAACAGGGATCATACAGCGATTCTATGCCTCAGACTTCCCTACTTTAACCATGGAAAAAGAGTGGTTTTAAATTCCAAAATTTGAAATCCATCACATTTGATTATTTTTGACCACACGTGTTTTTACCCTTAGTTAATTATTAATGAAAAGAATTTTAGTAAGTGGTGGTGCAGGATTTCTTGGTAGCCACCTTTGTGATAAACTTCTCGCTGAAGGTCATGAAGTTTTGTGTGTAGATAACTTTTTCACCGGAAATCGGAGAAACATTCACCACCTGTTAGACAATAAAAACTTTGAACTTCTTCGACATGATGTCACGCATCCTTTGTATGTAGAAGTTGATGAAATTTATAACCTCGCTTGCCCAGCCTCTCCGATTCATTACCAATTTGACCCAGTTCAAACCACCAAGACTTCCGTCATTGGTGCGATGAATATGCTTGGTCTAGCCAAAAGATTAAAAATCAGAATCCTTCAAGCTTCTACTTCTGAAGTTTATGGTGATCCTGAAATTCACCCGCAACCTGAATCCTATCGTGGCAATGTAAACACCTTAGGACCTCGAGCCTGCTATGATGAAGGTAAAAGATGTGCTGAGACTTTATTCTTTGACTATAATCGTCAGCATGGCGTTCCGATTAAAGTCATGCGGATTTTCAATACCTATGGACCTAGAATGCATCCAAATGATGGTCGCGTAGTTTCCAATTTTATTGTCCAAGCATTAAAAGGTCAAGACATTACCATTTATGGAGACGGAAAGCAAACGAGATCTTTCTGCTATGTAGATGACAACATTGATGGCATGTATAAATTAATGAACTCTAGAGAGGGATTTACTGGGCCGGTTAACATTGGAAATCCAGGAGAATTTACCATGCTAGAATTGGCTCAACAGGTTATAGAATTAACCAATAGCAGTAGCAAGCTTGTATTCATGCCTCTCCCACAAGATGATCCGATGCAACGGAAACCTGTGATAGACCTTGCAAAACAAGAATTAGGATGGGAACCTAAAATCCCACTCAAAGAAGGTCTTGTAAAAACTATCGCTTACTTCGACTCCATACTAAGCGAATAAAAAACTAGAGACCGCCCATTAAGCGGTCTCTTTTTTTCACAGAATACAACCGTTGACCATAATTTTCTTGGAGCCTTGCTCAAGGAAGAGTTCCTTCCCACATGAAGAAATCCACCCTTCTGTTTATTTCCTCCTTTACGATAGTTTTTTCAATCTACCTATTTGCTGTTATTACATTTCAGCCAGAACTAAAAGAGGAAATATCCCTATACATCGAGCAGTTTTTGAAGACTAAAAAATCCAAGCTCGTCGAGGTAAGCGAATCAGCTCCAGTGAAAGTTGAAAAAACTGAAAACCTAATTCCATTTTCCGGAAGACTCAAAAAGGACACTTACGAAGAACATTTGGGAGTAGCTGGAAAACAAGGCCTGGAATTAATAAGGAATGATTATCACCTATTCCAAAAGGTTTTTGAACTTGCCTTAGTGAAGATCGAAAAAGGAAAAGGATACCAAGTGGATACTCTAACCCACAGTTTTCCTTATTTAACTCCAACATCAAAAGAAATACTCGAAGAAATCGGCCTGGCATATGAAGGCCTAGCGGGAAAAGATCAATTTTTCACTATCTCTTCTGCAACCCGAACTGAAGAGCAACAAAATGCTCTCAAACGTAGAAATCGGAATGCTACTGATGGTGAAAGTTCACATTCCTTTGGGGTATCAGTAGATATCTCCTATATCCGTTTCAATGGCATAAGAAATTGGGATGGTAATGCACAGAAAAATTTGGAAACAGTTCTCAATCACTTTCAGCAAACTGGAAAAATCTACGTAATCAAAGAACGGAAACAGAGCTGTTATCACATTACCTTTCGGTAGAATGCAAAAAAGACCGCCTTTCAGCGGTCTTTTTTACTTCTGTCTTATCCCTTTTTAATACCCCAAAGTCTTCAGCATACTCTCTTCAGTCTGATCTTTCGCGAAAAGCCAGTGTTTGATTTCACCAGTTTCATCCCGATCGATCAACACATGCTTCGGCGCAGGAATCAAGCAATGTTGAATTCCTCCATATCCTCCAAGTGATTCTTGATAAGCTCCGGTATGGAAAAAGCCGATGTATTGCTTCTTCCCCTCCTGGATTTTTGGAAGGTAAATATTGAATTGGTGGGCTTCTGAATTATAATAATCCATACTATCACAGGTCAATCCTCCCAAAGAAATACCTTGGTAAGTCTCATCCCAATTATTGACGGCCAGCATAATGTATTTTTGATTTAGCCCCCAGCTATCTGGCAACTGCGTGATAAATGATCCATCGATCATATACCATAACTCCTTGTCATTTTGAAGCTTTTCTTCAAGGATAGAATACAGTACTGCCCCACTCTCTCCTACCGTGTAGCTTCCAAATTCGGTGAAAATATTAGGTTCGGTGGTGTTGTTTTTAGCACACATCCACTTAATATTTTTCACGATTTGATCAGCCATATACTGATAATCATAATCAAAGAACACATTGGTCTTAATTGGCCAACCTCCTCCGATATCCATGGTATCCAAACTTGGAGCTACCTTTTTCAAATCCACATATTTCTGGATAAATCGAGTCAATTCTGACCAGTAATAAGCGGTATCCTTAATCCCAGAATTGATGAAAAAATGAAGCATCTTTAGGCTTACCTGAGGATTGTTTTTGATCTTTTCCTCATAAAGGCTGATGATATCATTGTAGCGAACCCCAAGTCTAGAGGTGTAAAAACCAAACTTAGGTTCCTCGTCAGAAGCGATCCTAATTCCTACTTGAAATGGAACCTTAACATGCTCCAAGTAGTAATCGATCTCGGTCAAATTGTCCAAAATCGGAATACAGTTTACGAAGCCATCATTTAGCAATTCAGAAATGTATTCTTTGTATTTCTCACGCTTGAATCCATTGCAAATGATATAGGTTTCTTTGGTGATTTTGCCTTTGGCATAAAGACTTCTAACTAATGGAATGTCAAAAGTGGAGGAAGTCTCAATGTGAATATCATTTTTCAAAGCTTCATCTAGGACAAAGCTGAAATGAGAAGACTTGGTGCAGTAACAGTACGTGTAATTGCCTTGGTAATTATGGGCTGCCATGGCGTTGCCAAAAAACCGCTTCGCATTTTGGATATTCTCCGAAATTTTAGGCAAATAGGTCAGTTTGAGAGGCGTTCCATAGGTTTCAATGATCTCCATCAGATTGACACCATTAAAAAAGAGCTCGTTGTTTTCTACGTGAAACTCTTTGGTTGGAAAGTCAAAAGTCTGTTGGATCAGGTCAATATATCTGTTCATTTACCAAGGGGGTTAAATCAAAATCAAGGTGCAAAAATTGCGCTTTTATCGGGGGATATCAAACACACTTAAAAAAACTTCTCCCAGCCAGTAAAGTTTCACCCAATGGTTTTCTTGAATCTTCAACACGACACATTTCAAAAAAAAAGGATCAACCTCGAAAAGTTAATCCTTTGTAAATCTTCATCAATCCCAATTTTTTTGATGCAAAGCTTTTTGTATCAACTGTTGTTCTGCTTGGTATCGTTTCCGACTTGCAATGATCTGAGCTAAAAGTTTTTTAAATCGGATTTCACTTTTTAGAAGCTTCGAGATTTTCTCAAAAAACAATTCAACCTCTTTTTTTTCACCTAAAGAGCAGGTAAAAAACACTTTTGAATTTAAATGATCATAAATCAGGCTCAAGGTTTTAGGCTTTCCTAAAAGAATCAATCCTCTAAATAGTGGAATCAAGGAAACAAATTCCTGCCCGAATTGACAGTTACCATGCATCATATTGCCGGCTTCTTGAAATGATATTTTCAAGACATCAAAATCACCATTTAATGGAAGGGCGGAAGTTGAAAGCGTCAAAACTGTACTACCTGTTGAATGGAATTTTGGTGAGGCAATGGCGGACATATTTTTTTATTGTTTGATCTGATGCACCAAAGGTATTCAAAAAAATCTATTTTCCTATTTTCCCTATCTTTTTTATAGGGTTTAAATTTTACAAATTCATTCAACTACTAATTCGGAAACCAAATTTCAGGCTATGAACCTTTTTCCTAGTTTTGCACAGCCATTCGTTAGCGAAAACCCAAGTATAATCTTTTATGAGAAAAATTAAATTAGTGGAAGTTAGGTCCGAAATAGCTGCTGGAACAAGAGGCGCTAGTTTAGGAATCGATGCAGTCAAAATCGCCAGTTTGGACAAAAAATCGAACTTTTTCACCCAATTTGACCCGATCAATGTGCAAGATGCGAATAGCTTTCTTTGGAAGGGAAACAAGTTTCCTCATGCTAAATACATTGATGGAGTCTACCAAGTTTTAAAAAATGTTTACTCCACGATTGAATCCCTTCGATTAGAAAAGAAATTCCCGATCGTACTTGCCGGAGATCATAGTACTGCTGCTGGGACGATCATGGGAATTAAGGCAGCTCATCCTGAAAAAAGACTTGGAGTAATCTGGATTGATGCACATGCAGATCTGCATACACCTTACACCACCCCTTCTGGAAATATGCATGGGATGCCACTCGCCATGACTGCTCAGTTGGATAATATCGAATGTCAAGTCAACACCCCCAGCTCTGAAACGATCACTTTCTGGGAAAAAATCAAAAAAATCGGAGGTGATCATCCAAAAATACTTCCTTCAGATATAATTTTTATTTCAGTAAGAGACACCGAAACTCCTGAAGATTATCTCATGAATCATTATGGGATTCGGAATTTTTCGACCCAGGAAGTCAGAGAAAAAGGAGTCAAATCGATCGCAGTAGAAGCACTGGAGCTCTTAAAAGATTGTGACCAACTCTATATCTCTTTTGATGTGGACAGTTTGGACAGTTCAATTTCAGTTGGAACTGGAACCCCGGTTCCCAATGGGCTTACTGTAGCGGAAGCTATTGAACTCAACGCAGAACTAATCAAAGACAAGCGAGTATGTTGTTGGGAAATCGTGGAGGTGAATCCCACCCTGGACACTGAAAATACAATGGCTGAAATTGCATTTGATGTTTTAGAAATTACGACCAAATCGCTAGTAGAAAACTTCTAAATCGGAGAATACCTCAAGAAACCATCGCATGGGAAGTTCCCTTCAATAATTTTCTTTATGTACCTTCGCGTTCCTAGCGGTAAAATTTACCATCCATGAACTTTCAAGAATCAATCATAAAGGGCATTCAGCTCGCGTTCCAGAATATTTTCAATCACGAACTCTCCGAGGAGCAGATCAGCTTATCCCCAACAAAAAAAGAATTTGAAGGAAGTTACACTTTTGTGGTTTTTCCTTTTCTGAAAATTTCTCAGACTACTCCAGAAAATACAGCCAATCAAATTGGTGACTATTTAAAGGCTAATGTTCCTGCTGTTAGCGATTACAATGTCGTCAAGGGATTTCTCAATTTGGTATTGAATGAGCGAGTTTGGTTGGACTTATTCCAAAAGCTTTACAGCACGGATTCGGTTGGTCAATATCCATCCAATGGTCAAAAGGTAATGGTGGAATATTCCTCTCCGAATACCAACAAACCTCTTCACCTAGGACACCTTCGAAATAACTTTTTGGGATACTCGGTAGCTGAAATCCTGAAAGCTTATGGATATGACGTGATCAAGGCGAATTTGGTCAATGACCGAGGTATTCATATTTGCAAGTCCATGGTCGCCTACCAGCACTTTGGAAATGGCGAAACTCCAACTTCCTCCGGACTTAAAGGAGATCATTTGGCAGGTAAATATTACGTCAAGTTTGATGTAGAATACAAAGCTCAGATCAAGAACCTGATCGCTGAAGGTCAATCAGAAGAAGAAGCTAAAAAAAATGCACCGATACTTCTTGAAGCACAAGAGATGCTCCGTCAATGGGAGGCTGGTGACGAGGAAGTAGTTTCTCTTTGGAAGCAAATGAACGCTTGGGTTTATGAAGGTTTCGATGCCACTTACAAACGAATGGGAGTTGATTTCGATAAGTTTTATTACGAATCAAACACCTACTTATTAGGTAAGGATATTGTCGAAGAAGGACTTGCGAAAGGTGTCTTTTTCAAAAAGGAAAATGGCTCTGTTTGGGTTGATTTGACGGAAGAAGGACTGGATGAAAAATTGGTACTTCGTGGAGATGGCACTTCGGTGTACATCACCCAAGACATGGGGACAGCTGATTTAAAATACAAGGATTTCGCAATTGACAAATCTGTATATGTAGTTGGTAATGAACAGGATTACCACTTTGATGTCTTGTTCAAAATCATGAGGAAACTAGGTCGAAGTTATGGCCCAGGTCTGTATCATCTATCCTATGGAATGGTGGATTTACCAACTGGAAAGATGAAATCCCGTGAGGGAACTGTCGTCGATGCAGATGACCTGATCCAAGAAATGATCGAAACTGCGGAGCACCACACCAAAGAACTTGGTAAGATCGAAGGTTTTACCAATGAACAAGCCAAAGAACTGTATGAAATCTTGGGATTAGGAGCACTGAAGTATTTTCTTCTGAAGGTGGACCCTAAAAAGAGAATGCTCTTTAATCCACAAGAATCGATCGAATTTCAAGGCTATACTGGTCCATTTGTCCAATATTCCCATGCTCGAATTGCAGCTATCTTGAGAAAAGCAGAACAGATTGGGGTTGACTTTCAAGCCCCAGATTTCTCTAATGTCCATGAAATCGCGGAATCTGAAACAGCCCTGATCCAAATCTTGAATGACTTCGATCGAAAAATTAAACTGGCTGCAGAAGAATTTGCACCATCCATTATTGCCCAATACCTCTTCGACTTGGCAAAAGAATACAATCGATTCTATGCTGATCTTCCGATTTTCCATGAAAAAGATCAAGCTATTCAAGCCTTTAGAGTTGCTCTTTCTGCTCAAACTGCCAAAACAATCAAAAGAGGAATGAGTTTGCTCGGTATACAAGTTCCAGAACGCATGTAATTATGAAAACTATTCTCCTTACCCTCAGTGTCCTTCTTTTAGCTTGCGGCAAAACATTAGAACGCCCAAGTGACCTTGCTAACTTTCATCCTGATTACGATCAAACTATGGAAAGCTCATTCTACAACTTCAAATTGAAAGATATCAACGGGACCGAGGTTGATTTTAATTCTTTCAAGGGCAAAAAACTTCTATTGGTAAATGTGGCTTCGAAGTGCGGATACACAAAGCAATACGCCCAACTTCAGGAACTATATGCAACTCATGGAGACAAGATTGTTGTGCTAGGATTTCCCGCAAACAATTTTGGTGGACAAGAACCAGGAAGCAATGAAGAGATCAAAGATTTTTGCTCCACAGAATACGGTGTTACTTTCCCGATGTTTGAAAAGATTTCTGTCAAAGGGTTTGACAAACATCCACTTTACAGATGGCTTTCTGATGCTTCGCAAAACGGTTGGAATAATGAAGAGCCAAGCTGGAATTTCTGCAAGTATTTCATCAATGAACAAGGAGAACTAGTTAAATTTTTCCCATCTTCTGTAAACCCGCTAGACGAGCAAATTCTTTCTCTAATCGGCGCATAAGTCTATTCATTCCTTTGAAAAACAGTATTCAATCTAAGAAAGAAGCCTGGCTGCATGCAGTCAGGCTTCGTACTTTACCTCTTGCTTTGGCAAGCATTTTCGCAGGATCCTTTTTGGCATATTGGAAAGAAGGATTCCGATGGGAAATTTTGCTATTGGCATCCTTAACAACTATTTTTTTACAAATCCTTTCCAATTTGTCCAATGATTATGGAGATACTGTTCATGGTGCCGATTCTGCCGAAAGGCAAGGTCCAGTTAGAGCCGTTCAGTCAGGACTGATTTCACTTCAAGAGATGAAGAGAGCCATGTATATTTTCGGTCTTCTCTCCCTCCTATCTGGTTTAGCCTTAATTTATTTAGCGGTCCAAGATTGGAAATTATTCCTACTTTTTTTGGGACTGGGATTAGCGGCGATTTGGGCAGCGATTAGATACACTTCTGGAAGTAATCCTTATGGGTATTCTGGATTAGGTGATATTTCAGTATTTGTTTTTTTTGGTCTTTTGGGCGTCTTGGGGACTTATTTTCTCCATAACCTAAGCTTTGATTGGCTGGTAGTTCCGATTGCTATAGCCTTGGGGGGCTTCAGCACTGCAGTTTTAAATATTAACAATATCAGAGACATCGAGTCTGATAAGTCAGCGGGAAAAAAATCCATTCCAGTTAGAATCGGAAGATCGAATGCAGTGATTTACAATTGGGGATTGATCCTTCTTGGCTATGGATGTTTGCTGGTTTTTGCAGGATTAGCCAATAATTTTTATTCACTCCTTGCCATCTTGGCTTCTCCAATTATGCTGAAAGTAGCATTGGGTGTTCAAAAAGCCAAAAGTTCTATTGAGACAGATCCATACCTCAAGAAAATGGCAATATCCACTTTGCTGTGGGTAATTTTATTTGGAATTGGGTTGCTCTTGGGTTAACAAAACCCTGGAGACACTATTCATCAAGGATGTTTTACAATTAATCAGGGAATTAGCTGATAAAAGTCCTTTTTTTCAGGAATGTGAGTGGTAATTTGGTGTAAACTTTAACCCAAAGAACTATGATCAGAATTCTCGTTCCTTATGATTTTTCGGAAAGCGCTCAAAATGCGCTAGACTTCGCGATTGGGCTCACCAAGAACTATCCAAAAATGGAAATCTTGGTATTGCACATCATTGAGACTCCCCTTTCAACGGGTATTGGGGCGATGGGAGGTGGATTGGACCCGATTCCAGATTTTGAAAGCCAAGTATTTTTTGTGGAACTCATGGAATCCAGAAAGGCACAATTTGAGAAGCTTAAGAAGGATTATGCATCGGAGCCATTTGAATTAGTCACCAAAATTGAGATTGGAAATATCTATCGGGGTATTTCAGAAAACATTCATAAAAGTCAAATTGATCTTGTCGTAATGGGCTCACGCGGCAGCTCGGGCTTAGACGAAATCTTAATCGGAAGTAATACCGAAAAAGTCGTCCGAACAGCGACTTGCCCTGTAATCACAATCAAAGAAAAGATCGATGTAAGCCAACTTAAAAAAGTGGTCTTTGCTTCAGACTTCAAAGAATCCGATCAAGAAGTAGCTGGAAGATTCAAAAAAATGCAATCCATGTTTGATGCGGAATTTTACTTTGTTTACATCAATACCCCGGGAAATTTTGAAACCTCAAGAGAATCCATGAATCGAATCCGAAAATTTGTCCAAACTCATAAGTTCGAACATGTGAAAGCAGAGATTTACAATTCCATTTCTGAGGAAGAAGGAATTCTTCAATTTGCAGAAGATATCCAAGCAGATATGATTGCCATCACTACACATGGAAGATCTGGATTCTTGCATTTGATTACCGGAAGTATTGCCGAAGATGTCGTCAATCATTCCAAGCGTCCTGTTTGGACTTTTAAATCCAAATAATAGAAATCCTTAACTTTACAGCCTGTCCAAAATGACAGGCTTTTTTCATTACTCCGATGAGCAAAAAAAATAACGACTGGAAAAAAAGAGATGGAGTGGTTTACTCCACAAGTGATGATTTTCACTACCAATATGATGGTGAGGAAACTTCTGAAACACTCCCTCCCGCGCAACAAAAACTAAAAGTCTTATTGGACAAAAAAGCGAGAGCTGGCAAACAGGTGACTTTGGTAGAGGGATTTGTCGGTACTGATGAAGATTTAAAAGAATTGGGGAAGTTGCTTAAAAATAAGTGCGGCGTTGGTGGCTCTGCCAAAGATGGAGAAATTCTCATCCAAGGAGACCACCGAGACAAAGTACTTCAGGTTCTTCTCTCAGCCGGTTATGGAGCCAAAAAATCAGGGGGATGACATTCTCTAATTTCACATTTAAGGCAAGACTTATCCCGGTTTTGCCTTTTTTATTCCTCGAGGCTTGGAGGATCAAAAGAAGATCACCTAGGTTAATTCCAGTTTCGGAATGGGTAAACCTAAGCCGAGGAGACCAATCTATCTTAATCTTGGGAGAATCTACGGCAGCAGGCGTAGGAGCTTCCCACATTTCTACTTCCATTTCCGGGCAACTTAATCAACTACTCGACTCTCAATTCATTATTCAAAACATTGGAAAAAATGGTCTAAAAGTATCCCAGGTAAAAAGATTGCTCCTGAATTTTTCAGCAGATATCAAAAAACCTTCTAAGGGAATTCTCTTATTTATTGGAGCGAATGACTGCTTTCAACTTACTTCCCCAACGGAATTTCAAAAAGAATTATCAGGTCTAATCGGTTTTTTTGAAACCGAACTTAAACCCGAATGGATCTATTTAGCAGACATCCCTCCGGTACAACTTTTTCCAGCATTTTCACCTTTAATGAAATTTTTCCTGAAAAGGCAGCGATCATTTCTTCAGGAAAAAATGAAGTTCCTTGCACACCAAAACCAAAAAATCATTTTTGAGAAAATTTCAATTGATTTAACCTCGGATTTTTTCTCCATTGATCAAATTCATCCTTCGGATCTAGGGTATCAAAAGATTTCGGAATTTGCCATTAACCAATTGAAATCTCGAAATCTTTTTGGACTATAATCACCGATAGATTAAGATTCGCCCTCAATCTCCTGGATCAATTCTTCATACCAAGCTTCCCCATATTTGCGAATCAATGCGTCTTTCAAGAATTTATAAAGCGGAACTTGAAGACTTTTACCAAGCTGGCAAGCAGGATCACAGATATGCCATCGATCGTAATTTATGGCATCGTACTGATCGTATTTTGTAATTCGAATAGGATAGAGATGACAGGAAATTGGCTTTTTAAAATTCACTTTTCCATCTAAGTAAGCTTGTTCAATGCCACACTTAAGGATTCCTCTTTCATCGTAAAGGGCGTAGGCACATTCCCTATTATCCCTTATGGTTGGGGTACCTTTGTCCCCATCCTTATCATAAACCCAAGTTCCTTGTTCTTCGATGACTTTTCGTCCTTCTTCAGTAATGTAGTCTTTGACAATGGGATAAATTTCCTCTAAGATTTTGGTTTCATCGTCTTCGAGCGGAGCTCCTGCATCGCCTTCTACGCAACAGGCGCCTTTACAAGCTTCTAGGTCACAGACAAAAAAATTTTCTTTGATATCGTCTGACAAGACAGTATTACCTAATAGAATCATTTGATTGGGTTTTCCACAAAGGTAAAAATAAAGTCAACTTGGGAAGTTAGAATGTGGGGATTGACTAGGTAAAAAAAGAACCGCTCCTTTCGGAGCGGCTCAACCCAGCACTATGAAGAAAAGCTATTTTAGCCTTTGAGTATAATAACAGAAGGAGATTTGGAATGTTTCTAAAACCTGAAAAATTTTCAATCTTTTTTTGATTTTTTTTCTTGGACAAGATTTTCGAAACTGGTTCAAGGATTTTCCCGTTCTTTGCTGCGTGCAAGTTGTCTTGTCGCCTTAGTGATTTTCGAATAACTGGGGAGGAAAGTCCGGGCAACATAGAGCGCCATACTTCCTAACGGGAAGGCTTTTTACTGGAGACGGTAAAAAGACAGCTAGTGCCACAGAAAACAAACCGTCCTGATAGCTTTCTATCGGGATAAGGGTGAAAAGGTGGGGTAAGAGCCCACCGCTCCGACAGTGATGAAGGAGGCATGGCAAACCTTATGGGTTGAAAGATCAAATAGGCCCCGGGCAAAGAGCTGCTCGTTCGATTCTTACTTTTCGAAGTAGGATTCCGGGGTGGGTAGATCGATAGAGTTCTGGTGTGAATCAGAATCAAGATAAATGACAAGAATCCCGATTTATCGGGATACAGAACCCGGCTTATAGACTTGCACTTTTTTTCTTTAATTTACAGCATATGCCAAAAATCCTGATAATTGACGACGAGCGATTTATTCGTGCATCGCTTCGAGAAATTTTAGAATACGAAAAATTTGAAGTAACTGAAGCCCAAGACGGGGAAGACGGCTTGGCAAAACTGAAAGAGGAGGAATATGATTTGGTGCTTTGTGACATTAAAATGCCAAAGATGGATGGAATCGAAGTTCTCGATCACGCCAAATCCCTGGAAAAATCCCCACAGTTTATCATGATCTCAGCCCATGGGACCATTGAAACGGCTGTAGAAGCAACCAAAAAAGGGGCATTTGATTTTATTCCCAAACCCCCAGACTTAAATCGCCTTTTGCTTACGGTTCGTAATGCTTTAGAGAAAAAGAACTTGGTCAGTGAAACCAAAGTCTTAAAAAAGAAGCTCTCGAAAAAGTTTGACATGGTGGGAAATTCACCTGCCATCGCTCGAGTAAAAGACACCATCGAAAAAGTGGCGCCAACTGATGCCCGTGTATTAATCACCGGACCAAATGGTACGGGAAAAGAACTAGTAGCTCATTGGATCCATCAAAAAAGCAATCGAGCTCAAGAGCCTTTTGTTGCCGTAAACTGTGCGGCAATCCCTTCTGAATTGATCGAATCTGAATTGTTCGGTCATGAAAAAGGTGCTTTTACATCAGCACACAAACAGCGGGCAGGTAAATTTGAGCAGGCACAAGGAGGAACTTTATTTTTAGATGAAATTGGAGACATGTCGCTTTCAGCACAATCCAAGGTCCTTCGTGCGCTACAAGAAAATTTGATCAATCGAGTCGGTAGTGATAAAGACATCAAAGTCGATGTGCGTGTTTTAGCGGCTACAAATAAGGATTTGAAAAAAGAAATTGAAGCGGGACGATTTAGAGAAGACCTCTATCACCGATTAAGTGTAATCTTGATTCAAGTACCTGCCTTGAAGGATCGAAAAGAAGATATTCCGCTATTGGTGAATAAGTTTTTAGAAGATATTGCTGCGGAAAGTGGCGATGCTTGCAAAAAGATTTCATCAGATGCCATTTCCAAACTTCAAGAATTTCCTTGGACAGGTAATATTCGTGAGCTCAGAAACGTTGTCGAGCGACTGGTGATTTTGGGTGAAAAAGAGATAAGCCTAGAAGACGTAAAAAAATATGCTGACTATTAAGTCAGCATATTTTTTTTATCCATTAGCTCGAGTGGAAACTGAAGCCTTTGCGTAGGCTGGACAAGGTTTACTTGATGCGCAAGCGCCTAAAGCTAGGACTCCAATCAATAGTGCAATTGAGGCAATTCTTTTCATTTTTGTATCGTTTAGTAAGTATTTTTTAGGTTTAAATCTGACTGATAAAAATTAATCTCGGGACTATTTTTCTAATCAGACCTAAGATCATTCTAATCAAAGATGTTTAATAATTTTTAAGATCGCAATTACTGCACCAATAAGTTGCACCCACGGATTTCAGAATTATCTATTCTTCCAAGGACCTCTAAATTCCCGTCTTTATCCATTCTTCCCAGATCTTGAGTTTCCAAAAAAGCACAAGAATGAAAATTCCCAAGGTCAATCACGTTGATTCCTCCTTGTGAACGGTTGGACCAGGACCATGGATCATTCACATCACGTAACAACACTCGAACGCTTTCTGGTAATTTATATTTCCCTTCTCCCCTCGAATAAGCCTGTGACATCATCTCAGTCATTCCATATTCAGAATGGATGGTATCCACTTTAAAAAATGACTTTAAAATGGAGTGAACTTCTTCTCGAATCATTTCTTTTCTCCTTCCTTTCATTCCGCCTGTTTCCATCACCACTAAATTTTCTGATGAATAAAAGGGTTTTCCAGACTCAGCCAAATCCAGGAGAGCAAAGGTAACTCCGAGTAGAATTACCTTTTTTTCGCTTGTTTTTAAAAAATCTAGCATGGCCAATAATTCATCCTGATTGTACAAATAAAATCCTGAATAAGGCGATTGACTTTCCTGAATAAAATAATTCGCCATGGACACAAGACTACTTCCGGGCCGCTCTAAATAGGCTGGTAAAAGCGCTAAAAAATGATAGTTTCTTAAGGAACCATAGGTGTTTTCAAAAATGGTTTTCGCGTGATTTAAATACCATTCCTCTGACCAAATGAAATGCTTACTTGTTATCATTCCTGTAGTTCCGCTACTGGAATAAAACTGAGAAAATTCTTCCTTGTCCCAACAAACGACTGAATGGTCTTTAAAAAAACGAATGGGTAGAAAAGGAATTTCTTGAATGCTAGAAACCTTAGCAGGTGTAATACCTCTTATTTGAAGATATTCCTTGTATAAGGCATTCTCCCTAGCCTGAAATTGGAACAGATCAAGAGCAAGAGATTCAAATTCTCCTTTTTTCAAATTTCTGACTCGTTCAGAAAAACTTTTGAATTCTTGCATCGTTTTATAATTTGCGTTTTTCCTATGGAAACAAAGCGTATTTTCGGTGGTAAATTTACCCTTGGCTCATGCGATTAAAAAACTATTCTGGAATATTCTTAATGGCAGTTTTGACTTGGACTTCTTGTATCAGTCCACCTGAAAACTTTCCTTCTGTCCCGGAAATTGAATTCTCCGATTTAGAGTATGTGCCGACAAGCGGTCAGGATTCCTTAATTATTACTGTAAGATTTAAAGATGCTGAGGGTGATTTGGGGCTTTCAGCCACCGACATCAATCCTCCATTTAACCCCCTGAATTACAAGCGTGATTTTGTAGGAAATCTAATCACTTATTCCCGCAGACCTGCTGAAGCACCAAGCTATAATCCCATCGATTGGGTAGTTAATCCAATCATTAACAACCAAACTGTGAACGACACAATTTGGGTGGAGCAAAATGAAAATCAGTACAACATCTTTATCAAGTTTTTCAGAAAAAGAAACGGACAATACACGGAGTTCAGATGGCAGGACCCTCCGTTTTATACCACCTTTAATGGAAGATTTCCTAGAATATTAAATTCAGAAGCAGGTCAAGCTGTGGAAGGCTCAATTTCCTATAGCATGATGTCAAGCGGTTGGGAAAGTATTTTTAGAAACGACACCCTTCGAATCGATGTCCAAATCCAGGATCGACAGCTCAATCGAAGTAATGAGATTTCCTCCCCTGATGTGACCTTGCGACAAATCACAAGAAATTAAAAAAAGGCAGTTCAGAAATGAACTGCCTTTTCATTTGATTACCTCCAAATTAATATATGGAGGGAAACTGCTTCGGATTTACTTCATGCATGATTCCGTAGATTTTTTCAACCAAATCATCAGAGCTTGGCTTCGAGAAATAATCACCGTCAGAAGAATAGGCTGGACGATGCGCTTTTGCAGCAAGCGTTTGTGGTTCTGAATCTAGGAATTTGAAAACATCCTGATGATCCAATACCTGCTGCATCATATAAGCTGATGCTCCACCTGGAACATCCTCATCCGTAAATAGAACGCGATTGGTTTTCCGAATAGATTCTCCAATTTTCCCTGAAAGGTCAAATGGCAACAGGGTTTGAACATCTATCACCTCAATTGAAATTCCTACCTGTGCTAGTTCTTCGGCAGCTTCTAACACAATCCTACACATGCTTCCGTAAGTGACGACAGTAATATCTGTACCTTCCCTTAATATCTCAGGCTGACCTAGCGGAACTGTGTATTCTCCAATATTTTCAGGAAGTCTTTCCTTCAATCTATAGCCATTTAGGCACTCAATCACGATGGCTGGCTCATCTGCTTCAAGGAGAGTTCGGTACATTCCAGCAGCTTGAGTCATATCTCTTGGCACGCAAACATTCAATCCTCTAAGCGTAGACAAAATCATTCCCATGGGTGATCCAGAATGCCATACACCTTCCAGGCGATGTCCACGAGTTCGGATGATTAGGGGAGCTTTTTGCCCCCCTTTGGTGCGATAATGAAGACAGGCCAAATCATCAGAAAGGGTTGCCAAAGCATAAATCAAATAATCCAAATATTGAATTTCAGCCACAGGCCTCAATCCTCTCAATGCCGCTCCAATTCCCTGACCAATAATTGTTGTCTCTCGAATGCCTGTATCAGTCACACGAAGTTCTCCATATTTCGCTTGAAGACTCGCAAATGCTTGATTGACATCTCCAATTTTTCCAACGTCTTCCCCGAAAGCAAAGAATCTCGGATCTCTTTCGAGCGTCTTATCGAAGAATGCCTGAAGGATTTCCCTACCGTCTACCATTGGGGATTTCTCATTGATAGCAGGCTTAATTTCTTTCACCTTGACAGCAGAAAAATCATTTTCGCTGTACAAATGGCTACTATACCTGTCGTAATTTTTTTCGTTCTGATTTTTATACCAATCCAATAATGGCTGTCTAACGGCTATCGGCTCAGCCCGAAGCAAAAGGAGTACTTTTCGAATAGATGAAACAACATCTTTTCGAATAGGATTGATAGTTTTTTGAAGATCCTCAGCAATTGCCTGAAGAGATACTTTTCTAGAACTTGATTCTGCCGCTTTTAGAATGAGCGTTTTTGCTTCTTGCAACTCCGCTTTAATCTCAGATGAAAATGCATTCCAAGCTGCCTCTCGTTGATTTTTTGCTAATGTCTTTGCCTCAGAATCTATTTGATCCAACTGGTCTTCCGTTGCAATTCCATTTGAAAGAATATATTCTCTAAACTTAGCGATGCAATCCCAATCCTTTTCCCACTTCAATCGTTCCGCAGACTTGTAGCGTTCATGAGACCCGGAAGTCGAGTGCCCTTGAGGCTGTGTCATTTCCTCCACATGAATCATAACAGGCACATGTTCCTCACGGGCTACCTTTCCAGCATATTCAAAAGTCCTAACCAAGCCTTCGTAATCCCATCCCTTGACCCGGATAATTTCAAAGCCTTTTTCGGTTTCAGTTCGCTGAAATCCTTGTAACGCTTCTGAAATATTTCCTTTGGTGGTATGGTATTCATTAGGAACAGAAATACCAAAATGATCATCCCAAATAGAAATTACCATCGGGATTTGAAGGACACCCGCAGCATTTATCGATTCAAAAAACATTCCTTCAGAAGTGGAAGCATTGCCTATCGTACCCCAGGCGACTTCGTTTCCATTTACCGAAAAATCCTTCAGATTCTTCAGCTGACTATTTTGCCGAAAGAGCTTTGAGGCATAGGCCAATCCAACCAACTTAGGCATTTGCCCAGCGGTAGGAGAAATATCTGCGGCGGAGTTAAAAGAAGAAGATAACTCCTTCCAAGTACCATCCTCATTTAATAGACGAGTAGCGAAATGTCCATTCATCAAGCGGCCAGCAGAAGCAGGATCAGCTTCTACATTGGTGTGAGCATATAACTGCGCAAAATATTGTTGAACAGAAAGCTCTCCTAAAGCCATCATAAACGTCTGGTCCCGGTAATATCCAGACCTGAAATCTCCTTTCTTAAATGCCTTTGCCATCGCAATCTGGGCAAGCTCTTTTCCATCTCCGAAAATTCCAAACTTTGCTTTACCCATAAACACTTCCTTTCTTCCCATCAGGGAAGCATGGCGGCTTAAACTGGCAATTCGGAAATCATTCAAAATTTCCTCTCGAGGGCGAATGGTTTCCGTGATTGTTGAGGATTTCAATTGCGGCATAATACTAGAAATTAACTAAAGCTATTTTGGGTAGGGTATTCAAACTTTCCAAAAATAACCAAAATCCTTCCCTGTACAAATTTCAATTCCAGATATTTTCAGTTGAATATTTTGAATTTTAAATCAGAAAAATAATTTAACCATATAAAATTTTGTCATTATAGAATTTACAAATCATTAAAAGGAATTCAAATAAATTAGCCTGTTTTTGATTTGTGGATGAAAACCCAAAAAAATTTTCAAAATTTTTTCTTTTTAAAAATGAAAAATTGGAATAAAAGTACAATTACAGAATAATTATAAAATTTTATTTCAAAAATAAGACCGAAACAAAATCACCACCAAACACTATTTGCCAAATAGCAAAACCAATATCATTTGCTTCTTATCTTTGCGGCAGTTGAATAAAAATCCAAATAAACTTAGCCATGATCATAGGTGTTCCAAAGGAAATCAAAAACAATGAAAACCGTGTAGCGCTCACTCCTGCCGGTGCAAAAGAACTTGTAAAAAGAGGTCATACTGTTTACGTTCAGCATACTGCTGGTGTAGGAAGTGGATTTAGTGATGCAGAATACGAAGCTGCTGGAGCGACAATTCTTCCTACTATCGAAGCGACCTATGAGATTGCTGAAATGATTATCAAAGTAAAAGAGCCAATTGAATCAGAATATGCACTGATCAAAGAAAATCAGCTCTTGTTTACTTACTTCCATTTTGCTTCCTACGAACCTCTAACCAAGGCAATGGTAGCCCGAAAGGCAGTTTGTTTGGCTTATGAAACTGTTGAAAAAGCAGACCGAAGCTTACCACTTTTAGTTCCGATGTCCGAAGTAGCGGGTAGAATGGCTATTCAGAAAGGAGCCAACTACCTAGAAAAACCACTGGGTGGACGAGGAATTCTTTTAGGTGGTGTTCCCGGTGTTCTTCCAGCCAAAGTATTGATCCTAGGTGGTGGAATTGTAGGAACTCAAGCTGCTTGGATGGCTGCCGGAATGGGAGCCGATGTCACCATCATGGATGTTTCCCTTCCGCGAATGAGATACTTGGATGACGTCATGCCAAAAAATGTCAAAACCATGATGTCTAACGAATATAATATTCGTGAAATGATCAAGCAAGCTGACTTGATTATTGGAGCAGTTTTGATTCCAGGTGCCAAGGCTCCTCATTTGATTACTAGAGATATGCTCAAAGTCATGAAGAAAGGGGCAGTATTGGTGGACGTAGCGGTAGATCAAGGTGGATGTATTGAAACGTGTAAGCCAACAACTCACGAAAACCCAACTTTTGTTATCGATGATGTAGTTCACTATTGCGTAGCAAACATGCCAGGCGCAGTTCCTTACACTTCTACTTTGGCATTAACAAATGCAACTCTTCCCTATGCAATCCAACTCGCAGACAAAGGATGGAAAAAAGCAGCGCAAGAAAACGCTGAACTTGTTCCGGGTCTAAATGTGATTCAAGGAGAAATAGTTTATAAAGCTGTAGCTGAAGCATTTGATATGCCATATACCCCAGTGGATAAATTCTTAGCTTAATCTCAAAAAAAGCACAAAATGAAAATCCCAATGAAGTTATTCATTGGGATTTTTCCATTTAAAGGGTTTGAATAACACCCTTTTAAATTCTATTAAACGATTTTTAAACTTAAGCTTTTCTCACAAACTCTGACTTCAAAGCCATCGAGCCAAATCCATCGATTTTACAGTCAATATTGTGATCGCCATCGACCAGACGAATACTTTTTACTTTAGTCCCTGCTTTAATTGGCTTAGGGGCACCCTTAACAGGAAGATCTTTGACAATTACCACTGAATCTCCGTCTGCGAGGACATTTCCATTAGCGTCTTTAACCACTAAACCGGATTCTAAATTTTCTTCATTTTCTGAGGGATCCCATTCAAATCCACACTCCGGGCAAACCATTAGGTTGTCCATTGCATAGGTGTATTCGGATTTGCATTTTGGGCAAGGTGCTAGATTTTCCATACCCAAAGGTACGATTTCAACGAAGCAGAATCGCTCAAGCGATTTAATTTAAAGGAAATCTTAAGGAAAACCCCGTTGGTCCTAGTGCCAAACTCTGAACAATTTCCGGAAGTTGCCCCCCATGAGTTTGATGAAATCCAACCATAATCGCATCAAAGGCCATCAAAAAAGCTCCTTGCAAAATCACCGATTTCCCAAATCCAACCAGCATTTCGTTTTCCCTTCGCAATCCTCTTTCTTTCAAATAAAGCCCTCCTGCCATATAGCCTAAATCCAAGGCGGCATTGACCCACAAAATCTTCTCAATGCTTTGTTGGGCTTCCACAGTTTCCCAAAACTCTGAGGAAGGAATCTCCTTTGTGGCTTGCCAATATCCGAAACCTGCAATCACAAGATTAACCGTATTCCAATAGAGATTCATTTGATGGAAAGCTTTGATCTCACCAGTAGCTTGGCTAGCTCCTATCCCACCCCAAACCATATTTCCTATGGCCCAAGACCCCAATATCACCATGCCTTGGCGGTTATAATCTATTCTAACTTGATTGAATCCTTCCAATCCTGAAAAATCCTGCGCCATAAGGGGCACAGAAAAGCAAAAGAAAAGAAGGAGAAGAGAGATTCTTGGGAAAAGAGAAGTGGAAGTATTCATAAAAACTAAACCTACAAATTCGGGATTGGTTTTAGTACTGAAAGTCAAAGATTTAAAGTATCCCAGATCATTTTTACTCCGAAATAACAAATCAATATCCCTACACCCTTATTCAAATAGGTTCTGACCTTACCCGTCATCAAATGTGCCAACCTGCCTGCCACGTAAGCTTTTCCAAGATCGATCAAAAAAACGGTAAGAATCAAGCCCAAATAATAAGCAAATCGCTCTGTTCCGTTCCAATTTTTAGAGGAAACTAAACTTGCAATGGAAATCCAAAAAAGCATCACGAATGGATTAACACCATTGACTCCAAAGCCCTTTGCAAAAGCGGTCCTTTTTCTAACCTGCTGAGGAATCAATCCCCCGGAATTGGGTCGATTGGAAACTTTTTTCCTCCAAAAACTCACTCCAAACCCAATCAAAATTAGTCCTCCTACATATCCAAGACCTTGTTGAATCACAGGAAATTGAGTCAAAAAATGAATGCCATAATAAGTTATAAGTACGTAGACTAAATCACTAACCAAAATTCCAATTGCCAAAATCGCCGCAAATCGAAAGCCCTGCTCCATGCTGGTAGTAATCAACATAAAGAAAACCGGTCCTATCATCATGGATAGAAGCAAACCCATGCCTATTCCTTCGAAAATCGATCCTTGCATCTTCAAAAGTATATCCTCCTGACCTATATTTGTTCGTCTAGCCTAAGCAATTTTACCACATGGACATCAAAACCAACTTGACTCAAGTATTAAAATCCTTTAAAAATCCCGAATGCAAACTCATCGCGGTAAGCAAGACCAAACCCATTGAGGACTTGCGAGAGGCATATGCTGCTGGAATCCGGGATTTTGGAGAAAATAAAGTTCAAGAAATCCAGGCGAAGCAGCCGCAAATGCCCGCAGACACTCGTTGGCATATGATAGGACATCTTCAAAGTAACAAAGTCAAATACATCGCCCCTTTCGTCCATCTGATTCATGGTGTAGATTCTTTCAAACTTTTAAAAGAAATCGACAAACAAGGAAAGAAAATCAACCGGGTAATCCCCGTTCTACTTCAAATCCATATTGCAGAAGAGGAAACCAAATTCGGATTTGATCAAACCGAACTGGAAGAAATGTTGATATCAGAAGAATTTCTCCAGCTAACTCATGTCCAAATCAAAGGACTTATGGGAATGGCTACTTTTACTGAAAATGAATCTCAGATCAGAAAAGAATTTAATGGACTTAAACAGCTTTTTGAAAGTTTAAAATCAAAAGCTCTTCCTGCTTTTGTCCAATTGGAGGAACTTTCGATGGGTATGAGCGGGGATTATCAAATCGCTCAAGAAGAAGGAAGTACTATGGTTCGAATAGGTTCTGCAATTTTCGGGGCTAGAAATTACAATTAATATGAAAGCTAAATCGATACTTGGTATTGCTTCCATTTCTGGGGCATTGGCCGTTGGACTGGGAGCATTCGGCGCTCATGGATTAGAGCCGATCTTGATCGAAAACGGAAGGCTGGACACCTTTGAGACAGCTGTGAATTACCATTTTTACCACACGCTTGCCTTATTGGGAATTGGTATTTTGGCTTTGATTAAGCCTACTTGGAAAGGATTAAATTTCGCATCATGGTCCATGACCTTAGGAATTGTAATTTTTTCGGGATCACTCTACATTCTTTCATTAAGCGGAATTACCTGGCTCGGAGCAATCACTCCAATTGGAGGAGTTGGCTTTATTTTAGGATGGTTGTCCTTGGGATATAGCGTTACAAAAAATAGCTAGGATGTCCCGAAAGCACCTTCTTTCGCTGTTTTTCTGGGCAATGATGATCCAAACAAGTTTTGGACAACTGAGCAGAACTGCCTACCTATCGTTGGAAAAAGCACTCGGTGAACAAAGCTTCTTTAATGGACACCTCACTGGGTTTTATTTGTACGATCTGGATTCTCAGCGAGTAATTTTTGAAAAAAACTCCCAAATCAATTTTATCCCTGCCTCTACCACCAAACTTTTCACCCTATTTGCTAGTCTCGTAATTCTTCAAGACAGCACTCAAACACTTCGATATATCAGCCAAGGCGACACATTGAAAATTTGGGGATCAGGTGATCCAAGTTGGAAATACAAAGACTTTTACCAGCCGGATTTTCAAAAAATAATTGGAAGTCACTCGATCATTCTTTATTCCGACGCCAACCAAGTCTCACCAGCTTTCGGCTACGGATGGCAATGGGATGATTATTATTTCGACTATTCCGCTGAGCGAAGTTCG
This sequence comes from Algoriphagus sanaruensis, assembly GCF_001593605.1. Lineage (GTDB taxonomy): Bacteria > Bacteroidota > Bacteroidia > Cytophagales > Cyclobacteriaceae > Algoriphagus > Algoriphagus sanaruensis. Next base: position 2,250,291 of record NZ_CP012836.1, on the reverse strand, counting down.
CTACCGATTTATGGAAACTTGGTTGAAGTAAAAAAAGGAAGCATTGGCCCAATCCTTTTTCCTAATCAGTTTGAATTAAATACCACTTCAACGATTCAAAAAGAGATCGAACGGGATTTTCATTCCAATCAATTCTTTTACAATCCAAAAACCTATTTAGGTCGGGAAAAATACCTCCCTTTTATTACCTCCGGAACCTTAACCGCAGAACTCGCCTTTGAAATCACCGGTAAAACGTGGATTTATCGTCCTGATTCTTTACCTCAAAATCATTTGTCTTGGAGAGGAAGCCCACTTTTTCCCCTACTTCAAGAAATGATGTATGAAAGTGACAATTTCATCGCAGAGCAGATGCTTTGGATGATTTCGGATCGATTATTTCAAACCTTAGATACAGAGCGAGCCATTGATTTCATCAAAAAGACCTACCTATCCGACCTGCCAGACTCCCCCAAATGGGTTGATGGAAGTGGATTAAGTCGACACAATCTCTTCACGCCTAGATCCATGGGGACTCTTGTCGAAAAGCTATACCGAATCCTTCCGGAAAATCAATTAGTTGAACTCCTTCCTACCGGAGGAAAAACGGGAACACTCAAAAACAGCTATCAAGCTTCTACACCTTATATTTTTGCCAAGACAGGAACAATGAGTAACAACTTCAGTCTGGTAGGATTGATCAGAGGAAAGAGCGGAAAACTTTATGCATTCTCCTTTATGAATTCTAATTACCTCTATGGCGCATCGGTCGTGCGAAAGGAAGTGGAAAAAGTGATGGTTCAACTGAGAGATTTTCTTTAAAAAAAAATGATTCTCTGTAAGGTTTAGACCAACCTTGAGTCTAAAGAAGAAAAAAGCAAAACCATGAAAAAGCTAATTCTTCTTTTTGCATTCATTTTTGGGAGTTTATCGCTGGCTTATTCCCAACAGCTCCAAGCAGATATCACTGGAAAAGGTCCGAAAATTATTCTTATCCCAGGTCTGGCATCTTCTGGGGAAGTATGGCAGGAAACGGCATCCTTTCTTTCCAAAAATTACGAATGCCATGTTCTTACCCTTCCTGGATTTGGTGCGAATGCCGCAATGGACCTTTCCGAAGGATTTTTGGTGACGATGGAAAAGTTGCTGACTGACTACATTGAAGAACAATCTGAACCAGTTATTTTAATTGGACATAGCCTGGGAGGATTTCTATCACTTCGACTTTCCAAAAGCATTCCTGATCGCATTCATAAGGCTATCATTGTAGATTCTTTTCCCTTTTATTCGGCAGCATTCAATCCTGCAGCTACGCCAGAAAACATGAAAGGAATGGCAAATCAGATGAAAGAATTAATGCTTGCTCAAAGCCCAGAGCAATTTCGTGCACAGCAGCAAGCAAGTATGCCGATGATGACCATTAATTCTGAAAAACTCCCCATTGCGGTAGAATGGTCTGTGCAAAGTGATAGAACCACGATAGCCCAGGCGCTTTATGAATTGATGATTACAGACTTTAGAAAAGAATTGGAAGTGGTAAAAACTCCAATTCTAGTCCTAGGGGCATGGGCTTCTGGCAAAAACTATGGATTAACTTTGGAAAGCGTGGGAAAATCTTTTGCAGAGCAGTATCGATTGGCAGAAAACCTCCAAATTGAAATGGCTCCTACTGCCCACCATTTTATTATGTGGGACAATCCGGAATGGTTTATGGAAAAAGTAAGCGCTTTTCTTCAATGAAATCGAAACGAGAACTTGATTTTGAATTCATATACAAATCCCATAAGGACAAAATCTACCGACTCTGCTTAGGTTTCGTGAGTGACAAGGATCAATCCAAGGATCTTTTTCAAGAGATCCTCATCAAAATCTGGAGACACTTAGACAGCTTTAAGGGCCAAAGCGAAATCAGTACATGGGTATATAGGATTGCGTATAACACAGCAATCACATTTGCGACTCAACAGAAAAAAAGGGAAGATCAAAAGGTAGAATTTCCTGAAAATCTTGATTTGGCTGAACCTGATTCCGGAAAGCCCGAACAAGAAATCCAGCTTCAGCGACTTTATCAAGCAATAACGGAACTGAATGAATTGGACAGAATTATCGCCACGCTATTACTTGAAGGTACAGCCTACAAAACCATTGCTGAGATTAGTGGCATTTCTGAAAACTACGTCGCAGTAAAAGTAAACCGGATCAAAACCCATCTTTCACAAAAACTCAATCCAAGTCAAAATGGAAAGTAATTTCAACGATATACAACAACTTTGGCAAAGCCAAAAGGCGAGCGACTTTGATTTGAATAAGTTGATTGGACAAATGAAAGCCATCGAAAAAAGGCAGAAAATAGAATGGGTAGTAGGTCTTGTTTGCACTCCTATTACCGTCCTAATCTTAGTTTTTGTCCTTCCTCTCAAGGGCAGTCTCTTGGGGACTCTAACCCTGCTCCTCATTGGAGGAGCAATGGCTTGGGTAATTTGGCTAAACAGCAGATCCGTCTTACGACAAGTGGAAAACGCCGAACTTTACAATCAGCGAAACTATCTGGAAGATCAACTTAGAAAACTCAATCTGCGGGGTCAAATCATCAAGAAGCACATGATTACTTATGGAATTATTCTGGCAATCGCTATCAATTTGGGGTATTTGGCTGTTTTGAGCCCATTATCATTTCAGGTAAGATTTGCCTCACATGCAGGAGCTACCATTTTTATTGCTGTTCTCATGTGGTTTACCTTGAAGAAGAAGATCAAGAAATTTGAATTAGAATCCCGACCCATGATCAAGCAATTAGAAAAAATGCTCGATGATCTGGAACAATGAATGGAAACCCTGTTTTTTACAGGGTTTTTCTTTTAGTAGGATTTAGAAAAAGCGAGTAATTTGACGTCAAATTCAACCGAAATGAACAAACGAACATTTCTAAAATCACTTGGGCTAGCAGCCACCTCTGCCTCTTTCATGGGATTCGATTTCCCTATCGCTCCATTTGCTACATCTCTATTGCCAAAAAGCATCCAAAAAGGAGACACCATCGGAATCATTTCCCCTTCAGCTGCAACCACCGATCGAATGGAATTTACTTACGCACGTGAAGCTATGGAAGCCCTTGGATTTAAAGTGAAGCTTGGAAAAAATTTAACCAATCGTTTTGGACATTTGGCTGGAACTGATGAAGAGCGCGCAGCAGATCTGAATCAAATGTTTGGAGATCAAGAGGTCAAAGCGATCATCTGCATTCGCGGTGGATCTGGAGCTTCCAGAATTCTTCCGCTGATAGATTATGAATTAATTAAAGCCAATCCAAAGCCCTTGATGGGTTATTCAGACATTACTGCTTTGCATTGTGCACTTCAAAGTCAAACTGGCTTGATTAGTTTCCACGGCCCGAATGGATCAGGAAGCTGGAATAGTTTTAATGTCCGACAGTTTGAACAAATCTTCTTCAAAAAGGAATTACCGACTTTTAAAAATGAAGGAGGAAAGGGAGATGAATTGGTGCTAAAAGCCAATCGAATCCAAACTTTGACTCCAGGGATTGCTGAGGGAAAAATCCTAGGAGGAAACTTGACTGTGCTATCCGCATTATCGGGAACACCTTATTATCCAGATTTCCAAGATGCGATTTTGTTTATTGAGGATATTGGAGAAGATCCTTATCGAATCGACCGCATGATGAGTACACTTCAACTTAACGGCACCTTAGGAAAGATCAAAGGATTTATTTTCGGACAATGCAATGATTGTAAACCTGGAGGTGGTTATGGAAGTCTTTCAGTCGATCAAATCATGGATCAATACATCCTTCCGCTCCAAATCCCCGCTTACACAGGCGCAATGATTGGCCATATTCCTCGTCAGTTTATCGTTCCAGTTGGAGCAAAAGTGAGAATGAATGCTAATGAGGGAACATTCACTTTACTCGAATCAATATTTAAATAAAGCCAAAAAGAAACCAGTGGGATTGCCAAACAATTGTTTCTCAAATTAGATCTTCTACTAAAATCAAGCTTTCAATTCAGCCATGTCCATTTCCCTGATTTCATTTATCTCTTCCCTGTTTTTAGTAACTCTATGTAATCCTGAAGAACCCATGGAACTCAAAACCATCAATTATCTAGCCCTTGGAGACAGTTATACAATAGGAGAAGGTGTAGAAGAAAAAGACCGGTACCCCAATCAGCTGGTAGACAAAATGAATACGAGCGGAAACCTATTTTTCTACCCTGCGACAATTATTGCAAAAACAGGCTGGACAGTAGATGAATTGGATGCAGGTATCAATGCCCGACAACCTTCCGAAAAAGGATATGATTTGGTAACACTGCTGATTGGTGTTAATAATCAATACCGAGGGAGACCGGTAGAAGAATATGAAAAGGATTTTGAGGCGATGCTTAATCGAGCCATAGGTTTTGCCAGAGGAAAAAATGATCGAGTCATAGTTCTTTCGATTCCAGATTGGGCGGTTACGGGATTTGCAAAGGCAAGGAATACCGATCAAAAGAAAGTAGGCGCTGAAATCGATGCCTACAATGCAGCTAAAAAGGCAATTTGTGCCAAGCACCAGGTCACTTTCATAGATATCACTGAGGAATACCGAATCATAGGTGGTCAGCCCGAAATGATGGCCTCAGACAGACTGCACCCTTCTGGACTAGTGTATGAGAAATGGACAAATGAGTTGGTAAAAGCGGTAAAAGAAATTCAATTTTGATAAAAACGCATCTAGAAGAACCCAGCGCATTTTGATTAAAAATCCGAGAATTTTTCTCGGATTTTGCATTTTCAGTAAATCCGATTTTGGAGGGAAAAATTTAAATTTAGATTCAAACTTCTTGAGCGATGAAAAGAACTTTACACTTTTTGTTTAGCGCAATAATTTTCTGTTCCATGATTTCTTGTGGAGAAAATGAAAAGCCTGCTGGTGAAGAGGAGATTTTTTGGATTCATAGCTATCCAATGGTATGCAATCTTAACCTTCCTAACTCGAACCTTTGTTTGGGAATTTCAAGAACCGCAGAACCAGAATTTGACTTTTCGGCATTGGAAAGAATCCCTGCAGAAATTGAAGGATTCACCTTAAAGCCTTACACGGTTCAGCAAATCAAAGTTTTGAAAATCACTCAAACGAATCAGGAAGAGCCGGTTCGAAAACTCATCGAAATCTTAGCAGAGGAAAAAGACTACTATGAGTTGTTGGAGGGAACATGGGAAGTCAAATCCCATTTAGGGGAAAGTTTACCAAATGCCAATTTCCCTGATGGACAGACGGTCTATCTTACTCCACCGATCAAAAGAACCGCCAATTCGACAGATGGATGCAATTCAATTTCCTTAGAAATCAGAAAAGTTGGACCTGACCAGATCCAATCCTTTGGGGGTATGATGACTACTGCAATGGCATGCATTGACAAAACACCCATCAGTCCTTTTCCCGGCCTTGGAAACAAGTTTAAACGGGAGGGTAACACCCTTACTTTTTACACAGATAAGCCAGGAGAAGAAACTATCTGGGTGAAAAAACACTGAGATGAGAAAACTGCTCCTTTTGATTATTTCAGTTCTACAGTTCAACTCCTGTATTCTTATAGAGGGACCAGAAAAAGTAATTTGGATTTATCCGTACAAGCTAAACGGACCTATATCCAGTAGTGTGGAAGAAGGGGTTTTCTTCCTTATTTCTGATTCACAAGAGTTAAACTATTTGCCAAAATCCTGGATAAGGATGGAGCAAGATTTTGAGATTAAAGGGTTTGATTTTGAAGAAGGGTACTTTTACCAATTGGAGGTACAGGATAAAAACAAAAATCAGGGTAGAACCTTTGTATTGAAATCCATCCTCCAAAAACAAAAAGATTACACTTACAGACTGCATGGAAAATGGATGAGTATTCCTACTCAAGTTCTTGGGTCTTTTGAGTTGAATATTTCCAAGTATTCCAGAATTTCAAGCATGCCCAGCTGTTTTTTGATCGAAAGTTCACTCGGAGAGGTTGGTGAAAAGAAGATCCAACTGTTTACAAACCCGATTTCAGGATTATTTTCTTGCGGCAAGCCTGCCCCTTGGGACCCTCAACCAACTGGCCCAAGTCCTTTATCACTATTACCTCAAGCGACAGAATATAAAGTAAGGCCTGATGGATTATTGGAATTATTTGATGCCCAGGAGAATCTCCTTGTCCAATTCCAAAAATCCGAGTAAAAATCTCTTTTATACATCCTTTTTGACCTCTTTTTGTAAAGGATATCCTTATTTTCACGACTGGAAATCGAATCAGATTTTACAGCCCAGAAAAGCGCCAAAATCCTATGAAAATCATCTGCATCGGTCGAAATTATGCGGCCCATATCGAAGAACTCAAAAATGAAAAGCCTGGAAAACCAGTCGTATTTCTTAAACCGGATACCGCTTTGTTGAAAGGTGGAGCGCCATTCTTTTATCCCGATTTTTCCGAAAATATTCATCACGAAGTCGAACTAGTTCTCAAAGTTTCTAAGGAAGGCAAATACATCCAGCCTCAATTTGCACATCGGTATTTTGAGGAAATCGGCCTCGGAATCGACTTTACTGCACGCGATCTACAAGATCAATGCAAGGCAAAAGGTCTTCCATGGGAAATTGCCAAAGCGTTCAACGGTTCGGCACCGATTGGAGATTTCAAGTCGGTTTCAGCTTTTTCTGACCTCAAAGACATCGACTTTCACTTAGAAATCAACGGAGAACTCAAGCAAAAAGGAAACACCAGCCTGATGCTCTTTGACTTCGCCACGATCATCGCCTACGTTTCCCAATTTTTCACCCTGAAAAAAGGAGATTTGATCTATACCGGAACACCAGCCGGAGTCGGTCCTGTGAAAATTGGCGATCATTTAGTGGGATACATTGGAAATGAAAAAATGCTCGATTTTGAAGTCAAATAAGCTTTCCATTCTTCTATTTCTTTTTGGTCTTTTACTTTTCTCGGAGATTTCTGCACAAGAAATCGAAAAAGGCTATTTCCGATCTCCTGTCAAGCCAGGGGGAAGAAATTACCTATCTGGAAACTTCTCCGAATTACGTCCTAACCATTTTCACACAGGCTTGGATTACAAGTTTGGCGGAGTAGAGGGCGAGCCCATCTACGCCGCTGCCGACGGATGGGTTCATCGAATCAAAATCTCCTCATTTGGCTATGGAAATGTGATTTACCTCAAGCATCCCAATGGCAATATCACTTTGTATGGTCATTTGAGAAATTTCGTCCCAAGGCTACATGACTGGATGATCCAAAAAATGTATGAAGCCGAACAAAATGAACTTGAAGTAATGCCTGGGGTGGGTGAACTTCCTGTCAAAAAAGGAGAACTAATCGCATATGGAGGAAACACCGGAAGCTCAGGTGGACCACATTTGCACTTTGAAATACGGGATAGTTTGGATCGTGCCATGGATCCGCTCAAAGCTGGGTTTCCCGAGATTTTGGACAATATCCCTCCTACTCCTCAGAAAATAGCCATCGTTCCTTTGGAACTGGACAGCCGTGTTAATGGGAAATTCCAACGAATCGAACTTACCCCTGTGCTAAGTGGTTCGAGTTATCGAATTCCTGAAACGATTCGAGTGAGTGGAAAAGTAGGGCTAGAAATCCAGAGCTATGACAAATTGGATGGCGCCGAAAATCAAAATGGTTTTCCAAAATTTGAGGTTTCCGATGAAAATGGACCTCTTTTCAGCCTGGTCGTAAATCGAGTAGATTTTAATTTTACAAGGCATTTTCTACTTCATACCCATCAAAACCGATTCACACGACTGTACCATCAACCTGATTTAAAGTTTGACTTTTTCACTCCAAATACTCCAGGAACTGGTGCCTTCCAAGTCGAATCCGGTCAAAAGAAAAACATACAGCTCCGGCTGACTGATGCCTACAATAATGCCAGACTTGTCAATCTCACTTTGACCGGTGTGGATTTAGATTCCACCATTACCGATGGCGCAGGTCCTGTTTCTCCACAGGTGACTTATTACAAAGGCATCATGAAAATTAAGGTGAAGCAAGGAGATAAAGGGGGACTAGCACAATTCTTTATTGGGTCACAGGCTTATGAAATTATGCCAGCCTATCAGGACAGCCAGAGTCGGACTTACCTTTGGGATTTACGTTTTGGAATCCCGAGCAAAATCGACCTTTGTACCGAAATCTATTACCCGGATCTTATCGGACATTTTCCAGTGGGAAAAGAACATCTCCATGCCACTGAAAAGCTGACGATTAAAACGGAAGCAAACAGTCTATTAGAAGATTTATACCTCAGAGTTTCTAATTCGGGAACTGCTTCAGCTCCAGTATTGAAACTTCAAGAAACTACCGAATACCTCTGGAATCCAATCGAAGTGCTTTGGAATGTTTCTGGATTTACGGGTGACCAAACCAAAACCCATGTCTATCAGCGCGCCGCAAATGGAGCAAGATCATTTGTAGGAGGTACTTGGGAAAATGGTCAAATCCGATTCAAAACCAGAAATTTTGGTAGTTTTGTTTTGGCAGAAGACAATGTCAAGCCAACCATTACTCCCATCAGAGTTAACGCCCAAGGGATGAGATTTACGATCAAAGATAACCTTTCGGGAATCCGTAGTTTTGAAGCTTGGGTGGATGGAAAATGGGTACTATTGAGATACGAACACAAACAGGCCGTCATTTGGTCTGAAACAAAAGCTAAACAACCGTTGAAAGGAGCGGTTTTATTGAAGGTCACGGATATGGCAGGAAACGTTGCTGAATACCGAACGACCATTTCATAATTGTTCCATTCAAACCAATACATTATGTCACTAGAAGTTGGCCAAATGGCCCCAAATTTCGAAGCAAAAATTGAAACAGGAGAAACGATCAAACTTTCCGATTACAGTGGAAAAAAGGTGGTCCTCTACTTTTACCCAAAAGACGCAACTCCTGGATGTACTGCTCAGGCCTGTAACTTAAGAGACAACTACGATGCCTTGCTCAAGGCTGGTTACGTCGTCTTAGGGATCAGTTCTGACGATGAAAAATCGCACAAAAAATTTATTGAAAAGCAAAACCTCCCCTTCCCACTGATTGCCGATACGGACTTAAAAGTGCACGAAGCCTATGGCACTTGGGTCGAGAAATCCATGTATGGACGAAAATACATGGGTACAGCCCGGACCACTTTCGTGATCGATGAGCAGGGGAAAATTGCCGAGGTGATCGAAAAAGTCGACACCAAAAACCACACTGCTCAAATACTCAAATAAACCTAGCTAATGGAAAAACAATCAATTGAACAACTCCAAAAAGTCTGCACACAGCTACGCCGAGATGTGCTGAGAATGGTTCACGCCGTTCAATCCGGCCACCCCGGAGCACCACTTGGCTGCGCCGAATTTTTCGTCGCTTTATATTTTGATCAACTCCATCACAATCCAGATTTCAAAATGGATGGCGCTGGTGAAGATCTATTCTTCCTTTCCAATGGTCACCTTTCTGCAGGTTGGTATTCTGTCCTAGCTCGAAGCGGATATTTCCCAGTAGAGGAACTGAAAACCTTCCGAAAATTGAATTCAAGACTTCAGGGTCACCCTGCTACCCATGAGCATTTGCCAGGTATCCGAGTGGCTTCTGGTTCTTTGGGCCAGGGACTTTCTGTTGCCTTAGGAGCTGCACAAGCTAAAAAACTAAACGGAGACGATCGTTTGGTTTACATCCTCATGGGTGACGGTGAACTTCAAGAAGGTCAAGTTTGGGAAGCTGCGATGTATGCTGCGCACTATGGAGTGGACAATTTGATTGCCACGGTAGATTACAACGGTCAGCAAATTGACGGTCCTACCTCAAAGGTTATGGACTTGAAAAATTTGAAAGCTAAGTGGGAAGCCTTTGGTTGGGAAGTGATCGAAACCAAAAATGGAAACGACATGAAATCGGTCATTGAAGGCTTGGAGCTTGCAAAATCACTTGCCGGAAAAGGAAAACCAGTAATGAATTTACTTTATACCGAGATGGGCTATGGGGTGGATTTCATGGTTGGCACACACAAGTGGCATGGTTCCCCTCCAAACGACGAGCAATTGGCGAAGGCATTGGGCCAATTGGAAGAAACTCTCGGCGATTATTGATTCCCTTATCCCAAAAGACACGAAGATGAGCTTAGACTTAAAATTTACCTATACAGAAAAAAAAGATACCCGCTCCGGATTCGGTGACGGTTTCCTGGAAGCAGGAAGAAAAAATCCAAACGTAGTCGGACTTTGCGCGGATCTAATCGGATCCTTGAAAATGGGAGATTTTCAAAAAGAATTCCCCGAGCGTTTTTTCCAAACTGGAATCGCGGAAGCTAATATGATTGGCCTTGCTGCAGGGATGACTTTAAATGGAAAAATTCCATTCGCAGGTACTTTCGCCAATTTTGCGACTGGTCGCGTCTATGACCAAATCCGTCAATCCGTTGCCTATTCAGACAAAAACGTGAAAATCTGTGCTTCTCACGCAGGTTTGACGCTTGGAGAAGATGGTGCCACGCATCAAATATTGGAAGACCTCGGCATGATGAAAATGCTTCCAAATATGACCGTGATCAACCCATGTGACTACAATCAAACCAAGGCAGCAACCTTGGCCATCGCAGAATACGAAGGTCCGGTTTACCTCAGATTTGGACGACCAAGCTGGCCAATCTTCACTCCTGCAGATCAGAAATTTGAAATTGGAAAAGCTTGGAAAATGATCGATGGCAAGGATGTGACCATTTTTGCTACAGGTCATTTGGTTTGGGAAGCTGTAGTGGCTGAGGCTATGCTTCGGGAAGAAGGCATTTATGCTGAAGTGATCAACATCCACACCATCAAACCATTGGATGAAGAAGCTATTTTGGAATCCGTGAAAAAGACAGGTTGCGCGGTATCCGCTGAAGAGCACCAAATCAACGGTGGCCTTGGAGACAGTATCGCACAAACCTTAATTAGACACAATCCAGCTCCTCTCGAATATGTGGGGGTAAATGATAGCTTCGGTGAATCAGGTACGCCAACCCAATTGCTGGAAAAGTACGGTCTGAATGCCGAAAACATCGTAAAGGCTGCAAAAAGAGCTTTAGCTAGAAAGTAAAAATTCAAAATAAACACCTAAAACCACAGACCAAAAGTCTGTGGTTTTTTCTTTTTGGACCCTTTTTAAAAAATTTCTAATCCTAATTATTGAACCAAACCAAAGACCTTGGATCGGTTACTTTTCCTTATTTTTCGAGCATGAATCCTGCCATTTCTCTCTCCGATCAACTTAGCCTAATCCGAATAAAACCAGAAGATCAGCCTCAACTTTTTGATCTGATGAATGAAGTCTACCGAGCGAGTTATCGCTATATCTGGCATGATGAAGGGGATTGGTATGTGGATCTGATTTATCGACCTGAAACTGTACTCAAAGAGCTTTCGCGAAGTCGCTCTCATTACTTTTTTGTGGAGTGGAAAGATGAAAAACTCGGAATTTTGAAGTATGATTTCCCATTTTCTCCAAGGGAAGTAGAAATCCCAAATTCCATGAAACTTCACAGGCTTTACCTCCATCCTAATGCCCACGGAACTGGTATCGGAAAACTACTCATAGATCATTGCATCTTAATAGCTAAGGAAAACCAGCTCGAATCCATTTGGCTTGAAGCCATGGAGTGTCAAGCACAAGCGATGCGTTTTTACCAAAAACTTGGATTCCAAAAAGTACTGACCTATACCTTAGGTTTCGAACAGATGATCCCGGATTACCGGCAAATCCAAATTATGAAATTGTCCCTGTCCTAAAATTTTTAAACGGGGACGAGCATAGACAATAGCTTAATTTGTTTTTGACCATCGGTTAGTGATCTGTTTTGGTTTCGATTAACTTTCGCTAAACCCAAATTTCTTTTGCTTATGAACAAACTCCTCACGCTGATTTTGGCTTCGGGGATGGGTATTTCAGCCTTTGGTCAAGGCACCCAACTCCTCCGCCAACCTACCCTAAGCCAGACTGAAATCGTCTTTGTGTATGCCAATGACCTTTGGAAAGTTTCCAAAGCAGGAGGCCAAGCGATTCGGCTCACCTCCAATGAAGGTGAAGAAACGTTACCACATTTTTCTCCTGACGGAAAGTTTATCGCATTTACCGGAGAATACGATGGAAATGTGGATGTCTACTTGATTCCAGCTTCGGGAGGTGAACCTCAACGCCTTACTTGGCATCCAGGAGCAGATTTGGTTACTGGATGGTCACCCGATGGAAATTACATCACATTCACCTCCGGTAGAGAAGGTCATAATACGCAAGAGTCAAAATTCTTTCAAATCTCGAAAAACGGAGGGATGCCCTCACCCATGGCAATTCCACGTGCTGTCAATGGGGAAATTTCTCCTGACGGAAAACATATCGCTTACCAGCAAATTTCATTTTGGGATCCAGAGTGGAGAAACCATAGAGGTGGACAAGCCAAACCGATTTGGATAGTAGACTTGAAGGATTATTCCCTTCAAATGACTCCGCAACCCGATAATGAGCGGCATACGGATCCTGTTTGGTTGGGAAATAAAGTGTTTTACATTTCCGAACGAGATTACCTAGCTAATCTTTGGTCCTACGATCCTGCTACCGGAAAAGACAAGCAGGAAACTTTCCTGAAGGATTTTGATATCAAAAGCATAGACTCCAATGGAGAGGAAATCATCTTGGAGCAAGGTGGCTACCTTCACTTATATAACCCAAGTACGGGAACGCTCAGCAAACTTAGCATTGAGGTTCAAGGTGACTTTCATTGGGCAAGAGAGCGATGGGTGGACGTACGCGGAAATGATCTGAGCAATCCTCAACTTTCCCCAACCGGACAGCGGGCTATCTTTGAGTATCGAGGTGAAATCTTGAGCTTTCCAAAAGAAAATGGCGCGGGTAGAAATCTAAGCAACTCTTCCAAATCTGCAGAACGCGCACCAGTTTGGTCACCAGACGGAAAGCAAATCGCCTATTTCTCGGACAAAAGTGGAGAATATGAGCTGATCATTGCTGACCAAGATGGAAGTGTTCAAAAGACTATTTCGCTGCCAGACCCAAGCTTTTTCTTTAAGCCGGAATGGTCACCCAATGGCACCCACATTGCCTTTACTGACACGGATTACAACATTTGGGTGGTAAATGTGACTTCCGGCCAAGGTAAAATTGTAGAAACGGACCGATTTGCACATCCCAACCGAAGTATGAATCCGGTATGGTCTCCGGATGGAAAGTGGATAGCTTACTCCAGACTCATGGACAATCAGTTTAAATCCATTTTTGTCCTTAACGTAGAGGCCAATCAAAAAATCCAAATCAGCAATCAACTCGCCGATGCTATTTCTCCAGTTTGGGATGAAAGTGGCAAGTACCTGTATTTCTTGGCGAGTACAGACTTTGGTTTGAACACCGGTTGGCTAGATATGAGTAGCTACGACCGACCGATTACACGAAGTCTCTATTTAGCAATATTGAATACTAACGATGCCTCCCCCCTTCTTCCACTTAGTGACGAAGAAAATCTTCCAAAAGAGGAGAAAAAAACAGAGGGGGCAGGATCAGTAAAAATTGATGCAGAGGGGATTCAAAATAGAATTATCGCAATTGATATCCCTTCAAGAAACTATTCCGGTCTGGCAGCCGGTCCGGAGGGGATGATTTTTTACATGGAAGAAATCCCAAATGAAGGTACTGCACTCAAAAAATATGATCTGAAGAAACGGAAATCTGAGGACTTTATGTCAAGAGTAAATCAGGTTGTGATTTCGAAAGATCGAAAATCCATGTTGTACCAAAGCAATGGTACCTGGGGAATCACCGAAACCAGCGGATCTAATAAAAAAGCGGGAGATGGGGCGATAAAAGCTATTTCATCCATGAAAGTCAAAGTCAATCCTCGGGAGGAATGGCAGCAGATTTATCGTGAAGGCTGGAGATATCAGCGAGATTTTCTGTACGTAGACAATGTCCATGGAGCACCTTGGAACGAAATCTATACTTGGTATAAGCCTTGGGTAGACCATGTAAGACATCGAAGCGACATGAATTACATCATCGATATTCTAGGAGGCGAAGTGGCCGTGGGACATAGTTATACGCGAGGAGGTGATTTTCCTGACGTCAAAACCGTATCCATCGGTTTACTTGGCGCTGATTACGAGGTAGTAAATGGACACTATAGAATTAAAAAAATATACAATGGGGAGAGTTGGAATCCGACGCTAAAAGCTCCTTTAGCTCAGCCTGGTGCTCAAGCTAAAGTTGGAGAATATATCGTTGGCGTAAATGGAAAAGCGATTTCAGCCAATTCTAACTTGTACACGTATTTCGAAGGTTTAGCTAATCAGCCGACCAAAATCCATCTTAATACTAAGCCAGGACTTGAAGGTGCTCGAGTAATTCAAGTAGTCCCAGTTGCTAGCGAAAATCAACTCCGAATGATGGATTGGGTAGAAGGAAACCGAAGAAAGGTTGATGAACTTTCCAAGGGGCAACTTGCCTATGTTTACATTCCAAATACCGGTCAACCTGGATATACGTATTTCAATCGCTACTATTTTGCGCAGCAAGATAAAAAGGGAGCCATCATTGATGAGCGAAACAACGGAGGAGGCTCTGCCGCCGACTACATGGTAGATATTATGGCGAGAGAACTTCATGGTTATTTTAACTCTAGAGCCAATGATCACAAGCCATTTACCACCCCGATGTCTGGGATTTGGGGACCAAAAGTCATGCTTATTAATGAGCGAGCCGGATCCGGAGGAGACCTTCTCCCCTATCTTTTCCATAAAATGAAGATTGGACCACTTATCGGCACCAAAACTTGGGGAGGACTCGTGGGAACTTGGGATACTCCTCCTTTTGTGGACGGTGGACGAATGGTAGCTCCAAGAGGCGGATTCTTTGATATCAATGGAGAATGGGCAGTAGAAGGCGTAGGGATCTCCCCTGATATTGCGGTGGAACAAACACCGAAAGATGTTATCGAAGGCCGAGACCCACAATTGGAACGTGCAGTCAAAGAAGCACTGGACCGAATGGCCACCGAAGGAGTACAACTTAAACCTGAACCAGCTCCTCCAATTCGATATTTCCGACCTAAAGCAAATTAAGTACCTACATCCCTCTGCAAATTGCAGGGGGATTTTTGTTTTGTTCGAGATTTTTCTCCTAAATTTTATACATGATTAAACGTTTACTCCTTTCATTCATCTTGATTCTCGGATTTGCGGCATGTGATGCTGTAGATGGTGAGGATAGTGGAGTATTTATTCGAGTTCGAAACAATTCGGATGTCACATTTGATCAAGTCACCATCATCACTGGAAATCGGGAAGGTTTCTTCGGAACTATCCTTCCTAGAGAGAATTCGGACTATCAGCAATTTGAGACTGCTTTTCGATATAGCTCCGTTTTTCTCCGGATAAATGGTAAACCACTCCAGCTAGTTCCTAATGATTATGTCGGTGAAACCCCACTTCGAGATGGATTTTATACCTACAAAATCGGTCTGAGTTCGGCCAACTTAAGTGATGCATCTTTAACGTTTGAATTTTCAAAGGATTGAAGAAAATTGGCTTAGATTCAAAAAAAGTTCAGAAACTAAAATTCAATTCCTTTTTTCCATGAGTTCAATCATTTTGTCATGAAATACACGCTCTCCTTGATTTTTTCCTTAGTTCTGGTGCAATTCACGTTTGCTCAAAACGAACAAGTGATCACGAATCAATTGGAAAAATACTTTGAAGCGACACAAACCAAAGATTGGACTACTATTGTCGAATTGGCGAATCCAAAGATTTTTTCATTTGTCAGCAAAGACATGCTGATCCAATTGTATGGACAAATGGAATCCGATGCAGGAATGAAAATGGATTTTCAGGATATGGAAATCCTTCATATCAAAAAGGAATTTATCCTGAGCGACACCTCCTATGTCCCCGTTGATTATCGCATGCGACTTTTGATTCAACTCAATCCTGATCTTTACCAAACCGAAAAAGAAATCCAACAAATCATGGATGGATTTTCTATTGCTTACTCAGGCCAGGAAATTCAATTTGATCGAGAGGCATTGGAATTTAGCATTCAGGTGAAAAATACCCTCATAGCCAATTCAAAGAAGGATGAGAATCAATGGTATTTCGGGGAATATCGTGCGAATGATCCGATTGCTAAGTTGATTTTTCCCGAAGAAATCCTTTCCAAACTAGAAAAAGGCTGGAATTAAGCACCAAAGATTTTAAGTTTCCTTCTGCTTGGATTCTTAATCCAATTCACAAAATTTGATCCCAGAACACCCCTTATGGATCATTCATCCTTGACCATGACAAAATCACAATTCCTACTAGCGGCTTGTGTAGCGACCTTTTTCGGCTGTCAAAAGCCAATTGAGCCCACACAAGAATATTGGCTTACTGATCCCAAATCAGGGATTTTATTCCAAAAAGTCCAACAAGATCATATTTCCGAAGATTCAATCCCAGAAATTCGAATTGATTCGGAAACCACCTATCAAGCCATGGATGGATTCGGATTTACACTCAGTCAAGGATCTGCTAAGCACCTTCTATCGATGAGTGATTCGGCTCGAACTTCGATCCTTCAGGAATTATTTGGCTCAGGGGAACAGGATATTCGTGTCAATTACCTGAGGTTAGCCGTAGCTGCCTCCGACTTAAATGAGTTCCCATTTTCTTACAACGACTTGGCTGATTCACTCGCCACTGATCCTGAATTGGAAAATTTCAGTTTGAGTTACGACACCCTAGATGTCATTCCAGTATTGAAACAGATTTTAAGTATCAATCCCGAGCTCAAAATCATGGCTTCTCCATGGTCTCCTCCGAAATGGATGAAAGATAATAAGGATACGAGAGGAGGTTCGCTTTTACCTGAATTTGAAGCAGTTTATGCGAACTATTTGGTGAGATACATTCAGGAAATGGCTAAAAATGGAATAGCTATCGATGCGTTGACTATTCAAAATGAACCATTGCATCCGGGCAATAATCCTTCTTTGCTCATGCTTCCTGAACAACAGGCTAGATTTATCGGGCAGCATTTAGGTCCTGCTTTTCAAGCGGCAGGAATCCTAACCAAAATTATCGTCTACGATCACAATGCTGACCGACCTGATTATCCCATTCAGGTCCTTTCAGATTCAATCGCCAATCCATACATCAACGGTTCGGCCTTTCATCTCTATGGAGGACAAATCGAGGCCCTAACGGAAGTTCACCAAGCATTCCCGGACAAAAACATTTATTTCACCGAACAGTGGGTAGGTGCTCCGGGCAGTTTGGAAGGAGATATACCTTGGCATGTCAAAAATCTAGTGATTGGTGCACCAAGGAATTGGGCAAAAACTGTATTGGAGTGGAATTTAAGTTCTAATCCTGAACTAACTCCACATACCGACCGAGGAGGATGTGACCGATGTTTGGGAGCAATTACCATCGAAAAGAATATCGTCGTGAGAAATCCAGCCTATTATGTCATCGCTCATGCCAGCAAGTTTGTGGATGCAGGATCTACCAGAGTAGATTCCAATGAACTACCTGGTTTGGCAAATGTGGCCTATATCCGTCCTGACGGCAAAAAAGTATTGATCGCCTTAAATCATTCTGAATCTCCCATTCAGTTTGCCATTCAAGACAAGGAAACTAGAATTACAGCAACGCTAAATCCTGGAGCAACTGGCACTTGGGTATGGTAGAAAAAATGGTTTAAAAAGAAACTTTTGGCTCCAACCAGATTCCTGCTAAAAAGATCATCATTCCCAACAATCCCACCCAAGGCGAAATTGGACGACCCAGTTCAGTTTCGCTTTTTTGGTTTATAGAAGAGAATTCACTAAAGCGTTTAGCAGTTTGGGCGGTTGGAAACTCATGATTACCATAACTATAGATCGAAAAATTGGCACCACAATCAATCCAGCCTTCACGAGATGGAGCATAAATTCCTTTTGATAAAAGAGGGTTAATCAGATCCTTAGATAACGAAATTGTATCCAAATCAGCTAGCCAAATTTCAGGGACAGAATCACTTTGAACTATTTCAAATTCACTCGAAAATCCTTCAAAAACCGGAGCAGCAAATCGAATAGCGCTTGATTCGTCAGGCTCCATCGCTCCCAATACTTCACCCCAAATACGTTCATATACCGAATTATTTCCTTGAAAAATCAAGGAATAGCTCGATTCCAAAAGACTAATTCCAATTTGGGAATTCCCTAATTGCTGGACAGCAATACGGTCCTCAATCAAAGAGCTTTGGTTTGACTTTGATTTCCAGCGGTAAGGCAAAGCACGCAGTCCAAGATTCAATTCCTCCGAAGCCTGCTCCACTTCAAATTCAGTTTGAAATATCCGATTAACTAGATTGTCTACCTCTTGAGTATCATCCACTTGAAAAATGAGAAGGTTGCCCTTTCCATCTTTCACCCAATCCTGAATATTCCTCTTATTCAATTGGGCAGGATCAATAATCAAAACCTGAACGGAATCTTTTTCCGCATTTGAAGCGATCACCGTCTCTTTTGAAAGTTGAACTTCCTCACTTACTGTCTCACCCTTTTCTCGAAGCCAATTGACAAAAGTCCTTGTTTCTGCGCTGGGAAAGCCCATTTGAATCAGATACTTTTTGGGTAATGCAGGCTCAATAAAATATCGAATCAGGCCCAAGGTATCATTTCCAAGTGTAAAAGGAACCTCAGCTCTTCCTAATCCATTCGATTGAAATTCCAACATTCCCTGATTCCAACCTGGAGATAATTCAACGGAATCCGTGTTGGGAATCAAAACTTTCAACCAAGAGGAAGGTTGGGAGGAATAAATGGAAAAATAGATCCGCTGATTCTCTCCTTTTCTCACAGCACCTTTCCAGGAAATCTGATCGACCAACCCATGTTTTCGAGGAGTAACCCACTGAATTTCTTTGGCTTGAAAAGGATACAATTGCTCAGCAGAAAAATCTTCTCCGAGTAAAATCACCTTCGAGGACCCATCCTGATAATCTGAAATTTCAACCGCTTGCTTGACCTTTAAACTATCTTTCCAAAAGGAAATTTCCTCCTGGCTTAAGCCTTGCTGATAGACGATTAAAGGTTCAATTTTACCTTCCGACTCAAATTGAGGATTAAGAATAACAAGAGCTAAAAAAATCCAAAAACCGAAAAACAAGAGCGATTTAGTCAGGATTCTAGCTTTAGAAACTCCATGATTGGCATAAAGAAAGGAATATCCGAATCCAGCCAAAGCAACCAGAATCAGAAAGATCCAAGCCCAAAAAAGATCAACCAATGGGAGAAATTCAATTGTCATCTGTTTTGCTTTAAATAAGCCTTTTTCAAGGCTGAATTCCCAAATTGACTTGGATCTAACACCTTGTAATTTTTGGAAAGTGGATACAACTTTTCACGGAGAATCTTTTTCCGATTTGCGTCCAATTTTCCTTGTTCCAATTCCTGCAAGGCGACAAGCACCTCCCAATCTTGTATTCCTGAATTTTGCATTCGTTGTGACCAAAGGTGTCCTAATTCTAGGACCTGTTTCTTCTCCTCTTGGCTCAAGTCCTGCTTTTCTAATAAACCCAAAACAAGCGAAGCCAAGGGCTCGATCTGCTGATCCAATTTCGCCTGTTCCTTTTCCAAGCGAGTCTCTAATTCCTCTAATTTACCTGTTAGCCTAAGTTCGGCTTCCTTAATAGGAGGTGGATCATACCCTGTTCGCTTGATGTAAACCCGGGATTTTTGCTGAACAGTTTTGAGCATTTCCAAGGCCTTGTATTGGTAAGGCAGAGACTTTTCAGGTTCAAAAAGCCTCAAATAAAGCTCTGCCTGCCACATTTGATCGAGTGCCGACTTTAAGGCTCCACGAGTGCTCTTTTCGAAATAGGTATTCATTTCCTCCGAATCATGGGCATGCATAAATTCGGACAACAAGTCTTCAACACCTCCAGAGCTGGCGCTTTCGAATTCATGGACATGCTCGCCCTGCTTTTCTCCTTGGATTTGAAATTCGGGATCGTGCTCACCTTCCTGATCATGAAGATGCATATAGCCACTCAACAAGTCTCCATCTTCTCCTTCGGAAATTTCCCCACCGGCACTGGATTCAAACTCTTCTCCGAGATATTGCCCGTAGCGTAGTCGAAGGAGTTTTTGATCATAGCCAATCTCATTGGAAGTGAAATTGAAATCCTTTTCGGACTTTTTGTTCCGCTCAGCAATGAGCTTTTCAGTGTCAATGATGATTTGGCGCTGACTTCGAAAATAATCTGGAAGAACATTGATTGCCATTCCCGCAAATGCCTCCTCACTTTCGTCATTTTCATCGAAATATTTGATGAAAAAGGTATCTGATCTTGAGGTATTCGCTTCCGGTTTTTTATTATCTCTTGCTGACCAGTAGTAATACAATTCATCTCCTGGCTGAAAATCCAGCAAAGAAAGATTCAATTGCACCGCTACATCTTGGCTTTTGAAAAACTTCGTTGGTATCGGAATTTGCGTTTCTCTAAACTTCACATTTTCTCCTCTACCCCGAGCCAAAGTCGCTACGATGACCATTTCTTCAACCAAAAAATCATCAGAAACTTCAGCTCCAAGCATCAGTTTCGGATTGTTTCCTGGAAAAAAGAATTTATAAACTTCCTTTTCCTCCGGTACAATTTCAGGGCTCATGTCCTCGACAGATTCCAAGGTGTAAAATTCCGATTGAAAAACTACCTCATCGTTTTGAATAGCCTGAATGGAATAAATACCTGATCCTAAAAGCTGATCTCGAAGCTGAAACCCTCCTGAATCTTGCTGAAAAGCTAGTTTTTCATTCCTAGAATTGACCAAAAACACGTCCAAATCTTGGGAATTCTGAAAGGTCAACATCCAAGTCAGGATTGAACCCTTCAAAGCTTTGACATTCAGATTGGAAACAGTTTGATCAGGAATTCGGGTATAGGCCGGATACTGAATTTTGACCTCCGCAGATTCGAAGACCGGAAGGCTCGGAAGATTCTGCTCCGATAACTTTTCATCAAGCTGTTCTTCCGCTTGAATCGAGGAAGATTCAGTTGAGGAAGACAAAAAAGAAAAACTGAAATGAAGGATAACCGAAATCAAAAGGATCGAAAGAAATGGCCACAATCCCCTTTTCCAAATGGAAAGGTTGGGAGAAATCAAAGTTCCAATCCGTTGAAGTTGGAGCTTATCCGCAATGGTTAGGTTCGAGTCCTTTTGTAATAACTCAAGACTAAACTCCATTTCTGGCACTTCCTGATGGAGTATTTGAATGGCATTTTGACGCTGATTTTTAAAAGCTCCAAATCCAATTGCTGTAATCAATCCTACAAAAATTGAAAAAACAGCCAAACCCATTCCATTGAAATTGGATCGACCAAAAATGAGAAATATGCTAACTCCAAGAAGCATTGCTTTAAACACTCCATTGATAATCAACTGGCGCTCGATAGATGCGATATGTACTTTCAGGTTTTTCACAATCTAGTACGATATGCTAGGAAACGTTCCAGAAAAAACAAACCCAAAAAGAGAGCTAGAATCAATTCATTCGTATTGGCGACTTGCGCTTTTTGAGCAGTTGGAATGAGTTGAAATTTCTGCTCCAACTGAGAAAAGCTAATGGGAGCTACTTTATTTTCAAATCCAATTTTTTTCAAAATCTGAGCAAGAATCAATTCTGGGAGAATTCCTTTTCGAGTGATTTGATCCCAAGTTTGGAAGCTCGAAGATGCTAAAGCGTATTTTTGATTTGAATTTGCAAACTCCTGATTACCTGTTAAAAATATAAACTGACCTTCTAACAAACTTGAAGGAAGAATGTCAGAAAAAATAAATTGAGCGAAGGCAGAATCCACCTCTTGAAATGTCAACCCATATACTTCTTGGATGGCTGTTAGGGCTCTTAGAATTTCAACTTTCTTATTTTCAGTCAACTCTATAAAGGCCACTGAAATAGGTTCGAAAGGACGAGATGACTCGACGTTTTGCTCAGGCAATTTGACCAAATTCCCAACCTGATCAACTGTAAGCACCTCTCCGGAACCTAAACGAAAAGAGGGATATTTCGGCTTGACCTTAGAGATCGTAGCAATTTTAAATTTGGGATTAACAGGTACCCAATAGGTACTTTTGGGAAAAATGGAAGACTCTAAAGAAGTATAGATATAGAGTGAGTCCACCTGCTCTGGGATTTCATCCAAATAACTTTGGAGGTTTTCGGCTGAAAATTCTAGACTTTTAATAGACTCAAAGGAAAAGCTCGGAAAACCAGAAGCTAACCAAAACACCGATTGCCCAGACTCTTTAGCCTGCGCTAGTTCAAATCGAAATTCCTCCACGACTTGCTCTTCAGGCAAGACAAGATGAAGAATTTTGGATTCTTGGGATTTCAAATCCAAACCACTCCAAAAAATCCCTGCTAGCAACACGACTAAAAGGAAAAGAAGAATCATTCGGATGACTAACAATATCCAGTTTTCTAACTTAAGCGATCGGCTGGACTGGGATTCCTCCTGATTCAGCCAGGTCATTGCTGCCCAATAAATCACCCGCTCCTTTTTTCGATTCCAAAGGTGGATCATTACTGGAACCAATAAGCCCAAAAGTCCCCAAAGTAAAGTTGGCCGAATCCACTCCATCAGACCAGATTTTTAAATGTTAAAATCTTCCGAATAACTGCAGCTAGGGGCTCATTCATGGCAGTGCGTAGTAAGTGCACATTTTTACCTTGAAAGGTTCGATCAAGTTGATCTAGGTAGGACTTAAATTTCCTCTGAAATTCCAGCCTCATCCCACGCCCATTTTGCATGATCTCCAAGGTGGATTCCAAGTCTTTAAAAACCAGTGCTCCATCCAAATTGAACTCTAATTCATGCTGTCCTAAAATCTGAATGAGCAAAAGTTCCTTTCTGGGATGCTGAAATTGCTGGATTAAACTTTCCCATTCCGAATCCTTTTGTAAAAAGTCAGAGACCCAAATCACCAATTCACGATCACGACTCTGAAAAAAGGGGGAAGAAATTGGTTGCATCGGCCATGTACCTTTTGCTTCAGCGTTTTCCAAAATCCCTAAAATGCGTTGAAAGCTCTTGGCCGAAGGACTCACTTTTTGCTCCATTTTTCCTTCTTCCAAAGTGTAAAAACTCAAGGCATCTCCTTGAAGAAAGCCGAGATAGGCCAGCGAAGCCAAGAGATTTTTGGCATATTCCAACCTTGAAAAGCCGTTTTCGGAATAATTCATCGAACCTGAAAGATCAAGCATCAAACGAATTTGAAGATTGCTTTCGGTGGTTGATTCTTTGATCATGTGCTTTCCTGATCGGGAAAAATACTTCCAATCAATTCTGCTGGGATCGTCTCCCGGCTGGTAATGCCGATATTGCTCAAACTCACTTCCTATCCCAACCCGAACACCGGAATGGATCCCCTGTCTCAATTGCTGACTGATCAGTCGAGCTGACAGGCGAAGGTCTTTGAGTTTGATAATCTCCAAATTACTTGGCATGAACTGGGACTTGTTCGACGATTTTTCGAATGATGAAATCGGTGTCTATTTGCTCCGCTTCCGCTCTGAAATGCAATGAAATTCGGTGTCTCAGAACTGGGTAAATGAGTTGCTGGATATCCTCGGGAATTACAGAAAATCTTCCTTTTACGATCGCTCTTGCTTTGGCACAAAGCACCAATGCCTGGCCGGCACGAGTTCCTGCCCCCCATTCTACATACGTTTTCACTTCGGATACTGAGGTGTTTTCCAATCGGGTTGCTCTAATCAGCCTATTGATATAACCCAATAGGGAGGAATCCAAATGAACTTGACGGGACAATTCTTGAAGCTGTTTTACATCTTCTCCACTGAGCACTTTTTGGGGCGAGGATTGATAGGTACCGGTGGTTTTTTCCAATACCTCTAGTTCTTCTTTTTCTGAAGGATACCCCAGCTTGATGTATAAGAGAAATCGGTCTAATTGAGCTTCAGGCAAGGGATAGGTACCACTTTGCTCAATTGGGTTTTGGGTAGCAATGATCAAAAAAGGATTAGGCAAAGCATAATTTTTCCCGGCATAGGTGACCAACTTTTCCTGCATGGCTTCCAGCAAAGCAGCCTGAGTTTTAGGAGGGGTTCGGTTGATCTCATCCGCCAAAACCATGTTAGCGAAAATGGGACCTTGATTAAATTGGAAAAATTTACGCCCCGTACTGTGGTCTTCCTCTAGGATTTCCGTCCCCAAAATATCCCCCGGCATCAAATCTGGCGTAAACTGAATCCGCTTAAAACTCAGCTCCATTACCTGAGAAATGGTTTTTACCATAAGAGTTTTGGCAAGTCCGGGTACCCCTTCCAAAAGACAATGCCCTCCTGCAAGCAAAGTGATGATGACCTCATCAAGAACTTCCTCCTGACCTACGATAACTTTTGCTATTTCCTTTTTAAGCTGTGGAATTTTACCCACCAGCTCTTGATATTGAATGAGTGCCGTCTCCAAGTTGGTTTATGTTAAAGCATACACGACAATATTGACCCCAAAGCGGGTATTGTCAATTTTATTAAATCGTTTATTTCGAAAATCGTAATCCCACTCACAGCCGTAATCCTTATTGCTGTATAGCACTCCGATTCGACCATTGATCTCAATGGCTTTCAAATAGTCATGAACCAAGTCATCTCCCCAACCATTAAGCTCGAAGGAGGTAGTCGGAGGACCATCTTCAAACTTGAAGAAACATCGATAAAGCCAGTGGTCATTGGGGATTTTTTGTAAAGATTCCGGACCAAAAGTTCGCTCCATTTCCTTTTCAAAGGATTTGGCAAAAAGCCCGTCGATATCATGATTGCAGTCATCCACAAAGACAAAACCACCCCGCTCCACATAGTTTTTGAAAATCTGCCGCTCTTGCTGGGTAAACTCCACGAGCTTGTGCCCGCTGAGGTAGCAAAATGGGCTTTTGTAGATTTCTTCACTACTCAGCTCGATCACTCGCTCTTTTTCGTCCACCGGAATCGTGGTGTATTCCACCAAACTATGCAGGATATTGGAGGGCATACGTTGATCCGTATCCCAATTGCCAGAAGTGTATTTGATTCGGGTGAAGAAGAAGTTGGTTGTTTTCATCGGTCAACAGTCGGATAGCTATCGGACTACAGCCATTTTGTATTCATTTTAATGATAAATCCACAGACCGACATTCGGAGGATTCACTTGCGTAAATTACTCTCGACTGTGGTCTGTGGACTGTTGGCAAACTTTAAACAGCGTCAGACAATGAAGTAAAGGTAAAGTCACGAATCTTCATCGGTGGAACCATATTTCCACCAGTTCGCTCTGGTTTACCCATTGCTTCGATGTTATTCAGCATGATAATCGGACTCTCATTGAATCGGAAGTTTTTCACTGGGAATTTGATCTGACCATTTTCTATATAAAAAGTACCGTCTCGGGTAAGTCCCGTGTAGAGCAAAGTCTGAGGATCTACCGCTCGGATATACCAAAAGCGAGTCACCAAAACACCTCGTTCCGTATTTCTGATCATATCCGCGAGAGATTGATCCCCACCTTCGAAAATCACCCCACTAGGTCTTGGAACAGGATTAACACCTTGCTTTTGCGCCCAATAGCGGGAGTAGAACATGTTTTTCACGACACCATTTTCTACCCAAGTTGTTTTTTCGGCTGGAAGGCCCTCGGCAGTCCAAGGTGCAGCAGGAATATCAGGATGATTCGGATCTGAATAAATATTTACGCGTTCGTCGAAGAGCTTTTCTCCAATTTTGGTACCTCCACCCTTTTTACTAAGGAAACTTCTCCCCTCATCTGCACTTCTTGCATCCATTCCGAAAGTCAATAATCTAAGAAGATCATTGGCAGCCATAGGCTCGAGAATCACCGTATATTTTCCTGGTTCAATCGCCTGGGCATTCACTGACGCACGAGCTTTTTGCACGGCAATATTGGTTACTGGACCAGCCTTCAATAAGCTTGCATCATTGAAATCTCTCCCAGCATAGCCTGAGCCTGTTCCATCTGCTGTCCGAACGGTAACTGTAAAATCTACCGATGTTCTTTGGTTATAGCCAAAAAGGCCTTTGCTATTTCCTGTCGCTACAAATCCTGAAAAATCCTCCAAATACCCAGCTGCAGTCAAGTTATTGTCTTTACAAGGCTTAATGGAATCGATCGCAAGTTGCGCTCGATAGTCTGGATTAATCGAATTAGTTGCTGGAGCGAATGTTTTAGCTTCAGCATAAGTTTGAGGACCTAGCATTGGCATGTACTCAGGATTTTCAGGAGCAAGACGAGCGATCTCTTCAGCTCGAGCTACTGCTCGCTTGAGTGATTCATCATCGAGCTCATTGATGGTCGTAGAACCTGATTTTTTTCCAAAAACAGAGGTAATGCTTAATCCAATTTCATCTGTTTCTCCACTGGTATTTACCGTATTTCTTGCATATCGAATATTGCCAGTCCGACCACCACTGAGGGTAACTTCTGTCTCGTCTGCTTGAGCAAAAGATAAAACCTTATCGATAATCGCTTTTGCTTCTTCTTTGGTTAGTATAGCCATGATGTTGATTTAAAATTTAAATGGATCTACCTGTGTTGATTACATTGACTCCGTCAAATCGGGTAGTCGAACTGCCATGGGACACAGCAGAAACTTGAGAAGGTTGTCCTTTTCCATCAAAGAATGATCCGAACAATCGGTAATCATCTTTGTCACAAATGGCTGAGCAACTGTTCCAAAATTCTTGGGTGTTGGACTGATAGGCAACATCCTCAAGCATTCCGGCGATCTCTCCATTTTTGATTTCATAGAAAAGCTGTCCACCAAACTGGAAATTGTATCGCTGCTGATCAATGGAATAGGAACCTCTTCCCAGGATGTAAATTCCTTTCTCGATATTCTTGATCATATCATGCGGGCTCATTTTTTCTGTTCCTGGACGAAGGGAGACATTTGGCATTCGCTGAAACTGAACCGAGCTCCAGTTATCGGCGAAGCAGCAACCATGAGATTCTGGTTCGTTGATAATTTTGGCTTGATCACGAATAGCCTGATAATTCACCAAAACCCCATTTTTGATCAAATCCCACTCTTTGGATTTTACTCCTTCATCGTCCCAACCTACATTTCCTAAGGAATGAGGCTGTACTTTATCCGCAACAATATTGACTAGATCGGATCCATATTTGAAGTTTTTAGTCTCCCATTTGTCAAGCGTTGCAAAGCTAGTCCCAGCATAGTTTGCCTCGTATCCTAGCACACGATCAAGCTCCAGTGGGTGTCCCACAGATTCGTGAATGGTCAATCCCAAGTGATCAGGATCAAGCATCAAATCATATTTTCCAGGAAGCACTGATTTAGCAGAAAGCTTTTGTTTTGCTTGGTTTGCTGCTCCTATGGCATCCTCAACCATGTCATAGCTATTTCTATAGCTATTAAATCCAGCAGGATTCATGAATTTTTCGGAAGCCAATCCGTCCAAATATTCATAGCCCATACCCATTGGAGCACTCAAGGCCTGACGAGATCGGAAAACTCCTTCTTGTCGGTTTACTGCTGTTACGGTGAAGTTTGGCCAGATCCTGTGAATATCCTGATCGATGTAAGAGCCATCAGTAGAAGCAAAATATTTTTGCTCATTGACCATAAAAAGAGCTGAATTGACAAATGCAGCTCCATTATCAAGTGCCGCATTATTAACAGAAAGCAAAAGATCAATTTTGTCTTTTACTGGCACTTCCATCGCATTTTTTTGGATCGGAGTTTTCCAGCTTACCTCTCCGTAGGACTTCACAGGAGCCAATTCAACAGGCTCATCCTGAAGTTTGGAGTTAGCTTTAGCAATAGCAACTGCCGTTTCAGCGCACTTCTTAATTCCATCAGGAGTAACGTCAGAAGTCGCAGAAAATCCCCAAGTTCCATTTGCAATCACTCGGATCCCGACGCCAAATGATTCAGCATTGGTAATTCCTTGGACATTTTTCTCCCGTGTGAAAAGGAATTGCTGCAAGTATCTTCCGATTCGAACATCGGTATAAGTAGCTCCAAGACCTCTTGCCGTATTTAAGGCCACATCCGCGAGTAGTTTTTTAGCCGCGGCGTCCATGCCAGACATCATGAGATGCTCGGCAGCAACCGGCTTGCTAAAGGCTGCAAGACTGGGAACCATCATAGCCCCCAAGCCCAAGCCTGAAAGATGAATAAAATCTCTTCTCTTCAAGGGTTTGTTAGTTTATAGTTTAGGTTAATTACTCTGAAGTCAAAATGTAAACTGATTCTGAGGGAAATTCAAAACCTTTATTACAATGGCGGAAAATTGGGTTTTAACTGGCGGAATGCCGTTTGAGACTACCCCTAGTTTACAAACCGGAGGTGAAACAAAAATTCATTTTCAATCTTTCTAGAAAGATTGAAAATCGAATTCTAATCTTCTTTGAGCAAAAACTTCATGAGCATTTGCGCAGTCAACTCCCCCTTTTTTCGAATAAGTGGTCGAGGCGTATTATCCCCAACTTCAAAAGTCATGGATTCAGCTCCGTGTTCAAAAAAGAAATAGGAACTGGAAGTAACCCCTCGCTGATTTCCTTCTCCGGGGCGAATATTGGGATGATACCCTTTTATTTTTTTGGAGGAAGCTTTGATCACTTTCGGAACTAAACCGGGAGAATTCCCTTGAAGGTCCTCATTCATCGTGTAAAAAATATCTTCCCAAGTGGCATGAAAATCAGCAGCAAAGTAAAACTTACCCCCAGTTTCTTCGACCTTATTTTTCATAAAATCTGTCAACGCTTTGGTTTCCGGCTGATTCAAATTAACCCAATCTCGATTCGTGTCAATTCCTCCTGCATTATGTCTCCAGTGTCCATTTGCTACTCCGTCTGGATTCATCATAGGCAACACATAGGTATTGTATTTTTGACGAAACTTTTTGGCAAGCCGTGTATCTCCACAAATGGTCTCTACAAATCCCTTCAATGCA
This sequence comes from Algoriphagus sanaruensis, assembly GCF_001593605.1. Taxonomy (GTDB): domain Bacteria; phylum Bacteroidota; class Bacteroidia; order Cytophagales; family Cyclobacteriaceae; genus Algoriphagus; species Algoriphagus sanaruensis. Next base: position 2,221,286 of record NZ_CP012836.1, on the reverse strand, counting down.
AGGTACCCTGGGATTTCAGGAGGATGCTGCATAGAAATAGCCATCACCATTTTTGAATCATCCGCCTCACCAATTTTCAACATCTCTAAACTTCGCCCTTGAGCACTTTCCCCAATTTTTGATTTTGAAACAAATGGATGACGCAGCAATTCGTTTTTCCAAACCTCCGCATGATGCGTGCCCACCAAATCCTGCGCGGCAATCCACAGCGTATCTCTCGATGCACTAACTTTCAAAAATGCTTTTTCTGGTCTGCCTTTTTCATGGAATGGTTGAAAAAACCGACTTGAATCCGCATTCTCGAAGCGTTCCCCGTCTAAACTGATTTTCGGATAGTAACGATGAAAACCCTTTCCAGCATAGTTAAACTCAATCCAAAAATCTTGGGAGTGATTAGACCAAAGTTTAAATGCATACCATGGACTAGGATTAATCGGTTCATTTTCTGGCAAAAGAATCACTCGAACCAAGGTGTCGTTTACCCTCTCCGCTTCATTGAGTCTTGCTCCATCAAATTGGTTGGAAAGAAAAATCCCATTTCCGACGTCCCAACTTTGTTTCTTTTGAATAGAAATAGGTCTATCTACGGTTTCTATTAGTTGAATTGGGCCTTGGCCTTCCCACTGAACAACGGATTTACAGGCCGAAAATGTGATCAGAAGAAAAAGGATAACAGCGAGTTGAGGGGATTTCATCTGTTTATTTTTTGATTTTCAAGGGTTGGATGAAATGCCCTTAGTTTATAACTGAGTGAAAAGATTTACTCAAGTTCTGCATTTCATGTGCTGAAAATAATAGAAAAACCCTCCAGAAACTTTCCGGAGGGTTCGTAAATCATACTTTGTACTTTCAATGAGATTGCTTCGTCGCCTCCGTCATTCTCTAACCATCTTTTGTACCTTGAAGGGCTCCTCGTAATGACGTTACACCTTCGGCACCTGCCATCCATTGTGATAGTTTGCCTTCATCAACTGATTTGCATCTGAATCGGTAAACATATTTTTGGCAGCATCCCAATAGACTTTTTTGCCTGTCTTATACGCAATATTTCCCATCTGAGCATTGATCGCGGCTACTGAACCGGTCTGAATGGCACATTTGAGCAACTTCGGATCGTTGGCGGTAACAGCTTCGACAAAATTCACAGCATGGAGATCTAAAGCACTTGGTCCAGAAGGACGAGTATGAGGAACTTCCTCTACTTTTGGCTTGCGCTGTCCATCCACATTTTCTGTTTCAGGAATTACTTTCCAGCCTCCTCGGTTGACGACCAAGGTGGCGTTATTACCAATGAATGCGATACCTTCTGTAGTTCCGTAATTTCCTCCATCAATACCTGTGGCATGTTCCCAAAGCATATTGAATCCTTCGTATTCATACACCGTCTGCAAGGTATCTGGAGTTTCTGAAGCATCGTCAGGATAAGCGAATTTACCCCCAGAAGCCATCACTGATTTTGGTGCACTTACACCCATGGCATACAAGGCAATATCGATCTCATGTACTCCCCAGTCTGTCATTAAACCTCCGGCATAATCCCAAAACCAACGGAAATTGAAATGGAATCGGTTGGCATTAAACGGACGCTTGGGTGCAGGTCCTAGCCACATATCGTAATCGACTCCTGCGGGCGCTGGTCCGTCCGGAACAACAGGAACTGGCTTCATCCAACCCTGATAAGCCCAGCATTTGACTAATCGAATTTGGCCTAGTTTCCCTGATTTTACATATTGAATGGCTTCATCGTATTGGGAGCCGGATCGCTGCCATTGACCAACTTGAACGACTTTTCCATACCGTTCTTGGGCTCTAACCATGATTTGGCATTCTTCAATCGTATTGGCAATGGGCTTTTCTACATAGACATGCTTTCCTGCAGAAACGGCATCCACCATATTCAAACAATGCCAATGATCCGGAGTACCGATGATGACCACATCAATATCTTTATCTTCCAGCATTTTGCGGTAGTCTCGATACTGCTTAGGACGTGTACCTCTCAACTTGAAAACATCCTCGGTTCGCTGGTCAAGCACACTTTGATCAATATCACAAAGTGCCACACAATTCACCTGAGGGATTTTTAGATGTGCGTTCATGTTGGACCAGCCCATTCCTTTGCATCCAATTAATCCATAATTGATTTGATCATTGGGACCGATTGATCGTGTAAAACGGCCGAAATCAGCCGCTGTGAGCACACTTGGCATGCTCAGTCCTGCTCCTAGGAGCATGGTATTTTGTATAAATTTTCTTCTTGAAGACATGGTTGTTATTGGATTATTGGTTAACGGGAGAAAAGTGAAATTTCGGATTTGGGATTTCGGATGTCGGAAGATTTGAAATCAACCCTCCGAAATCCGAAATTACAACGGCCTCACCCAAATATTTCTGAATCGCACTGGATTCCCATGATCCTGCAATTTGATCGGAAGTTCCTCAGCATGAGCTTTGTAATTTGGAATTCCAATGTATTCAGTAGGACCTCTCAAGATCACGTTATTCTGAACTACCACGCCATTGATTAAAACAGTTACGGTAGCAGGTGAAGTCAAAATGCCATTTTTGTCAAATCGAGGAGCTCTAAAGATGATGTCATAATAATTCCACTCTCCAGGAGCTCTAAGCGGATTCACCAAAGGTGGATATTGCTTGTAAATCGAACCTGCTTGTCCGTTAGTGTAGGTTTTACTTTCGTAGCTATCCAAGATTTGAACCTCATACATTCCCATCAAGAAGAATCCTGAATTGCCTCTACCTTGACCTTCTCCTACGATTTCGGTGGGAGCCGACCACTCTACGTGGTACTGAGCATCTCCAAAAGGAAGTTTGGATTGGATATCGCCTTTTCCGCGAACAACTACCAATTCCCCGTTTTCAATTTTCCATTCAGCAGCACTTACGCCATCTTTTGCGGAAACGAAATTATTCAAGCTTGAACCATCAAACAGAACGATCGCGTCTGAAGGGGGAAGGTTATTTTGGCTTCCCGGAGTAATTTTAGGAGGAACTGGCGTATAAAATTCGGTCGCCTGTGGTGGAATTGGAGGAGGGGTTTGAGTTTGCTGGGCAAAGGTTAGCTGACTCAACATCAGACCACTTGCAACTACGGCAAGCGAAAACAGATTTTTCATAGTACAATAGATTATTTTAGGAAACTTTACTTCACCGATAAATTACAGGAAAAAAGGCGTGAAACGGAAAGCCGTTGATGGATTTTTGCTGGATTTGCCCAATTACTTTTCTACTTTTCAAGAAAAAATTAACAGCATGCAAAGACATTTACTTGGTTTGATTTTAGGCTTATTTCTTTCCCTACAAGCCTTTGCACAGGAAGAATACTTCTTCCCAGGAGAAAAATTTGATCCAGCTATCCCTTCCCCTTCTCAGTTTCTAGGATACCCAATTGGGGATTGGCATACCCGGTATGACTTGATCGTGAAATACTTTGAAAAACTCGATCAACTCAGCGAAACAGCCAAACTCCAAACCATCGGTTATACCCACGAGCATCGTCCTAAAGTCATTTTGACGATTGCTTCTTCTGCCAACATGGCGAATCTGGAGCAAATCCGCCAAAAACAGCTTCAGCTTGCTGATCCTTCCCAAGCCATGCCAGATGTTGCCTCCATGCCTTCTATCATTCACCTTGGTTATGGTGTACATGGAAACGAACCTTCCTCTGCCGAGGCGGCAATGCTTACTGCTTATTGGATCATGGCTGCACAATCGGATTTGGCTAAAAATATCAGAGCGAACGCAGTAATCCATATTGATCCAACTTTAAATCCTGATGGACGAGACCGTCACAGCCTTTGGGCAAACTCCAATAAAGGATTCCCAGCGGTGGCTGATCCTTTGGATCGCGAACACAATGAAGCTTGGCCTGGAGGAAGAACAAACCATTATTGGTTTGATTTGAACCGAGATTGGCTTCCGCTTGCGCATCCTGAATCACAAGTTAAAGTTGCTTGGTACCATCAGTGGTATCCCAATGTGACTACCGATTTCCACGAAATGGGAACCAATAGCACCTACTTCTTTGAACCTACCAAGCCATATGGTTCAGAAAACCCAGTAGTTCCTCGCAAAAACTATGACGATATCAACCCACGTTTTGCGAAGTATTTTGCCAAATACATGGATCAAATCGGCAGCCTATACTGGACCAAGGAGGTCTTTGATAATAGCTATCCAGGCTACGGATCTACCTATCCTGATATTCATGGAGGACTAGGTTTGGTATTTGAGACGGCAAGTTCTCGCGGTCATATTCAAAGCAGCCAACGCGGAGATATCACTTTTGCCTTCACTATCCGAAATCATGTGGTCAATTCCCTAGCTACAATGGAAGCCTCTATCGACAATCGGGAGTACATGCATGATTATTTACGCGAATTCTTTCAATCTGCTGTTGCGGAAGGAGCTAAAGACCCCGCTAAAAACTATGTCTTCGGAGATGAATTTGACGAAAGTAGAAATAGGCTTTTTGTCCAGTTTTTATTGGATCATAAAATCAAAGTCTATGAAAATACAGCTGATCTAAATCTCGGAGGTCAATCCTTTAAAAAAGGAAAATCTTGGGTGGTACCAACGAGCCAGCCTCAATACCGCATGGTTCGCACCATGTTTGAATTTGAAAAGGAATTTGCGGATTCAGTTTTTTATGATGCCTCAGCTTGGACCATGGCCGCAGCTTACGGGATGCCATTCGTAGCAGCGCCTACCGCAAAAGCAGGAAATTTGGTTTCAGAAGTAAAAGCTAACTCTCATACATTTCCAGAAGGCAAAGCCTATGCATATTTGATTGACTGGTCTGATTATTATGCACCTAAAATGCTTTTTGAATTGCAAAAAGCAGGAATTCACGTCGAATCAGTTCACCGTCCATTTTCCTCTCAAACCCAAGATGGAAAAGTGGATTTCTCTGCAGGCACCTTGATGATCCCAATGGGATTTCAAAAAATGGGCACTGATGAAGTCACTTCTAAAATCAAGCAACTGGCGGCAGCAAATTCTCAAAAAGTATATGCTGTACAAACAGGTCTAAACCTAAGTGGTATCGATTTAGGTTCGAACCTAGTTTCTGCTGTACAGCATCCCGAAGTGATTATGCTTGTTGGAACAGGTGTCAATTCGTATGAAGCAGGTGAGATTTGGAATTTACTGGATCAGCATTTAGGCATGCCAATTACCAAAGTGAACATGGAGCAATTTGGCCGTGTCAATCTTCATGCTTACAATACCTTGATTTTACCATCTGGGAATTACAGTTCGCTTTCTGAAGGTCAGATCAACCATTTGAAGGATTGGGTCAATCGTGGTGGCACCATAATTTCTATGAAAAATGCCTCACTTTGGCTCAACCGAATTGGTATCACTAACGAGGAAGCGGTGAAGCTTGAAGGGGAAAAGGAACCCTCATCTCTGCCATTCAATACCCGAAATGACTTTGAAGGAGCCAAGGAAGTAGGTGGAAGTATTTATTTGGCCGAACTGGATTTAACTCATCCTATCGCCTATGGTTACCACCGAAAAACTCTCCCTGTGTATCGAAATACAGATATTTTCATAAAGCCATCTTCTGACAAATACCTGACTCCGATCAAATACACTGCGAATCCTCACTTGGGTGGTTACATTTCCAAAACTAATCTGGAGAAATTAAAGCAAAGCGCCGGCGTTGTTATTTCCTCTGCTGGTCAAGGTAGAGTGGTACATTTCTTCGATAGTCCAAATTTCAGAGGAACTTGGTTTGGCACAAACAAATTGTTTTTGAACGCCATTTTCCATGGAAACAACATGGACTAAGGATTTGAAAAGTCCTCTCATTTTATCGCTTTATAAATAGGAAATTTCCTTTCTTACTTGATTAAAATCAGAGCGAAGTATCAAACAACAAGTTTTCTAATCATTCATTTCAAGCCGTCAATTCTAATTGACGGCTTATTTTTTAATATGTATATCCGCTTTCTTACCAGTAGGCCTCACACTATAAATAAAATCCCGCTTGAAGTTCAGTTTTAGTCAACTTCGGTCTTCGGTCTTCGGACTTCCTACCGCCAAACCAAAGGAATTTTAGATTGTGGTGCAATTGCGGATAATCATATTATTTAGAAATGGATTGGTGCATTCAAAAGAATCGGAATACGGATATTGGCTTTTTCTAAAAGCCTACCCAATGCTTCTCTGCAACCCGAAGAATCTTGAATTAAAGAGAACAAAAAAAACCGCTAAACTTTCGATTTAGCGGTTTTTCTAAGTTTTCACTGGTGAGAAGATTAATCAAATAACTCAGCCAATTTATTTTCAAGGCTTGGACCTCTAAGGTCTTTTGCGATGATTTTTCCATCTGGATCCAACATGTAAGTTGCTGGAATTGCATCAATTTTATAAAGCTCGGCAGCTAATGAATTAAAATACTTCAAATCAGAAACCTGAGTCCAAGTCAATCCATCATCAGCAATAGCTTTTACCCAATCTTCTTTGCTGCGATCCAAGGAAACGCCAAACACTTCAAATCCCTTGTCCTTGTATTGATTATAAAGACGAACGACATTCGGGTTCTCGGCTCTACAAGGCTTACACCAAGCCGCCCAGAAGTCAATCAGCACATATTTACCTCTTAAGTCAGATAGTTTTACTAGATCACCATTTGGAGTAGGTAATTCAAAATCAGGAGCTACTTGACCCACAGACAGGGAACGCATCTCATCCAATTGCTGCTTCATCTGCATAATGCTGATCGTACCTGGATATTTATCATTTAATCTAGAGATCAGATCATCGATAAATGGAAAGTCGCTTTTTGGATTGAGCAAGCCCACTGCAGCCAAACTCGCAAAGGAATCTCCCATGCTGCTAATGGTTTCTTTAACTCGATCAGCTTGCTGAGATTCCAACTGCATGGCTTCAAGTTGGATTGCCTTGATGGTTTCCGAATCATTTTTGCTCATGGCTTCATAGTACTTCTCATTGAGCTGGTTTACCGAAACTTGGTATTCTTCCATCAATGTCTCAAGTTTTAGCATTTCCTGAGAATCCCTTGATCCTTCGATGACCAAGCTGGAAGGCTCATTGAAATTGTAAGAAACAGCCACATCCTCATCCAACAAAGCCAAGCGAACTACTCGCTGACCATACAGATTTAATTCGTAAAAAGTCGGCGTGGTCACTTCCAATGAATAGGAAAATTCTCCGTTAGCTGACACCTCCAAGGTATCTAAGACCTTTGGACGACTGTCAGTAAATTGAGAAAGCACCACCACTCCTTCCGGAGCATTTCCGATTTTTCCAGAAATCTGAACCTTGCCTTCCTCTTTTGTCCCATTTCCCCCGCAGGAAAATAGGGCCATCATGGACATCACTAAAACTCCCAACATGCGTGTTTTCATTCGTTTATTTGTTCAATTATTTTATCCCGACTCTTTTTGGTGTGTTTTTACGGATCAAAGAATGAAAGCCGCAATTCACTTTACCATCGGGTCAACTTTTCAATAATTCCGTTAAAATCTGAGTTGCAACCTTTGGATCAGCCTTACCCTTGGATTTTTTCATGACTTCCCCCATAAACATCCCCATCAATCCTTTTTTACCGGATCGGAACTCAGCGACTTTTCCAGCATTTTCTGCTAGAACCTGGGCCACAATTGGCTTCAGAGAATCTTCATCACTTTCTTGGATCAAATTCAACCGATGCGCAATATCTGCCGGACTTTCAGTTGGATTTTGAATCAGCTCGGGATAAATCCGCTGGGAAGCACTTGTGAAAGATACTTTTCCCTCATCAATGATAGCAATCAAATCCGCAATTTTCTCAGGATGAATCGGGAACGAACTCATAGTTAAAGCCAAATCATTCAAGGAAGATTTGATAGGCCCCATCATCCAGTTGGAAGCAGCTTTATAATTTGTTGTTTTGGTGCAAAGTGCTTCAAACCATTCCGCCATATCTCGCTCCTCTGTCAAAAAAGCCGCATCATAGGCCGGTAGACCGTAGACATCGACAAACTTATGAAAGAGCTCCTTGGGTAAAGATGGCATCTGAGATTGTGCCGAGTTCAGCCATTCTTCAGAGATGACAATCGGACTAAGATCAGGCTCAGGGAAGTACCTATAATCATTCAAATCTTCCTTAGTCCGCATTCCTGCCGTCAATCCTGTATTTGCATCAAACGTTCTTGTCTCTGAAATGATCGGCAAGCCTTGCTCAAGAAGTTCAACTTGTCGCTCAAACTCATGTTCAATAGCTCGGGCTACATTTCGGAAGGAGTTCATGTTTTTCACCTCCACCTTTTTCCCATATTCCGAAGAACCTTTGAGCATGATGGAAACATTGGCATCACAGCGTAATGAGCCTTCCTCCATATTTCCATCACAAATCTCCAAGTATTTCACCAGTTTTTTGATTTCTGCTAGAAATGCGGTGGCTTCTTCAGAAGTACGGATATCCGGCTCAGAAACAATCTCGATAAGAGGTGTTCCAGCCCGGTTAAAATCTACCAAGGTTTCAGTTTCGCCTGCCAAGTGGATTGACTTTCCAGCGTCTTCCTCCATATGGATGCGATTAAGACGGATTTCTTTTTCCGAACCATCGGATAAGATGATCGGAACTATTCCTCCGACACAAATTGGAGCCTTATCCTGCGTGATTTGGTAACCTTTTGGAAGATCTGGATAGAAATAGTTTTTTCGATCAAAAGTGGTAAATCGAGTGATACTTGATTGACATGCTAAGCCCATTTTGATCGCAAATTCCACCGCCTTTTTATTCACTTTGGGAAGGGTTCCCGGATGACCTAAGGTAATGACAGAAACCTGCCGATTGGGCAAGTTTCCAAACTGGGTAGAATCTGCGGCAAACATTTTACTCTCAGTTTGAAGTTGGGCATGAACTTCAAGCCCAACCACCAACTGATACTTATCTTTTACTTCTTCGCTTAGCATTAGACAATTTTTCAGCGATTACAAAAACATTTCTCGGGCCTTATCGACCACCTTATCCAAACCAGAAAGATCTTTTCCTCCTGCTGTTGCAAAGAAAGGTTGACCTCCTCCTCCACCTTGGATTTCTTTAGCCAAATCCCTTACAATTTGTCCTGCGTTGAGTCCTTTTGCAGATATCAATTCCTCATCAAGAATGACTGCAATTTGTGGTTTATCCTCAATTTGGGCTGCAAGAATAATTAGGGCTTGGGCGACTTCATTTTTCAATTCATAGGCCAACTTCTTCAAAGAATCAGCATTCGGCAAAGCGACTTTAGCAATAAGCACACTCATGTCTCCTTTAGAAACAAACTGGCTCATCAATGAAGTTTTTACGCCAGCTGCTTTTTCTAGATGCATTGCCTCAATTTCTTTTTTAAGCTCATTGCGTTCTTGAAGCAGGGATTCTACTGCCTTTTTCAAATCCTTTGGATTTTTCAATAGATCCGCCAATTCCTTCACCAAGGCTTCTTGACCTCGTAAGTATTCTTCCGCAGTCTTTGAAGTGATAGCTTCCACTCTCCTAACGCCAGCAGAAATTGATCCTTCGGAGGTGATCTTGAATAATCCAATCTGAGAAGTAGATGGCACATGGGTACCTCCACAAAGCTCTACTGAAAAATCTTTATCAAACGTGATCACGCGCACAAAGTCTCCATATTTTTCGCCAAAAAGAGCTGTTGCTCCCATTTTTTTAGCTTCCTCGATTGGCACATTTCGCTGCTCAAAGAGCTGAATATTCTCTCTGATTTTCCCGTTTACGATATCTTCCACTTTGGAAATTTCCTCTTCGGTCATTTTACCAAAATGAGAAAAGTCGAATCTTAGCAAATTCTCATTGACCAAGGAACCGCGTTGCTGGATATGATCTCCCAATACTTCTCTTAGGGCAGATTGAAGCAAGTGCGTTGCAGTATGGTTATTCATAGTCAGCTGACGCTTGGTTCGATCTACTTCTGATGAAAACCGAGCCTTTGGATTTGAAGGAACCTTTTCCACAAAATGAACAATGAGGTCATTTTCTTTTTTGGTATCCAAAACTCGAATCTTTTCAGAATCAGAAATCAACCATCCCGTATCGCCTACCTGACCACCACTTTCCGCATAGAAGGGCGTTTTATCCAGTACAATTTGGTATCGGTCACCCTTCTTATCTGAAATTGTTCGGTATTTGATAATGTGGGAAAAGGTCTCCGTGAAGTCATAGCCAACAAATTCAACCCCTGAATCTTCATGAACCATTACCCAATCGCCGGTTTCCTGCTCGGAGGCTGCTCTAGACCTGGTTTTTTGCTTTTCCATTTCCTCACCAAAGCCTTTTTCATCCACGGAAAGACCATTTTCACGGGCAATCAATGATGTCAAATCCAGCGGAAACCCATAGGTATCGTACAATTCAAAGGCAGTTTTGCCAGGAATTACAGTCTGATTTTTTTCTTTTAGCTCAGCCTTAATGGATTCAAGCATTTTTAATCCATTGTCCAAAGTTCTCAAGAAAGAGGCTTCTTCCTCCTGAATCACTTTTGCGATAAACTCCTGCTGTGCCCGAACTTCAGGGAAAATATCTCCAAAATACTCCGCAATCAAAGGAGTAAGCTCATGAAGAAATGGCTGATGAAAGCCTAAAAATGTATAGCCATATCGAACGGCTCTTCGAAGAATTCTTCGAATTACATAGCCTGCCTTATTATTAGAAGGGATCTGTCCATCTGCGATAGTAAATGAAATGGCCCGAATATGATCGACAATGACTCGGAATGCGATATCATCTTGCTCATTAATTCCGTAGGTCTTACCGGATTTTTTCTCCAAAGCCTGAATGAATGGCGTAAATAAATCCGTGTCGTAATTGGATGACTTCATCTGGATGGCTCTCACCAACCGCTCAAAGCCCATCCCAGTATCTACATGCTTGGCAGGAAGTTCTTTCAAACTACCATCTGCTAATCGGTTGAATTGCATGAATACGAGATTCCAAATCTCGATTACTTGCGGATGATCATTATTCACCAAATCTCGACCTGGAATTCCTGCTCGTTCTTCATCGGTTCTGAGATCGACGTGAATCTCTGAACATGGTCCACAAGGTCCCGTATCACCCATTTCCCAGAAGTTATCTTTCTTAGAACCCATGATGATTCGCTCTTCAGGAACAATGGACTTCCAAAGGTCATAAGCTTCTTGATCCTTTTCGAGATTATCACCCTTATCCCCTTGAAATACAGAAACATAAAGACGATCCTTTGGTAACTTGTAAACTTCAGTTAAAAGCTCCCAAGCCCACTCGATCGCTTCCTTTTTGAAATAATCCCCAAAGGACCAGTTACCTAGCATTTCAAACATGGTGTGGTGATAGGTGTCAACCCCCACCTCTTCCAAATCATTGTGCTTCCCACTTACGCGAAGGCACTTTTGAGAATTAGCTACTCGTGGATATTTGGCAATTTCATTGCCGAGAAAGGCATCCTTAAATTGATTCATCCCCGCGTTGGTAAACATCAGGGTAGGGTCATTTTTGACCACTATAGGTGAAGAAGGAACGTACTGATGGTTTTTGGATTGAAAAAACTCAATAAATGTACTTCGGATTTTTTTGGCTTCCATGCAAGGTAAGGAGATGCAGTTTTTTGTTTCATTCCCCGTATTGGGGCTAAATTTTGGCTGACAAAATTAACAGAATTGACGGGCTTATCCGTATTACCTACAGGAAATTAACATGGCTTTCGATTTCTTACTGCGCACCTCCTATTTCCAATGCTAGAAGTTTCCCGATTTTTACCTTGGACTTTATTAAATAGGCTTAGTTATGATCCCCTGCTTCCTTTTCTTTCTTTTTAAAATACCTTCGAAACAGAAAATTGGACTTCAAGGCCTCCATGTTCTCATTAAAATTGGCGGTACTTTTTTCGACATTTTCTAGGGTACGCTCAATTTGGGATTTGACAACAGAATCCGAAATCAACATGCCTGCGGTTCCCTTTTCACTTTCGATATCAGCAACGACTTGATTCAGTTGATTCAATAAATTGCTAGCCTCGGTGGCCGCGTTTTGCAGCTGAGTCAAAGAATTTTCCAGTTTTTGGGATTCTAGTGTATCCAGAAAAAGGGTATTCATAATTCCTTCTCCCCCACGGAATTCCGCAATCATTTCTTTCCCCTCTCGGGCGAGTTGGGCTGCCTGATTTCCCGCCTTTTTAAATTCCCCCAAAGTAGATTTAATTTCCTGAGATAAGGCCGGATCGGCCAATAGTGACCATAATGCCTCACTTTGATTGAACTTTCCGGTGATTTCAGCTAGATTTTGAAGCGTAAGTTCCAAAGCATCCCCTGATGAACCCAATTGTTCCATAAGCCGATCAGTATCCAATTGTTCCAAGGGATACAAGATATCCCCAACCTCAATCGGAGCGCTTGATCCATCCATAGGATGAATTTGAATGATCTTATTACCCATCAAGCCATCCGAGTTAATAGTGGTTTTGGCGTTTTTTAAAATGAAGGGGACCATGGATTTATGAATTAGCATCTTCACATGAATGGTCGAATCGGTGATCATGTCGATGCCACTCACAGTTCCCACATCCATTCCTTTAAATCGGACATTATTCCCAGGTAAAAGCCCATTAACCTCTTCTACTTCTGCAATCACTATGATCGATGAACCAAAAATATTTTGGTTTTTCCCAATCATATACAATGAAAACACCAGAAATAGCAATCCGGCCAAAACCAATGCGCCTAGCTTGGCATTTGAAATTCGCTTGTCCTCACTCATAGTCCTTCGAAAAACTCCCTGACTTTTGGGTCCTGAAGCTTGGTTAATTGTTCATAAGTACCTTCGGCATAATTTCTACCCTCAATCAACATGATAATCCGGTTGGCAGTCATTCGGATACAGCTTAGATCGTGAGAGATAATTATTGCTGCTGTTTTGTATTTCTCTTGAATCCTGTTCATCAATTCGGATATTTCACGACTAGTGATGGGATCAAGTCCGGTGGTGGGCTCATCATACAGAATCACTTTTGGCTTAAGGATTAAAGTACGCGCTAATGCAATCCGTTTGCGCATCCCACCCGAAAGTTCAGATGGCATCATATCGATAGTATGTCCCAATCCAACATCTTCCAAGGCCTCCCGAACCAATTGTTCGGCTTCTGAATCTCTCCGTTCTTTGGACCAATGTCTCCGTAGCGGAAACTCAAGGTTTTGCCTGACAGTCATCGAATCATAGAGTGCATTGCTTTGAAATAAAAAGCCAACCTCAGCTCGAAGGAGATCCATTTCATCCTGATCGAGTTGACTGATGTCTTTTCCCAAGACCATGATTTTACCTGTTTCAGGACTGATTAATCGAATAATACACTTAATCAAAACCGATTTTCCTGAGCCTGATTTCCCCAAAATCGCAAGATTTTCACCCGCTTGGAGCGAAAGGGAAAAGCCTTTCAGAACATGATTTTTTCCAAAAGATTTACTGACGGCTTCTACTTGGATTATTGGCTCAGTTTCCATGGCATTTGATCAAGTTAAACCCAACAAATCAGTCACTTGAACTGCAATTAAGTCCAGAATAAACACCACCAGCGAGGCTACGATCACTGCAGTAGTGGCAGATCGTCCCACTCCTTCGGTTCCTTTTTGAGAATAATATCCCTTGTAGCTTCCCACGATTCCGATAGCAAACCCAAAAAAGAAGGTTTTGACAAGGGACGGAATCAAATCGCCATAGGAAAGTGCATCAAAGGCTTGGTACCAAAACAAAGTCCAGCTCACCTCTCCCCGAATATTTACCCCTAAATATCCTCCAAACAAGGATATGGCAATCGCCAGAACTGAAAGAACAGGAACCATTATGGTTGATGCCAAAACTCGGGTAACTACCAAGTATTTGAAAGGATTAGTACCTGATACTTCCATGGCGTCTATTTGCTCGGTAACCCGCATAGAGCCCAATTCAGCACCTATTCCAGAGCCAATTTTACCCGCACAAATCAATGAAGTAACTACAGGGGTAATTTCCCGAACCAGCGAAATAGACACCATCGCAGGAAGCAAGGAAGCCGCCCCAAATTCAACTAAAGTGGGTCGGGATTGAATAGTCAAAACCAATCCCATGATAAATCCGGTGACCGCAACCAAGGAAAGAGTCTTGTATCCTATCCAAAAACATTGATTGATAAACTCCTCCCATTCTTGCTTTGGCTTACTTACTTCCCGAAAAAAACGCGCAGTAAACCTTGAAATCTCTCCGACTTCTTTGAAAAACTCATTGTCTATGTAGCGAATCAGATTCATCCCGATATTATTCTCCCAAAAATTGAAGATTATGAGGCAGAATATACGATGGCTTAGTCACAGAAAAACATGATAAAAGTCAGTAGTCTTTTGAGGGTCTAACCAAAACATCAAGATACAGTCCTACTTAGAAATAATCTTATGCTGCGATAATCAATTGATTTGAAGATTAAATGGAAAAGGCACTTTATGTATTTGAATTGGGCAGAATGGATTTAGTCGGCTAACTTGTATTCGTAAATTTCCAATTCGTATGTCCTACCTAGATCAAGTCTTTTCACCTACTTTACTCATCAACGAAGCCATCACCCGAGCCAATATTCAGGCAATGTCCGACAAAGCAAAAAGGCATGGCAAAAAACTGGTTCCTCATTGGAAAACGGCACAATCTCATGAAATTGGAAACTGGGCGAAGGATTATGGAATCACTGAGGTGACAGCTTCTTCCATCAAACTCGCCGAATACCTTTGTGGGCAAGGTTGGGAAAATATTCACATTGCATTTCCATTCAATATTCGTGAAACAAATCGGCTAAATCGGTTGGCTCAAAGCCAGTCTCTTTCGGTCCAAATCGTCAATACAGACACGCTCAATTTCTTAGCAACCAACCTTACCGAAACAGTTGGATTTTTTATTGAAATCGATGCAGGCTATGGGCGAACAGGTGTTTCTATTCATGATTTCCAGTTGATTGATCGTCTTTTGGAAATTGCAAAAAGTAGCGATAAGCTAAAATTTAAGGGTTTTTACCTCCATCCAGGTCATACGTATTACATTCAGGATAAAGCCAAAGTCCATGAGGAAAGTCGGGATGCTTTGCATTTGCTGAAGGAAAAATATCGAGCTCAATATCCGGATTTGAAGACCCGACTCGGAGATACTCCTGGCTGTGCAGTAATGGAGGAGTTTGGCGATGTAGATGAGCTAGGACCGGGCAACTTCGTTTTTTACGATTTAATGCAAGCCGAATTGGGAAGCTGCACCAAGAATGACATCGCAGTATGCCTTGCCGTGCCCGTAGTAGATATCAACTTGGATCGAAAGGAACTTCTGGTTCATGGAGGTGGGGTTCATTTGGCAAAAGATGTCTTGATTCAACCTGACGGTAGTAAAAATTTCGGAGAAGTCGTGATTCTCTCCGAGTCAGGATGGACCATTCCAAGCCATTATTCCTATCTCAAAAGTATTTCACAGGAGCACGGCGTCGTGAAAGCTTCAGATGAATTGTTAGCCTCCGTGAAAGTCGGAGACCTGATCGGAATCCTACCGGTGCATTCCTGCATGACTGCAGATTGCATGGGTGAATACCTCAGTCTGGACGGAAAAATAATTGATCATTGTGAAGGACAATGATTGACTAAAAGCTCCAGGATTCATTTCTAATCAAATTCAAAACCGATCAGATTCAAAAAATGCTGGTCGGTTTTTTTTTACCTATTACTTATTGATATTGGATATAGATAGGCTTTGGATAAAGCGAGAGAATTTCCTTCGGAGTCATCAATCTGTGGGGTGATTCGATCGTATCATTGAGGTAAAAAAGTTTGATTCCTGTAAACTGAACTGGCATTCCGCCTACATATTTCCGATAGCTCGTGACCTTTTTGGCAGGAAAGCCAAATCCATCCATATTGATCACCACCTGAACTTGGGGGGTCGCCTTAATTTCCTTGTGGTTGGTAATCATATCATTTGAAAATCGATGAACGACCAAAATTTTTGGTGGTAGCCCATTTTTCAAAACCAATTCCGAAAGGTATTCGATTGCAAAATTGATATCCTTGGCGTCCAAGGTTCCGATTTTTGAACCGGGAATACTCCCGTCTTTCATGGACCATTCCGGATCTATTCCCAAATGCACATCCTTTTCCAAAAGGAACTTTTCCAAAGTGGGAACCTCTTGCTCCACGGTACTATGACCAACTTGAACGTCCAAAAAGGTTATTCCTCCCAAAGACCTGCCCAACAAAATTGCTTTTTCTAGTTGGGCTTTGGGCATGCGAAGTCGATGAAAGTTTTCAGGGCCTGGATCCTTTTGAGCTGTAATGGCAATGTAATGAATGGCGGGAAGTGCTGGAGTCAAGGAATCTGCCTCGTTCCATTTTGCTACTTCAATCTGAAATTGCTTCAAAAGTTCTTCTTCTGATACCCTCCCCAAAATCCCCATGGATTTCGAATAGAAATTCCCATACATCGCAACTATTCGGTGATAGGGAAGCAAGGCGTCCTTTCCTGGATAAATTGAAAACACCTGCCATGTTTTGGGAATACTATCATGAGCTAGACTACGAACTCGTTTGAAAAACTCTACGCTGTCTTGAGTAATAACTTTTGGACTCTTTAAAGAATCAGGATTCTGAAATTGAACTGAATCTCCTTGGTCTGGTTGGATTACAAATTTCCGATCAGGAAGATTTTTTTGCGAAGAAGATTGAATAAAAAATAGCCAAAAGAGTATCCCTCCTAAAGACACCGAAAGCAGCGTACCAAACCAAATTTTCCTCGATTTCACCACCAAAAATAGAAAGTAATCCCGGTAAAAAACTAGCCTTTACTGCGTATGATTCAGCAATCATTTCATGAAGCAAGAAAGCAGTAAAAGTCCATTTTTGGGTGGATTGAAAAATTCCACCATTGAGTTTGATTCGATTCGATTATTTTGGAACGAAATTCATTCTTAATCCCATGATCAAGTTTTTTCTAACCCCTCTTGGCATCCTTCTTTCTTTATTTTTGATAGGAAATCCAAGTGAAAAACACCCCCCGTACGAAGTAGAATTGGTCACAAATTACGGACGGATGGTTATTCGCTTGTACGATGAAACTCCACAGCACCGAGACAATTTCCTGAAACTGGTCCAAGAAGGTGTGTATGACAGCCTTCAGTTTCATCGAATAATTGAAAACTTTATGATCCAAGCCGGAGATACCCGAAGTAAGGATGCCACCTTGGAAGACACCTTGGGGGGAAGTGATCTTGGATATCGTGTTCCTGCCGAAATTCACCCAAACCTCTTTCATAAAAAGGGCGCTATTGGAGCCGCACGAACCAATAATCCTGAGCGTGCCTCAAGTAGTACGCAGTTTTACATCTTGCAGGGAAAAATCCAAAATGACAGTTTGCTCAACCATAATGAAAACCGAATCAATCAATTTCTTGCCTCTCATTTTGCAGGAAAAGACCCAGAATTGAAGCCCCTTTTAGATTCGATTTCGGCAGCTCGAACTGCAGGAGAGCTTGATCTTGCTCGACAGTTGTCTGAAAAATGGAATCAAATTGCAAGAGCTTATTCCAAATTTGACCGCTACCAAATCCCTGAATCACATCGGCTTGTTTATCAACAAATCGGCGGAACTCCCCACTTGGACCAAAGCTATACTGTATTTGGTGAGGTAATCGAAGGATTAGAAATCATCGACCAGATAGCTGCTGTAGAAACCAATGTTAAGGATAGACCTTTAACTGAGGTTCGAATTATATCTATGAAAATCAACAATCCAGCACCATGAAGAAGTTTATCTTAGGTAGAGTAAGAAGTATCGGTTATGCATTTACAGGATTCTTCTTTTTGATTCGAACAGAGCATGCTATTATTTCTCAATTAATCCTGGCAGGAATATTTACAGGTTTGGGATTTTATGTAGAAATATCGCGAGAGGAATGGATTTGGCAGGTCTTAGCGATCGGGTTGGTTTTAAGTACTGAAAGTCTCAATACTGCTATTGAGAATATTTGCGATTTCATCCATCCTGATTTCAATACAAAAATTGGAACCATCAAGGACATTGCCTCTGGCGCTGTGACTTTTGCAGCTCTGACTGCAATGATTATTGCAGGACTGATTTACATCCCGTATTTCTTGGAGTAAAAAGAAAGTGAATCAAACTTGAATCTTTTTCCATTTGCCTTTTTTGAAAAAATAAAGCGAAACCAAGGCATGGAACGAATGGCAAAATGAAATGGCGATGAATATTCCCAAGAAGGAAAATTCAAATGTAAATGCCAGTAGATAGGCCAATGGAACTTCCAAGCCTAACAATACAGCAATATTTATCCAAGCCGGAGTTTTCGTATCACCTGCCCCATTGAAAGCCTGAGTTAAGACCATCCCGACAGCAAAAAACACATACCCAAGTGCAATGACCCACAAGCCTTGGGCTGCAATATTCATTACCTCTTCAGTTTCGGTAAATATGCCTGCTAGTTGTTTGCTGAACAGCAAATAGATGACGGTCACTGAAGCCATAAAAATCACATTGTATCGGGTAGTTAACCAGACTGCTTGTTCAGCCCGTCGAACTTTTTTGGCTCCTAAATTTTGCCCCACCAAAGTGGCCGCAGCACCTGAAAGTCCCCAAGCTGGCAAAATGGTAAAAATCAACACCCGAGATGCGATGGTATATCCAGCCAAAACGGTTGAACCGAATTCGGCATTCATACGCGTTAAGGCTACCCAAGAAAGTGAATCAATTAAAAACTGACCCATTCCTCCTAAAGACAGGTCAATGATTTTCCGGATGGTTTCCCAGTTGATTTTAAGATTTTCTCTTAAAATTCGAAGTCGATGCTTCCCGTTAAATAAATGGTAAAACTGGTATAAAACTCCCATGCTTCGGCCAAAGGTGGTGGCCATGGCAGCACCTTCTAAGCCAAATCCTTCCCAACTTCCCAAACCAAAAATAAACAGGGGATCAAGGATAATATTCAGTCCATTTGAAATCCAAAGTGAGCGCATGGCATGGTGAGCTTGACCTGCACCACGAAAGGCTCCATTAATTAGAAAAAGCAGCATAATGGCTGTATTTCCTGCAAAAACGATTCGGGCATAGGAGGTACCTATATGGACCACAGCATCCTCTGCCCCCATGATTTTTAATAAATCAGAAGCAAACACCCATCCCAAAACTCCCAAAATCAAAGAAATAAATCCACCTACGAGTAGAAGTTGGAAAGTAGCAGAACCAGCCTCATGATATTCTTTTTCACCAAACCTTCTCGACACCAAGGCCGTAGCGGCCATGCTAATCCCGAAACCAATGGCGTAAGTAAGAACAATCACAGACTCTGTCAATCCAACTGTAGCAATGGCTTCTTTCCCCAACTTTGCCACAAAAAAGATATCCACGACAGCAAACAAGGATTCCATGATCATTTCTAAGATCATTGGAATCGCCAACAGAAAAATGGCCGTTTTTAGAGAAAGTTTCGTGAAGTCCTGCTCTTTCCCAAGTATTGCGTCTTTAACTAGCTGCCAGTTCATGGAATTTTGAAAAGTGTGAAATAAAGGGATAGAATGTGAGGAAACGGATAAAGATCGAAGGTAAATCCATAGACCTACACAGGAATCAGGCTGCAAAAAAACAAAAAAAACCGCTTCCGCGGTTTTTTATATGCTTAATCCTTCGAGAAGTTTAGGCTCCCACTTTTTCGATATGAGCTTCCTTGATTTTCCTTCTTAGAATTTTACCCACATTGGATTTTGGAAGTTCCTCGGTAAAATACACTTCTCTTGGCACTTTATAATTTGTCAAATATTCTCTTGCGTGCGCGATTACCTGATCTTCGGTCAATGATGGATCTTTTTTCACTACATAGGCAACCACCTTCTCGGTGGACTTAGCGTCTGGCATCCCAATCACCCCTACCTCAAGGACTCCTGGGCAAGAGGCAATTGCATCCTCCACCTCGTTTGGATACACATTAAATCCAGAAACCAGAATCATTTCTTTCTTTCGATCGACGATTTTGATAAATCCATCATCATCCATGACACCGATATCACCGGACTTAAACCATTCTCCATGCATGACGAGCGCAGTCTCCTCAGGTCTATTCCAATAGCCCCTCATCACTTGCGGTCCTTTGATTAGGATTTCACCACGCTCGCCATTGGCCAAGGGATTCCCCTCATCATCGGCAATCATTACTTCAGTATTCGGCAGAGGCATACCAATAGTACCGATTCGCTCTGTTCCGTCAATTGGATTACAAGTCGCCACTGGAGAAGTTTCAGTTAAACCATATCCTTCAGCTAACGGAACTCCAGTTACTTTTTTCCACTTTTCAGCGGTAGCTTTTTGCACGGCCATCCCTCCGCCAACTGCGATTTTGAGCGATGAAAAATCAAGATTCATAAAAGCCTCCTGATTCAAAAGACCATTGAAAAGGGTATTTACACCAGTAATAACCGTGAATTTCTTTTTAGCCATATCCCCAATGAACGCTTTCATATCTCGAGGATTTGTAATCAAAACGTTATGAGCTCCGATCTTAAGCATCGCTAAACAGTTGACTGTCAAAGCAAAAATATGGTAGAGCGGCAAAGCCGTGATTACAATTTCAGATCGCTCCTGCAACTTAGGCTTCATCCAAGCGGAAATCTGCTGCATATTGGCGACAATGTTTCCGTGGGTAAGTTCAGCTCCTTTAGAAACCCCTGTCGTACCACCTGTATATTGGAGAAAAGCAGGATCTTCTAAATTACAAGCCACTGGTTTGAACGCATAAGCAGCCCCCATTCCTAAGGCAGATTTAAGCTTCACAGCACCTGGAATGGAATAAGCTGGGACCATTTTTTTGACGTGCTTCACAACCAAATTAACGATAGCCCCTTTCAGGCCTCCGAGCAAATCTCCAAGCTCTGTTACGATCACGTGCTTGGCTTTAATTTCAGATCGGATTTTTTCCAAATGAAAAGCGAAGTTGGCAACGATGACAATCACATCTGCACCGGCATCATTAAACTGATGTTTCATTTCTGCCGGAGTATAAAGAGGATTGGTATTTACAACCACCATTCCTGCTCTCAAGGCGCCAAACATAACTACTGGATATTGCAGCACATTGGGCATTTGAATGGCTACTCGAGAGCCCTTTTCTAACTTTAAGACATGGGTGAGGTAATTGGCAAACTGAGCACTCAATCTATCCAGCTCTGAATAGGAAAGTGTTTTACCCATGCATTCAAAAGCGACTGCATCACTGTATTTTTTAACACTCTCTTCAAACAGTTCATTGACACTGGAATAGGCTGCACAGTTGACTTCTTTGTCAACAGCAGCAGGATAAAACTTTTGCCAAGGGAAATTGCTCATATTCGCGTAATAATTGGGTTATTGGGTTTTAAGCGTTAATAATAACTGGAAAATCCTCAGAAACACTAAAATGTTTTTTGCTACTTCAAAATTTTTCTTGCGATTAATTCCTTCATGATCTCGTTGGTTCCGGCATAAATCCGCTGAACTCTAGCATCCGCCCAAGCTCGAGCTACCCCGTATTCCCACATATATCCATACCCCCCGTGTAGCTGCACGCATTCATCTGCTACTTTACACTGAAGCTCGGTCATGTTGTATTTGGCGGCTGAAGCCATCGCAGAATCTAGTTTTCCTTCATTGTGAAGCTGAACCAAATAATCACAATATATTCTTCCTTGCTCCACCTGAGCGGCCATTTCAGCTAGTTTGAATCGGGTATTTTGAAATTCAGACAAACTTTTATCAAAGGCTTTTCGCTCTTTAACATAGTCTATGGTAGCGGATAAGGCAAATTCAGCCAAAGCCACGGCTGCTAAAGCCACGACCAATCGCTCCTGAGCCAACTCCGTCATCAGGTATTTAAATCCATCGCCAATTTTTCCCAACAAGTTTTCTTTTGGGACTTTGACATCTTCAAAAAATAACTCACAGGTATCCTGAGCATGTAATCCGACTTTTTCAAAAGGAACTCCCTTGCTAAAACCTGGCATATCCTTGTCGATCAAGAACAGCGAAATCCCCTTAGCACCTTTACTGGGATCTGTTTTAGCGGCAACGACTACCACGTCGGATAAAAAACCATTCGTAATGAAGGTCTTTGAGCCATTGATTAAATAATAGTCCCCCTCATCCACAGCGGACGTACGCATTCCTTGCAAATCCGAACCTGCACCAGGTTCTGTCATCGCCACAGCACCGATGTAGTCACCAGAAATCATCTTAGGAATGTATTTTTTCTTGGCCTCATCTGTACCGTAATGCAGGATATAAGGCATCACAATATCACTATGCAAGGGGTAACCTATTGCAGGACCCGAGCAACCGCTAAGTCCTAATTCCTCAATCAAAACCGCATTGTACCTAAAGTCTTGGATATTTAATCCCCCCAATTCTTCGGGAGCTTGAATTCCCAAAAAGCCATTTTCTCCAAGCTTGCGCCATGATTCCCGGCTTACCATTTTTTGTTTTTCCCACTCGGCATTATGTGGGGTGATTTCTTTTGCGATAAAGTCTCGTACGCTTTGTCTGAAAAGCTCATGCTCCTCGGTAAAAAGAGCTCTGTGTAGTCCGAACATATTTGGGTTTAGTTTATTCTAGTCAAAAATAGACAAAATGAACTTCGTCTTTGATCTGACTGATGAGAATTACTAGGAATCTTATTTTTGGATCGTATAAATTGCCCTATGCTTACTGAACACTCAACGCTTGCTGAACTAGCCTTGCTTCCGATTTGGGAAGAAAATGAACAGCTGATCGAAGTCCAACCTGCCGGAGAAAGCAACATGAATCTTGTGCTGCGAATAACCACCAGTCATCGTTCGGTGATTCTCAAACAATCCAAGCCTTACGTCAGAAAATACCCGCAAATTCCTGCACCTATCGAGCGAATTGAGATCGAATACGCTTTTTTTCAGAGACTTAATCAAAATCCGACCACGGCAACGTTTCTTCCTAAAACGCTGAATCACCTTCCTGATTTCCATATTTTGGTCACGGAGGATTTGGGAAAGGGATCAGATTTTTCTTTCCTATACCAACGAAAATCCACTCAACTTCCAGTGGAAATGATCCAATTGATGAATTTTCTAAATGCCTTACATCAAGAGTCTGCACATGATTTCCCCGCAAATCTGGCAATGAGAAAATTGAACCATGAGCATATTTTCCATTTTCCATTCTTAGAAGACAATGGCCTCGATCTGGATCAAATTCAAAAAGGATTGCAGGCCTTAAGTCTAGAATTTAAAAGAAACCAACAGCTCACTGAAACTATCAAAGCACTTGGAAATCGCTACCTTCAAAATGGCCAGACAATTCTCCATGGGGATTTCTATCCAGGAAGCTGGCTAACTATTGATGGAAATGTGAAGGTAATTGACCCTGAATTCGCCTACCCCGGAGACAAAGAATTCGATTTAGGGGTTTTCCTGGCACATTTAGATCTAGCGGGATTTCAACCTGAAGAAGTAAACTCCTTACTGTCTCACTACGCACATTCTTTTGATTTTAAGCTTCTTCAAGCCTATCGGGGAACAGAACTATTAAGACGGCTTATTGGAATCGCACAACTTCCAGTGAACCTATCCCTTTCAGAAAAAGAAACCTTACTCCATTATGCCTCTGAATTGGTGTTATCGTAACAAAAAACAGATTTTTCTTTTCCTCATTTTGCTTGGGTCAGGCTTTGATTGTCAGCAAAAAAATGAACTCAGGGAAGAAACTATAATCAGAAAGCCACTTGAACTTTCTAAAGAAGAACTCTATGACCGGATTCTAGGATCATTGGTCGGCGGTGCGATCGGCGACGCTATGGGAGCACCCACAGAAATGTGGAGCAGAGAAGCGATTCAAGGGACCTTTGGTTTTGTGAGCAGTCTCGATTCCATGATTCGGGAAACCTCCCCAGAAGGAATTTGGATTGCCAATTTACCAGCAGGTGGGACGACAGATGATACTCGATGGAAAATGCTTACTGCGGACTACTTAACAAAACAAAAATCAGATGCTTTAGCGCCACAACTTTTTGCAAAATCGATTATTGAAAAGTATGAGTCCTTTATTAAAGAATTTGACCAACTCAAAGACAATTCCCCCGAGGGCTACGAAGAAACTTTGATGAAAGTGAACTGGCTCTCCGAATGGTATAAAGTAGCAGTTCCATTTGTCCAAGCCGATTACCTCGCCTATTCGGATTCTTTGTCCAAATTTTATGGGGGAGAAATGGTTTGTGCAGGATTACTTTATGCACCTACACTTGGACTTTTTTATCCGGGAGATCCAGAAATAGCTTATCAGCAAGCTTACAAACTTTCCATTTTTGACTTGGGATATGCGAGAGACTTGACTGCTTTATCTGCTGCCATGACAGCAGCAGGAATGAATAAAAATGCAAGTTCAGACAGCCTTTTGGCAAGTATACGAATTGATACGGAAGGCTATTTTCAAAGCAGGCTGGTTGGACGATCTGCGTTTAAACTGTTTGAACAAGCGAAATGGATCGCAAATGAGGCAAAGAAACAAGATAGCACGCCTGACAGACTGGCTTTATCTAGCCCTGCTTTGAATTTCGCTTTCCAACAATTAGATCAAAAGCAGCAAGACATGCCATTCCATGCAGGTGAAATATACCTTCAAACCCTCACGGCCATGTTGTATGCGGATTTTGACTTTAAATCCACACTCATTTTTCTGGTGAATTATGGTCGAGACAATGACACCACTGCCGCACTCGCAGGAAGTATTTTAGGAGCTTGGAAGGGATTTAATCAATTGCCAGAAGAAGAACGGGCGATCGCCCTTAGAACCAACCGTGAACTCTTGGGAATAGATTTAGAAGCCATGGCAGCTCAACTTACTGATCATATCTGGGAATTATCCTTAGGTAAGTAGAACCTACCATTTCAAAAAAACAGAAAGCCCTGAAAATTTTTCAGGGCTTTCTGCTTGATGGATTCTTGTTGGTTAGAAATACAGGTTCTTGACTCGTCCTAGTGCATCTGTGACTTTGACGTAAACTTCATCAGAATCTACTCCTCGAAGAGAATATTGCTTTTTAAACCCATCCTCTTGATCAATATGCTCCACATAAATTTTACGGTCAGTTTTAGCACTTCTAATTTCAACTTCCACCCCCGGTTCAGTTAATCCAACCACGGTAAGGCTGATTGTTTCATCATCAATGGCTTTTCCAAAAGCCACCAATGGCAAGCTCTCAGGTGATGGTGCATGGTCAAAGGTATTCACCCGATACTCAACATTTTCTTCTGGAGTAGTGATCTGAACTTTGTATTCCCCTACTGGCATGTCCTCCAAATTGTAAGGCAAAATCAATTGCTCATCCGTGACATTTACTTTTCGTTGATGGAGTTTTTTGCCTGATGCATCAAAGAGAGCAACTTTAGCTTCTCCGATACCTTCTTTAAGAAGGACATTGATTTTTTTAAATTTAGCTTGAGCTGAAGAAAGTGACATCAAATCGTCAGCGGCGTTTGCGGCAAGGCTGCTTAATGAAAGAGCTCCTGCAAGTGCGAAAGTGAATAAGGTTTTCATAATAGTTTGTTGGTTTAGTGTTGTGATAATCCTTTTGCGAAGGCTGTACCAAGTGCGCCGCATGCCAATTCACATTCAAAAAATCCAGTCAGTTTGTTAAGAGAAATTAGCACTCCTTCAAGGTTTGCTAGATCACTTCTTCCTCTGAAATCAGCAAATTTTCCGACCGATACTGAGAAAATCCCGTCCGAGTGTTACATCTCCGAACAGTTTTGGATCAAACACATTTGATAAGAAGGTTGCATAGAGATGAAAAAATTTAAACTTTTTAAGAGTAAAAAAAAATTTCTAAGTGTCTGAAAAAAAACATCTTAAAAAATATCCTGTCCGCAAGTGTACACCAATTGGTCGATTCAACACAAATTCAATCGATCAGTTAATCTAAAATCAAGGGAGTTTTTAAGTGTTTGATAGAATCGATAACTTGGACTAAGGAAAGTGATTCCTATAGAATGATAGTTGAATCAGTTCTAGAATTGAACTTCCTTTAAATGAGAGTTGACACTAGTCCATCCTACTATTATTAAAATCAAGAACGATGAATCGGTACCATTTTTATTCAAATTCCAACTGGAAAATGACTTTGGTCCTGCTGCTAGGAGTAATCCTAATGTTTGATGGCTGCATCGAACCGCTCGATTCCTCTTCGGATCGTTGCTTGAACGTCCCCCTAGCTGAAGCTACTGGAATCAAGCGCGTTTATTTTGGACCTTTTAAAAATCAGCAGGCAAGGCCACAAGAAGATACGGTTAACGTGAAGGAATTTTCCTTCAATCTCGAATTGGATATTGAAGTCAATGGAAACACGGAACCTGATCCATTCTTTTCTAATCCAGAAGGGATAAGTTGCCTAGGGATTTATTCCATTCGAAATATTGCTACCATCACGGTCGTTTTGCTCGAGCCTTTCTCAGGAATACCCGCTGGAATGGACATTTCCTATCTTTTAAAAACTTCAGAAGGAAAATCAATCAATGAATTGAGAGACTTTGATCGGGTTTCTGTATACCTAGGAACTCAGCTAAATTTTCAACCCGAAAATTATTCCCAATTAAAAACCCGCACATTTCTATTTTTGCGGGATGGTAGCATCATTTTCCGTGATTCTACTTCACCCTATTTAAAAACTAGCTAAACATGCTTCGAAAAATCTTCCTGGGGCTATTTGCCACAGCCATGATCTTGGCCATCACTTACATCCTTGGCCCAAAGGTGGACGGACAAAAGCTCACCATTCATTTCCCTGAGGTGCCTACCCGAGTTGCAGACTTAGAAGATTACTTGCAGCAGCGGGAAGATACAGTCATCGGATTAAAACCAGGAAACGAAGCTTATATCCAATGGGCTGATTCGTTGAATAAACGAAAAACTCCCTACTCGATAGTTTACATTCATGGCTTTGGTGCCGGACCGATGGAGGGAGACCCCGTTCACCGGTTTTTGGGAGAGCATTTTGGAGCCAATGTGTTCGTAACTCGATTGCCTGAGCACGGAATCCGAAGAGCAAATGGCATGGCTTATTTGACTGCCCAGATGCTTGCTGACGGAGTTGGTGAGGCCTTTCAAATTGGAAAGAGCCTTGGAGATTCCGTGATTGTCGTAGGGACCTCGATGGGAGGAGCATTGACTCTTTTATTGGCAAGTCAGCAACCTGAGTTGAAAGCCGCTGTGGTTTACTCCCCAGCAATCCGAGATCGAGAAGGAAGGTTAGCAGGATTATTTAAACCATGGACCAAATTCATCATGGAAAAAACCATGACTGAAAATGGAGCGATGGACATGAAACGAACTGGCGATAAGGGGGCCTACTGGTCGGAAGTCCAGCATGTAAACGCTTATGAAAGTTTGGCGATCTTGATGTATAGTGAAATGAATGAAGACACTTTTAAGAAAATTACCCAGCCCCTATTCTTAGGATATTATTATAAGAGTGATTCCGAGCAGGATTTTGTGGTTTCCGTGCCGAAGATGCTCGAAATGTACAGTCAAATCAGTACTACTGAAGGTCAGAAACGAGAGAAAGCATTTCCAAATTCAGGAGACCATGTGATCGCCTCTTCCATTACTTCTCAAGACTGGCAAGGCGTACTTTTTGAAACCATCGATTTCCTTGAAAATGTTGTTGGTATGACTCCTCGATCAAAATATGAGGAATTGAATGCAGAAATGAATCAGCATCAGGAGATTTTGGAAAAGGTAAACTAATCGATCCTAAACCCAAGAAAAAGCCCGATCATTCTACTTTAAAAATGATCGGGCTTTTTTATTGTGATCCGATTTAAAGGTCAATTCTAAACGGAACCGCAGGGAGATTCAATTCATTGACCAAATTAACTTCTGGATTATCAGACCAGGCATACAACACTCGAACGGGCTCAACACCTTCAGACAAGGATAAGGTAACGGAATCATTCCCTGAAATAACTCCTTTTGCCACTTCGAATTTGCCCTTCGAATCCTCGATGACAAACCCTTTGACCTCTTCTCCTGATATCAACTTCAAGCCTGAACCTACTTCGGAAAATTTCAAAATTAATTGATTCCCACTTTGGGACACAGAATTAAAAATAGGACCAGAGGAAATCCCTTCTTCTCCAAAAGCTACTTTTCTTGCCTGTAACCAAAGTCGATCTCCTACATCCTTTTTGTTTCTTGGATGAATATCCCCCGCTTCCCCAATATCAATGATCACAGCCATCCCAGTTTGATCCAAGGACAAGGTGTTTTTCTGAGCTTCTCTTAATGCAGCCCAATTACTTTCAGGCTGAATTTCCTTTCGCTCCATGAAATTGGCCAACTGAACAAATAGAAAGGGAAAATCTCCTATTCCCCATCGGGCTCTCCAATTTTGAATCATTGCTGAAAATAATTCTTGGTATTCTCCGGGGCGTCCAGCATTACTTTCTCCTTGATACCAAATCGCACCTTTAATTGGATAATTGGTAATTGGAGCGATCATGGCATTAAACATAAATCCCGGCTTCCAATTGTAAAATCCAACCTCAGGTAATTTGGGTTCCACCAAATCATTGGAATACCTCCAGGCACCTTCTAAGTTGATTTTCTTTCCATTTTGAAGAAGATACATTTCTCCTTTTTTACCTAACTCGGGCCGGTTGTTCCAAGTATTGATCACTCGAACTGTCAATACATTTTTTCCTTTCTGAAGGATAGCATCAGGGAGTTCCAACTCAGGCATTGCTGCTCCCCAATCTTTGTAATGAACTTGTACTCCATTCAAATAAATAAAGGCCATTTGATTAATATCTGGCAGATGAAGATTCACCCCTTGGGTGGATTCCAAAGTAAAATCCTTCCTTACCCAAGCTATATCCGTCATTGGATTCTCCTCAGGCAAACGGATCGTTTTCCACTCCCCATCAGAATAGGTTAACCCTGATACTTCGACGGCAAGTAATGAATCAGGTCGCCGAACCATTAGGTCTCGAATCTCTTTTCGCTTTTCATTTTCCAAGACGACTTCATTCCACTTTGCAGCATTCTGAACTACATCTTGAACTTCCTCAGCATACGAACGATCATCACCCAAGGAAGCGAGGACTGTTGCCTCAGTCCAACCCTCAGCCGGTGTACCTCCCCAATTGGATTCAATAATCCCAACTGGCACTTGGTAATCTTCATGATTGCGTTTGGCAAAGAACCAAGCCACAGCAGAGAAATCGGGAAGATTCTCGGGGTTTGCTACTTTCCACATTCCATCCGAGACATCATCCCTTTCCACTGCGCTGTAATCTCTTCCTACTTTAAAAAAATGAATCGGTGGGAATTCAGCTGCCGAAAATTCATTTTCTGCATCAATGACACCGGATTTTAAGGGCCATTCCATATTGGATTGTCCCCCGGCAACCCAAACATCCCCCACCCAAATATCTTCCACTCGTTGAGAATTTACCTCCAAAACATACGGACCTCCAGCAGGAACTGGAGGAAGCTGGACTCTCCAAGTACTATCTTCGAGTACTTTTGTACTTCCTATGGCTCCTGCCAACGTAGCCCTGATTTTTTCATTAGGGATTCCTTTCCCCCAAAGCACTACCGGCTGGTCTCGCTGTAGGACCATGCCATCGCTAATTAGTTTGGGAAAAGAAACAGGTGAAGTTGGTTTCGCTAATTCGCAAGAAACCAAAATGAATAGGGCAAGGATAAAGGATAGCTTTTTCATAGACAGGGGAAATAAAAAGGGAGTCTAGTTAGACTCCCTTTTAAAAATTAATTAAATAAATCGATTGATCAAATTTTCGAAATATTCCTGCTTACCAGAAATCTGCTGTGGCTCACCCACTTCAAATGCATGGGCTCTTAAATCTTCCAAAGTCAAAATTCCATCTTCGAAGGCCTTGCCTTTTCCAGAATCAAAGCTTGCATATCGCGCTTTTCTTCGAGCCAAATAGTCTGATTTTTCCATAATATCAGCTGCAATCAAAAGTCCTCTTGCGAAGGCATCCATGCTTCCAATATGCGCCAAGAATAAATCTTCAGGATCGGTAGAATTTCGACGAACCTTCGCGTCAAAGTTTACGCCTCCTCCTTGCAAACCTCCTCCAGCTAGAATCACCAACAAAGACTCTGCAAGCTCCTGAAGGTTTAATGCAAACTGGTCTGTATCCCAGCCATTCTGATAGTCGCCACGGTTAGCATCAATTGATCCTAGGAAACCGCCATCTACTGCGACTTGAAGTTCATGTTGGAAAGTATGACCTGCAAGTGTGGCATGGTTGACTTCGATATTGAGTTTGAAATCTTTGTCCAAACCATAATGTCTCAAAAATCCGATTACTGTTTCAGAATCATAATCATACTGATGCTTGGTTGGCTCCATTGGCTTTGGCTCGATAAAGAAGGTTCCTTTGAAGCCATTTTTACGCGCATAGTCTCTAGCGATCGTCAGGAATCTTGCCAAATGGTCTTTTTCCCGTTTCATATCAGTATTTAACAAGGACATGTATCCTTCTCGTCCTCCCCAGAACACATAATTTTCACCACCTAGTTTGATGGTCGCGTCCAAGGCGTTTTTCACTTGCGTTCCAGCAAATGCAACGACATCAAAATTAGGGTTGGTAGAAGCTCCATTCATGTATCTTGGATTACTGAAAACGTTTGCAGTACCCCACAATAATTTTATACCTGAAGCTTTTTGGTGCTGAAGGGCATAGTCGGTGATGATTTCCATTCGCTTTTCATAATCTGCGAGGCTTGGACCTTCATCAATCAAATCGATATCGTGGAAGCAATAGTAATCCACTCCGATCTTGGAAATGAATTCAAAGGCAGCATCCATTTTATCTTTTGCTCGCTGGATTGGATCTGGATTAGCATCCCATGGGTGCGAGATTGTTCCTGGACCAAATGGATCACCCCCTGTTCCACAGAAGGAATGCCAATAGGCAATGGCAAACTTAAAATGCTCCTTCATGGTCTTGCCAGCTACTACTCGATTTTCATCGTAGTAGCGAAACGCAAGTGGGTTGTCACTTTGGGTTCCTTCAAACTTGATTTTTCCGATGTTTGCAAAATAGGTCTTTGACATAGTTTTCTAAGGTTATTTTGAGAAATAGGTAATAGGTTAAAAGTTACTTTTGAGTTTTTGCAAAGGTATTTTTCTTACATGACTTCTTTGAGACGATTCTCCCAATGGTGATAAGCTTCCTCGTATGGTTCGTAGAAATTTGTGTTTGGCTCTACCGTTTCCAATAGTTGAAGCCCCTGAAAGGCCTCCGCTTCAGAATGATATAGACCCACACCAATTCCCGCGCCCCTAGCGGCACCTTGAGCCCCATCTGTATCATACAATTCCAGATTGACTTGGTTCATGTGAACGAACGTCTTTCTAAATAATGGACTGAGAAACATATTTGCATGACCAGCCTTTACCGTTTTTAGATTCATTCCCATGTCCTTCATGATTCTGAATCCATAAGTCAAGGCACAGACAATACCTTCTTGAGCAGAACGGATTAGATGTCTTTTATCGTGCTTTAATAAATCCAAACCCAATAGATGTGCACCTACTGGTTTGTTACGCATGATTCTTTCGACACCATTTCCAAATGGGATGAATACCAAACCATCTGAGCCGATGGGCGCTGAACCACCAAGACTATTCATTTCCTCATAAGAAATTCTGGCACCTCCCATCACACGCTTGAGCCAAGAATTCAAAATCCCCGTTCCATTCACACAAAGTAAAACACCATATGAAGGTGCTTTGGCAGCGTGATTGACATGTACGAAGGTATTTACTCGCGATTCAGGATCGTAAAGTGGTGTGTCGCAAACCCCGTAAACTGTCCCGGAAGTTCCAGCAGTGGTAGCAAGTTCGCCTGGCTTTAGCACATTCAAGGAGAAAGCATTATTAGGTTGATCTCCTGCACGATAGGCAATCGGTACTCCAGCCTCAATCCCGGTTTCTTTCGAAGCTTCTACCGTGACTTTTCCTTGAATCGAAAAAGATGGCACTGCATCAGGAATTAAGGATTCAGAAATTCCCATTTGCTTGAGCAAAGGCTTGCTTAAACCGTTTGCTTTGAAATCCCAGAAAATTCCTTCAGAAAGCCCTGTTTCAGAGGTCAAAATTTCACCACTTAACTTCATAGCGATAAAATCGCCTGGAAGCATGATTTTGTGGATTTTGGCAGCTACTTCAGGTTCGTTTTCCATCACCCAGCGAAGCTTGGAGGCCGTGAAATTTCCAGGAGAATTCAACAAATGAGGCAAGCAATATTCTGACCCCAGGGCCTGAAATGCCTGATCACCAATGGATACAGCCCGACTGTCGCACCAGATAATCGAAGGACGAAGGACTTGGTGGTTTTTATCCACCAAGACTAATCCATGCATCTGATAAGCGATCCCAATTCCTTTAAGTTCGCCAGTTTTTACTTCAGCTTTTTTGAGTACAAATTGAATAGTCTGCTTGACATACGTCCACCACATCTCCGGATCTTGCTCAGCCCACCCAGTTTCAGGGGCATCTATTGGCATTTCTTCCTCCGGAAATGCCTTGGAAACAATTGCTCGGCCTAAGTCAGCATCTAAAAGGGAAGCCTTCACCGAAGAACTTCCGATATCCAAGCCTAACAATAATTTTCTCATGGCTTACCAGAAGATCGTGTAAAGAGCTGCAATAATTCCTGCAATCATGATCGCACCAATTTTGAAACTGGTACTTGTTCTAAACAACTCACCATTTACCTCAATCGCATTTGGATGGTCTTTACCTTTTCCTTCGATGAGTGAAATAATAATCATAAGTGCAGCTAGAACTAGGAATACAACTCCCATTCGATCAATGAACGGAAGAGCTGGGAAAATCACCTTCAAAACAACCGAAAGTGGAATACTCAAAGAAGCTCCAACCAAAGCAGCATTTGAAGTGGTCTTTTTCCAGAAAACTCCAAAGAAGAAAATCGCAAATACACCTGGACTAATGAACCCTGTATATTCCTGAATAAACTGGAAAGCCTGATCCAATTGACCCAAAGCTGGGGCCACAATCGCAGCAATAATAAACGCAACCACCGCAGTGATTCGTCCTACTTTTACTTGCTTGGATTCACTCACCTGATCTCCGGCAAACTTTCGATAGATATCCATGGTAAAAATGGTAGAAGTACTATTCGCCATAGAAGCAAGGGAAGAAACGATCGCAGCGGTCAGAGCTGCAAATGCCAAACCTTTTAAACCAGTAGGCAAAATCTGCAATAAGGTTGGATAAGCTCGGTCAGATTTAACCAATCCAGTCACGGGATCTTTCATAGACTCGATAAATCCTAAATCAGCACCTTTATTCACAATAACCAAAGCAGCAATACCAGGAATTACTACAATCAAAGGCATCAATAATTTCAAAAATCCAGCGAAAATCATCCCTTTTTGGGCTTCATCAAGGCTTTTTGCTGCAAGAGCTCGCTGTGTGATGTATTGGTTAAAACCCCAATAACTCAAGTTGGTAATCCACATCCCACCGATCAATACTGATAAACCAGGTAGATCCAAATAGGCATCTCTTGTTCCTCCCTTTCCGTCAGGGATCATCATTTCACCTTTGGACAAAATCATCGAAAAATGTCCAGGAACTTCTTTTCTAAGTAAGTTTAGTCCTTCCCAGAAATCGCCATTACCAACCATTCCTAGTGCGATATAGGTCGTCGCCAAACCACCCGCTATCAGGAAAACCACTTGAATCACATCCGTCCAAGCTACCGCTTTCAAACCTCCATAAATGGAATAAACCATCGCAAAGAGAGCCAAACCAATAATGCCATAGGTTAAAGGCACATTAAGAATAGTATTTAAACTCAATGCACCGAGGTACAATACGGAAGTCAAGTTGACAAAGACATAGAGCAACAACCAGAAAACGGCCATGGTTGTACGAACTCTTGAATCGTAACGATCGAGCAAAAAGCCCGGCATGGTGTAGATTCCTTTCTTGATATAAACTGGTAAGAAAAAGATAGCCACTACCAATAAAGTAGCTGCAGCCATCCATTCGTAGGTGGAGATCGCCAATCCCAAGGCAAAACCGGAACCAGACATTCCGATAAATTGCTCTGCTGAAATATTTGATGCGATCAAAGATGCACCAACCGCCCACCAAGGGAGCGCTTTGGATGCAAGGAAGTAATCCGAGGAGTTTTTGACATGGCCTTTTTTCTCACGGGATACAAAGATCCCCATTCCAATGATGAGAAAGCAGTAGCCAAGAAACACGATTAGGTCAATGGGTTCTAGTAGCATAAAATTGCTTTTAAATTGAAGGTTTGGGTAAATTTCAAGAGTATTAGTTAGTTATTTACTTTTTAAGGTCGATAAATATAAGGGATTGGCCCAAACCTTAATCAAAAAAAGTAAACCAAGGCATTGAATAATTTACACTTTTCACAAAAAAAAAGGAATCATGAAATATTGATTCGTGATTTAAAAAAATTTAAAATTTTATTTCGCATAAATGAATTTTAACTAGTCAATTAAGAAAATTTAGGCTTTCGTATAGAGCTTGTTTCTAAATAATTAATTCCTTGTTTTTATTTTTGGGAGATAGGTAAGAGGAAAATACGGATTGTCCGAATTGTCTCAAATTCGCTCGTAAAAGTGTTCTTTTTCGGACATTTTAAAATTTTGTACCATGTCTCCAGAAATTGAAATAGGCCCTTTATCCTAAAAAATCGAGCATAAGCAGAAAAAAACTAGTAATCTTGACCCCTCAAAGTGACTAGCATAATAATTGGGTTTGATTAAAATATGGCCAACAAGAGTAGTGTATTTGATATGATAGGTCCAGTGATGATTGGACCCTCCTCTTCGCATACGGCGGGAGTGGTCAGAATTGCACGTGTAGCAGTAAGATTATTGGGTGGAGTTCCAGATGAAGTAGTAGTCACTTTCTATAACTCTTTCGCAAGAACTTATGAAGGTCATGGAAGTGACCGAGCAATAATTGGGGGTCTGATGGATTTCAGAACAGATGACAGCCGGATCAAAAATGCCTTGGAAATTGCAGTAGAAAAGGGATTTAACTTCAAGTTTAAGTCCATCGGAAACTCCTCTGTTCACCATCCCAATACCATCAAACTCAATCTCAAAAAAGGCGAGCGATCGATGGAAGTAATTGGAGAAAGTTTGGGAGGTGGGGTGATCAATATCGCTGAGGTAGATGGCTTCATGGCTAATTTTTCTGCCCAAGCTCATACCTTGATTATCAAAGCCGATGATATTTCTGGTGCTATTGCCTTTATTTCCAGTGTCATTGCTCAGGAAAAAACCAATATTGCCACCATGTCTGTTTCTAGAAAAGGAAAGAATGACTTAGCTTGCCACGTCATTGAAATGGATTCAGGGATTAGAGAGATCACAGCTCAGTATTTGAGATCACTACCTTGGGTCAAGGAACTCATTTATATCCCAGACATTGATCTGTAAAATCTTTGAAAATTAACCTTCCATAATAAACCAACTAAAAATGAGAAAACTTTTTACGGTAGCATTGCTGGCATTGGGTTTCCAAATTCCAAGCTTTGCCCAACAAGAAATCACTGGGCCGGTTGATCTACTGACTTGTGTAGAAGTAGCTTTGGAAAACAATCTGACACTACGACGAACTGAAATCAACCAAGAAAACTTTGAAGCTGATCTCCTCGCAAGCCAAGGTAGAAGAATACCATCCCTTAGTTCTGGTGCAAGTTCTGGCTACAGATGGGGTCGTTCCATCAACCCAGTAACCAACCTCTTCGAAACAAGAAGAATCGGTAACATCAACGTATCAGCAAGCTCCAACGTGCCAATTTTTAACGGCATGCGAATCAACAACAGTATTGCTCAGGCGCGAAAAAACTTGGAATCTGGTCAATACTCGCTTCAAGCCACCAGAAACACCATTACGCTTAGTGTCATTAACTTATTTATTGATGTTGTATTCAATAGGGAGCAGGTGAAAATTGCTGAAAACCAGCTCAAAACTACGACTGAACAACTAGAACGTACCAAGAAGCTCGTTGAAGCAGGCTCCTTGCCTCTTTCCAATCAGCTTGATCTACAATCTCAAAATGCAACAAACGAGCTCAATTTGATTAATGCAATC
The DNA here is from genome assembly GCF_001593605.1 of Algoriphagus sanaruensis. Classification (GTDB taxonomy): domain Bacteria; phylum Bacteroidota; class Bacteroidia; order Cytophagales; family Cyclobacteriaceae; genus Algoriphagus; species Algoriphagus sanaruensis. Next base: position 2,185,095 of record NZ_CP012836.1, on the reverse strand, counting down.
AATGGATTAAGACTCGCCAAACTTGCTTTGACTCAGGCAATGGTTATCCCATTCAATGAAAATTTTGATGTGATCGAACCTGAATACGAAGTCAATCAGGCCGAACTAACCTCCAGTACACCTGCTGAGATCTTTGAAGTGGCTTTGACGGTTTTACCTCAAATCAAGGCAGCTGAAGCCAATGTAGAGGTTGCCGAGTATGGCGTTAAAATCGCCAAAGGGGCATTTTATCCAACAGTTGGTGCGGGGGTTTCTATTTTTTCTAACTATGTAGACCAGGCTTTCCTTCCAGGTTCAACTGAAGTGATTCCTTTCAGAACACAAATTGATAACAACCTGTCTCAATCCGGAAATATCCAGCTCAACATTCCTATTTTCTCGAATTTCAGTAATAAAGCCTCCTTACAGCGTGCTCGTGTACAGCAAAGACTAGCTGAAGTAGCTGCTGAAGAAGCCAAAAATACTCTTCGCCAAGACATTGAAACTGCATATACTCAAGCACTGGCAGCGGAACAAAGCTATCAAGCTTCTCTTATCCGAATTAAAAGTCTGGAGGAAACCTTCCGAGTTTCAAAACAACAATTTGAGCTAGGCGCAATCAACTCAGTAGATTTTCAGGTTGCCCAAAACAACTTGTTCAACGCGCAAGCTGACCTTATCAATGCTAAATATGCCTACATTTTCCGAGTGAAAGTTTTGGATTTCTATCTCGGCAACCCGCTTAATATTTACTAAACCATGACCAACAAAAAATCAAACAAACTACTCTATTACCTCCTCGGAGCGGTAGGTCTTATTCTTGTGATTGCCATAATCGGAAAATCTGCAGGATGGATCGGCGGAGTAAAAGAAACTGAAGTGGAATTTGCCACAGTTAAGAAAACTTCCATTGTAGAGAAAGTAAGTGCTTCTGGAGAAATTCAGCCTGAAATCGAAGTTAAACTCTCTCCTGACGTCGCTGGTGAAATCATCGAACTCAATGTGGAGGAAGGTGATTCAGTCGAAATGGGCAAGCTGCTCGTGAAGATTCGTCCTGACAACTTCGTTTCCGCTTTGGAAAGAACACGAGCAAACCTAAATCAGCAAATGGCTAATTTAGCGCAAAGCAAAGCTGCACTCCAGCGTGCTGAGGCTCAATTCACCCAAGCAGAACTTAACTTCAATCGTCAGAAAAAACTTTATCAAGAGAAAGCTATTTCTGAGGCAGACTATGAATCTGCACAGGCTAACTATATTTCTTCTCAAAAAGACTTAGAAGCAGCCAAGCAGAATGTAGTTGCTGCTGAATTTATCGTCAAAAGTTCTCAAGCTTCAGTGAATGAAGCCTCAGAAAACCTTCGATTGACCAATGTCAATTCTCCAGTTTCAGGTATTGTTTCAAGCTTGAAAGTAGAGAAAGGAGAACGTGTGGTAGGTACCCAGCAAATGGCAGGTACTGAGATGATGACCATCGCTGATCTTACCCAAATGGAAGTCCGTGTAGATGTCAATGAAAACGACATTGTGAGACTTTCTTTGGGAGACACAACCTTGATTGAAGTAGATGCCTATTCGTCCACCGGAAAAAAATTCAAGGGAATTGTGACCAGCATAGCCAATACTGCAAATACAAAAGCTTCCCCAGATGCAGTTACTGAATTCAAAGTAAAAATCAGAATTCTAAATAGCTCTTATGAAGATTTGGTAAAAGCAGGAAACCGCTATCCTTTCAGACCTGGTATGACAGCATCTGTGGAAATCATGACCACAAGCAAGGATAATGCAATTGCCATCCCACTTTCATCCGTAACTACCCGCGAAGACCAAATGGATACACTAGCTGGAGGCACCACCAAACTCCGAGAATTGGTTTTTGTCTCTGAAAATGGAAAAGCGAAAGCTGTGAAAGTAAAAACAGGCATTTCTGATTACGAAAACATCGAGATTTTAGAAGGACTAAAAGAAGGTGATGAAGTAATTTCTGGCCCTTACTTTATTGTTTCCAAAGAGCTTAAAGAAGGCGATGCCGTTAAAAAAGCTGAACCTAAAACTCCAGAAAGCAAGAAATAATTAGACTTTAAGCAGTTTATAAAAAAACTCGAAGTGATAACTTCGAGTTTTTTTATTTCTAGCCTGACCCGTACTATAAAAGCATCTTAAATTTCAGATCATTCCAAGTGCCATCGAATCCCTAAAAAGGTTCGGATTCCTTGGTTTGGAGCAAATACATAGGTCGGATCAAAGGTCAAGGCTTGTGGGTTTGAAGGCGTAGGAATGACTTGACCTTGTGAATCAAAGCTGACCCCACGATCAAAGGGATCGAAAGCTCTCGCAATGCTATTTGCCGGAGGGGTGTAATTGAGTAAGTTTTTTATACCACCATAGATTTCCCAAGAACCAAATTTTCGGCTAAGCTGAAAATTTTGAGTACTCCACCAAGGAGAAAACTCTGGACGCTCATCCAACTCACCCAGAAGAGGTAAACGCATGGGGCTGTAAACATTTCCAGTATAATCTATCGACAACTCAAGGCTTGGTATGGTATAACTGATCGTCCAAACTCCGGAAAATCGCTCTGTTAACAATTGCCGAATGCGTCGGCCATCCTCATTCAAACTTACGTCTTGGAATGTAACACCTGCTAGCACCTTAAATCCAGAATTCCATACCGCGTCAAAATTTAAAGATCCCCCTTTTGATACGGCAAACCCATCCAGATTCGAATAAATTATTTGGTTAGGATTGGTTTCGTAATCCGGGATTATTCGGTTTGAAAAATGGGTATAAAACACCGAACCATCCCAACTGAAATAATTCCCACGATCTGTAAAAACCTTTTTAACCAAGTTCAAATTAGTATTCCAACTGCGTTCAGGAGAGAGCTTTTCTTCGAAAATTACCTGCCTTGCGCCAGTCAAAGCTGCATGATCTTCGGTGAAGACATTTGCCACCCTAAACCCATTCCCAACTGACCATCGCAGCACCATGGATTGATCCTTTGAGTTCCATTTATAGTTTAACCTTGGCGAAAAAATAGCTCCGTGAACGCTATTGAAATCATACCTGACCCCAGCCAATAAGGTTTGACTCGAAGATAATTTAAGCTCCTGTTGGACAAAAAGACCAGGAAGATGAATGGATGAAGGCGTATTTTCTTCACCATTGACCGATTGGGTTGCTGGAGTGTTATCGTCGTAAAAGGTGTAACGATAGGCTGCCCCTACTAACCAGTTAAACTTACCTCGATCTTTGGTCCAAGTCAACTGTCCAAACCCAATTCGCTGATTTGCTAAATAATAGGTCGACCCGTAATAGGAATCCTGAGCATGTCCATTTAGTGAAAATTGAAGTATAAATTTTTCAGGAACTGGAAGCTGATAGGTCCCAAAAGTCTCCCATCGATTGGTTCGAATACTTTCTCCATATACTTCTTCTCCCCCTTGATCAGCTTTTGTCCATTGCATTTGGCCTCCCCATCGATTCTCACTGACAAATCTTCCTGCCAAGGAAAATGGTCTCCCCTGCCGTCGCTGGAATTGAACCTTTTGAAAAAGTGAAAAGCGCTTTTGCAAGGTTAAATCTGTAAACCCATCGCAGTTGTTGTCGATGGGATGATCGTACCAAAAGGCATTAATTCCGGTTAAAGCTTGCGCAGATTTCCCCCATTGACTTTTCATTCCCAGATCGGCATTGAGTTCTCCCCAACTAGTCCCAAACACATCAACCGCAACAACAGGTGCTAAATCAGGATTTTTTGTAATCACATTGATTAAACCCCCAACCGCTTCCGATCCATAAAGCGTAGAAGCCGGCCCCTTGACCACCTCGATTCGATCGATCATTGCTTGGGGAATTCCAGTCAATCCATAAACCGTCGCCAGCCCGCTCACGATCGGCATTCCATCGATAAGGATCATGGTATAAGGTCCTTCCAATCCATTGATATGAATATCTCCTGTATTGCACACATTGCAATTGATTTGAGGACGGACACCGTTGACAGTTTGAAGCGATTCAAAAAGTGAAGGTGTAGGGTTTGTTTTGAAAAAGCCGCTTTTGTAAACCTCCACGGGAACGGGGCTATTCATCCGAGACACTTCTTGCAATGTCCCACTCACTACAATTTCATCCAAAGTCGCTTCACTTGGAATTAATTCTAGGGTCAATTCTTCCCCTTTCGAAGGGACCTCCACCTCCACCTGCCGAGTTTGAAATCCCAAAATTCCAATTTGCAAGGTCAAATTTCCATGAGGTATTTTTTGAAATTCAAACCGACCCAAACTATCTGTCACGACTCCTTGGTGAAGTTCTTTGATTTGGACCATTGCAAACTCCAATGGCTTCCCTGAAGCCATGACACGGCCCTTAAGATCTTGGGTAAATGAACTATGGCAAAGTAAAACCAGAAATACAAAGACCATTGCTCCCGTTCTTGGCACTCTTTGAAGAAAAATCCTTCTATCTGAAAAATTACTAATCCTTTCCATCTTGTTAAAGGCATTAATTGATAATTAGATATACAAAAGTAATAAGTTAGAATAGTCTAACAAATTTGTTTTTATGACAAAAGACTAATTATTTTGAAACGAACCTCTCTTTTATGGCAACTAGTACCGAAGAAAATTACCTTAAAGCGATTTTTAACCTTTCTAATGCGGCAGGCGAAGCTAGCCTTTCCGAACTCGCGCAAAGTCTCCAAGTGAGTCTACCCACTGCCAACAGCATGATAAAAAGCCTTCAAAAAAATGGATGGGTTGTATATGAAAAATACCGGCCAGTCGCTTTAACTGAGTCTGGAAAAAAGGAGGCTGCTCTGATCATCCGGAAACACAGATTGACAGAGATGTTCTTGGTCAAAAAAATGGGATTCGGATGGGAGGAAGTCCATGAGGTGGCCGAACAAATAGAACACATTCACGCTCCGAAGTTTTTTAAGCGGATGGATGAGCTCTTGGGCTATCCAACTATTGACCCTCATGGGTCTCCTATTCCAGATGCAAATGGCAATATGCAGGCTTTGAATTTTATTCCTTTGACTGGATGCAAGTCGGGTCAGCAAGTTATTTTAACTGCACTAACGCATACCTCTACTGAGTTTTTGGAGTTTTTGACAAGCAGAAACTTACTCCTTGGAAAAGAACTCAAGGTTCTTTCCAAAGAGTCTTATGACCAAAGTATGGTGTTAAGCTACTCGGATCATCCTTCAGAAACATTGAGTGAAAAAGTATGCGAAAGACTTTTAGTCAAAGTCATTTCGTGAAAGTATGCTAAAACAAAAAAAGTGGGACATCCCGCTTTTATTTCCTTTCGCCTAAAGCCTTTTGCCAGTTCCAGCTATCACGCATGGAATCTTCCAAGGAAAACTTAGGGCTCCATCCCAGCACCTCTCGAATCTTCGTGGTATCAGCCCAAGTTTTGACCACATCACCTGGCCTTCTTGGACCAATGACATAATTCAAAGCCTGACCAGAGACTTTTTCGAATGCATAAATGGCTTCTAATACCGTATTTCCATTTCCAGATCCGACATTAAAAACTTCATAGAAAGGCTCAGTCTTGTCTGATAGGAAACTCAAGGCTTTGATGTGTGCGTCAGCCAAGTCGACTACATGAATATAGTCTCTGACACAGCTTCCATCTGGAGTATCGTAATCATTCCCAAAAACAGTCAACTTTTCACGGATTCCAGCCGCTGTTTGGGTAATGTATGGAACCAAATTTTGAGGGACACCGAGAGGAAGTTCTCCGATTTTACTGGAAGGATGCGCCCCCACCGGATTAAAATATCTTAGTGAAATCACTCGAATTGGAGCCTTACTTTTCACATAATCCACGAGAATATCCTCACAGATTTTTTTGGTATTCCCATAAGGACTCTCCGCTTCCTGCCGAGGTGTAGCTTCAGTAACAGGAAGAACTTCAGGCTGTCCATAAACTGTACAAGAGGAAGAAAAAACCAAGTCTTTAATCTCTTGCCTAGCCATCCAATCAAGAAGCACAAGCAAGGATCCAACGTTATTTTTATAATACTTCAGAGGAAGCTGGGTACTCTCGCCCACAGATTTAAAGGCTGCAAAGTGAATCACTCCTGAAATATGATGGTCTTTGGAAATTTGTTCCAAGACTGCAAGATCATTACAGTCACCTTGAATAAATGTAAATCGCTTTCCGGTAATCGATTCTAATCCATCCAAGACACCACTATTGGAATTGGATAAATCATCTAAAATAATGGGCTCAAAACCCGAATTCCACAATTCTACTGCTGTGTGGGAGCCAATGTATCCTGCTCCACCTGTGATCAAAATTTTCTTCATGAATCCTTAAAAACTTTAGAAAGGGCAAAACTATCTCAATTCTCCCCAATTCAAAGTAAAAATTCAACGCACCAGAACAAATCCACCTCTTTGAGTTGAGGAAGTCATTTCCCCTTCCAATCGGTACTCATACTTAATTTGATAAGAATAACTTCCTTGCGGGGCTAGTTCTCCTTTAATCCGTCCATCCCAACCATCACTTCCTGAATAAATCAGTCCTCCCCATCGATCCCAAATCAATAATTCATAAGAAATAGTACAGTTGGAAACTGGACCAAAAGCCCATTGGGAAGGATCAAAACCAGTTGGCATTCGGACTTCTGGACGGGCTTGATTAACGACGGTGGATCCGTTGACTTCGCACCCATTGGAATCCTTTATCACATACGAATAGGATCCGAAAGGCAGTTGATCAATTCGTTGACCTGACCTTCCATTTGACCAAGTAATTTCGTAGGGTGGAGTTCCGCCTGAAATCTCCAATTCAAGTACCCCATCTAAGCTTCCTTCGCAACCCGGGTTTTCAATGATAGCCTGAGCGGTAATTTCAGAAGCCCCTGGAATTTCTACCGAAATGGGTAAAACACAGCCACGACTATCCTGCAGAAAAATGGTTTGAACGCCCGCTTTCAAACCCTTCACATGAAGACCATTGGGATGGAGTTCCGATTCAAAATCGGGGACTTGATATGGTGGAGTACCTCCTGTGATATTTAAAACCACTTCCCCATCCGAACCATCAAAGCAACTCACCTCTTTTACCTCTATCATCCCTAAGAAATTCAAAGGCTCAGGATCTCTTAATTCAACTTGTATTAGTTGTAAATCGCAACCCGTCTCATCTTCAATTTCAACTTCGTATGTACCTTTAGCCAGTCCTGTCGCTTCGAATTTGTTTAATTGAGGATCATGGTTCCAATTGACGCGGTATTTTCCCGAACCACCCAGAATATCTAGGATTATTTTCCCGTTGGATTCTCCTGGGCAAGAAGGATTTTCCTGAAGAAAAATATTCACTTGCATAGGAGGATAAATATCCACTTCCAACACTGGCGATGTCCCAAAGCAAGCTGCATTTAATTGGCTTTCTTCTGTGTAAAAAATTTGTTTCGTTGGGGCATTTAAATCCCACTCAACCTTTATTGATTCACTTCCTTGGCCTGATTGAATATTGCCTCCTACAACAGTCCAAGTGTAAATTCGATTGGATGAGGGAAAAGGAACACAATAAGTTAAAACCGAACTCCCCCCGCAAATACCACTATCTCCTTCCGGAAGCCCCGGAGCTATCTGTTCTGTAATCTCAACAGGAAATGTAATCCACTCCGAAGGGCAACCTTGCTCTGTGAATAATTTTACCGAAATCGATGCATTCGCATTTGGTGTTCCCCACTTCACTTTGGCAGAAAGCAAATCTTTTTCGATCAATTCCCCACCTTCAACTTTCCATTCAGTCCGGTGAACGTTTAGTGTATCTTTTAAGAAATAATTTACCTCATCCAACTCAGGACAAACTGATGCTGGCCCTTCAAGTATTCCTTTTGACTCAAACACCTCCACTTGAAATTGAAACCGCTCCTCTTCATCGCAACGCCCAGAACCCGAACTGGCAAATACGGAAATGATATACTTTCCAGGCTTTTCATAGGTATGGCCCACTATTTTCCCTTCTTCAAATGAAGAACCATCTCCAAAGTCCCAACTAAATATCGAATAAATGGGGTTTTCGGGTGCGATTTCCCAAGTTCCCACTTGGTTTAAGCAAGCGACTTGATCTCCGATTACCTCAAAATCATAAGTCGAGCTTGCCTCATATTGGATATTATCCAAGTTCGTCCCGATCGAATAGCTGTAAGATTCAATTTGCCCTGAAGCATATACATAGCCGATTAATCCTTCTGGATTACTGATTGTATGAGCTCCTTCTGCAACCTCGATCTGGGCATAATCAAAATCAGTTCCTGGCACAGATTTAAATTGATTTCCAATGGACTGCCCATCCAATCTCGTTTGTGTAGCAGTACCTTTCGGTACCAGAAGATTAACCAAATGAGAAATGGTAACATTAAATCTTCCATACAATTTACCTGTAGTAAAAAAGGCCTCTTGAATCCGTTGATCTAGAGGAGAATACACCAAAAATGTTGGATCACCGAGGGAAGCCACAAAGAATTCATTGCAAAACCCAGATTTGGAAAGGACAGCAGCGGAGGAAGGCTTAGAAGTTGTAATGTAGGCAAGGTCATTTTTCTTGAATTCTAGCCTCATTTGTTTTCCAGCGTTGATTTTTCCTTTTGAAACACCATTGACCCAAACCTCGGTATCATCCTCAAGTGCTAAAATTTTCACAAACTCACCGGCTGTTCGATCTTTAAAAGGCACATGAATAAATTCCTTACCCCATGTTTTAACGGGATAAGCCTGCTGAAAAAGATGGTCGCCAGTTGTGCCACAAATGCCCGAACTTGTCATTCGATTGCTCGCAAAAACAGCTATTTTTTTGCAATTACTCCCGGCGTCATTCAGGACCTTTATTCTGGTACCAGAAAGATCTTCTTGAGATTTTAACTGATAGGTTTCTCCTGCATTCAAATTGATCACCAAGCGATAATTGGCAGGCAGCCCATTCATGGTTCTCACGGAGGTCAAAATTTCCACCTCTGTATCATCATCTGTTGCCACGATTACAAAAGCACTTTCCAACATCGTATGGTTGAGCGTAGAACCTGTCACCCAAACTTTTTCATGATGTGTAAATACCATGTAATCAAATCCTAAGGCTGGAGTCGGCAAAACCACTGTGCCATCAGAACTGTAGGCCCTTCCATTCATTGCATGAACTGCAATCAACCCAGTAGAGGTCACATGGATCTTCCTTTGGTCGATTTCTCCAGAAATAGGATGGATTAATCCCTCTGCATTCGCCTCAAACTCTTTGGAGAAACTTTGGCCTTTTTCCAATTCAAATGGAATCACTTCTCTTGGGGTTTCAATCATCCCAACCGTTTTCTCCGCTGCGGTAATCATAATAAGTGCTTTTTCAGGCGCAGTATTGACAGAATCCAGAGACCTGCCATTTTCCATGAAAGCCACATAAAAGTCCTTCCCGAGTGTATTGACTTGGGAAAAAGAGGAGAGTGCAAAAAAACACCCAAATAAAAAAGTAAGAATCCCGATCTTCATTTCCCCTTCATGCTTTTTTAATCGGCAAATTCAATCAGCGAATGAGTGTAAATACCCCTTTTTTTTCTTGTTGATGGGGAATTCCTTCCAGCGTATAAGAAGAGCGCATGAGAAATGAGTACGTACCTGGAGGTGCGTCTTTTCCTTGAATTTGTCCGTCCCAACCTTCTGATCCTTGATAGATTAATTGTCCCCATCGATTATAAATCCACAACTCTATTTCCACTACACAGTTTGAGACACCAGAATAATTTCCGGGAATTTCTTGCGGATTAAATCCGGTCGGCATTCGGATTTGGGGATGATCTTCCACCACTACACCTCTGCCTAAACTCACACATCCGTTACCATCGGTTACTTCCAACGAATAGGCGCCCGCGGGGAGATTATCTATTTCTTGGTCAAATCCGGAATTATCACTCCAGACATAGACATATGGACCTAAACCACCTGATGGATAAGCTGCCAAAATTCCAGTTGAGCCACCAGGACAAGCCGGTTGCTCCAGACGAACATCCACCTCAACAGCTGCTGGAGAGGTGATTTCAAATTCAAGTGGAATTTGACAGCCATTGGTATCTCGAATCGTCCAACTATACAATCCTTGTCCTAATTGATCCAGACTAAGAATAGAATCAAAGGAAGTCCCTGATTCATTGGATACGGTATAAGGAGGAACTCCACCTGTCACTACAGCCCGTAATGTTCCATCTGGTTTTCCATAGCAACTTACACCTTCAGGCTGGACAACAATGAGTTCGAGTTGATCAGGTTGAGCGACTTCAAGGTTTTCTAAAATTCGCTCACACCCCTTTTGGTCGGTAATTTTCACAGAATAGAATCCGGCTGAAAGGCCCGTTACTATAGAACTTTTGATTCGGTTGTCATGAGACCATTCGATATCATAAGGCGGTACACCTCCAGCTAAACTCAAGGAAATTGAGCCTGTGCTTTGTCCAAAACACAAAACCTCAGTCAAATCAGCTACGGCGGCTATCAACTCCTCTGCAATTTGGACCTGAATTGCATCGGCAAATCCATCACAGGAATTATCGACCAAACTAAAAGCGCGATAAGAAATCTCCCCAGTTATCCCAGGTTGATCCCAGCTCACTTCAATGCTCCCAGACCCTTGACCAGTCAAAATCTGTCCACCCACGATGGTCCATTCGTAGCCCCTTCCGGAGGAAAAATCAGGTGCATCGTAGCGATGGCTAATCGTCGGATCAAAACAAATTTCCAAAGGTCCCAATGCAGGATTTACCTGAATCCGCTGATTGATTTCAACAGGAAATTCGATAGGCAATCCCGGACATCCCGATTCCGAAAATGGAATTAACCGAAGCTTGGCTGCAGGATTGGCTGCCCCCCACTTCACCAAAACCGAATCTCCATATTCTTGAAGGATCACACCTCCCTCCACCTCAAACTTGGCCCCTCCCATCTCCTGCTTGTTTTTCAGGCGATACATGATCTCCTCAATGTCTGGACACACTGAATTTGGACCTAAAATTTCAGCCTTGGCATCTTCTACCCTGACTTCAAAGAGGATTTCCTCCTGCTCTTCACAGGTATTGGGACTGATCGAAGCAACAACCAATATTTCATAGATGCCTGGATTAGCGAATGTATGTGGAACTGATTGTCCGACTTGAGGCGAAGTACCATCGCCAAAATCCCAAACGAAATAGGTGAAATTTTCATTTTCGGATAGGATCTCCCACATCCCTTCTTGCTGAAGGCAAGCGACATTTTCTCCATTCACTTCAAAAGCATATTCGGAGGCAGTTTCAAAATTTAAATTATTGAGGGCCGCACCGGCAGCATAGCCATAGGATTCGATTTGGCCAAACCCATAGACATACGCCGTAAATCCATCTGGATTGGACAGTCGATGGGAACCTTGGTAAATAGACATTCTCGCTATGGAAAACTCAGGGTCACCTGACAGAGGAGTAAATCTGTTGCCAATCTCTTGTCCATCTAGAATGGTCTTATTTTCAGAACCTTTTCTGACCACAATATTCACATAGTGAGTAACAATGGAAGGCAAATCAATAGCCGTAAAGGTGATATTTTGAAGGAATTGCTCTACGGGGCTGTAAGTAATCATAAAAGGATCCCCGTTGTTTGCTTCTGGAGAATTGGGGCGGTTACAAGCCATACTTCTTGAAAAAACAGTGACAGAAGCTGGTTTGGACGTTTCAATTTTGGCGGATTCATCTTCGGCAAAATTCAGTGAAAGCCATTTTCCCCGATTGATTGTTCCTCTCGGAGTTCCGTTTACCCGGACTTCGGTTCCATCTTCCGACGCCAGTACTTTCACCAACTCCCCTGAGGATCGACCTTCCAAGGCGGTGTGAACGAAACTAGTCCCCCAGGTATTGACGGGGTAAGCTTGCTGGTAAAGATGGTCGTTGGCCTCCCCGCAATTTCCCACAGGAGCCCATTTATTTCCTCCGAATACCGCAATTTTTTTACACTCATCCGCATTGTCACCCACCACACGAACTCGTGATCCTGTCAAATCTGCTTTGGCTTTGATTTGATAGCTTTGGCCTCGATTTAAAGTGATAATAGAAGGAATACCGGCTTGATCACCACTGAGTGAGCCTACACTTGTCGTAATTTCAACCTTGGTATTATCCTCAGTTGCAATGACCAGGAGTGTACTTTCATTATTGATATTCCCATTGTAGCCAGCATTCACCGTAAGGGTCTCATAATGAGAAGTGATGTAATAATCCTGCCCAAGAGCGCCAATGGGAAGAATAACCGTTCCATCTGCGCTTCTTACTCGTTCATTAAAAGCATGAACGGCAATTTTACCAGTAGAAGTAATGTGGATTCCTTTTCGCTCGATCACTCCTGAGGAGCGGTGAAGAAGATCCAGGTCATCAGAAGAAATTCGCAAGGTGGTTTGCTGGCCAGCAGCAAGAGAAAATGAAACGGAGTTACCTAAATATTCGATGGCTCCTGTGCTTGCCTCATCGGCCGTTATCACCAAAACAGCAAAATCGGAGGCTCCTGGATTATTCCCCATTGGAAAAACCTTGTTATTCTCCATAAAGCCCACCCAAAATTCCTTGCCAAGGGTAGATAGTTGTGCATGGCTATGAGAAAAAATCCCTAACCAAATCCACACCATACCAACTAAGGCCTTTATTCTCATGCTTTTCCCCACTTAAAAAAGAGCCTTTAATATACTTATCCTAAGAAACTTTGCTTTAAAAAAAATTTGAGGGCTGGAATTCCAGTGGAGAAGATGGGATTTATCCTGACAAAAAAATTTAAATACCTATCTTTGCGCCTCTTAAAACGACACATCTCATCCATGATTTCAGTAGATAATCTTTCCCTCAAGTTTGGCAAGCGAACGCTTTTTGAAGACGTCAACCTCAAATTCACTCCCGGCAATTGCTATGGGGTGATTGGTGCCAACGGAGCAGGAAAATCCACCTTTTTAAAAATCCTCTCAGGAGAAATTGACTCCACTAGTGGTGCCATCAACATTACCCCTGGGCAGCGAATGGCTGTTCTAAAACAAAATCACTTTGAGTTTGACGAAGTTGAGGTTCTTAAGACTGTGTTGATGGGCCATAAGAAACTTTATTCAATCATGGAAGAAAAGGATGCCATCTACATGAAAGCTGATTTCACCGAAGAAGATGGTCTCCGAGCTTCTGAGCTTGAAGCTGAATTTGCCGAAATGGATGGATGGAACGCGGAATCCGATGCCGCAGCACTTTTATCAGGCTTAGGAATTTCTGAGGATTTGCACTACATGCAAATGAAGGACTTGGCAGGTAATCAAAAAGTTCGGGTTCTTTTGGCTCAGGCACTATTTGGTAATCCTGATATTTTGATTCTTGACGAACCTACCAACGACCTAGATGCTGAAACCATCGTATGGCTGGAGGATTTCTTGATTGACTTCAAAAACTTGGTGATTGTAGTCTCTCACGATCGTCACTTTCTAGATACTGTTTCCACACACATTGTGGACATTGATTTTGGGAAGATCAAAATCTTCTCCGGAAACTATTCCTTCTGGTATGAATCCTCTCAATTGGCATTGAAGCAGCGATCAGACCAGAATAAGAAAGCAGATGAGAAGCGAAAAGAACTTCAGGAGTTCATCGCGAGGTTCTCTGCCAACGTGGCCAAATCCAGACAAGCTACTGCACGGAAAAAGATGCTTGAAAAACTCAACGTGGATGAAATTGAGCCTTCCAGCAGAAAATATCCGGGAATTATATTCAAGCCTGAGCGCGAAGCGGGAGATCAGATTTTTATGACTGAAGGTCTTGAGCTAAAAGAAAATGGTACCACCTACTTTACCGATGTAAACCTGATGGTGGACAAAGGAGATAAAATCGCCTTTATTTCCAAGACCAAGCAAGCGGTAAATAAATTCTTTGAAGTAATCATGGAAGATGGTCAAAAGCCATCCAAAGGAACTTATAAGTGGGGAGTGACGATCAATAAGGCCTACCTTCCAAACGAAAACTCTAAATACTTCAATTCTGAACTGAATCTAATTGACTGGCTCAGACAATATTCTACCAATCAGGAAGAAGCTTATGTAAGAACCTTCTTGGGTAGAATGCTCTTCACGGGCGAAGAAACTTTCAAGAAGTGTACAGTTCTTTCCGGTGGGGAAAAAGTTCGCTGCATGATTTCAAGAATGATGCTTCAGAATCCTAACCTTTTGGTGATGGATGAGCCAACCAACCACCTTGATTTGGAATCTATCACGGCATTCAACAATGCAATTATCGAGTTTCAAGGAACCGTTTTGATGACTTCGTATGACCACACCTTTGTGCAGTCTTCCTGTAATCGAATCGTAGAATTTACTCCGAATGGAACCATTGACCGAAGAATGAGCTACGACGACTATCTTGGAAGCGACGAAATCAAGGCTCTTCGTGAGAAAATGTACGGTAAAAGCTAAGTAGTCCTTGCTGCTCACGGCAATCATAATCTATCTGGCGATAACAGTCGCCATCGGGGCATGGTCCTCCCGCTTAGTCAAAAATTCAAATGACTTTGTACTTGCGGGGAGGTCCTTGCCTCTTTTTCTTTCTGCTTCTGCCCTTTTTGCCACTTGGTTTGGATCCGAAACCATTTTCGGAGCTTCGTCTGTGTATTTGGAAGATGGACTTCAGGGAGTAATTGAAGACCCATTTGGTGGGGCAATGTGCCTGGTCTTATTCGGAATATTTTACCTAAAACCCATGTATCGGATGAATGTCCTGACGATTGGGGACGTGTTTCGAAAGATCTTTGGCAAGCGAATTGAATTTTTTGCCTCGGCATTCATGATTCCAGCCTATTTCGGATATGTTGCTGCTCAACTGGTTGCTTTGAGCTTAGTTCTGGGCACAGTCACAGACCTCAGTCTTCAGCAAGGTATTTTAATTTCGGCCGGAATAGTGGTTTTATACACCTTTATGGGTGGTATGTGGGCGATTTCAATCACAGATTTTATTCAGACTACCATGATTGTGATTGGCTTAGTTTGGGTAGCAATAATGGTCGCAAAAGAAGCAGGTGGAGTGCAGGAAATTTTCTCCAAAGCCCCAGAAGAAAGCTTCCAGTTTTTTCCTGAAAACAGCTTATCCGGATGGATCCATTATCTGGGAGCTTGGATTATTCTTGGCCTGGGAAGTATACCCTCTCAGGACATTTACCAACGGGTCATGTCCTCCAAATCTGAAAAAGTCGCTGTAAGATCGACTTATCTAGCAGGTTTATTTTATGTAAGCTTTGGCTTATTGCCTTTATTTATTGCACTTGGAGCGAAAGTCTTGTATCCAGAACTTTATCTTGAAAACAAGCAGATGCTTCTACCTTCCATGGTCTTGCAACATGGAGGACTTCCTATTCAAATCGTATTTTTTGGAGCTTTGATTTCAGCCATCATGAGTACAACCAGTTCAGGATTATTGGCTCCATCTGCGATTATTTCAGAAAACCTGATTCGACCTTACTTCGGAAAGAAACTTAGTGATCGGCATTTTTTATGGATCCTTCGAATAAATATCTTAACAGTAGCTCTCATTGCGACCACTTTGGCCTCTTGGGAATCCGATATTTATGAATTGGTAGCAGGTGCCTCCATCTTGATGTTGGTCTCTTTATTTGTCCCTTTGACTGCAGGCATTTATTGGAAAAAAGCCTCTAAAATGGGGGCGCTGATGTCCATGGTTTTTGGAATGATCGTGTACTTGGCTGCAGAAAAATTTTCCTGGACAGAAGAAAATCATCTGATCGGACTTTTGGCAAGTGCATTTTCCATGATCCTCGGTACCTTTGCTTTCCCGGATAAAAAAACTCACCTCCATGAATTACCCTAAAATCATCCTTCAAAAAGGAAAAGAAATCTCACTTTATCGTAGACATCATTGGGTCTTTTCAGGGGCTATTGCAAAGGCAGATCCGAACTTGGAAAATGGAGACTTAGTTGCCGTTTTTTCATCAAAAAATGAATTCTTGGGAATCGGATATTTCGCTCAAGGATCTATTATGGTTCGGATTATTTCTTTTACCGAGCAGGAGATCAATCAGGAATTCTGGACGAGTCGAATTCAATCCGCATTCGATTTGCGAAAAAATTTGGGACTAACCGATCAGGAAGAAACCAATGTGTATCGATTGGTTCATGGAGAAGGAGATTTGGTCCCAGGATTGGTGATCGACTTCTACAATGGAACAGCCGTGATTCAAGCACATCAGATCGGAATCCACCGTCACATCGAACAAATAGCCGAAGCGCTACGCCAAGTCTATGGAAAAGGGCTGAAAGGAATTTATGACAAAAGTGCCGAAACCCTCCCAAGAAATTACGAGGGCAGTACGAACGACTGGATTTGGGGAAAAGCAGATACAGACCTTGTCAAAGAATATGGGGCCAGCTATCGGATCGATTGGGAAAAGGGTCAAAAAACAGGCTTTTTCATTGATCAGCGCGAAAACAGAAAATTGGTTTCTCAATACTCAAAAGGAAAAAAGGTATTGAATACCTTCTGCTATTCAGGAGGATTCTCTGTTTTGGCACTCCAAGAAGGAGCCAAAGAGGTTCACTCCGTGGATATTTCTGCCAAAGCCATCGAACTTACCGAGGAAAATGTGGCCTTAAATTCAGGTTTTGAAGGAAAACATGAATCCATCGTCGCGGACGTGGTCAAATACATCCGGGAGATCGGTGAAGACTTTGACTTGATTGTATTAGACCCTCCTGCATTCGCCAAAAATCTAAAAGCCAGGCACAATGCCATTCAAGCATATAAAAGATTGAATGCAGAAGCGCTGAAGAAAATCAAGTCGGGCGGAATTCTATTTACCTTCTCCTGTAGTCAAGTGGTGGATAAGCAATTGTTTGCACACACCATCGCATCCGCAGCTATGGAAACCAAGCGAACCATCAAAATCCTTCATCAATTATCTCAACCAGCAGATCATCCGGTAAATATTTACCATCCTGAAACTGAATATTTAAAAGGGCTCGTGCTGTATGTCGAGTAGTTATTTTAAACAACCTCTCTTATTTCTGATTTCATTTGTACTAATTTCATCCATCTAATTTTCAACACATGTATTTAGGACTTCAACATTTACACTCAGGCGTAGCCTACTTGGTTTTGTTAGCACTGACTATCGTCATCATTTATGCGTTGATAGGCTCTCTTTCAGGAAGAGAATTCACCGAAAAAGATCGGAAAATCGCCATGATTGCATTTATCCTTTCCCATATTCAATTACTTGCCGGACTGATTTTATATTTCGTGAGTCCATTAGGCTTTTCACTGCTTTCCGGTGGTGGGGCCATGTCAGATGCAGCATCTCGACTTACCGCTTTGGAGCACCCGCTAATTAACATTGTAGCAATCGTGCTTATCACCATTGGATATTCAAGAGCTAAAAAGCTTGAAGCTTCACGTGCCAAATTCAGAAGCATTTACATGATGTATGCGATCGGATTTGTGCTTATTCTTAGCCGAATTCCCTGGGGCAATTGGCTTTCCTGATTCATAAAATCAAAATTTAATCCGGTCAAAAGCCGGATTTTTTTATTCCCTTTCAGCAGGAAAAACTCCCAAAATTCAGTCAAAAATTACCTTTGAACATTTTTTGCAACTTTGTTACAAAAAGATTGGGTTTGAATTTAAACTCACTCTATTTTTGCAACTGTGATTCAAAAAGCAATTTCCATTTTCCTGTTGCTCTTCCTAGCAACTACCTCACTTTGGGCACAAACCTGTGATTTGACCCTTAGGGGAAAAATATTGCATCAGGAAAATGATGAAGCCATCATTGGCGCCTACATCTGGGTCATGGAAACTCGCACAGGAGCAGTTTCAGATGAAAATGGGAATTTCGTCATCAAGGAATTATGCCCAGGTACTTACACCTTGACTATTCAATATCTAGGACATAAGGAAATCAGACAAACGATTAACTTATCCGGAAACGGGCTCAATCAAACTTTTCGAATGCAGGAAGAATCCATGGACTTGAGTGGCGTGGAGGTTCATGGACATCGAGAAGCAGTTCAAACCACTACGGCCGTATCCTCGATTTACGGAGAAGAATTGATTCAGGTAAGAGGTCAAAACTTGGGAGAAAGTCTTAAGAAAATTGCGGGAGTAACGACATTTTCGACTGGAAACACCATTTCCAAACCAGTGATTCATGGCTTACACAGCAACCGAATCATGATTTTAAATAATGGCATTCGCCTCGAAGGTCAACAATGGGGAGCTGAACATGCGCCAGAGATCGATCCCTTTCTTGCCGATGAAATCACAGTTATTAAAGGTGCAGAAACTGTTCGATTTGGACCTGAGGCAATGGGAGGCGTCATTTTAGTCAATCCACCTAGTCTCCCTACCTCCAAATCCTCCCAAACAGAACTCAACCTGATCGGTTCATCAAACGGTCGAATGGGAAATGCGGCACTATCCCATATGGGTGGTTCTCAAAAAATCAAAGGCCTTGGCTATCGAATCCAAAGCTCCATCAAACGTGCTGGAAATGTTCGATCACCTCGCTATTTCCAAGGAAATACAGGGATGGAAGAAATCAATTTTTCGGGATCGCTGGGATTAAGTCGGGACAAATTTGGAGGGGAACTGTACTACAGCTACTTCAATTCTGAACTCGGAATTCTTCGAGATGCGCACACTGGAAATTTATCTGATTTACAAACGATCATCGAAAATGGCGAGCCTTTTAACAAACCCGGATTTTCGTATGAAATCATCAATCCCAAGCAGGTCGTTGAGCACCATTTGGGCAAGTTGAAAGCGCACTATCATCTGAAGGATCATATCAAACTTAATTTTCAATATGGCTTTCAGTTGAATAACCGACAGGAATTTGACCGGAGAAGAGGAGATTTAAATAGTCGACCCAGCCTTGATCTCGAGCTATTTACCAACACTTTGGATCTTTATGTAGATCACACCAGACAAAACTCTTGGAGCGGTTCGATCGGTATCAATCTTATTCAACAAGCCAACTCTAATGTTCCTGGTACCGGAGTCACTCCATTGATTCCAAATTATGACATGGTTAATCTGGGATTCTATGTCATCGAAAAATACTTGAAAGGTCCTTTGGAAATTGAAGTAGGAGGCCGATTTGATGCAAGAGCTGTCTCTGCTGCGCGGTATGTAGGAGGAAATCTGGAAACTGCTGATTTAAACTATCAGAATTTCTCTGCATTTCTGGGAGGTGCCTACCAATTGAGCCCCTATTTCTCATTTACCTCAAACCTAGGCACGGCTTGGCGTCCACCTAATATTAATGAACTCTTCAGCCAAGGCCTTCACCATGGAGCCGCAGCGGTAGAAATTGGCGATCAAAACCTCCAATCCGAAAAATCTTTGAAATGGGTCAATGGGTTGGAATATCAAGGAAAAAAATCGGTGATTGAATTGACTGCTTATGTCAACCAAATCTCCAATTACATTTACCTCAATCCTACTGGAGAAACTTATGTCAGCCTTCGAGGTACTTTCAATGTGTATGAATACTTGCAGGCGAATGCCTTATTATATGGAATTGACCTAAGTGGAAGCTATACCTTTTCAGATCAATTAAGCGGGTATTTTAAAGGATCCATTATTCGGGCTAAAAATACAGACACCGATACTTTCTTCCCGTTCATTCCTTCGGATCGAATGGACTGGGGGCTTTCTTACAGTTTCGGGAAAAACAAACGTCCAAATTCCTTGACCTTTTCAAACCTTTTAGTGGCAAGACAAAGTAGAGAACCCATTTTTGATCTGGCTCCTGCTCCACCAGCTTATGCCCTTTTCAATGCATCCTATTTCAGAAAAGTAAGCATCAAAGACCAGCAAAATTTAACGATCGGTCTTCAGGTCTCAAACCTATTTAATACCGAATACAAGGAATACATGAACCGCTTTCGGTATTTCACCGCTGATATGGGGAGAAACATTCAACTAAAAATCAACTATAAATTCTAAACCAAAAACCAATGAAAAATCTATCACGCTTTCCTCTGATGTATCTTTCTGTTCTTTTGATGGGATTATTTTCCTGTAACAGCGAAGATCCAACACCTGAAAACGATGGAGAAGTAATCACCGACGTAGTGTTGAAATTTCAGGAAATCGATGCTTCTGGCAATCCAGTTGGACTTGCATTTTCGCATAGTGCCAGTGATCCTGAAGGAATCGAAGTTGGAGCAACCCCTACTATCGAACAAGTGACTCTGACGAGAGGCAAAACCTATCGAATGGAAATTGAAGTTTTGAATAGCATTGAGGGTGAATCTATCACTGAAGAAATCCTAGCTGAAGCTGATGTTCATCAATTCTTCTTTTTGGGAAGTGCTTTTGAAGGAAACCCTGGACCAGTAGCGATATCTTACGACGACGAAGGTGGAATCGCACTGGGAGTTAAAACAAAACTCATCATGGCTGCTTCTCCAGGTAGAAACAACGCCCAAATGAGAATAGTCTTAAGACATGATCTGAACAAAAACTTCCCAGGAGCAAATAATCCAGTATTTGTAAACTATGAGCAGGCTGGTGGAGAATCCGACTTGGACATCACATTCCCCCTAGTAATCAATTAATAAGGAACTCTATAAAATCAAAAAGGCAACCTTTAAAGGTTGCCTTTTTTATAGGTTTTCATTTAGGATCAATATGAATTTCCACAAACTGCCATTTGGTCTTTATTAAATCCTAGCTGAGCACTAGGACCAATATTTCCTGCCACCAAAATCACTTGATAATCTGGGCCATCATTGGCTAAGTGGATTTTCACATGCCCTTCGAAAGTTTTCATTCCTTCGAAATCAAGTGCAGATCCATCCGAAAGTTTGCCGATTTCGGTGACGGACTCCAAGGTTTTAGCATCAATTGGGGTTAATAAATAGGCAATGGGAGCATCTGCTAGCTCATAAGTCCCAAAATGAAGATGGGCTGGAAATTGATAGTCGACAGTGGCTGAAGGACCAGAAAGATCAATCCCCATTTCAAGTGTTCCTCCGATTTTTTCTTTAACCGATAATGTGCCTTGAAATTCATAATCGCTGGATTTATACAATTGAAATTCAAGTACTCTTCCGGTATATGTATCAGACTCAGGCTCAGCACATGACGACAATAGTGCTACAACACCTAAGCTAAGAAGTAACTTTTTCATGGTTCACTGGTTTTACAAATCAAAAACGCCAGAAGACCTTTTCCTGTTCGCTTTTCCCCTAAATATTATCAAATTAACCGGTAAATTCTCCAAGGCTCGCTGTTTTTCGCATGAAACATTTTGCATCCCTAATTACACATTTGGATCAATCGAACAAGACAGGTGACAAACTGGAAGCGCTTTACCAATTCTTTAATCGAGCCGATGAGGATGAAAAACTTTGGGCAATAGCGCTGTTTTCTCATCGAAGACCCAAGCGGCAAGTCAACACCAAACAGCTACGTACCTGGTGCCAAGAGGAGGCAAAAATTCCAGACTGGCTTTTTGAAGAATCCTATCAAGCAGTAGGAGATTTGGCTGAGACTATTTCCCTTTTATTGCCTGGTGCAACGACTTCCAATCCTTATAATCTCGCAGAATGGATCAATAAATTAAGTGGATTAGCGAATCAAGATGAAGAAGCCAAAAGATCCTTGATTTGCCAGGCATGGTCTTGTCTAGATCCAACCGAACGATTTGTTTTCAACAAATTGATCACTGGAGGATTCCGAATCGGCGTAAGCCAAAATTTACTCAGTCAGGCACTAGCCAAGTATTTAAATCTTGACAAATCCCAAGTTGCTCACGCTTTGATGGGGAATTGGTCCGCTGAATCAGTGACATTCTCCACGCTCTTTGACAGCGAATCTATTCAGTTGGACGCATCAAAGCCCTATCCTTTTTTTCTGGCTCACCCATTGGAGGAGGAGGCAGATGCGCTTGGATCGCCTGAAGATTGGCAAGCAGAATGGAAATGGGATGGGATTCGAGGGCAATTGATTCGTAGGAATGAGGAAACCTTCATTTGGAGTCGTGGCGAGGAATTGGTTAATGATAAATTTCCAGAGTTGCTTCAACTCGCGGAAAAACTACCCGTTGGAACGGTACTCGATGGGGAAATCATCGCTTTTCAAGATGGAATGCCGCTCCCTTTTGGACTTCTTCAAACTAGGATTGGAAGAAAAAATGTTACTAAAAAACAGCTTCAGGAAGCCCCTGTAAGCTTTATTGCCTATGATTTATTAGAATGGAGCGGGAAAGATATCCGTTCTAATTCTCTTAAAGAGCGTCGTGAGTTATTGGAAGAATTGATAGAAAAAAAAAGCTTTCCTAACCTCGAACTCTCCAAGTCAATATCCTTTTCTTCTTGGAAAGAACTAAGCAACATTCGTACGTATTCCCGGGATCATTTGGCAGAAGGGATCATGCTCAAGAAGCTAGATTCAGGCTATGAAACTGGCCGAAAAAGGGGAAGCTGGTGGAAGTGGAAAATTGATCCTCTAACCATCGATGGAGTATTGATTTATGCCCAAAAAGGTCATGGAAAGCGCGCTGACTTATATACGGACTATACCTTTGCGGTATGGGACGATGAAAAACTAGTTCCTTTTGCCAAAGCTTACTCTGGGCTTACCGATACAGAAATTAGGGAGGTGGACGCATTTGTAAAAAAGAACACTCGGGAACGGTTTGGACCGGTTCGTACGGTTACCGCCGAATTGGTATTTGAAATTGCATTTGAAGGGATTCAAGAAAGTCCTCGTCACAAAAGTGGCATTGCTCTACGATTTCCAAGAATTTTGAGATGGAGGAAAGATAAACCCAAAGAAGAAGCCAATACAATTCAGGATTTAAAATCACTTTTGAAAATCTATGGAGGACAGCCGACTTAAACCCGCATTGGATTACTTTGACTCCAAGGGCTGGACTCCGTTTCCTTTTCAGATAGATACTTGGAAGGATTTTTTGGATGGAAAATCCGGTCTACTAAATGCTCCTACAGGCTCAGGAAAAACCTTTGCGCTTTGGTTTCCTGTCCTTTTGGAGTACATCGCTCAATATCCTGATTCTTGGCAAAAACCAAGAGAAAACGGAATTCAAATCATTTGGGTCACCCCACTTAGGGCATTAGCTCAGGATATTCAATTGGCCATGGAGGAAGTTTGTCAAGTACTTGGCTTACCATGGAAAGTCGCCGTGCGTAAT
Organism: Algoriphagus sanaruensis; assembly: GCF_001593605.1. Lineage (GTDB taxonomy): Bacteria > Bacteroidota > Bacteroidia > Cytophagales > Cyclobacteriaceae > Algoriphagus > Algoriphagus sanaruensis. The sequence goes on along the minus strand of NZ_CP012836.1, from coordinate 2,161,903 downwards.
GGGGATACCGATACCAAAACCCGTGCGGCGATGAAACGCCGTCCTCCTGAGTGCCTCATTACCACACCCGAAACACTCCATATCCTGATTTCTCAAAAAGACCATCGGGAACTCTTTCAATCTTTGAAGGCTGTCATCGTGGATGAATGGCATGAATTAGTGGGCAACAAACGAGGAGTGCAAGTCCAACTTGCTTTAGAATACATTCAGGCCATTTGTCCAACTGTTTTCAGAAGATGGGCAATCTCAGCAACCATCGGCAACTTGAAGGACGCCGCACAAACCCTCTTGGGAAAAAACCTTCCGATTCATATCGTTAAGGCAAAAATTGAGAAGGAAATCGTGATCCATTCGGTTTTTCCAGAAGAAATTGAAAAATATCCTTGGGCGGGGCACTTGGGCATCCGAATGCTGGACCAGGTAATTGAGATCATTGAAAAAGGAAAGACCGTTTTACTTTTCACAAATACCCGATCTCAAACCGAAATTTGGTATCAAAAAATCCTTGAAGTAAGGCCTGATTGGGCGGGATGGATCGCAATGCACCATGGTTCTTTGGACATGTCAGTGAGAAGTTGGGTAGAGAATGCACTCCATGAAGGCCTGCTCAAACTGGTAGTTTGTACTTCAAGCTTAGATCTAGGAGTGGACTTCAGACCGGTAGATCGAGTCATTCAGGTAGGAAGCCCAAAAGGAGTTTCACGTTTTGTCCAACGTGCCGGCCGGGCAGGGCATAAGCCTGGATTACCTTCAGAAATATTCTTTGTCCCGACCCATGCGCTAGAACTCATTGAAGCGGCAGCTTTGCGAAACGCTATCGAGTCACAAGAAATGGAACACCAATTCACTCCGGAGCTACCCTATGATGTGTTGATCCAATTCTTGGTGACCCTAGCAGTCGGAGAAGGATTTGAACCCGATTTCATCTTTCCTTTGGTCAAGCGGACCTCTTCTTTTAGCCAATTAAATGATCAAGAAATCCAATGGATCATGGACTTTATCACCAAAGGAGGAGCCTCACTGGGGAATTATGAGGATTTTCTTAAAGTGAATTTGGACGAGGACGGCAAATACCGGGTGAAAAGCAAAAAGATCGCGATGAAGCACCGACTCAGCATGGGTACGATCGTAAGCGATGTTTCTTTGAAGGTTAAGTTTAAAAATGGTTCATTCTTAGGGACAGTTGAAGAATACTTCATTTCAAAGATGAAAATCGGCGATCGCTTTTTCTTCGCTGGAAGGAGTCTTGAACTTTTACAGGTTAAAGGAATGGATGTGTTTGTGAAAGTCTCAGAGAAAAAAACCACCAATGTGGTTAGCTGGATGGGAGCACGCATGTCACTTTCCTCCATGCTCTCCCATAAAATCCGGGAAATCTTCCGCGACTATAACCAAGGAATTTACGAGTCCATAGAAGTTCAAAAAATCCTTCCATTGCTGGATCTCCAAAGAAAGCTATCCATAGTTCCCGATGAGCATACTTTTCTCATCGAGTCATTGCAAACCAGAGACGGATTTCACCTCTTCTTTTACCCATTTGAAGGACGAATGATGCATGAACTGATGAGCGCTTTGGTAGCTTATCGGATTTCTCAGAGTTTCCCAGTCACGTTAAATATGGCCATGAATGACTATGGCTTTGAGATTCTTTCTGACAGTTATTTAGATATCGAGGAGCTACTCGAGGAAGATTTATTTTCGCTTCAAAATATTGAGCAGGATATTCTTCACTGTGTGAATGAGAGCGAAATGTCACGGCGAAAATTCAGAGAAATTGCCAGTATTGCAGGTTTGGTTTTCCAAGGATATCCCGGTAAACCCACTTCGTTCAAGCATATTCAGGCAAATTCAAGCTTGTTATTCCAAGTATTCGAGCAATACGATCCTGAAAACCTGCTGCTAAAGCAAGCGAGACAGGAAGCCTTGACCCAGCAAATGGAGCAAGAAATGTTTGTCAAGGCACTGAGAAAGCTGAACGAGCTCAAAATTGAAATAAAGAGGCCAAGTCAGTTTACTCCCTTTTCCTTCCCGATTATGGTGGATCGTCTCAACCGAACTAATATTTCATCCGAAAGTGTGGAGGATAAAATCACGAAAATTCTAGCTCAGATGGAGATGGATTAATTGGCTCTCCAAAAGAATGGAGTAAACAAAATCAGGATGGTAAAAAGCTCCAATCGCCCAAGGAGCATAATAAAGGAAAGTACCACCTTGGCTGCAGGAGAGAAAAACGCAAAATTATCCACCGGACCTACATTCCCAATGGCTGGTCCCACATTACCTAATGAAGTCGCAACTGCTCCAAGTGAAGTCTCGAAATCATAGCCCATCAAGGAAATTACCAATGATCCAATCACGAAAGTGATCAAGTAGATCAACAGAAAGTTCATAATGTTATTGATGATCCTGCCCGTAACTCGCTCCCCATTAATAATCAAAGGAACAATGGCTCTTGGGTGAACAATTCGCTTAAACTCTAGCCAAGTATTTTTCAAGAAGGTAGCGTGTCGGATAAACTTGATCCCTCCAGCGGTGGAACCAGCTGAAGCTCCCAAAAAGAGTAACATAAAACAAATAAAGGTCACACCTTGACCATATTGGGTGTAATCATCGGAGACAAAGCCAGTGGTAGTCATCAGCGAAACAACCTGAAAGGCAGCTTTTCGGAATGCCAATTCTGCCCCAGCATCAGACTTCATGTAAATGGGAAAAAAGATGACTAAAGAAATGACCAAAACACCAATGAGATAAGCTTTGAATTCATCGTTTTTAATCACCCGACCAAACTTCCCCATCAATCCGAAATAGATCATGGTAAAGTTTGTCCCTGCCAAAAACATAAAAATAATCGCGGTGTACTGGATAAAAGCAGAATCATAATAAGCCATAGAGGCATTTTTGGTGGAAAATCCACCAGTAGCCAAAGTAGTCAATGCATGATTGATCGCATCATAAAGCGTCATCCCTCCTACCCAATATAAAACGGCGGCTGCCAAGGTCAAACCTACATAGACATACCAAAGACGCTTGGCTGTTTCTGAAATTCGTGGATGAACCTTATCCGAAGTCGGTCCAGGGGATTCAGCCACATAAAGTTCAATCCCACCGATTCCCAACAACGGAAAGATAGCAACAGTCAAAACAATGATTCCAAGGCCTCCTACCCATTGGGTCATACTTCGCCAGAATAGCAAGCCTTTAGGCATTGCTTCGATATCAGTAAGAATACTTGCACCCGTAGTGGTTAGACCCGAAACAGTTTCAAAAAGCGCATCAGAGAATGAAGTGATTTCTTTGGAAAGAATGAAAGGAAGCATCCCAAAGCCAGTCATAAACACCCAGCTAAGCGTAACAATCAAATACCCCTCTCGCTTTCGGATCAATTCGTCTTGCTTCTCGATAAAGAAAAACAAAAACAATCCGATGAAAAGGGAAATCGTTGCTGAGATTAATATGGGAAGGGAATTTTCCTGATAAATCCAAGATATCGTCACTGCAGGAAGCATCAAGACCCCGATCAAAATCAAGAGGCCTCCCATGATTCTCCAAATGGCTTTGAAGTGAATCATATCAATTGAAAAGTTTTTCTAAGGTCATTCGTGCTTCAGGCAAAGCAAATACAATCGCCTTGTCATTTAATTGAAGTACAAAATCTCCATCAGGAATAAAGACATGCTCCCCTCGAATTACCCCAGCCACAATAGCTGATTCAGGAAAATGTAATTCGCGAAGTGGGTGTCTCGTCAAGCGGTTATTCTTATAGACACTGTATTGGATAAATTCCGCATCCACCCCATAAATCCCCGAAACAGCGTCTACTGTTCCCTTTTTGAGGTATCTGGAGATTTCATTTGCTGCTACAAGTTTTTTATTGATCAAGGAATCCACCCCGATGCTATGGGAAATATGGATATACTCTCGAGTGTCTACATGGGCGATCGTTTTGTAAACCCCGTGATTTTTGGCAGAAAGACTGGTGATAATATTCGTCTCAGAAGATTCGGTTAGCGCTAAAAAGGCATCCATTTCCTCAAGCCCTTCCTCAACCAAAAGCTCGATATTTTTATAATCGCCATTGATGACCAAGGTTTTTGGCAAATGCTCTGCTAGCCATTTACAACGCTCTTTATCTTTGTTGACAAGCGTCACTCGATATTCATTTTCAAGCTTTAGCGCAGTTGTCACCGCCATATCATCTCCACCAATGATCATGACGTTTTTAATCTTCATCTTTTTTTGACCTAATGCCTGCTGGATTGCCTCGGTGTTTTTCTTGTTGGAGATAAAAAAGCAATGGTCGTTGTTTCGGATGATCGTATTTCCTCTTGGAATTATCGTCTTTTGATCTCTTACGATGGCGATGATCCGGATATCATCATAGATAGAATTGGACTTGGTGTCCATGATCCGCTGATTGACGAGTGGATTATATTGATCTACCGTAAATCCAACAATATTCAATTTCCCTCCTCCAAAATCAAAGACCTCCGTAAAGCTGGAATTCTGGACCATATTGTAAATCTCTCGAGAGCACAACATGGTGGGAGAAATCAAATTGTCGATGCCCAAATTATTGAAGTAGGGAACGTTTTCTTCTTTGAGGTAGGTGTGATTTCTAACCCTTGCCATCACACGCTTTGCACCAAGCTGCTTGGCCAGAATCGCAGTCACAATATTGGTTTTTTCGGAAGTAGTTGCCGCCAAAACCATACTTGCTTTTTCTACGCTAGCTTGTTGAAGTACATCTATGGAGGTTGCGTCTCCTTGAATGGTCAACACATCCAACTTGGACGCTGCGTAATCTAGGACATCGCGCTCGGTATCAATCAAGATGATATCCTTATTATCAAAACTCAATCGCTCAGCCAAGTGATAACCCATATCACCTGCACCGGCGATCACAATATTCATCCCCATAGAGATTTGGTGAGTGATCTAACGTTGGCAAAATTAGAAGCTTTGGAAATGATTTTCAGCCATTAAGCCCAAATTCTTTTCCTTGCTGATCCAAAAAGGTAATGAATCGATCTTCGAAAAATAAAAAAATGAATCATTTTCTTTCATGTATTTCGTTCCAACTTGGAATTGTTGGATGAAAAGAATTATTGAGACGTTTTCAAAAATCAATCCTCCAAAAGTTTTTTGCTTTCAATCTCAGGTAGTTCTTCCACCTCTTGGAGCTTTCGCTGGATGACTCTAGTGCGTACACCAACAAGTTTATCCAATTCAGAATTAGCTTCGTTCAGCTTCCGTTGAGTCCTTTCGAGCAATTCACCAAACTTTCCAAATTCATTTTTGATCGCTCCCAAAATCTGCCAAACCTCAGCGCTCCGCTTTTGAATGGCCAACGTTTTGAAGCCCATTTGGAGCGAGTTTAACAAGGCTGATAGCGTAGTAGGACCTGTGATGATAACCTTAAAGTCCAATTGGATTTGTTGTGCGAGCCCGGGTTCTCGAAGGATTTCTGCATAGAGGCTTTCCACTGGAAGAAATAAAACCGCAAAATCTGTGGTTCCGGGAGGGTGAATATATTTGGTTTGAATGTCTGATGCAGATTTTTTGACAGCGCGAATCAATTCTATACGGCTAATTTCCACCTGAGTTTTATCTCCTGTTTCGTAGGCATCTACCAATCTCAGATACGCTTCCTGCGGAAACTTGGAATCTATCGGTAATAGAACAGGCTCATCCTGACCGGGCAATTTAACTGCAAATTCCACTCGCTCACGAGTGCCATGCACCGCGGCATTAACCAGATATTGTTCCGGAGAAAGGATGTTTTCTAATATTGCCTGCAACTGATATTCTCCCAAAACCCCTCGAGATTTGACGTTGGTTAGGACCTTTTTGAGGTCTCCCACTCCATTCGCCAGGTTTTGCATTTCTCCCAAGCCTTGTTGAACAGCCTGAAGTTGCTTACTGACCAATTCAAAAGATTGCCCCAATCGTGCTTCCAATGTTTTTTGAAGCTTTTCATCTACCGTTTCTCTGATTTTTTCAAGTCTAGCTTCCGTATTTTTCACCAATTCATCCTGCTTTCTACTCAATTCACTGAGCCTTTCCCGCTGGATTGCCGTCAAATCTGCCATGGCCTGCCGGATAGTTTCTCCAAACATCCGAAGTGCCTCTTGCTGGTCCTTCGCCGAACCTCGCTGTTGATCAAAAACAAATTGAAATTGCCTCGTAAGGTGTTCTGAGGATTCTTTTCTTCCTTCAGAAAGCAGCTGGAAAAGGTCCCGATTGAGTTTTCCAAACTCCTCTTGAATCTTGATTTCGGAGCGGTTTTCTTTCTTAGTAAAAATAAAAATCAGGCTTACTAACTGAATAAAAAGTACAAGGTAGATCAACCATTCAATCTGCATAGACGAGTTGTTTAGGAGGCTGAAGGTAATTTTTTCTGACCTCCACTCCGAGAAATCTTAAATATTCCGAGACAGTCTCCGTCGGAATTTCTTCCATTGGAACATGACCCGCTTCCTCAAAAACCACAAGATTTGACCCTGTAATTGCGTCCTTGAGACGTTGGCCTTGACTGAGTGGAATCCAAGAATCTTTTCCTCCCCATAAAATCAAGGTAGGCATGGTGAGCTTTTCGAAATTCACATTCATTTGTTTTGGAATTCGTAGCCGGTCCAAAGTCGCCTGTCGATTTCCTTCCCGAAGCATCAACTCGTAATATCGGTCTACCACTTCAGCATTGACCTTCGCTTCGTCTCCATAAACCTCTTTCATATTCATAGCGAATAGAAACTTGGGTGTGCATTTAAGAAAAATGTTAGATACCAAAGGATTCTCCAGCAATTTAAAAATCCATGCTCCTCCACCTCGCTGATTGGTCTGAATCGAATCAGGAACTGTCCTACTGAATTGAGGTGCTCCAGCCGCATCAACCAAATTAAGCGAAAGGACTCTGTCCGGATGGTCGGATGCAATCTGCAATGCCACTCCTCCACCCATGGAATTACCTGCAAGATGAAAACGAGGAAGTTGGAGCTTATCGGCGAGCTTCAGAATTAACTTACTGTAATCCAGCGTAGAATATCGCTTTTCAAGATCAGGGCCAGTCAAACCATGCCCAGGAAAATCTACCGAAATGGTCATAAAATAAGGACTCAACTCCTGCTGCCAAACGTCCCAAGTGTGAAGTGATGCAAAACTCCCATGCAAGAGAAAAATTGGATCTCCCTCTCCCAAAAATCGAACATGAAGATTGACACCATCCACCTCAACGAAATGTGATTGAGGTGTCCAATACTTTTCTTCCAACTCTACTGCAGGAATATCACTTCGAAAAAGCAGCATTAGGAAAAATACCAATGAAAGCAGAATTATTGCTGAAATCTTGAAAACCTGATTAAACCAAGACATTTTTTCTATTTTTCGAATGACTTGTAAAACCTACAAAAATTCTACCCGATTCCCATATCCCCTTGAATCCAAAAAAAATCTTTGAAAATATTGGTCCAGGCCCAATCATTACTGCCGCTTTTATAGGTCCCGGCACTGTGACCGTATGCACCCTTGCAGGAATCCAGTTTGACTACACCCTACTTTGGGCTTTGGTTTTAAGCATCATCGCTACTTTATTCTTGCAGGAGATTTCTGGTAGGTTAGGAATCATCACCAAAAAAGACCTTGGAGAATTGATACGAAATCAGGCTGGAAATCCCCTTTTCAAATGGACTAGCCTGATTTTAATCTTAGTGGCAATAGGGATCGGAAATGCAGCATATCAAGGCGGAAATATTTCAGGAGCAAATCTTGGTTTAGGGATATTTTGGGAAGCTCCCGTTTGGAATTTGGGATCATTGAAGATTCAAAGCGGAAATCTAATTATCGGTCTTCTTGCCTTTTTCCTGCTTTGGTCTGGGAGCTATAAGCGATTGGAGCAAACTTTAATTGGCTTGGTGATTTTGATGTCCTTGTCGTTTTTAACTACTACACTATTAATTCATCCAGATTGGGGATTGGTATTTAGCGGATTTATACCTTCTTTTTCGGAAGAAAAATTCCCAACAATCGTAGCATTAATAGGTACCACCGTAGTTCCTTACAATCTATTTTTATACGCCAGTTTGGTTAAAAAGCAATGGCAAAAACCCAAGGATCTTACGCACATGAGAAAAGACATTGGTCTTTCTGTTGTATTAGGAGGCCTTGTTTCGATGGCAATTGTGCTAGTGGGTGTAGCCAATCCTTCTGAATCTTTGAATTCAGCCCAAGATATAGCCAAAGGCTTAACTGGTGTTTTTGGTGATTTTGGCACCTACTTGATGGGCTTTGGCCTATTGGGAGCTGGTCTTACTTCATCGCTTACTGCACCCTTGGCGGGAGGCTTGGTGATTTGTGGGCTTTTGGGATGGAATCAGGATATTCAATCCAAATCCATGCGAGGGGTAATGGGCACAATTCTCCTTTTGGGAATCATCTTTTCTTCCTTTGGAATTCGACCAGTCACACTGATTACCTTGGCTCAATTGGCCAATGGAATACTGCTCCCGATCATTTCTGCTTGGCTAATTTGGGCTGGAAGTCAAAAAATATTTTTAGGAACCTATGTCTCAAAGCCTTCGAGTTTAATCTTTGGAATAATTATCTGGATTCTGACTTTTATTTTAGGAATGAAAAGTATCTGGACCGTATTAGGATTCACTTTCTAGTTTAAAGTTTGAAATAAAACCTAACACAGGGTCATTCAGTCATTCCTGTAAATCTGACTTTGAAATCAATTGAAATTGATCATATTCCATTCACAAACCCAAAACCTATGCTTACTATGATTCGAAACTATTTCTTGTTGGCACTCCTATTTGTCACCTCATTTTCATATGCTCAACAAGCTTCCTATTTGGGAACAAAACCTCCAAAAGGAGCGAAAGTCTATTTGGATGGAAGTAAAGAATCTCTAGAAAAAAACTGGAAATATTGGGAAGGGCCACGATTTTCGGCAGAAATGCCAATCAAATGGCCAGAAACCACCGACCCGGTCGGCGGAGGAAAGGTGATTTCCAGTAATGATCCTGCTGGAGCAGGTGGAAAATATGGAGCTGCGGATATTGTTACGAAAGACGAATTTCGAGACTTTGAAGCACACGTGGAGTTTCTTGTCCTGAAAGAAGGCGGAAATAGCGGGGTATACCTTCAAAACCGATACGAGATCCAAATTCTGGATGGAGACTATGGATTACATGGAATGGCGGCTGTTATCAACGAGCATCTTCCAACTCAAAAAGTGTATAACGGAGTAGGAAAATGGAATGCCTATGACATTCAATTTCGCGCAGCTCGCTTTTCAAACGGGCAATTAACCGAAAAAGCAAGAGTTACTGTCTATTTCAATGGAGTCAAAATCCACGATAACGTAGAAATTCAACAGGTATGGGGTGGGCCAAATTCAGGAATTGATGGAGGAAATAATGGAGGAAAAGGAATTACAGACACACCAGGCGGATTAAAACTTCAAGCTGAAGGACATGATGTGTTGTACCGAAATATTTGGATCAAGCCTGTGAAATGATTCCCTGAACTTAAAAATTTGTAAGATTTTATATTGAAACACGAAACCCGACCTATAGAATATAGGTCGGGTTTCATTTTTTAGCAATCAAAAACCCGCACGGATTTGATCAGCAATTTCCGCCAGTTCCTCCCCGGTCAGTTTAAGCTTTGGTCGAGTAAAATTTATATCGTCCATAGTTTTCAAAGGAACCAAATGGATGTGCACATGAGGAACCTCAAGGCCAATCACCGCCACCCCGATTCTCGTGCACTTAATCGTCTTATCCATAGCCTTAGCCACTTTTTGAGCAAAAATCTGCAGGTCTGCCAAAGCCATAGGCTCCATATCAAAGATGTAATTCACTTCTTCTTTTGGAACTACCAAAACATGGCCTTTGACCAGTGGCATGATATCCAAAAAAGCGATATGACGATCATCCTCAGCAATAATTTGGGAGGGGATTTCTCGGTTGATGATTTTGGTGAAAATACTTGCCATAAGAATTTGAGCATTAAAAAATCCCGGCAAAACCGGGATTCGAATTTTTAATAGGTAATGTCTAGAATTTCAAATTGAAGCTTCCCTGCAGGCGCGTTAATCTCGGCGATTTCGCCAATGGTTTTGCCTACGAGACCCTTTCCAAATGGAGAACCCAAAGATATTTTCCCTGACTTCAAATCAGCTTCTTCTTCAGAAACCAAGGTATAGCTTACGACCATTCCATTTTTGACATTTTTGATTTTAACTGTGCTCAAAATGCCGGCTTTGGAAGTATCCATTTTGGAATTATCCAAAATCCTTGCATTCCCTACGACTTCTTCCAATTTTGCGATTTTAAGCTCTAAAAGTCCCTGCGCATCTTTAGCCGCATCGTACTCCGCATTTTCACTGAGGTCACCTTTGTCGCGTGCCTCGGCAATTTGACGGGCAATATCTGCACGACCTTTTGTCTTCAACTCCTGAAGCTCATCCTTAAGCTTCTTTAATCCTTCTTCTGTGTAGTATTGTACTTTTGACATAGTTTAACAGCTTTTCGAAAGGCACAAAAAACAAAGTAACGGTCACGTTTCGGAGACCGTTACTTTGCGTTTGCCTTTATGTACAGGGCAAAGATAGGAAAGCTTTTGGACAAAGCAATAGGCTAAAATATGCCCAAATGGAAAGAATTTGCTTGTTTTTAATTCGAGAAAGCCTTCTTAATTTTTTTAACCAAAACCCGATTAATCTTGTCATAAGACTCAAAAGTCCATCCCGCCACATGAGGAGAAAACAACACATTTTGACGTTGGGCTAATCGCTCAAATTCTTCTTTTTGATTATGCGAAAACTTCTGAAACTTCTCATTTTCCAAAACATCCAATACCGCTCCTTTCAAAATCCCCTCATCCAAGGCAGAGTTTAAGGTTTCAAAAGAAATGACTTCTCCCCTAGCTGTATTGATCAACCAAAAAGGCTTCGAAAATCCCCGTAATTCCTCTAAAGTGAAAAAGTTTTTAGTCTCCGGAGTCAGTGGTACGTGAATGCTAAGAACATCTGCCTCTGCTTTCACTTTCTCCCAAATGACTTCTTGTACACGGTCATTTCCAAAGTCAAACTTGTATTTATCATAAGCTAAGATCTCAACATCAAAGCCGTGGAGTCTTTTTGCGAAAGACTTCCCCATATTTCCAAAACCAAAAATCCCCACAGTCTTTCCCATCAACTCATGACCTCGATTTCCTTCTCGATCCCAGATTCCTTTTCTTACCTGTTGGTCAGCTTGGATCAGCTGATTCATCAATGCCAATAATCCTCCAAGGGCATGTTCTGCAACGGCATCTCGATTTCCTTCCGCCGCATGAAACAGCTTGATCTTTCTTTCATCCAAATAATCAAGATCAATTTGGTCCAAACCTGCCCCCGCTCTCCCGATAAATTTCAGCCGGATTCCTTTCTCTAGAAGAGGCTTATCCATGGGGGTTTTGGACCGAATAATTAACCCCTCAAATTGATCGATTTGATCTAAAATTTCCTCCCTGGTGATTTTAGGTGAATAGACCACCTCATGACCTTCAGTTTGGAGCAAGTCGATGATGCTTAGATGCATTTCATCGATAATCAGGATTTTCATAATTAAAGATTAAGCAGCAACATGGCTACACCGAAATAAACAGCGAGCCCCAATAGATCATTGGTGGTGGTGATAAATGGTCCGGAGGCGATGGCTGGATTAATTCCAAAGCGGTTGAGCACCAAAGGGGTAACTGTCCCCATAAATGAGGAAAGCAAAACCACACAAAAAAGTGCCGAACCAACCGTAATCCCGAAAATGGGATCGAATCCGTACAAGAAAACCACCACCAAAAAAACAAATCCCCCTAATACAAACCCATTGAGAAGAGCCACTGAAAGACCCTTCAAAAATCGCTGTAAAGGAGTGTCATCAAATGCAGACTTAGAAGCTAAGGATTGTACAATTAAAGATGATGCCTGAATTCCAACATTCCCTCCTGTCGCAGCCACCAATGGAATAAACGAAGCGAGAGCAAGATATTTACTCAAACCATCCTCAAAAAATCCGATAATCTTAGCCCCCATCAAACCTCCAATAACTCCAATCAATAGCCAAGGAAGTCGGGCTTTGGAAATGGTAAATACGGAGTCAGATTCCTCAATATCAGCAGAAACCCCAGCCATTGCCTGGATATCTTCATCAGCTTCTTCCTGAACAACATCCAAGATGTCATCTACCGTAATTCGACCTACCAATTTATTTTTGGCATTAACAACAGGAACTGATTCCAAGTCATATTTTCGCATGACTGCTGCAACTTCCTCCTGATCCATGTGGACTGGCACAGAAATCACATCTTCTTCGAAAATATCTTCAATTTTGGTCTCAGAAGCTGCAAGAATTATTTTTTTGAGAGAAACTCGACCCAGCAATTGCAGACGGTTATTTACCACATAGATTGAATAAATCTTCTCAACATTTTCGGCTTGCCGTCTTATTTCATTGATGGTTTGGATCACATTCCAATTCTTGTTGGCTCGGATAAATTCCTTCGCCATAATCCCCCCAGCAGTATCTTCTTCATATCGGAGAAGTTCTAGGATTTGCTCTAGTTTAACACGATCCTGAATCTCGGCAATGACTTCTTCCCGCTCCTTTTCTCCAAACAAACTGAGAATATCAGCTCCATCATCGGAATCCATCAATTCTATCCATGAAGCGACCTCTGCCGTTTCTAATTCTGGAAGAACCTTGAGCAAATTATCTTCATCCAACTCAATAAGAATATCGGAAGCAAGCTGTTTTTCTAATAATCGGAGTACATAAATGGACTCTGACATGGAAAGCTCATCCAAAATAGCTGCTATATCTGCAACCTTGACCCCATCCAGAGATTCCTGGATAAAATCAATATTCGCCTCTTCAATCCCCTGACGGAGACTTTCGAGGTATTCTTTGGACAGCTCAAATTGCTTAATTACTTCCACGACCAGCTTCAATTTGTTGGGTTAAAAAGACAAAGTCAGCTACATCCAGTTGCTCTGCCCGTTTATCTAAGATAGGATTCGCTTTAAATTCTTCCGTCAGTTGGAAGGATTTGAGTGAATTTCGAAGGGTTTTTCGTCGAGTCCCAAAGCCACCTTTTACCACTTGAAAGAAGAGTTTTTCATTACAATCAAGGGAGATAGTTGAATTTCTTTTCAAACGAATCACTCCTGAATTTACTTTAGGAGGAGGATTAAAAACCCCTGGAGGAACTGAGAAAAGGTATTCGATATCGTAGAATGCCTGCAGTAAAACAGAAAGAATGCCATAATCCTTATTCCCCTTTGGAGATGCTATGCGTTGGGCTACTTCCTTTTGAAGCATACAAACAACTTCAGTGACTTGGTGTCTATTTTCCAAAACTCTGAAAAATATCTGGGAAGAAATGTTGTATGGGAAATTTCCAGCGATTGCATATCCTTTTGGAAAGATTTGAGAGAAGTCATACTTCAAGTAGTCACCTTCCAAAATCTTATCTCCCAATTGAGGGTATTTTTGATGGAGATAAGCTATACTTTCCTTATCAATATCAATTAAGTAAAGATTCAGACCTTGATTCAGCAGGAAGTCGGTCAATACCCCCATACCAGGACCAATTTCCAATAGGTCCTCCACTCCTCCATGTCCTGTGACTGCCTGAGCAATTCGCTCAGCGATACTCAGATCAGTAAGAAAGTGTTGTCCGAGGTGCTTTTTAGGTTTGACTTTTTCCATCAGTTGGTATTCATTTACCTTAAATAGTTCCAATACACCTTCATGTGAATGAGTCCATTTAATTAGGGCTCAAAGTAAAAGTGAATCGAAATAAGTTTTCGCTTTTCGTCCAATCTTAATCCTTTGAGGGATTCCTAAAGTACTAAAGCGGATAGACTTATTTTTATAACTTGCAGCCCTAAAATTAAGGGAATATTCCTAAAAGGCAGAGGAAATCACTTGGTCCATTTGAGAAACAAAACGCATGAATAATAAAAAGCAAAAACCCATTTTGGGAATTAGTATTGGGGATATCAACGGAATTGGAGTTGAGGTTACGCTAAAAGCGCTTTCCGACCCAAGAGTATTTAAAAACTTCACTCCTTTGATTTATGGCCATGGAAAGGTTATTTCTTTTTTCCGAAAACAACTGAATTTGGAAGAGTTCAATTTCACTCAAATCCGAAATGTAGAAGAGGTTCAGCATCGAAAGGTAAACGTCTTAAATATCACTGAAGAAAGTCCTGAAGTAGTCCCCGGTGTCGAAACCCAAGAAGCAGGGAAGTTTGCCTTTGAGGCTTTGAAACAAGCTACAGAAGATTTGAAATCAGGAAAAATCCAAGGATTGGTTACTGCTCCAGTCAATAAAAACAATATCAATACTCCTGAATTTTCTTTTGTAGGACATACTGAATATATCACCCAATATGTCGGGGCTCAAGAAAGCTTGATGATGATGGTGGGTGAAAACCTAAGAGTTGGATTGATCACCGGACATATCCCTTTATCACAAGTATCTTCCAAAGTCACGAAAGAAAAAATCATCGAAAAAGCCAACCTATTTTTAAAGAGCCTTCAAAAAGACTTTGGAATAGGGAAGCCGAAAATTGCCATCCTGGGACTTAACCCACATGCAGGAGAAGATGGCTTATTGGGAAAAGAAGAGGAAGAAATTATTAAACCTGCTATTCGAGAACTCAAAGACCAAAATAAATTGGTGTTTGGCCCTTATCCAGCAGATGGTTTTTTTGGTATGCTTCACCAATACAAGTTTGATGGTGTGCTGGCCATGTATCATGATCAAGGACTAATCCCATTTAAGTCACTTGCATTTAGCTCTGGGGTAAATTTTACTGCCGGACTTCCGGTGGTCAGAACCTCGCCAGATCATGGTACCGCCTATAATATTGCAGGTAAAAATCTAGCTGATGAAGGTTCCATGAGAGCTGCTTTGCTTTTAGCCAGCGATATTCTAGAAGTCCATTTCCAAGAATCGGAAGAAAATTAAGATTACTCACCGCGAAAAATAGATTTAAGCCAAATATTATTTCAAATTGTATTTCGGCTATTTTAAATTATTACCTACATTTGCGGTCTTAAATCAGGAGGAGAAATGGTGAAATTCTGGAAAACCTTTGACATTGAAGTCATTAAGTTCAAAGAAGGACGTCACGAAGTTGATTTTGAAATAGGTGATGAGTTCTTCGCCCATTTTGAAGACAACGAACTCCTAGAGCATGGAAGCTTGACCGCACGGGTCATTCTCGACAAAGGAGTAAACTTAATAGAAGCAAATTTTCAAATTTCCGGAACAGTTGAATTGACTTGTGATCGAAGTTTGGAGCCATTTGACCATACATTAGATATTTCGGAAGACATTATCTATAAATATGGATCTGAGGAGCAAGAGATTGATGACCAAGTCATCATGATCACTAGAGACACTCCTTCTATTAATATCGCTCAATTGATTTACGAATTCATCCTTCTTGCATTACCTGCAAAAAAGATTCATCCCGATTACATCAATGAATTAGATGATGAAGAATTTGAAGGAGAAGGAGGAATCGTTTACCTGGATCAGGATTCCGATGAAGAACTTGAAACAGAATTACCAGAAGAAACTAAACCAGTTGACCCTAGATGGGAACAGCTATTAAAATTAAAAAACAAAGAACAATCATAAACCACGCATAAAATGGCACATCCTAAACGCAAAATTTCGAAAACCAGAAGAGATAAGAGAAGAACTCATTATAAGCTCGAGGCTCCAGGATTGGCAAAATGCCCAACTACTGGTGAAATGCACCTACCTCACAGAGCATTTTGGTTAGAAGGTAAATTGTATTACAAAGGACAAGTTATTATCGAAAAAGAAGTAACTGCTTAATTGTAATTCATAGAAAAATACAGAAATCCACTTCCCAATAGAAGTGGATTTTTTCATTTCAGAAAGACAAGCTTTTTGATTTACAGAGCGTTAGGCAGATTGAAGGCTTGGAGCTTTGGTGGTGAAGTACCATTGTACTATTTTTGGCCTTCCTCAGGATTTTCCTGTAGAACTTCACACCCAGTACTGCAGATTTTGGTCTGCAAAGCATAATAAAAAACAAATGGACAAAATAAGAGCCATAATCACCGGTATCCAGGGATATGTTCCAGAATATCGGTTGACCAATCAAGAACTTGAGACCTTGGTAGACACCAATGACGAGTGGATCACCTCTCGAACAGGAATCAAGGAAAGAAGAATCCTCAAAGGAGAAAATCAAGGCACTTCAGTAATGGGAGCTGAGGCTGTCAGACAACTCCTTGAGAAGACTGGAACCAATCCTTTGGACATTGAGCTAATCATTTGCGCTACAGTAACTCCGGATATGCCTTTCCCTGCAACCGCAAACATTATCGCGGAACAGGTGGGAGCTAAAAACTCATTCAGCTTTGATATTGGTGCGGCTTGTTCTGGATTTTTATATGCCTTACAAATGGGCGCCCAATTTATTCAAGCAGGTACCCACAAAAAGGTTATTGTGGTAGGTGCTGATAAAATGTCAGCCATCGTGGATTACACAGACCGAACCACTTGTATTCTTTTTGGTGATGGCGCTGGAGCAGTATTGCTTGAAGCCACTACCGAAGAAACGGGTATTATGGATGCTATCCTTAAGTCTGATGGAGCTGGAGCCCCCTATCTTCACATGAAGGCAGGAGGTAGCAGAAGACCAGCTACCCATGAAACTATAGACAACCGAGAGCATTTTGCTTACCAAGAAGGTTCTACTGTATTTAAGTTTGCTGTAACCAATATGGCAGATGTAAGCGCTGAAGTAATGGAGCGCAATGGCCTAAAAGGTGAGGACATTGCATGGTTGGTACCTCATCAAGCCAACAAAAGAATCATCGATGCCACAGCCAATCGAATGGGGGTTGGACCTGAAAAGGTAATGATGAATATCGAGCGCTATGGAAATACTACCGCAGCCACTATTCCTCTTTGCCTTTGGGAATACGAAAAACAATTGAAAAAAGGAGACAATTTAATCCTTGCCGCTTTTGGTGGTGGATTTACTTGGGGAGCCATTTATTTGAAATGGGCCTACGATCCGAAATAATTAACTCAAGAAGAAAAATAAAAGAATATGGCATCTACTGCAGATTTTAAAAATGGGCTATGTCTTGAAATGAACAATGACATTTATACCATTGTCGAATTTCAGCACGTTAAACCAGGAAAAGGAGCGGCATTCGTCCGCACTAAGCTTAAAAGTTTACGATCTGGCAAAGTGCTGGATAAAACTTTTTCTGCTGGTGAAAAAGTGACTACTGCAAGAGTTGAAAAAAGACCTCATCAGTTTCTTTACAAAGATGATTTGGGATACAATTTCATGGATACTGAAACTTTTGAACAAATCTCATTAGAGGAAAAATTAATTGAAAGAGCGAACTTGATGAAAGATGGTCAAATGGTCGACATCCTCGTTCATGCGGAAACAGAGACCCCTCTTTCTGTAGAATTACCTCCATTTGTAGAGCTAATGATTACCTATACCGAACCAGGTATTAAAGGTGATACTGCCACTAATGCATTGAAGCCTGCTATCGTCGAAACAGGTGCTACGGTAATGGTGCCACTATTTGTGGATCAAGATATCATGATCAAAGTGGATACCCGAGATGGTTCCTACTCCGAGCGTGTAAAATAACTTGTGTTAGCTGTGAAAGATCAAAACCTTCACAGCTTTATTGTTTTTAAAACCAACCCAAAATGTCAAAAGACATTGCATCAAATAAGAACCCTATGAAAGCCAAAGAGATTCAAGAATTGATTGACTTCATTTCCAACTCAGGTTTAGCTGAAGTCAAAATCAAGACCGAAGAATTCGAATTATCGATCAAGAAATATGCAGAATCAGCCGCTGCGCCTGTTGTAGTGGCTGCCCCTGCTCCAGCTCCGGCTGCGGCCCCAGTTCCTGCTGCTGCTCCTGCCCCAGCACCAGTTGCTGCTCCAGCTCCTGCTGCTGCTCCATCTAATCTAGTCGAAATTAAATCGCCAATGATTGGAACGTTCTACCTTACTCCGAATCCAGATGCCGCTCCTTTTGTAAGTGAAGGGGCTAGTATTAAGGCAGGCCAAACCGTGTGCATCATTGAAGCCATGAAACTTTTCAATGAAATCGAATCTGAAGTTTCTGGAAAAATCGTGAAAATATTGGTGAACAATGCGACTCCAGTGGAATACGATCAACCACTATTCTTGGTAGATCCAGCTGGTTAATTTTTTCACTTAAACCTGTTAACTGTGTTTAAAAAAATATTGATTGCCAACAGGGGAGAAATTGCTCTCCGAGTGATCCGTACTTGCAAAGAGATGGGGATCAAAACTGTGGCCGTTTACTCTACCGCAGACAAAGACAGCTTGCATGTTCGATTCGCGGATGAGGCTGTATGTATTGGGCCTGCTCCAAGTAGAGAATCCTATTTGAATATCCCGAGAATTATCGCAGCTGCAGAAATCACAAATGCAGACGCAATTCATCCAGGATATGGATTCTTGTCCGAAAACGCGGAATTTTCAAGAATCTGTGAAGAATACGGAATCAAATTTATCGGAGCTTCTCCTGATATGATTGCAAAAATGGGGGACAAAGCTACTGCTAAAGCCACCATGAAATCAGCCGGAGTACCTACAATACCTGGATCAGAAGGATTGTTGGATAGCGTGGAGCAAGGAAAAAAACTTGCTGCTGAAATGGGCTACCCAGTAATTATTAAAGCAACTGCAGGAGGTGGCGGTCGCGGGATGCGAATAATCAAACAGGAATCTGAATTTCAAAAAGCATGGGATGACGCCAGAATGGAGTCTGCGGCAGCTTTCGGAAATGACGGTCTGTATTTGGAAAAATTCGTAGAAGAACCTCGACATATCGAAATTCAGGTTGTGGGTGACAAAACTGGAAGAGCTTGTCATTTATCTGAGCGCGATTGCTCCATTCAGAGAAGACATCAAAAACTGGTTGAAGAGACCCCTTCTCCGTTCATTACCGATGAACTAAGAGAGGCAATGGGCAAAGCTGCAATCAAAGGCGCTGAAGCTATTGGCTACGAAGGTGCGGGGACGATCGAATTTTTGGTAGACAAACATCGCAACTTCTACTTCATGGAGATGAATACACGTATCCAAGTGGAGCATCCTATTACAGAAGAAGTGACAGACTTTGATTTGATCAAAGAACAAATCAAGGTGGCGGCAGGAGAAACAATTTCTGGTAGAAATTATTTCCCAAAACTGTATGCCATGGAATGCCGAATCAATGCTGAGGACCCTGCAAATGGTTTCCGCCCTAGTCCTGGGAAAATTATCAACCTACATTTTCCTGGTGGACATGGTGTACGAATTGACTCCCATGTTTACGCTGGTTATGTAATCCCACCAAACTACGATTCAATGATTGCAAAATTGATTGTAAGCGGTCAATCTAGAGAGGAAGTTATTGTTCGAATGAAAAGAGCTCTTGAAGAGTTTGTGATCGATGGAATCAAAACCACGATTCCATTCCACATTGCTTTGTTAGATGATGAGCAATTCAAAGCTGGAAATTTCACGACTAAGTTTCTGGAAAGCTTTGACTTCTCTGTCATCAAGAAATAAAAATCACAGGTGGATTTTAAAGCCAACTTTCGAGTTGGCTTTTTTTATGCCTGAGATTCAGAAAAAAGGCTTCCCTACTTCCAATTTATTGGAAAATATTGATCTAGGTTTTTTTAAAAAACACATCAGACTTTTTTAATTTTTTTTTATAACTTATTTGCTTGAAAATCAATAAGCCCGATGTACCAAACTTCTTTTCGAGACATTTTGGGAGCTATCCTTCTGGGGCTGATCAACTGGTCTTGTAGCCAAAAACCATCCAATGAATTTGCGCTTTCAGACGAGGAACAGATCAGTTACAACTTTCATATTCGTCCTATTCTCTCAGACAAATGCTTTGCTTGTCACGGGCCTGATGCGAATAAACGTGAAGCAGACCTCAGGTTGGATACCGAAGCAGGTGCATTTGCAGCATTGAAGGAAAGCCCGGGAAAGTTTGCCTTAGTTTCTGGAAAGCCTTTGGAATCGGAAGTGTATCACCGAATCACCACCTCTGACCCTGGGGCTTTGATGCCTCCACCTGAATCCAATCTTTCCCTATCTGCAAATGAGATTGAATTGATTCGGCTGTGGATCGAACAAGGTGCCAAATATGAGCCGCATTGGGCCTTTATGAAAGTAGAAAAGCCTAAAGTACCCGCTTCTGATTGGGGTACGGGTGAAATCGATGCTTTCATACATGCCAAAATCAAAGCAAAGGGACTCGAACCAAATCCTGAAGCCTCTTCCTTTGAATTAATAAAAAGAGCAAGTCTGGACATTACCGGACTACCTCCTACTCCTGAACTCATAGATAAATACGCTGGATTCAGTGGTACAAATACTTATGAAAAGTTGATCGATGAACTCCTAACTATGCCTTCTTATGGTGAAAAAATGGGGATTCTTTGGATGGACATTTCCAGATATTCGGACAGCTATGGCTATCAGGACGACGAGGCCAGGAGCCAGTGGCCATACCGTGATTGGGTGTTTCATGCCTTCAACAATAACCTTCCCTACGATCAGTTCATCACTTGGCAGCTTGCAGGTGATTTATTACCAAATGCCACCAAAGAGCAGATCCTAGCTACTGCCTTCAACAGAAACCACAAATACACAGAGGAAGGTGGAGTCATCCATGAAGAGTACCGTGTCGAATATGTTTTGGATAAGACAAACACGTTCAGCAAAGGTATTCTCGGCTTGACCATGGAATGTGCCCAGTGCCATGACCACAAATACGATCCTATCTCACAAAAGGAATATTTTGAGATGTACGCCTTTTTCAACAATTCAAAAGAAAAAGGCTTCGAAGGGGATATTAGTCAAACCAAGCCTGCTAAAACTCCAATTCTCTGGATTGAGCAGGAAGATATTGATGGCATCATGAAATTTATTAACCATAAGGATACCACCAAACTGATGGTATCTGTCATGGGTGAACTTGATTCTGCCGAAAGACGACAGACCTATATTTTGGATCGTGGGGCTTACGATTCCCCTACTATACCTGTAGAGGCATCCACTCCTAGCTCGGTTTTGAAATTCCCTGAAAAGTTTGAGAAAAACCGACTTGGCCTAGCCAAATGGACCACACATCGAGACAACCCGTTGACATCAAGGGTATTTGTCAATTTGGTTTGGCAAGAGCTTTTTGGAAAAGGAATTGTAAAATCTGCCGGCGATTTTGGGATGCAAGGAGATCTTCCTACGCATCCAGAACTCTTAAACTGGCTAGCTGCTGATTTTATGGAAAGCGGCTGGAACATCAAAAGGCTCCTCAAGCAGATTATGATGTCCTCCACCTACCGCCAATCTGCAGCAATCAATGACCAGCACATGGAAGTTGACCCCGATAACTTCTACTTGGCAAGAGCTCCTCGCCTCAGATTGCCTGCGGAAAACATTCAGGACTTAGTCCTAGCCAGTAGCGGCTTATTGGTCAATCAAATTGGGGGACCAAGTGTAAAACCTTATCAACCTTCAGGCCTTTGGGAGGCAGCGACTTCAGGACGTGGAACTTTGGCTACGTACATCCAAGATACAGGAGACAAGCTATATCGAAGAGGGATTTACAACTTTATCAAACTGACCGTTCCTCCTCCAAAAGCGATCATTTTTGACTCCAGTAACCGAGACCGTTGCGAAATCACAAGAAACAGAACCAACACGCCTTTACAGGCTTTGGTAATGATGAATGATCCGATGATCCTCGAAGCTTCCAGAGTATTGTCTACCAAGCTAACCGAGAAACATTCTGAACCAGAACTAGCCATAGAAGAGGCCTTCAAGCGAATTGTTTGTCGAGAAATGAAATCCAAAGAAAAAATCTTGCTCTTGGATTTTTACGAAAGCGAACTAGCCCATTACCAAACCAACCCAGAGGAAGCTAAAAAGACCCTGGACGTGGGCGAATACCCAATGAACGAGGCTGCCATGACTCCTCAAAATGCTGCCTTGATGCAAGTCATCGTCAGCTTATACAACCTAGAAGAAACCATTACCAAAAGCTAATTATGGAAAAAGAGATTTTAGAGCAGGGATTGAATCACAACAGAAGGAAGTTTCTTTCTCGCATCAGCTTAGGAATTGGCAGTGTAGCCTTGGGTTCTTTACTGATTCCCGATCTGTTTTCCGGCAAAAAGGAAGCTGAGGATTCTCTCATGAGAGCACTCCCCCATTTTGCACCAAAAGCAAAGCGGGTCATTTACCTATTCCAAAATGGCGCTCCCTCTCAACTGGAGACTTTTGATTACAAGCCTATGTTGAGAAGCAGTTTTGGTCAAGAGCTTCCTGAATCCATCCGAATGGGTCAGCGACTTACCGGTATGACGGCAGGCCAAAGTTCATTCCCATTGGTAGGATCATACTTTGATTTCAACCAATATGGACAAAGCCGAGCTTGGATTTCTTCGCTTTTCCCACATATCTCCTCTGTTGTGGACGACCTATGCATCATCAAATCCATGCATACAGAGGCCATAAACCATGACCCGGCACTTACTTTTTTCCAAACAGGCGCACAAGTAGGCAATCGACCAAGTATGGGATCTTGGCTGAGCTATGGTCTTGGCAGTGAAAATGAAAACCTTCCTGCTTTCTGCGTGCTCCTTAGCAGAGGAAAAGGCAATGGTCAGGGAGTGTATTCCAAACTCTGGTCGAATGGCTTCTTGGACGCTCGTCACCAAGGGGTGCAGTTTTCAAATTCAGAAGATCCGGTCCTTTACCTCTCTGATCCTAATGGAATGTCACGTGATCAGCGAAGAAAGATGCTTGATCAGATCGCAGCCATGAACGATCTCAGCTATCGAGAATTCAACGATCCTCAGATCACTGCTAAAGTCCAGCAATATGAAATGGCTTATCGGATGCAAACAGCTGTGCCGGAAATAACAGACGTAACCAAAGAGCCTGATAGTATCGTCAAGCTCTACGGTCCTGACTGCTTGGTTCCGGGTACTTATGCAGCAAATTGCCTTTTGGCTAGAAAACTTTCAGAAAACGGAGTACGATTTGTTCAGCTTTACCATCAGGGATGGGACGCTCATGACAATCTTCCCAATCAGATGATGGGGCAAGCTAAAGATGTGGACCAAGCTTCTGCTGCCTTGATCACGGATTTAAAGCAGCGAGGACTTCTTGATGAGACGTTGGTAATTTGGGGAGGAGAATTTGGCAGAACCAATTACTGTCAAGGAAAAATCGCCCCGGAAAACTACGGTCGAGACCACCATCCTCGGGCCTTCTCCATCTTCATGGCCGGAGGCGGTGTGAAATCTGGAATCGTCTATGGAGAAACAGACGACTTTGGTTACAATATCACCGAAAACCCAGTCCATGTCCACGACTTTCAGGCCACAGTCATGCACCTGATGGGCATAGACCATGAAAAACTCACCTATAAGCACCTTGGAAGAAGGTATCGCCTCACCGATGTACATGGTCAAGTTGTAAAAGACATCATCGCTTAATCCCATTCTATGTCTCGTTATTCCCGGAGCATTTTCTGGCTGGAAAATCTACTGTTCTTTTGGTGTGGTCTTACCCTGATTTTGGTTATTGGGGGTGAGAGCCTTGTTCTTCCCGTATGGCTTCAGGTTGCCGGGAGATTACACCCGCTTCTACTTCATTTCCCCATCGTCCTCCTATTGCTTGCTGTTGCATTGCTTTGGATGAAAGATGAAAGCTGGCGAAAATTCGGAAAAAATCTCCTGCTCTTTGGAGCAAATTTCACTGGGATCACCGTAGTGGCGGGCTTGCTTTTGGCCACAGAGGATTACGAAGGAGATGCGTTGACTTGGCACAAATGGCTGGGTGTGATTTCTTTTGTTCTCACTGTATTGATTTATTTCTTCCTCGAAAAAGCAGAAAAAATCTTCCAAGTAGGTGGTTCAGGACTTTCTGTGTTAATCCTTTTGACAGGACATTTTGGAGCTAATTTGACCCATGGGGAAGATTTCCTTTTTGCCCCTCTGATGCCCAAAGAGGAGAAAATCATTGCACTGGAGGAAGCTGAGGTTTTCAGAGATTTGGTTCAACCCATTTTAGAATCCAAATGTATTTCCTGCCATAAAGAAGGAAAAATCAAAGGCGAGTTGAGAATGGACCACTTGGAGGGAATCCAA
This sequence comes from Algoriphagus sanaruensis, assembly GCF_001593605.1. GTDB lineage: Bacteria > Bacteroidota > Bacteroidia > Cytophagales > Cyclobacteriaceae > Algoriphagus > Algoriphagus sanaruensis. Next base: position 2,137,637 of record NZ_CP012836.1, on the reverse strand, counting down.
AAAGGGGGGAAATCAGGACCATTTATCTTAGCTGGAAATCTAGATGAATCCCTCCTGATCCAACGCATCCATCTTCCTTTGGAAAATGAGGAGCACATGCCTCCTAAAAACAAGCTACAACTTACTGAGGAAGAAATAGAAATTCTCAGACTATGGGTGGTGTCAGGAGCTTCATTTGAGCAAAAAGTTCTTGAACTTCCACAAGAAGAACCCCTTTTTCAACTGGCCTCAAATAAATTTTCAGCGGAAAAATCCTATTCCTTCTCGGCTGCCAATGATCAGGACATCCAAGAGTTAAACAACTTTTTCAGAAAAGTAAAGCCACTGTATCCAGGCTCTCCTGCACTGGAAGTAGCCTATTTTGGAGCATCGACCTTTGATCCAGCCTCCCTTTCAGAACTGAATGCTGTCAAAGAACAAGTGGTAAAAATCAACCTCAACCGCATGCCACTTGAGAATACAGATCTTTCTTTTCTTTCTGGATTTCAGAATCTTGAAGACGTTCAATTAAACTTCACGGGAATCAAAAGTGAGCAACTTGAAGGTTTGGTTAATGCGCCAAATTTGAAAAGTCTGGCAATCTCAGGAAATCCATTTGATGATGAGGGCGTTTCGACCTTGAAAAAACTCACCCAACTGAAGAGTCTATTTATATGGCAATCTGGATTGACAGACAAAGCGAAAACAGAACTCAAAGAGGCATTGAAAGGTGTTAAAATCGATTTTGGATTTAAGGATGAGGGCATTATCTATCCTCTCAATTCTCCAAAAATTGATTTTGAAAAGGTGATGTTTAAAGGGTCTACCGAAGTAAAAATTACCCATCCGATTAGCTCAGCTGAAATCCGATATACATTGGATGGTTCCGAGCCCGACAGCATCAATTCTACTGTTTATTCCAAGCCTATCTCATTAACTAAGACTTCCCAAATAAGAGCAAAAGCATTTGCCAAGGGATGGATTGGCAGTGCAGACACCAAAGCAGTGCTGTTTAAAGAAGGGTTAAAACCCAAGTCATACAAATTAGCCGAAGAGCCTCATAAAAGTTATAAGGCAAAAGGTGCCACTTCCCTTTTTGACGGGGTAAAAGGAAAGCCAAACCATACTTCAGGTGAGTGGCTCGGATACACAGATGGACCTTTGGAAATTGAGATTTTCTTGGAAAAAGACCAGAAGCCAAAAACTGTCGAATTGAGTCTTCTTTTGCATGAAGGAGCCTATATTTTCCCTCCTCAATCAGTGGAAATTTGGACTGGAACAGCCGGCAATTGGTCTAAACTCACCATTCCTTCTGTAACGCAATCTACCAAAACAGAAGAAATCCGATTTGGCTTACTTGCTTATGACCTGCCATCCACATCATTCGACCAAATAAAAATCAAGGTAAAACCTATTGCCAAGCTACCATCTTGGCATCAGGGAGCCGGTTCGAAGGGCTGGGTTTTTGTCGATGAAATTGTCTTGGATTAACAAGAAAAAGTCAATAATCCCTATAGTTACGCTGAAGCAGTTTGTAATTATCAAATACCCGATCGATGAGCAAAGAACCCTACAGGCTATATGCCGATTCCGTAATGGAAAAACTGCAAAAGGCATTTCGACAGGAAAAAGAAATTCAGGTTGCTGCCAAATGGATAGCGGAATGCCTTAAAAATCAAGGCTGGATCTACACCGCAGGCACTGGTCACTCCCATATGTTTGCCGAAGAGATATTTTACAGAGCAGGAGGATTTGCCAGAGTCCGACCAATTTTGGATCCTGACCTTATGCTTCATGTGGATGCCTCGGGTAGTACAGCCATAGAACGTACAGAAGGATATGCAGCCAACCTTTTAAAGAGGTTTCCCATCTCCAAAGAAGATGTGTTATTGATATCATCAAACTCCGGAAGAAATGCAGTCCCCATAGAGTTGGCGCAACTGGCAAAAAAGGAAGGAGCAAAAGTTATAGTCTTTACCAATCACGCCCATAGCAAATCAGTAGACTCCAGACATTCCTCAGGCTTAAAGCTTTTTCAATTGGGGGATCTTTTTTTTGACAACTTTGGGGAAATTGGTGATGCGGCTATTCCCTTTGAGGGCTTAGAAGGCAGAGTCGGTGCCACCTCCACGGTAATTGGCACAGCTTTGATTCAGGCAATCATGGTACAATCGGTAGGATTACTACTTAAAGATGGCATCACCCCAGAAGTCTTCATCAGCTCCAACTCAGATGTTGGTGAAGCCAATAATGAATCACTTCTCGCCAAGTACAAACCCTTGGTCCGTGGACTTTAATTCAATCCTCTACTCCTCCCAGATTTTCCAGAGGGCATAAATAACTTGAATCTAGGGTTAAATCCTTCAAATACCGGAATGGGTTCTCGATAGATAGGGGATTCATGAATGGGCTCAGTGCCATTATCAGTGTATCGAATCTCAAATCCTGGCAATGGTGAATTCACCAATACACGTCCATTTTTTATAGCCACTCCTGGCAATGGAAGTCTAAAATTCCAACCTCCATGGATGGTCTCAAGTCGAGGTAGTTCTTTCTGGGCAATGACATTAAGGAAAACATTCCATTCAATTTCTCGCTCAGACCGCATTTGGTCTAGTGATTCTTGGGATGACCATTCCGGATCACCTACCCAAGCTCGCTCCACATAGCCGAGCATTTTGGGAAGCAGATAATATTCAAGCATCTCAGGCCCTTTAACCGTCTCAGTCCATAACTGACCAGAGACACCTCTAATATTTTGCTTTCCTAGGTCAGTTAGCGTGGTGAACTTTTGTCTTGCCTGCTCCCAATCCCATAAATCTCCATCAATGGTTTGATCATGAGAAAGGTACAGTTTCCCCGGAACTGTTTTCCAAGATTGATACATATCTACAACCCCACTCCAAGTATGGCCCCTCTCGTCAGGACTCCAGTTATAAGCCAAATCAAAATAGAAGTTTGCACTCGAACAGATCACTACAGGATAACCTGCATTTGCCAGACGATACGCCATATCCTCTCCTCCCCAGCCGGCCACAGCATTCCAGGCATACAAAGTCCAAGATTGATCTGCAAATTTAGGATTTGGCACTACTTCGTTTGAACTATGAGTCTGACCAATTTCCTCCCATCCTCCCATGTTCAAGTCGTATTTTTCCAAAATTCCAGCAACACGCTGACGGAAATAATCATTAAGATCTTCGAGCTTGAGCTCTGGGTGATTCGCGAGAAATTCAGCACAAATTGGGGAAGCTGACCAAACTCCTCTCGGAACCTCATCTCCACCGGTATGCCAAGAAGTCAAGGGAAGACCTACACGTTCAAATCGATTTTTTATTTCCTGAACCACCTTTTCGTAAAATCTAAAGGTTGACTCCTGACAAACACAAACCGTATTTCCTCGAAAATTTTGTGCTGAGAGATAGACCGATTGATCCTTTGGGTCTGCTAATCGATATTCCAATCCTTCCTCTTCCCTTCCTTGAGCCACCAACGATTTATAGCGCTTTTCCATGGCCAATATTGCGGCCCGTGAATGTGCTGGCACTCCGATTTCTGGAATTACCTGGATAAATCTAGCTTTGGCATAGGCCAAAATCTCCTCAAAATCACTTACAGAATAAAACCCTGTACCTGGAGAATCTATTATTGGCGATACTCCTGAGGCATAATAAGGCCACAAAAACTCTGATTCGTCGGTAGAAAATCCTCGCTTAGCACCAAACTCTGTGAGTTCTGGAAGCCCGGGAATCTCTATTCGCCAACCTTCATCATTAGCCAAATTGAAATGAAATACATTTAACTTATACAGAGCCATAAGGTCCAAAATCTTAAAAATCTGCTCCTTCGTCTGAAAATTACGAGCCACATCGAGAAAAAAACCACGATACTCATAAGCAGGACTATCTTCAATCTGAAGTTGAGGGAGCACAAATTCATCACTTGGTTCAGTCCAAAAATGAGGTGGCATCAAGGCTAAAAAAGATTGAACCCCATAGAAGGCCCCTTTTTCGGTACTGGCTAAAATATCCACTCTCCTACCTGAAATGGATAGCTTATATGCCTCTTCATCAAGCCCATCGACCCGCTGAACTTTAATATTGATTGGTGGCTCTTCTCGATTGACCTTTGGAGCATATCCTTGCTTCAAAGTCAATAGGAGGTATTTGGTCACCTCACGAAATTCAGAAGAGCCGATTACAGCCATTCCCGCATTCTGGGTTTTCAGCGGTTCACCGGTATATTTCCAGGACTTCGGACTAGGTAAAAAAGGAGGAATATCACTGGGATCAAGCAATGAAATCCCTTGATTTTCTTCATATACTTTTTCTCCGGATGGAATTGGAAGGGAGGTGTTTTGGGCCATTTCTGCAAGTTGGCTATCAGAAATCTCTTCCCGAGTGTATTGCCTCACTTCTTCAATTCGACCATCGGCATGAAGCAAAATCAAACCTTCAGGGGCATAAGAGTTTTTCAAAAACGGACCACTGCTCCGATAGGACAACTTCAGACTTTGACCCTTTTTTATTTCCGGCGTCTGCCCTTCCCAAACAAAAAAATCGCCCTGCAAATGCTTTATTTCAGTATCAGGAAGTTTGGAAACTGAGCTTACTGAAATAAAAATGGTATTGAAATACAGCTTCCATCCTGCTGAAATAGACGAATCTTGATCTGCCGTCAGGGTAATCGTTGCTTCATGAAAACCTGGATTTTTAAATTGATTTTGATCCAAAACCCAGCGTGCTTCGGTTTGAGAAAACCCACCAAACGAAATCAGCACAAAAGCGAAAAGAAAAACTACAGTACGGATCATCATCTTGGGAATTGGCTTGGTATGAGAATAAAGTTCGATAAAGGAAAAAGAATGTCCCGGCTTGAATCTACTAAAGGCAAAAGATGGGACAAATTTGAAAATGAAAAAAATTAAATAAGCATTTAACCCTTCCCTGATTTTCTTGTCAAAATTCAGATTTGGCTGATCATTTTTTCCAAATAAACTTCTATTTTGAGGCTACAATCAACCCAAACCACCACCAATTTTATGTCTATAGATCATCAAAAAAACATCCTCAATAATCGATATCTAGCGCTGGATGTCCTGCGAGGAATGACGATCGCGTTTATGGTCATCGTCAATACGCCCGGGAGTTGGAGTAATCTTTATGCACCCTTGGCACATGCAGATTGGCATGGATTCACTCCCACGGACTTGGTGTTTCCGACCTTCCTATTCGTAGTGGGAAATGCAATGAGCTTTGCCTTAAAAAAGTTAAATGAAATGTCTCCAGGGACATTTTACAAGAAAGTTTTCAAGCGGGCCGCCTTGATTTTTGCCATCGGATGGTTACTTAATGCTTTCCCGTTTTTTGATTACAATGAAGCGGGAGAAATGGTCTTCATTGATCTCTCTGAGGTTCGTTTGCTTGGAGTCCTTCAACGAATTGCACTTTCTTACTTATTGGCCGCACTAGTAGTTTACTGGGGCGGGGAGCGACTTGGCTGGATAGTAGGGATTGCTTCTTTGATCCTGTTCTGGCCGATTATGTATTTCTTTGGGGAAGCAGGTGATCCTTACAGCTTGACCGGAAATGCCCAGATCAAGCTTGATCTTTTACTCATCGGAGAAAAACGAATGTACATGGGTGAAGGAATTCCTTTTGACCCGGAAGGACTGCTGAGTACCATGACTTCTATGGTTAATGTTTTGGCTGGATTCATCGTGGGTAAATTCATCCAGAAAAAAGGAAATAATGCAAGTACCGTACAGGCACTCTTGATCTCAGGCGTAGTCCTGCTTGCCCTTGCTTATGTTTGGGATTTAGGCTTCCCAATCAATAAGAAAATCTGGACCAGTTCTTATGTTTTATTAACTGTTGGATGGGACTTGGTTTTGCTTTCAGGTCTGATTTTCTTGGTAGAAATTCAAAAATTGACAAAATGGACCTACTTCTTCCAGGCTTTTGGGAGAAACCCGCTTATTCTGTATGTATGCTCCGGTGTGGTCGTCTCAATTTTCTCAATGATCCCAGTTGGAGAAACCACTTTCAAAGGATTTATCTATTCCAACCTATTTACCAGTTGGCTTGAACCTAAAAACGCCTCTTTCTTATTTGCGATCAGCTACATGTTGCTGATTTGGGTAATTGGCTACTGGATGGATAAGAAAAAAATATATATCAAGGTATAATTCCCTGATTCCGGCCAAGCTAGCGGAACATTAATTTTGGTCGAAATCAATAAGGCTTTAGAAGGAAAATGGTACATTTCAGTACTGTTTCACTTTTAAAGCCTTTTTTTATGCAATTAAAAACTGCCGTTTACAACATCGCCTGGATGCGCGATCTTTTTGAAAAAGATGGTTCCCCGATCACTACTGGAAAGCAAGAAATTCGATCCAAACAGCTCGCAGAAATTATCGAAGCACTCAATCCCGACTTTCTGGGAATTGTAGAAGGTCCGGACACTTTGGTGAATGGATCCAGAACCGCTACCCGACAATTGGAATTTTGGGTGAGTCATTTTCTTCCTTCCCACTCATTCAAGGCAATTCATGGGTTCCCTTCGGCCGGACAGCAAGAACTATGTGCCATTTACAAACCGGATAAGATTCAAGTTCTTTTCACTCCTGAAACCAAAACTGGTAAACGCTTCGACGAACCATTTTTGATGGACACTACCAATCGGATGATCAAAGAACAATACCAACACTATCGACCGCCTTTGGAACTCAGCCTGCTTACTCCTGATGGAGTTTTCCTAAGCAGGCTGATTCTCGCTCATACCAAGTCCAAAGGAATATTTGACAAAGTCGACTATGCGAGATATGAACAGCTCTCGGTGCGAGACCGATTAAGACTCTTTGGAGAATGCATGCATATTCGAGAGCGATGTGACTCTTACCTTTCTAAAGATCAAGAAGTCATCGTCATGGGAGATATTAACGACGGATTTGAGCTAGATTTTTATGAAAATAAATTTTCAAAAAGTGCCGTAGAAATTCTCCTTGGGGATCTTTGGAAGCCCGAATGGATTCTAAAGACCGCTTTGCCAAGACCCAAACTAACCGCTAATGGCTACACGCCCTATTCTGGAAAATTTAAAGACCGAATCACAGGTGATCAATTCAATATTTTAATTGACCATATCTTGATCAGTCAAAAGATTAAGCTCATTGAGGGAAAAGTGTGGAATCCTTACCTTGAAAAATCCGATGCGATCATCCAAAGCGTAAAACATAATCTGATCGCAGCATCGGATCATTTTCCGGTAGGTGCAACACTTGAATTCACCCTTTCTTAGAGATTGGATGAAACATTCGATTGGCACTTCAGGAATAGATTCGATCCTGAAATTCAATCTCCATCCCAAAACCTAAATGTGGCATCCACATTACACAAAAAAGGGTCGGTTTATCCCAAAATGATACCGACCCTTTTTCTATTTCCCTATCTTAAAGCCATCCAAAATTCTTGCTCGCTATGGCTCAATTAAAACCACGCCTCTTTCTGACTTTCAGTGTTTTCTTTTTTATTTTTTTCCAGACAAATGCTCAAATCACACCCGAAACCTATCAGCGAGCAGCCTATTATTTAAGCGCATCGGTAGAAAAAGAAATCTATCATCTTGAAGTAATCCCAAATTGGGATTTTTCTAGAGACCATTTTTTTCATTCTGCATACACAGCCGATGGACTTCAATTTTTTATCACAGACATTTCTTCTCGACAGACTACCACCGCATTTGATCCAAAGGAGCTAGCCATTAAACTATCAGAAAAAACTGGAGAAAAAGTGGACGCTCGCAACTTACCAATTCAGTTTACCGGAGTCAGAAATGAACATATGGTCACTTTTCGATGGAAAAACATGAATTGGACATGGGACACCAAAAGTGGGTCTCTAAATGCAATGCCCTTCAGTCCAAGAAATGAAAATGAATCTTTCTCACCAGACAAAAAGTGGAAGGCATTCACCCAGAATTACAACCTCTTCGTGCAAAATCTAGAATCAGGCGAACAAACCCAACTCACCTTTGATGGAAAAAAGGGACTTGAGTATGCAAGCTATTATGGATGGAGCGATTTGATCAAAGGGGAAAATGGCGAACGACCGAATCGGTTCATGGTATCTTGGTCTCCAGATTCTAAAAAGATTTTTACCCAATTGGTAGATTTTAGAACTGCCGAAAAAATGTATTTGCTCGATCATTCTCAACCTGAAAAATTCAGAGCTGAACTATATTCTTATTACAGGGGATCACCGGGAGACAGTACCGTAGTCAACTATATTCCTGTATTGATTGATCTTGAAACCCAAAAAACTCAATTAGTCCACCATTTGACTACACCTCATTTTATAGGAATCAACCTGAGATGGGAGTCAGATAGCAAATCTTTGGTTGGATATTTCTTAGCCCGTGGATACAAATCTAGTAAGCTTATTGAGCTCGATGCGGAAAAAGGCTCGATCCGAACCATCACTGAAGAAACTTCTGATACTCATATCCAACATGACAAGATTTTTAGAAAGTTAAGTGATGGCAGATTCATTGAAAGTGCAGAAAAATCAGGATGGAACCATCTTTACCTTCGTGATTGGAAAACAGGAAAGGAACTGAATCCGATTACTTCCGGGGATTTTGCGGTTACCAAACTCAGTAGAATTGACGAGGAAAAGGGTTGGATTTACTTTGAAGCTTCTGGGAGAGAAAAAGACAGAAATCCATATTACCATCACCTCTATCGCGTTCGCCTTGATGGAAGTGACCTTACTTTATTAACCCCTGAGGAAGCGCATCACGAGATCTATATTTCTCCAAATGGAAATTGGGCAGTTGATAATTTTTCAACGCCCTCCCAGCCAACTCAATCTTATCTCATCCGACTTGAAACTGGTGAAAAGATCATGAAGATCTCAGAGGCGGACATTTCAAACTTAAAAAAGCGAGGCTACCAAGCACCCATTCAATTCACCGCATTGGCTAAGGATCGAAAAACAGAAATTCACGGCATCTATTTCCTTCCTTCCACATTTTCAGCCAAGAAAAAATACCCCATCATCGATTATACTTACACGGGACCACACACCTCTACCGTTCCAAAATCCTTTAAAAACAGCATCCTCGGACACCAGCAAGCCACTGCTGAGTTGGGATTTGTAGTCGTAACTGTGGATGGATTAGGGGGCTTTGGGATATCCAAAGAATTTGCCGACTACTCTTATCGAAATCTAGGAGACGGAACGACCGATCATGTGCTCGCTATTACCCAACTGGCTAGCAAAAATCGATTCTTGGACATCACTCGGGTAGGAATATTTGGGCATTCTGCTGGAGGATATGATGCTGGCAGAGCAATGCTATTACACCCAGATTTCTACAAAGTAGGCGTAGCTTCAGCAGGAGATCATGACTTTAGAATGGAAAAAGCTTGGTGGCCAGAGATGTACATGGGTTATCCAGTAGGCGATTTTTACCATGAACAGTCGAATATCACCAATGCCGGAAACCTAAAAGGAAGGTTACTTTTGGCTCATGGTGGAATGGATGAAAATGTAAATCCTTCTGCAACATTTAAGTTAGCGGAGGCCTTGATTCAAGCGGGTAAGGACTTTGATCTTTTTATTTGGCCAAGCCGAAATCATAGCTTTGGACGAACACCAGGTGATTACTTTACCAAAAAGCGCTGGGATTACTTCATCCAACATCTCCTTGGAGAGCAGCCGCTGTTGCATTACCAAATCCCCGAGCTTAGACGGTAGGATATCCTTTGAGCATCCGTTGGATGTATTTACCTACAATATCAAATTCGAGATTGACCAGGTCACCTACCTGAAGCTCATGGAAATTGGTATGCTCATAGGTGTAAGGAATAATGGCAACAGAGAACTTCCCCGGTCTTGAATTAAAACAAGTCAAACTAGTTCCATTAATAGTGATAGAGCCTTTCTCAACGGTAACATTACCCAAGGAATCTTCAAAGTCAATTTCAAAAAGCCAAGACCCATTTTGATCTTCAATTTTTGAAACCTTCCCCACCTGATCTACATGGCCTTGAACAATATGTCCATCAAATCGACCATTTGCAGGCATGCATCGTTCCAGATTGACTTTTTTCCCAACTTGCCAATTTCGAAGGTTGGTTTTTTGTAGCGTTTCATCAATTGCCGTAACCCGATAACCCTCAGGACTTACCGAAACTACCGTCAAACAAACTCCATCATGAGCCAAAGATTGATCGACTTTCAGTTCAGATTGAATTGCTGCTGATAAATCAAAATGAACATTACTTCCTTCTCTGGTGATCTGTTGGATTGTTCCAAATGCTTCAATAATTCCGGTAAACATAGCTTTTGAGTAATTTTCAAAGAGTCAAAGAGATAAGCAAAAATTGCCTTCCACGGTTCAAATTAAGCTAAATATTCGTTTATATTCGGCTCAAAATTCCCCCAATGCTAAAACTTGAAGATACCTATCTGCACAAAGGAAAGCGTCGAGCTCTAGTAGCCGAACTCCGAAAGAAAGGAATCCAAAGTGAGCGCGTTCTTGAAGCTATCAACACCCTTCCCCGTCATTTTTTCTTTGATACAGCCTTGATTTCACATGCTTATGAAGACAAAGCATTTCCGATTGGCGAAGGTCAAACTATTTCCCAACCCTACACAGTAGCATTTCAAACCCAGCTATTAGATGTCAAGCCAGGTGATAAAATTCTAGAAATTGGAACGGGTTCGGGGTACCAAGCGGGTATTTTACATTTGCTGGGTGCTGAAGTCTTTACCATCGAGTATCAGAAAAAACTTTTTGATCATACCTCCCGATTTCTCCAACGATTGGGAATTCAGATGCATCTATTTTACGGGGACGGAACTGGTGGACTTCCTGCCCATGCGCCCTATGATAAAATCATCGTAACCGCAGGAGCACCCGTTGTGCCAGAAGCATTGATCCAACAGCTAAAAGTCGGAGGTATTTTGGTGATTCCAGTTGGTGATCGTAAACGCCAGGCAATGGTAAAAATCACCAAGAAGACTTCTAAAGAAATCCAGCGAGAGGAATTCGAAGGGTTTGCTTTCGTTCCCCTTCTCGGAAAAGATGGCTGGAAGATTTAACTCAGATATTTCTTGATAATTTCGAAATTAGATTTCCCTGATCGGCATTTTTATTCATTTCAACCAAATTTTATTTCTATTTTTGTTAAAATTCTAATTTATGGCAAAGCAGAAGTACGCTAAGGAATCTCAAACCATCATGACGGAAATGGTGCTCCCAAATGACACCAATACGCTCAATAATTTAATGGGAGGGAGATTGATGCATTGGATGGACATTGTAGCTGCCATTGCCGCACAAAAGCATTCTAACAGAATTGTAGTCACGGCCTCTGCAGACAGCATATCCTTCAAGCAGCCAATTAATTTAGGAAATGTCGTCACCCTCCGATCTCAAGTGACCCGAGCTTTCAATTCTTCCATGGAGGTCTTTATCGAAGTGACTGCTGAGGATATTCCTGCCTCTAAAAAGATCATGACTCACCGCGCATTTTTCACCTTCGTAGCAGTAGATCAAAACGGTAAACCCATCGAAGTACCTGAAGTCCTTCCAGAGTCAGAAGAAGAACAAGAACTTTATGATGGCGCACTCAGAAGAAGACAACTCCGACTCGTCTTGGCAAAAAGAATGAGGCCAGAGGATGCGGTAGAATTAAAATCGATTTTCAATTTGGATGAAAAATAAAAAAGGAGGCTTTTGCCTCCTTTTGCTTTAATGAGTTGGCATCAGCGAGTGGATTACCGCTTCAGCAGCTATTCGCCCTGAAGTCATCGCAGCATTGATGGATCCGTTGAGCAAATAATCCCCAGCAAGAAAAACTCCCTCCGTAATCTTCGTTTCTGTAAATGAGATGAAGTACTTAGGGTCATCTACATGAGGAAGGGAATATTGAATATCAAAGGTTTTTACATGCTGGAAATATTCCGCTTTTATCCCTGAAAGCTCTTCCAGTTCTTTTTGAACGGCTTGAATCAGATCATTTTCAGGTCTTTTCGGATCCAAAACACTAACTGACAAAAGAGCTTGTCCATTCGCTGAATATGCGGGAGAAACATCCGTCATAAACACCAAATTATTGATCAAGTGATTTCCAGGAACCAACCCGATCATAGGACGAGCCAAAAATGAATGTTGTGTGGAAAAATACAGATTTGTTACTTTTTGAGGAGGAGCAAATTGACCTTGCAACTGCTTCATCAACCGATCGGGCTGGACTGCAATAATTACTCGATCTGCCTCTAAAGTCTCCCCATTCTCCAAATTGATTTGAGTTCCTTCGACAGATTTTACTGGAGAATTGAAATAGATCTGAGTTTGACTGAGTTGATTCTTGATCATCTCTGGAATTTCTCCCATTCCTTTTTCTGGAACTACTGCATATCCCAATGAAAACATCTTGAAAATAAACTCAAACATCCTAGAGGAAGTATTGAGATTCTTTTCTAAAAATATACCTCTGAAAAAAGGCTCAAAGAACTTTTCAATGATTTGATCCGAAAAGCCATATTCTTTCAAATATTGATGGGTAGGAATCGAAGGTTCAGCAAAAATGACCTCATTCTCTTTCTTCTTAAGTTCCTGAGTCAAAGTGAACATTTTTACTTTATCTAAAATCGTCCCCACCTTTGAAAAAGCCATGCTTACTATTTTGAGTGGATTACGCATTGGATCTGAAATCGCATAGGCATTTCTCCCTTCAAAAATCACCGCTCCAGGTTCAAACTTCTTGAGATGAAGCGCCTCTAGATTCAAGTATTTTTTTGCTTCAGGATAGGCTGTGTTTAAAACCTGAAACCCATGATCTAACCGAAATCCATCCAGCACATCTGTTTTCATCCTCCCCCCTATTAGATCACTTGCTTCCAAAATAACCGGTGCAAATCCAGACTTTTCCAATTCCAAAGCTGCAACAAGGCCTGACAAACCTGCTCCGATGATGTAAATTTTTTCTTGTTTCATGTGCTAAGTTTTCAATGGCCTACTCGGCCAAGAGTAGTTTAAAAAATAATCCTAAACTTAATCGGAAAACTCCTTCAACTCCAAAGGGTTTTTCCCTTTCACCCAATAATTTGACAAATGGGGATAGTTTAGAATATCAATAATGTAAAATCGCATAAATTTTCGCCTATGAAAAAGCTATTATCACTCGCGATTCTTTCTTTCTTCTGCCATACCCTTTCCTTCGGCCAATCCTATTTTCCTAAAAAAAATAACTGGGAAAAGAAAAACCCAGCTGAATTTGGAATGGATGTAAGCAAGCTCAAAGAAGCAATTGAATTTGCCAGAACACATGAAAGCACTGAGAATCCAAATCTAAAAATTGCACACTATGAAAGTGCTTTTGGCAGGGAACCATTTGGATATCCGGTAGGACCTATGAAAATCCGAGGTTCTGCCACGGGTTTGATTATTTATAAAGGATATGTCGTAGGAGAATGGGGAGATCCAAACCGGGTGGATTTGACATTCAGTGTAGCTAAAAGTTTTCTCTCAACGACTGCGGGCCTCGCGGTGTCTGAAGGTTTGATCCAAAGTGAACAGGACTTGGTATATCCTTATATGGCTCCTATTTATCCGTATGATCCAGCTCGAATGCTACAAAATAAGGCAGACCATTTGGAAGAAGAAGATGTTTTTGACCTCTTTGATACAGACCACAATCGAAAAATTACTTGGGACCATTTGCTCAGACAGACCTCAGATTGGGAAGGAAGTCTTTGGGGCAAGCCAGATTGGGCGGATAGACCTGCTGAAGGAGTAAAGCAAAAAAGAACTCGTCCACAAAACGAGCCCGGATCGGTTTATGAATACAATGACACCCGGGTAAATGTCCTTGCCTTGGCACTTTTGAATGTTTGGAGAAAGCCACTTCCGTTTGTATTAAAAGAAAAAGTAATGGATCAAATTGGAGCCAGTGATACGTGGAGATGGACAGGTTATGAAAATTCCTTCGTGATTTTGGATGGAGAGATTGTCCAATCCGTCAGCGGAGGCTCTCATTGGGGAGGCGGAATGATGATTTCAGCTTGGGATCAAGCACGTTTTGGATACCTTACCCTACGAAATGGGGCCTGGAATGGAAAACAAATCATTCCAACTTCTTGGCTAGGAAAATCTAAAACACCCACTCCTGCAAATCCAGGCTATGGCTTCATGAATTATTTTCTCAATCACGACTTGAAGCAAATCCCTTCTGCTCCAAAATCGGCCTTTCTTCATATCGGAGCTGGAACAAATATGATTTATGTGGATCAGGAAAATGACTTAGTCGTTGTTGCTAGATGGATTCCAAATGGAGATAAAGCAGAATTGATTCGATTGATTTTGGAAAGCTTACACAAAAAATAATTACATCCTACGATTCGAAATCTGAGGATTAACATAATCAAGTTGTTCTTCCTTGGACAAAATAGAATACCCGAGTTCTAAAGGAGAAGGCCCGACCCAACGGGTCTTTTTTCCTTTCAGGGAGATTTCATTTTTGCTTGGATCAATGGTGAGAAAAGAAAATAAAACCTCTGCATAAGGACATGTATTTTTAAGCGCGGGAAAATTGTCATGAATCTCAGAACCTAAGCTTTGATGCGCTAAGTTTTCCCCCACCCAATAATAGGATGCTGAATTCAAATGTAAATATCGCACTCCTCCTACTTCTAAAAATTGATCTACGTGGGCATGACCATTGATTGCAAGGAGAATTTTTCCTGAAAACTCAGAGAGAATACCTTGAATTTCTTCCGAATTATCGATGGAATAAATCCCGGCAATAGGCTGATGAGAAAGGATTAAGACCGGAGAATCCGCTTTTTGTAATTCATGAATCAACCACTGTTGTTGCTCCATACCAATATAGGAAGGGTACCCTCCACGGTGAGTTGGCGAACCTGATTCATTTCCATCCAATACCAGTACTTTTATACCTTCTACATCCAAGCTGTAATACGAGGCCGGCATCCCATAGTGAGAAGCCACCTCCGATTTCGTATATCCTCCATCTTGATCATGATTTCCTAAAACATGAAAAGCCAATCCTGGAGCATTATTGAATCGTTGGATCAAGGAATGAAATTTTGGATTTGGAGTTGCGAAATCCCCAAGTTGAAATCTTGCAGCAGGATTCTCTTGGGAAACAGCTTTCAAAAACTCCTCCAAACGAATACTTGCATCATGAATGATTTCAGCATGAAGATCAGTAATCAGTCCTAGCTTGATCTTTTTTTTAGAGGTAAAAAGATCAGTGACTGATTTCGGAATAGTCAAGGTAAAACCCGCTGCAAAGGTTGATTTTTTAAGAAAGGATCTTCTTGATACTGGCATATAGGACTTTTTAAAACCGAATAGAAAGTTATTGCAGTGCTTGATACATAATTAGCGCAGGAACCAATCCTAAGCTCGGGTGACGATAAGCTTCGGGGATTTCTCCTAGGATTTCAAATCCCAAACTTTCCCATAATCTGACGGCTCGATCATTTGACTTAATCACAAAATTAAACTGCATGCCCAAGTAGCCGAGTCTTCTTGCTTCTCTCAAAGCAAAAACTCCCATGGCTCTACCAATTCCTTTTCCCGAAAAATCAGGATTTACGACAAACCCAGCATTGCAAATATGATCTCCAAAGTCAGGTTGATTGGATTTGATGTAAAATGTACCAACAAGTCTTCCCTCATATTCGGCCACGTAAGTTTTCTTATCATTTCCCAACCAATAGGTTAGCATTTTTTCTTTGGAAGAGTCTTGTGCGAATACATAAGTCCCACCAGCTCGAATCACAGGCTCCAAAATCATCCAAATCCCGGCTAGATCTGAAGAAGCGGCCCTACGAATAGAAATATCCATGCTTTGTGAGTTTTTATTTTAGGGAAGATATAGATTACGAAATTTTATTATAGAACAATTTTAAGAGACCATATTTTAATTACTCACTTGGAAAGATATCTTCGCGAGGATTTTCAACACCATGACCCAAAAATTGATTTCGCGCACCAAATTTTCAGGACTCTTAATGGCCTTAAGTTCGGCTATTTTTTGGGGAATATCAGGCACCTGCGCACAGTTCTTATTCGAGAAGAAATCAATAGACCCTTCTTGGTTGGTCACTTGGAGAATGATTTTGGCAGGGATTATACTGGTTGTCTTTTCATTAACCCAAGAAAAAAGAAACACTTTTCTGATCTGGAAAAAACCCTCTTCAGCTATTCAACTTTTGCTCTTTGGATTATTAGGAATGGTTGCAGTACAGTACACCTATTTCTATAGCATTTCCCTTTCCAACGCCGCCACAGCAACTATCCTTCAATATATTGGGCCAGTTTTCGTCTTGGCCTATTTTGCATTTAAAAATCGTAAGTGGCCTATTTTAGCCGAATTTGGGGCTTTATTTCTGGCATTAGCAGGTACTTTTTTATTGGTAACGCACGGATCCTTGACTGAATTGGTAATATCCGAGGAGGCTTTAATTTGGGGGATACTTTCCGCCTTGGCCTTAGCGTTTTACACGATTCAACCCGTTGGTCTTCTTCGATTATTTTCTCCTGCAGCGGTAACGGGCTGGGGAATGTTAATTGGCGGGGTTTCGTTTTCACTTCTTACTCAGCCTTGGTATGTCTCAGGAGTGTGGGATTGGCAGACAGTTGCCGCAATGGGATACATTGTCATGTTCGGTACAGTGCTCGCCTTTTATTTTTTCCTCCGATCGGTGACGTTAATTGGAGCGACCACGGCCAGCTTGCTTTGTAGTGTCGAACCTCTTGCCGCGGCTCTTACGGCAGTAATTTGGCTTGGAGTCTCTTTTGTAGGAATGGACTGGTTAGGAACTTTCTTTATTCTTCAAACTGTCGTATTGCTTACCCTTAGTAAAGAAAAATCCGGCCACTGAGCCGGATGAGTTGATGAAATATTTTTCAAATCAAGGTTTCACAAAATCGATCAAAAACCTTTATAAATTCTTCAAACTGCTCAGCCTCTGCAGGTTTAACGATATAGCAGCTAGCCTGTTCCTGATAACTTGCCATAATATCTGATTGACCGGAAGAGGTGGTCAACATGATAACAGGAATATCTTTAGTTTCTGGATCTGCTTTGATCTCCCGAAGTACTTCATGACCATTTTTTAAAGGAAGGTTAATATCCAAGAGAACGATATCCGGAGTGCGCTTTGATTCAAAATTTCCGTTTTTAAACAAATAATCAACCCCTTCTTTGCCATTTGAAACATAATCCAATTCGATGAGGAATTTGGAATCTTGCAAGGCTTCGGAGGTCAAAAAGACATCCCCTGGGTTATCTTCAATCAAAAGCACCAAAAACTTTTTCATAATTCTAAAGGGGTGATACTAATCTAATTTTAAAATAAGGGTGAAACTCAAAAATGAACTTATCGAAAAGCGTTCCAAAAGTTCATTTTTCAACATGCAGTTTTTCAATCAATTCCTTGTATAGACCTCGACGAACTGGAATCGAAGCATCGCCCAAGTTAATTTTTTTCGCATTAAATGAGGTGACATGACTCACATTTATCAGGTAGGACTTATGTACGCGAAAAAAAATAGAAGGAGGTAATTTTTCTTCAAAACTTTTCAGAATGTCTCTAATAAGATAAGACTTGATTTTGGTAAACACCTTGGTATATAGCCCATCAGCTTTGAGGTAAAGGATTTCGGAAAATGGAACAGGCACCAGATAGCCTTTATCCATAACTTTTAGAGACCCCAAAGATTGGCTCGTATTACTTCCTTTTTTCTCATCATGCCGCTTTAGGCCAAAGAAAACCGCAGTTTTCAGAGCGTCAACTGAGAAGGGTTTCAAAATATAACCTTCGTGAATTTCAGAAGATATTCTTTCCAGATACTCAGTCCCAGAATAGGCTGTGCTGAAAACAATAGGAATATCATAGGTCTCTCTGATTTTATAGGCCAGATCAATCCCATCGATATCGCCTTTGATCATGATGTCCATCAAAACCAAATCAACAGGAGCTTTCTCTAAAGTCTTTAGGGCATCCAGTGCATTATCTGCTATGCCTACGACCTTGTAATCAAGGCTAGCTAAAATCTCGCTAATGTTTGCTGCCAAATCCTCCTCATCCTCGACAATTAAAATATTTTTCATATGTATAAAAGTAAAAAAGAAGTAAAATATCCCCTAATTAATGAAGATGGTTTATAAAAAATTACACTTGAAGATGGATTGCACTTATTTGTAAATAATCTGAATTGATTTTTAGAGAGAATCGTATTAAAAGAAATATTTTTACTTCAATCACCCCACCATCTGGCTTTGGAAGTTCAGATCCCTCATTTAACTTTAAGTTCTAGCGTTTGAAAAACCTCGAAAGTTCAGCAATGCCCCTTTCTGATAAGGAAATATCCAAAATCTTCTTAGACCAATCGGAAGACTTTATCTTGTTCTTCAATGAACAAATGGAAATTGAGTACCTATCAGATGCGTTTGAATTCACCCTAGATTTCAAAAAAGAAAATTTACTCGGAAAAAAACTAAACGAAGTTTGGGTAAACTTTCCTTCTCTCCCACTCATGAAACCGGAGCAAAAGATGGTAATCCCGATCACTTCTGCCGTTTCAAAACAAAAATTCTTGATTGAATTCAAATTTCGAATCATTACTGATCTTGAAGAATATCCTGATCGAATATTCTGTGCTATAGGTCGAGATGTTACCGATCGGGAATTGGCACTTAAAAAATTCAAGGATATTGCCTTCAAAGAAAAGGAGCTAAATCAAATGAAATCGCGGTTTGTCTCCATGGCTTCTCATGAATTCAAAACTCCAATCGCAACTATCGTAAGTTCCATCAATATCATGGAACTACTCTTACAGAAGGAATTCAATGAAGAAATAAAGAGTCGACTTTACAATCATATCGAAAAAATCACCAATCAAACTTCTAGACTAACCGATATCCTGGGAGATGTTCTCCTTTTAGAAAAGACCATTCAACTTGGAGGAGGATTAATTGGACAAAAAATTTCCATTTTGAAGTTTATAACTCAGCTTGTAAACGCCATGAATGATGAAAACTTTGGCAGAAGACATATCCGATTATTTGCTCCTGACAAAGATCAATTCATCCTTTCAGACCCCACCTTGTTGACACATGTTTTTAGGAATCTAATCCAAAATGCGCTCAATTATTCTCCTGGCTCAGTTGACCCCGAAGTTCATCTTATCTATAGAGGCTCTTTTGTAGAGGTAATGGTAAAGGATTACGGAATAGGCATTCCAAAAGAAGACAGAAAAAATATCTTCGGATCTTTTTACCGAGGCTCGAATGTGGGCAATATCAAAGGAACCGGGCTAGGTTTAAATATTGTTTGGGAGCTAGTCAAAAAACTTAATGGAGAAATCTGGTTTGAGAGCAAGGTAGGCTTAGGATCAGAATTCCATGTTTCTCTACCAAGCAAGTAATTAGAGATGACTATCCGGCTTAATATCCTCTTTTATTTCTAAAAGTGGTCCAATTACACTTTCCTTTCCAATACGGATTCCTTGTTTAAGTTGCACTCCTTTACCGAACTTACAACCGTCTTCTACAAATGAAAATCCGCCAATAGAAACTTCTTCATCAAGGAAACAAAAATCCCTGATCACAGCTTCGTGGCCTATTGAGCATTTTTGACCGAAAGAATTGAAATTTCCAATCGTGGTTCCGAAATTAAAAAGGGAGCCATTTAGAAGAATATTCCCCTTACCAACAATACAATCTCGAGAAATCCAAGAGCCGGAAGAGATCAAATTGGGGAAATTCAATCTAGGATTGGAAGAAAGTCGATTTACACAATCCATTTTTTCCGAAATAGAAGTCAATGCTACTACCACAGCCATGGATTTGTCTTGCAAATATTTATCAATACCTCCCAAAACAGGAAGCCCCGCCACTTTTTTCCCTTTCAATTTTGGATTGTCATCTACGAATCCAAGGAGATTATACCTCAGATTGAACTGAGAAAAATTTTCTACAAGATGTTCACCGAGCTTTCCCGCCCCAATAATTACCAAATCCATTTTTCAACTGTAAACACAGGAACAAACAAGAAATAGAATGTAAGATTCAACAGAAATCTTTCCTCAAACTTCAATTTATATTTTACATCTGCAAGAATTTGATCGAAAGAAAATCAAATTCTCGCCTGATAAGTATACAATTGAAAATATCGGCCTGATAGTGAAATGAGTTCTTCATGTTTTCCTCGCTCTACAATTTTACCTCCTTCAATCACTAAAATCTGGTCTGCTTGTCGGATAGTACTGAGTCTGTGAGCAATAACAAACGTCGTCCTTCCTTTCATTAATTCTTTCAAACTCGCCTGAATCAAAGTTTCTGATTCGGTATCCAAATTGGAAGTAGCTTCATCCAAAATTAATATTCTTGGATTAGCCAAAATTGCCCTGGCAATTGCAATTCGCTGTCTTTGGCCTCCAGACAACTTGACCCCTCGCTCCCCAATTAAGGTATCAAGTCCCTGCTCAAATCGGTCCGTAAATTCCTTGACATGGGCTGCTGATACTGCATTTTGCAATTCTTCCTCACTTGCCATCGGCCTCGGAAATAGTATATTCTCTCGGACAGTCCCCTCAAACAGAAAATCATCCTGAAGAACTACTCCCAATTGAGATCTAAACGAATCAAGTGTAATATCTTGGAGATCATATCCATCCAAAATTATTTTACCGGAATCAGGATTTAAAAATGTAGCCACCAAGCCCGCAATCGTGCTTTTTCCAGATCCAGAAGTACCAACTAACGCTGTCACAGAACCAGCCGGAGCTTTAAAATTAATTCCTTTTACTACTTCTTTTCCAGATTCATACGCAAAAGAAACATCCGAAAATTCGACATCGCCTTGAATGACGGGTAAAGAAATGGTTCGCTTTTTATCATCAGACTCCAGAGGCGTATTCATGATTTCTTCGGTTCGATCCAAACCTGCAAATGCCTCAGTCAATTGACTTCCGATATTTGACATTTGAACAATCGGAGCGATCATAAATCCCAAGTAGAGGGTAAATGCCAAAAAATCACCGAAGGTCATTTCTCCCTTCATGATCATATATCCCCCCATCCCCATGATTCCTGCAGAGGCTAATCCCAACAGCAATGTACCCGCAGATGTCACAAAACTGGTAGCGGTCAAGCTTGCTTTAACATTTTGAAAAAGTTCATCAACCCCCTTTTCAAAAGTTTTAATTTCTTGGGCTTCTGCATTAAAGCCTTTGATCACTCGGATGCCTCCCAAAGTCTCGGTAAGTCGACCAGTTACCTGTGCATTAATTTTTCCTCGCTCTCTAAAGATCGGCCTGATTTTCCCAAATGCTTTTAAAGAAACTAATCCAAAAATAGCGACCGGTAGGAGTACATATAAAGTCATCATTGGACTGATGGAAATCAAAAGGATCAATGAAATAACAGCCGTCAATACTCCTCCGATCATTTGAGCAAATCCAGTCCCAACCAAATTCCTTACTCCTTCTACATCTGACATGATTCGGGAGACCAGCTCACCTGTTTTTGCATTGTCAAAAAATCGAATCGGAAGTTTGATGATATGCTGCTGGACCTGTGATCGAAGTTTGGCAATCAGGTTTTGTGCTTCCACACTTAAGATCTGAGTTAGTGAATAAGAAGTGACTGATTGTATTACAATAGCACCAACTACTGCAAAAATCAACCATCCCAAAAGCGTTAGATCATTAGAAGGAATTACTTCGTCAATTAGGTATTTGCTTGCTCCAGGCAAGACTAACCCGGAAAGCCTACTGATTATAATGAGAAATAGACCTAGAAATAATTGATTTTTTCTAGGCCAAATAATGGTAGTGAATACCTGACGCATGGTAACGCGTCTTTCCTTAGATCTTGCCATGATTGGAAATACAGTATAGACGAATAATGAGGTTTGAATTTAAAATAAAAAAGCCTGTCAGTTTTGACAGGCTCTAGGATTAATCACAATTCTTGTTAGTTGGTCTTTGGAAGTACATTTGAGATTAATGACACTTTTTCAATTGGCTCAGAGGCATTTGAGTAAATACGAACGATGGAGTTTTGTTTACCCATTTTCCCTGTAGAATTGAAAGACACCTTAATTTCAGCAGAACTACCAGGAGCAACCGGTTCTTTCGGCCAATTTGGAACTGTACATCCACAAGTAGCCGCCACATTAGAAATTACTAAAGGAGCATTACCAGTATTAGTCAGGACGAAAGTATGCTCCACTTTAGCACCCTGAACGATATCTCCGAAGTCAATGGATTTTTCTTTGAAAGAAATCACTGGACCTGAAGCAGCTGTCTGTTGCGCCTGTGCGCCAAAAACTAAAATCAACGAGAACAACCCGATTAGAAAGCCAATTTTTTTCATACTCTTTATAGTTATTGGTTAAAATTTCAATACTAAATTCTAAACTAAATCAAACATGATTTAATTCAACAAAGCGAAAATAATGTGCCAAATCGAATTTTCGAATGTTAATGTCTTTTAAAATTCAACTCATTCGAAGGTAGGTGATTTTAGCCCCTTCATAAAAAACTGTTGCGGAAAATTAACCAAATACAATTCTTCTGTCGCTCGGGTAATCGCCGTATACAACCATCTTACCAAATCTCGATCCACCTGATCATCCTGAATATACCCTAAATCGACAAAGACCGATTTCCATTGCCCTCCTTGGGCTTTATGGCAGGTTAATGCATAGGCAAACTTGACCTGTAATGCATTCAGATATGGATCCTTCCGGATCAATTCCTGTCGCTCTGTTTTATTCGCGACATCGGCATAATCCTCAGCCACCAATTGGTAAAGCTTACGATATTCATCTCTTGTCAAAGAGGGGCTGGGACTGTATAAAGTATCCAAAATCACCTTTGCTTCGAAATTTGGCTCCTCGGGATAATCTAAAAGTCTTAACTCTAAAGTGGCAAATCTAAACCCATAAAGCTCCTCGAATGACCTGATTTTCATTACTTCAGCCATATCTCCATTCGCTAAAAAATTAACTTTTTCAGATTCAGCCATATAGGTGTAATTATTCTTTACAATCATCAATAAATCCCCTGTGCTGATTTCATCTTCGAAAAAATGGATCATTCGACGGATATAAAGATTGTATTGAACTGCTGCTTTATTTGACCGTGTGACAATCGTGGTATTTTCAGTACCAAATTTATCATACGCATATCGTAAACCATCTTCCAATCGCTCCGAGGTCATTTTAAAAATATCAGGAAACTCAAAAGTCTGAATCCTTACCTGTGGGGAATTCTCAAGCAACTGTTGCCTGAGCAAGGTTGCGTTAAAAAGAATTCCGGACTCCAATCTTTGGCGCATCACCTCCGTAAGTTCGATCTGATCTGCCTCAAGTCGATAATGCCTCGCCAAATATCCTGAATCCAAGGCTGGACTGTAATCCGATCCTACTGGTGGCAACTGCGCTGAATCACCTACCAAAATCAACCTATTTCCTATACCAGAAAAAACATAGGTGATCAAATCCCAAAGCAGGTTCCCAGACATTCCCCCATCATCTGCAAGCATTGAGGATTCATCTACCACAAATACGGTATCCTTGAAATAATTTTTCTGCAGAATAAATCCCATCCCCCCAGATCCTGTATCTTCTTTGGGCTTATAGATGATTTTATGGATCGTATATGCTGCCCTTCCAGAGTAGTTACTCATCACTTTTGCAGCTCTGCCAGTAGGTGCCAGCAAAAGTGGACGCATATCAATTTTGGGTAAAGTCTTTACTAAGGCAGAGATCACGGAAGTTTTTCCGGTACCCGCATATCCTCTCAAAATATATACTGGCTTTTCCTCTGAAGGCTTATCCAAAAAACCCTGAAGTTTCTCAAAAAACACCCTCTGTCCTTGTGTCGGAGCGAAAGGGAAATTTTTAAGTAGTAATTCGAGACGATTCGGACCTTTGAGATTATTTTTACCCATTGTATAACGAAAGTAAATGGGAGTCGAGCAGTTCAACAAAGAAATTGAATCAAAATTTGGAAATCGCCTCCGAAGTCGGGTAAACGGAATCCTTATTGAGGGAGATAGAATACTAATGGTCAGGCATAAAATGAGTGCCGATCGTGATTTTTGGTCTGTTCCAGGAGGAGGAATGAAGTTTGGAACTTCGGCAACCGAAAATTTAAAAAGAGAATTCCTTGAAGAAACATCTCTTCAAATCGAAGTAGAGGATTATTTGTTTGTTCATGAGTTTTTAGACCCTCCTTTACATGCCATGGAGCATTTTTTTAAAGTAAAAAGGATGGATGGACTTGCACGATTGGGAAAAGACCCCGAGCTTTCCGATGAAAATCAGATATTGCAGGAAATCCAATGGATGACCTCAAAAGATCTTCAAAATTTGAATCCGAATCATTTGCATCGAGCATTTTGGGGAATAAAATCCCTGAATGACCTGTGTTTATGGAAAGGATATTTTAATTTTGGAAATATTTCTATAAAATAGCACGTTTTAAAAACCTTCAACCTTAATCAGATTTCTAAATCTCTATCAAAATGAATCTTACTAAAGTTCTCTCACTAGTTTTCTTTGCCATAGCTGCGTTTTTAGGCTACCTCCTTTGGAAAGGTGTTAACGACGTAGTAGAAGAAGAAAAAAGAATTGCTTTACTAGAAGCTGCCACCATCGAAAAGCTTGAAATGCTTCGCGATGCTCAATTGGCATTCCAAGCTTCTAACGGCAGATATTCTGGCACTTGGGATTCATTGAAAACATTTATCGAGACAGGTCAAATCTGGATCGTAGAGAGAAAAGAAACAACGAAACTATTGGAATACGGCGCAGAAGAAATCACTGTAACTATCGATACCTTGGGCTCAGTTGCTGTAATGGATTCATTGTTTAACACAAGAAAATATCCTGATTTCAATATCGCCCTTCTTCCAGTAGTACCAGGAACAGGTGGTAAGCAGTTCGAGTTCTTTGCGAACAAAATCGAAAAAACAGGTGGTTACATGGTAAGTGTGTTTGAAATTCGCGACCCTGCTCCTGTTAATCCAGAAAGAAGATTGAACAACAACGAAAAAGCTCTTAGAGTTGGATCCAGAACTGACGCTTCGACTGAAGGTAACTGGAAATAATAATCTCACACGTTGGAAAACAACTTAAAAGTTTACAAGAGTGATAGATTTGATGTGGAAAACACAGCGAGTCTATCACTTTTCATTTATCCGAGTTCTCTTTTTATTTTTTGCAAAGATCAGAACGAATCCAATCTTGCCATTCATCATTATTTATCCTTTGATGTCAACAAGATTGATCAGTTATTGACAGCTGATCATTTATTACGAATTGATGTCCCCGCCAAAGTTTATATTCACTCGGACTTATTTTCTTTAGTTCCTGGTGTGTTATTTCTCCCTGGAGAGGAAAAAACTTACTTAGGATATGCTTCAGAATTGGAGGAGAAAAGCCATTTTTTCAGCACTCCATTGGATAGCAATAACATTCAACTCGTCTCCTGTATTTCAGGAAAAATTAAAAAAACACTAGAAGCAAGATTTTCAGAAGTCCAATTCTATCACGGAGCAGTCTCCTTTCTTTCTTATTTGTTTAAAGAGCGATTTAACCTGATTGGTCAAGAAATTCTGATCGATTACTTTCACTCTCATATTTATTTAGCGGCATTTACCGACCAGGATTTATCGATATTTAACATGTTTGAGGTAAGTTCAAAAGAGGATTTACTTAAATATGCCTTTATTGTTCTTGAACAACTCAAGTACGATAGAAATCATGTTCGAATCACCGTTTTTGGAGCTTCTGAGGCAAGTGGTATCTCTGAAGCGTGGGGTAAAGAATACTTTCATCATTTCAGAATAATCCGTCCACATGCCAACCAAAACTACTCCCATGGTTTTAAGCATTTAAAATCAGAAAAATTGTTTGAAGCCGATTGGCAATATTCCTAAACCATGAAAAAAATCGCCATTTTTCCAGGTTCATTTGATCCGTTTACTTATGGACACCACGATATTGTCTTGAGAAGCTTGGATATTTTTGACGAGGTAATCATTGGTATTGGTTATAACTCAACCAAGAAAAACAGGTACTTCGAAATTGCCTTGATGGTTGAAAAGATCGAAAGCGTCTACACCGAAGAGCCAAGAGTCAAAGTCATCGTTTACAATGAACTTACTTCAACCCTGGCAAAAAAACATGGGGCAAACTTTTTAATCAGAGGACTCCGAAATACGACAGATTTCGAATATGAAAACACAATCAGTCAAATGAATCGGTACCTCAACGAGGATTTGGAAACTGTATTTTTGATCACCTCTCCACAATTTGCAGCAATTAGTTCCACTGTCATTCGCGAGGTTCACCGCTACGGAGGAAATGTCAAAGATTTTCTCCCTTATGAAATCTGAGGAAAAGTCTGATTTTTCAAGAACTGCTTAAACAAATACCTCATTGATGGGTAGGAATTAATCAAAGCAGTCTTAGCATCTCCTTCCGCAAACCAACCGATATCCTCGATTCCCTCTTCAGCTTGTGGTTTCATTCCTGCATCATTCACCACTTCCATGGTGTACCAATAGGTTTTTTTAAGAATGCTTTTTCGGTTTTGAGTGTACGTATGCCACGTATTGTATAAATGAGGTCCCAGTTTCACCTTCACATTACATTCTTCCTCTACCTCACGCTTGGCACATTCCTCTGGTGTTTCACCTTTATCTAGCTTTCCTTTAGGGAAATCCCACTTCCCCAAACGGTGAATCATGAGAATTTTATCTCCTTTTTTTACAATACCACCAGCCGCTTTGATGATTAAGAATCTACTTTTAACAAACTCCTTAAGTGCTCTTTTATCCTTAGTAACAATGGTAACCGAATCCAGATTTCTCATTTTTCTGGTACGCATCAAATAGAGTAATCGAATGATCACATTCTGATTAGGCTCATGAAAAAGTACATCTTCCTCCCATTCGACATCAGTATGTAATTCTTCAATTTCAGAATAGACATGCTCAAAAGACTTAGTGGCATCAAACTCCTCATAGCTCATTAGCTCAAGAGGTTTGTCATTCACGAAAATTCTCATGGTGCAGGAAGGATATTTTTAATTTTGCTGGTCAGCCAAAAATGCATAAAAAATTCAGTTGCCACAATTACCCCTGAAGTTTTCCCTTATTTTTGAGCCATGGAAATTCTCAATGCAAGCATCGCGGCAGAAGTAGCTAAAAAACTACTCGAAATTGAAGCTATTCGACTTCAACCAGACAAACCATTTACGTGGGCATCTGGATGGAAATCCCCTATTTACTGTGATAATCGACTTTCTCTTTCCTTTCCAGAAGTTAGAAATTTGATCAAAGAAAATTTGGTCAAATCGGTTCAGCATTTTTTCCCTCAAGTGGAAGCAATCGCAGGCGTAGCCACCGCAGGCATACCACAAGGCGCGCTTATCGCTAATGAATTAAGCCTCCCCTTCCTTTATGTTCGATCTAAACCTAAGGGACATGGTATGGAAAATATGATTGAAGGTAAAGTGACTCCAGGACAAAAAGTTGTGGTCGTGGAAGACCTTGTATCGACTGGAGGAAGTTCCTTAAAAGCGGCTGAGGATTTGAAAAAAGCTGGCTTTGAGGTAATGGGAATGGTGGCAATCTTCAGCTATGGCTTCGACGTAGCTACAAAAAACTTTGAAGAGGCAGGAATCAAGCTAATTTGTTTGAGTCACTATGACGCCCTTCTTCCTGAGGCAGTAAAAACAAATTACATTACCCCAGAAGCTTTAAATTCACTTGGGGAATGGCGAAAATCACCGTCCACTTGGATGCAATAAAAAAAGGCGGGTTAACCGCCTTTTTTTATTTCTCAAAGAGTCCAATGGAACCACCTACCCAATCTTTGTCTTTATTAAACTTCACCCCAATCATATCCCCTCTACTTAAGCGGACAAGATTTCCAACCACTTGTGGAGCCTCAGCTTTTTCAGGCCATAAACAAAGTAGCCGAACTTCCACCTTTACATTTCCGGTTGGAGACTTAATCACAGGTGCATAGTTCACTTTTTTCTGAAGAATATATAAATCTGGATTTTGAACTGCATCGATATCCTCCTGAGTCACATTGAAAACCACTCCAGAGCCTGAAAAAGAAAAGAGAGGTTTTAGAACATAATTCTCCAAATCCTCGGGTATGCGATCAAACTCACTCAAAAGCTTACTTTCTATAAAGTAAGGCCCACTTAGGAATGGCAAAATAAATTTTGAAATTCTAGAATACCAATTGGGATGGCCTGCCCACTCTACTTCCAAATCATCTTGGAAGCTGAAATTCAGTTTTAAATCCTTCCTCAATTCAAGTTCATCAAAGATTACCCGATTATAAATTCGCTTGATTTGGATCATTTTTCCTTCTCTATTTTGGTAGAAAAGTTTTCGATCCACCTTCTGGATTTGGGTAATACAAACATATTCGATTCCTAAATCACGCTTTGTGTAATAGAAATCAATTTTGGTATTCTGCTTTTCAGGTTCTATTTCAAGCAGAACAACCTCCTCAGGCTGATAATCCCCTAAGACAACTTCGCGAAGAATTTGAAGATATGACTTGGCATCCATTCCCTCAGGATAAGGACTTAATGATTCCAGAAAAGGGTAAAATTCTAGAAACTTTCTGTGCAGGTTAAATTGAAAATTAAAAATTGATGGGAAACCTTGGGCTTCTATCAGCTTAGGTACGATGTCCCCATTTTGTTCACAAATTCCAAAATCTATCGCCAAAAATTGAGTGTGACCATCTTCATTTGGTACTGATGGGTTTAATTCAATGGCACGCTGTGTTAATTGCTTGAAATTTGGCTGTCGGATTAAATCAAACACTTGTTCACAAGCTTCAAGCAGTTGCTTTTCTAACTTTTTGGGGATAAAGAAAGGGGTTTCAGCAATCCGAAATGTCGGCGAAAAACCAAAATCTCGACCTACATCTTTCAAAAATGCTTGGTATTTCTCTACTGAAAATTCGGTATTGAATCTTGCTCTTATTTCTTCAATCATATCAAATAAATGAAGGCGCCTGACCTGCTTTAATTTTCCAGAGCGATTGTTGCAAAAAATTCGGGATCAGAGTTTCATTAGTCCGGTAAATCTTTGATTCATCCACCAAGTTTTCCAACATTTCGCGAAACTTAGCTTTCCCTTTGAGCTCAATAATTTTTTCCTTCACCATTGGCTTTTTCAAATGTTCAAGGAAACTAACCGGATCAGCTTCAGGGTGAAATTGAGTTCCGACGATTTCATCTGAAAACCGGATAGCCATAATTGCCCGCTCATATTCGACATGATTACGGATTTTTTCCAAAGCAATTATTTTAGATCCAAGATGCTTGAACTTTCTAGGATTAGGCTGAACCACTTGAAAATCTCGAGAGTCAACTGCCCAAAAGGGATTATCCAAATTCTGAAGTAAATCATCCTGCATTCCATCCGGTGTTTTGTGCACCGTCATCACACCAAAGGAAGTTGATTTACGTTTTGTGATTTCTCCTAATCCAAAATGCTTGCATGCCATTTGAAAGGAATGACAAATCAAAAGCAAGTATTTTTTCTGACTATGATTTTGATTCCATATCCAGACTTGGTCCAAAAAATCATTGTACTTCAAATCCCAAACTCCATCACCTTCCAATGGGTTACCAGGACCTCCGGTGGAAATAAAAAGATCAAAATCTCTAATCTCTGGAATCTCCGATTTACCCCTTACGTCAAACTCACGAAAGGAAATCGAGTCCGAAAATTTGGACAAAATATCATGAATACAGCGCATACCCTGATTGGGCTCCCCATCATACATGTCCAAAATCGCCAAATTCACTTTTCTTTTTGCCACTTCAAATAAGGTGTTAAGTCTGAAGCAAAGGTACTCAATCCATCAAATTCCCTCGGTAAACTTTGAAGTAATAAAATCTACCACAGATTCTAGACTACCTGTTTGTTCAAAAACAGCGAGCTGTTGATCTGCACCGGTGCCTCGCTCAAGAATTTGATGCACATAATTGATTTCTTCTCTGCTTCCTAATTCATCGACAACATCATCCACAAAATCAAGAAGTTCAAGAATCAATTCACGGGTTGGAACTTCCACTTTCTTCCCAAAGTCTATCAGCAATCCCTCAATTCCATTCCTAGCTGCACGGAATTTATTTTCACGAATCAACGCAATCCTATAAATGTTGAAGCTGGTATTACTCATCAACAACTTGTACAATTTAGCTACCACAGCTTGAATCAAGGCTACCACGCAGATCGTCTCATCAACGGTAAGACACATGTCGCAAATTCTAAATTCGATGGTGGAGAAAAATGGGTGCATGCGCAAATCCCACCATATCTTCTTAGGATTGTCTATGCAATTCGTCTTGACCAATATTTCAAGAAAATTATCATAGGACTGAACAGAGTCGAAATACTCTGGTAATCCAGTTCGTGGAAATTTGGCAAAGACCTTAGCCCGAAATGCCTTGAAACCAGTGTTACGGCCTTCCCAAAAGGGAGAATTGGTTGTCAAGGCATAAATATGAGGAAGAAAATAGCAAGCCTGATTCATCAATTGAAGAGCAATCTCCCTACTCTCAATCCCGACATGGACATGAAGCCCAAAAATCAGGTTGGATCGCGCTATATCCTTCAGTTCATTGACAATATTGTGATACCTAGGATCATCGGTAATTTCCTGATCTTGCCATTTGGCAAAGGGGTGGGTACTTGATGCCCCCGCTACCAGGCCTTGAGCACGTGCTAATTCATCAATCTTTCTTCTGAGGAAAGAAACTTCTTTCCTTGCCTCTGCAATGTTTTGGCAGATATTCGTGCCGACTTCGACCACAGACTGATGCATTTCAGCCTTTACTTGTTCTCGAAGCTGAATCTTCCCTCCTTCTACGATCTTGGACATATGGGATCGAAGATCACGAGTAGTTGGGTCCAAAATCATGTATTCCTCCTCTACACCTAGGGTAAATTTGGGCAGCTTTTTCAATGCAATGGACATAATTCAGGGCTTAAAATCGTTTCGCCATTTCTACGGAGTCTTTTACAAAAGTCCCCCATGTCAAATTCATTTTTCCAGGTTTTTGAGCCTTGGCATAGGCAATGGCCATTTTTGCAGCTTCTTCTACCACCCATTCAAAATTCTCCTGACCAACCGAATTGACATCTGCATCCGGTGCAGGATTTCCAAAATCAATGGCATATGGAATTCCATCCCTCACAGCAAATTCCACCGTATTGAAATCATATCCAAGTCCTGTACAAAGCTTGATGGTATAATCTTTCACCGTTGATAATAGCTTTTTGGAAGAGGGAGCACGATCTACCACATAGCGCAGGTGATGTGGATTTCTAGGTTCGTATTCCATAATTCGGACAGCTTTTCCTCCTAGGCAATACACCCTGAAATATTCATCAAACACGATTTCTTCTTGTAGGAGCATAACCAGTTTTCCTGTTTCCGGATGCTTTTGAAAAAACTCCTCTTTGTTTTCCAAGCGATAGACATTTTTCCAACCTCCCCCTGCATAAGGCTTCATATATGCTGGAAACCCCACATAACTAAATATCCCCTCCCAATCTAAAGGAGCTACGAGATTTCTAAAAGACTTGGAAGTAGTGTCATCAGGATGTTCTGCGGAGGGCAAAATCACCGTTTTTGGAAGCGGCACTCCTAAGGTGTCAGCGAGACAGTTATTGAAAAATTTATCATCGGCGCTCCACCAAAAAGGATTGTTGATCACTGCTGTCCCAGTGAGGGCAGCATTCTTTAAATAAGCTCTATAAAAAGGCACATCCTGTGAAATCCGGTCAATAATCACCGCATATTCGGTCAATTCGTTTTGAATTACTTTATCAATCTTGACTGGCTCCGCCACGATACCTTTTGGCGCTAATTGATTGACGCGCTCCACAAAAGCATGAGGAAAAGTATCCTCCATGCCAAAAAGAATTCCAATTTTTTTCATTAGTCGAGGTATTTCATTTTTAAATTTCTAATCAAAACCTTACCCAAACAGGAATCGAAATAATTTATCGATCAATTTAAAGTATTGGTAAGGAGGGCTATATCCAGCCGGAATTAATCAAACTTGATCGTGCTGAGGTAATGAGGAAACATTTCTCTCCAGACCGGCCAGTCATGCTGTCGGTCTTGACGTACATCCAGCCAATGTGAAATATTTTTTTGTTTTAAAACTTCGTGAAGTTTCAGATTGGAATCAAAGCAGATATCCCAGTTGGAGGTACCCAAGACGATTCCCATTTTCCACAATTCAGCATCTTGAAGACCAGGAAGATATTCCAACGGACTATTGTAATAAATATCATCATGTTGAAACCCATCCATAAAACTTCGAATATCAAAAGCCCCACTCATACTGAATAAATGGCTCACATATCCCGGATGCCTGAAAGCAAAATTTGCAGCATGGTAGCCTCCAAAACTGCAGCCGGCTAGGGCTACTTTTGCTTGGGGTGTGTTTAATCGTACTCGCTCTACCAATTCATGGCAGATCATTTTATCGTAGGCAATATGCTGTTGGATTCTTTCATAAGGAGATACTGATTTATTGTAGAAGCTTTGTTTGTCATTGCTTTCTGGACAATAAATCTGAATCAATCCCTCATCGATAAACCACTGTGCAGATCCAATCAATCCCATGTCCTTATTTTCATGAAAAGACCCCATGGAAGTAGGAAAAAGAACAACCGGATATCCAGAATGACCAAAAACCAACATTTGTACATCTCGATGGAGATGTGGTGAATACCATTTGATATACTCTTCTTTCATAGAATTTTCAGTTTTCTTTATCTGGAGAAAAAATGGGTTGGAGATTATCCTCTTAAATAAAAATTCAATTCACAAGAATCTCATCTTTATTTCAACCACAAGTTTTTTTAAATACCGGAATGAAATACTACTCAAATTTCCTTGAAAAGAAAAGAAGTACAGGAAAGCAAAAATGAAGGTTCTATTAAATTCTGATTTCTTGGGAGGAACTACTTGTTTTTTTCCTCTGGCTCAAAAAAGACCAAACTCCCATCAGCAGGCAAATAACCAATCCACCTACGAAAATCCATTTGGATGTAGTAAAAAAAGAACATAATCTGACTAGTCCACTTTGGGTATCTGGAAACAACTTCAAAATCCGAAGAAGAAGAAGGTTTTCAATAAAATCAGTGAGCGAGATTAGAAGAGGCACCCAATAAAATTTCCGATTTCCGTGAAGAAATCGAAGAAGTCCCGAAAAGAAAAAAAAGTAAATGATCAGATAAGGCATGTCCAAGGCCCAAACTCCAAATCTGTAAATCTCTCTTTGGTCAGGATCAAGTTGGTTGAGAGAATGGTAGGCCTCTTCGACTGTGTAAGCAAATTTCAAATCCAAAGCATGATCCTTTGGCAAAAAAGAGCTTAAGAGGGTGTTTACCCAAATAAAAAGCAAGAGTAAAAGAAGAAGATTTCTTCCTCGTTCAAAGGGATAAAAAATCATACGCATTTCTAAAAATTGATTATTTCAAAAATAGTGAAGCGGTTCTTCCAAATCAAGAAAAACCACTTTAAAAGCTATTGAAAAACAGGAAATTACATTTCAAATCGAATACCCCTATTCATACCACGAGGCATACATCGGATAATTTTTGGCAGTCCTCGCAATTACTTCCCTCATCTCCGGCGTAATTTCTTTTACTTTTTTGGCAGGAATTCCAGCGTAAATAGAACCTGACTCAACAACAGTCCCTGCAAGAACAATAGCTCCGGCCGCAATGACTGAATCCGAATGAACTACCGCTCCATCCATGACAATCGCTCCCATACCTATTAAAACCCGGTCATGGATAGTACAGCCATGGACGCATGCATTATGAGCGATTGAAACTTGACTTCCAATGTATGTTGGCGCTTTTTGGTAAGTGCAGTGGATGATGGCTCCGTCCTGAATATTTGTTTCATCCCCAATTCGAATTTCATGTACATCTCCTCGGATGACAGCATTGAACCATACGGTACAGTTTTTTCCTAAAACAACATCTCCCACGATGGTGGAATTGGGAGCCAACCAACAATTTTCTCCAAAACTTGGAGCTATTTCCTTCACTGCTAAAATCAAGGCCATGCTTATCGAAATTTGAGCTAAACTATTTTTTCATCGAAAATTAGAAATTTTGAAACTCAAGAGAACTTTTTTCAGGAAAATCAGTTTCCATGTCTATACATTAAAAACCAAAACCAATACAACAACACAATTACTATGAAAATTACAAAGCAATTAGGCCTATTTGTAGCCGCTGCAATGCTTGCATTCGCTTGTGGAAATCCAGGAGACACCGTTGAAACAACTGACGCTCAAGAAGTAGCCGCAGGTGCTGGTGACACACTTTCTGTAGATTTGACTTCTTCTACAATTTCTTGGACAGGATATAAGCCGGCAGGAAAACACTTTGGAAAAATCCCAACTACTGGTGGTTCTTTAGTGGTATCTGGTGATCAAATCACTGCAGGTTCATTTACTTTTGACATCGTAGGCTTGAAAATCGAAGACATGGAAGAATCTAATGAATTCTATGGCAAGCTTTATGGACACCTTCAGTCTGCTGATTTCTTTGATGCAGCAAATTTCCCAACCGCAACCTTTGAAATCACAGGTGCAGAACCTTTTGCTGCAGGTGATGTAGTTGCAGACAAGGAAGAATTTACTACTGAAAATACTCCTGCATCTGACAGCTCATTGTCTCCAGAGGCACCAACACATTGGATCAGCGGTAACTTGACTATGAGAGGAACTACCAAAAACATCAAATTCCCAGCTGCTGTAAGCATTCAAAACGGAACTGTATCTGCCAAAGCTGGCTTCAATATCGATAGAACCCAGTGGGGATTGATGTATGGTGACGAATCTGCTGCAGTAGACAAAGCAAAAGACCAATTCATCTACAACACCGTTTCTTTGGTGTTGGACGTGACTGCTAAGTAATAACACAACTACCACAATATGTTAAAAAGGGATTCTTCAAGGATCCCTTTTTTTTATTTTCGAGAAACTTGAACTTCGAGAATGCCGCAACCCTATCAGGAAAATAATGCTGTTCGGAAAATTATCCATGTGGATATGGATGCATTTTATGCTTCTGTAGAGCAGCTGGATCATCCTGAATGGAGAGGCAAACCACTCGTAGTAGGAGGAAATGAAGCCAGAGGTGTGGTGGCCGCTGCAAGCTATGAAGCAAGGAAATTTGGGATTCATTCCGCAATGTCCTCTGCTTTAGCTGCTAAAAAATGTCCCCAATTGATTTTCGCAAAACCTCGATTTGATCGATACAAGGAAATTTCACTCCAAATCCGGGAAATTTTCTATAAATACACTGATCTTGTCGAACCCCTTTCCTTAGACGAAGCTTTTCTTGACGTCACTGAGAATAAAATGGGACTTAAATCTGCCATTTTAATAGCTCGACAAATCCGAGAAAAAATAAAATCAAAAACCGGACTGAATGCCTCTGCAGGAATTAGCTACAATAAATTTTTAGCAAAAACAGCTTCAGACCTTAATAAACCGAATGGCCAAGCAGTGATTCTTCCTGAAGAGGCTGAAGCATTTTTGGAGAAACTCCCCATTGGGAAATTCTTTGGAATTGGAAAAGTCACCGCAGAGAAAATGCAAAAGCTCGGAATTCATTCAGGAAAGGATCTCAAGGAATATTCCCTTCAGTTTTTAACCAAGAAATTCGGAAAATCCGGACTCCACTATTTTAATATTGTTCGGGGCATTCACCTTTCGGAAGTGCAGCCCCATCGTGTTCGAAAATCATTGAGCGCAGAAAACACGTTTGAAAAAGATTTGATTTCCCTGAAAGAAATGGAAAATCAACTCTATCCCATTTTTGAGGAGCTGATGAGGAGAATTGAAAAAATCGGAATCAAAGGCCGTACGATCACACTAAAACTGAAATATTCAGATTTCACCCTCCAAACTCGGAGCAAAACACTGGAGCAGTATCCGGAAAAAGGCATGATTTGGCAGATAGGATTGGAATTGCTCAGACAAGAAGAAATCCCTAAACCTGTCCGACTCCTAGGCTTGGGAATTTCCAACCTGAATATCACTGAGGAACAAGAATTCCTAGGTAGTCAACTTAAAATCCCTTTCGAGGAATAGTTCTCAAGAATAAATAAGCGCTTTCTCTGCCATTTTGTCTGCGTTTTAATAATTTTGCAACCTCACTACTGACTTGGAAGTACTAGTACAGGTCATCTATAACTACAGATTAGCATAAAAGCCATATGGATTTAATCAAAGACATCGATATACTCTCTGGAGAAGAAGCGCAAGCGGTTGATTATAAAACCACCTCGGATGAAAATACCGGTAAGACCAAGAAACTCTATATTGAGAGTTATGGCTGTCAAATGAATTTTTCTGATTCGGAGATTGTGGCTTCCATTATGAAAGAAAATGGATTTGATACCACTTCCGACTTCAATCAAGCTGATGTCGTCTTTTTAAACACCTGCTCAATTCGTGAAAAAGCTGAGCAAACCGTACGAAATAGACTAAACCATTTCAATGCTGTCAAAAAGCATAAACCAGAAATGACCATAGGAGTATTGGGATGTATGGCTGAGCGATTGAAAGAAAAACTTCTCGAAGAAGAAAAAATCGTCGATGTGGTCGTTGGACCTGATGCCTATCGAGATCTCCCAAATTTGGTTAATGCAGCAGAAGATGGACGAAAAGGAGTCAATACCTTCCTATCACGAGAGGAAACGTATGCTGACATCGCTCCTGTTCGATTAAATTCAAATGGTGTGACAGCTTTCATTTCCATTATGAGAGGCTGTGATAATATGTGCTCTTTCTGCGTGGTACCTTTTACTCGCGGAAGGGAAAGAAGCCGGGATCCACATTCCATCGTAGCCGAAGCACAGGATTTATTTGCAAAAGGATATCGTGAGGTAACCCTTTTGGGCCAAAATGTAGATAGCTACAAATGGTCTCCTGAAGAGAACAATAAAGCCCGCCTCAATAAAAAAGAGGAAGAAGTCAGCACTGTTGTCAACTTTGCCAACTTACTTGAAATGGTAGCTCAAGTAAGTCCATTATTGCGAGTTCGATTTTCCACTTCTCATCCTAAAGACATTACAGACGAAGTACTTTTTACCATGAAGAAGTACGATAATATCTGCAAATACATCCATTTACCTGTTCAATCTGGAAATAGCCGAGTCTTGGAATTAATGAACAGAACCTATGACCGAGATTGGTATCTCGATCGGGTAAGAGCGATTAGAGAGATTCTAGGCCAAGAATGCGGTATTTCTTCTGATATGATTGCAGGGTTTTGCTCTGAAACTGAGGAAGAGCATCAAGACACCTTGACGCTTATGGATATCGTGAAGTATGATTTCTCTTACATGTTTTATTATTCTGAAAGACCAGGGACATTGGCTGCTAAAAAATATGAGGACGATATTCCGCTGGACATCAAAAAACGTCGTTTGGCTGAGATTATTGAAAAGCAAAACCAATTGTCTTTTGAACGAAACAAACTTGATCTTGGTAAGGAGCAAATCATTCTGGTAGAAGGAACCTCCAAAAAGTCAGATACTGAATTTAAAGGGAGAAATTCTGCGAATAAAGTCGTGATTATCCCCTCTCAAGGTGTCAAACTAGGAGACTATGTTAAAGTAAAGATCACCGATTGCACCCCTGCTACCCTATTTGGGCAAATAGTAGAAATTAATCCGGCAATGGCATGATTGAACCTTCAGAAATTCAAAGCATCAAACAGCGCTTTGGGATTATTGGAAACAGCCCACTTCTGAATCATGCGATTCAAGTGGCCATGCAGGCTTCTCCTACCGAAATGACCGTCTTGATCACTGGAGAAAGTGGTAGTGGAAAAGAGAGCTTTTCTAAAATCATCCATTCACTTTCGCTACGAAAGCATGGCAAATTCATTGCAATCAACTGTGGTGCTATTCCTGAAGGAACGATAGATTCTGAGCTATTTGGACACGAAAAAGGATCCTTTACCGGTGCGCATGAAGCTCGAAAGGGGTATTTTGAAGTGACGGATGGAGGCACGATTTTTCTGGACGAAATTGGAGAGATGCCTCTCGGGACTCAATCCAGATTACTTCGGGTCTTGGAAAATGGAGAGTTTATTCGAGTTGGATCTTCTAAAGTCCAAAAAACCAATGTCCGCGTAATTGCTGCCACAAACGTCAATTTGATCAAAGCAGTTGAAAAAGGGAAATTCAGAGAAGACCTATATTATCGCCTGAATACCGTTCCGATTTTCGTCCCTCCCCTACGAGAACGAGGCGAGGATATGGTTTTATTGTTCAGAAAATTTACCACAGACTTTTCGGAAAGATATCATGTAAAACCTATCACGCTAGATGCAGAAGCTCAAGCTTTATTAATGCGGTATCCTTTCCCTGGTAATATCCGACAGCTAAAAAATATTGCAGAACAGGTTTCCTTGTTGGAAGAGACTCGAGAGGTTAGTGCAAAAACTTTGGGAAGGTATCTTCCTCAAGATTCCAGTCGTCTTCCAGTAGCGCTTACCGGGCAAAGTGGGTCAAATGATGGAATGGATTTTTCGGAACGAGACATTTTGTACAAAGTCCTTTTTGACATGAAAAAGGATATGAACGAATTGAAAAAACTCGTACTTGAATCATTTCAAAGTGGAAATCTGAATACAAGCATTTTGCAAAAGCACCAAGGCTTGTTTGAGGACATTGAAACAAAAATTCCTTCTCAAGAAAGTTCTGAGAGTTCTTCTCCCTACACTGTTCCACTTGTACTCGAGCCACAAAAAAGTGGGAATTTGGACGATTTAGATTATGAAGAAGACATCATAGAAGATATTCTTCATGAGGAAGATGACAATTCACTTTCGCTCGAGCGGAAAGAAAAAGAAATGATTCTTAAAGCCCTCAGAAAGCACAACAACAAGCGTAAATATGCCGCACAGGATTTGGGGATTTCAGAACGCACCCTTTACCGAAAAATCAAACAATATGAAATCGAATAGTAGATTGTTTTTTTGGGGATTGGTGTGGTTCATTTTTCAATCCTGCTCGGTGAAGTACAGCTTCACTGGGACAAATATTAATTATGAAGTAGTCAAGACTTTTTCAGTCGAAAACTTTTTCAATGATTCAGGAAATGGGCCTGCGAACATGGAACAACGATTTACGGAAGCGCTGAAAGAATATTACCAAAGGAATACACAATTAGAGCTAGTCAGATCAAATGGGGATCTCCAATTTTCTGGAGCAATTAATGGGTATTCCATCACCCCACAGGCGGTTGTTTCCAGCGGTTCATCTAATGTTCCTGATCGGGCAGGTCAAATGCGTTTGACCATCCGTGTCGAAGTAGAATATCTAAATCAAACCAATGAGGAAGAAAATTTAAAGCAGACGTTTTCTTTCTTTAAGGATTACGACCCGCGTACGACCACCTTACTCGATGTAGAAAGTCAATTGGTGGAAGAAATATTTGAGGTCATCATCCAGGATATTTTTACCGCAACTGTGGCAAACTGGTAAATTGACTATATTAGAAACCAAACTTTAGCCCGTGAACGCCCAAACATTTCTGGAACTCATCCAAAAATCTGATAATCTGGAAAAAGGAGATTTTCTTCAACTGAAGAAAATTCAGGAAAACTTCCCTTATTTCCAGATACCCTATGTTTTGGGGGCTAGATATGAACTAGCCAAGTTTCCTGACAAAAAATCAAGTCAGCTTGCTTTTGCTGCGGTCACTTCTCCTAATCGACTTTTCTTGAAAACTTGGTTGGAAAAACCAATTTCTACCTCTACTGAATCAAAAGAACAGGCCGATCTACTCCCCGAAGAAAACTCAGAGCTCCAAGATTCATCCAAGCGAACCGAATCATTGAAAATGCTAGGTGAAAAACTGAAAGGAAATGCTGAGGAAAAGCCAAGTCCAACAAAGACTGCTCGACCAAAACGTAAAAGGCCTGCAGATGACTTGATTGAGACCATCAAGCGAAAAGAGAAGAAGGAGATTTTGGACTCAAAGAAGAAAGAGCAAATAGATTTGATCAAGGCCTTTAGTAAAAAAGAGATCAAAATTGCGACAATCAAAGAGATTGAGGCCAACCAAAACACCGAAAATCTTGCCGAATCTAGCACTCAACTCAATGACAACTTAATGTCCGAGACTTTTGCAAAAATCTTGGTAAGACAAGGCAAAAAAGAGATGGCTATAGAGATTTATGAAAAATTGAGCTTGAAGTTTCCCGATAAAAGGACTTACTTTGCGGACTTAATTGAAAAATTGAAAGATTAACCTTACTTACTTATATGTTCAACTTATTAATCGGAGTGATTTTGATTTTGGCATTTTTGCTAATCTTAGTGATCCTAGGTCAAAATTCAAAAGGTGGTGCAGGTGCTGCATTTGGTGGTAGTGCATCTCAAATTATGGGAGTTACACGCACTGGTAACGTATTAGAAAAAGCAACTTGGATTCTAGCTGTAGCAATTTTGGCTCTTTCTCTGGTATCTTCTGCGTTCTATACCAGTAGCCAGCCTAACCAATTTTCTTCTCCAAATATCGAAAGTGCTAAGCAGCAAGTAGTTACACCAGCATTCGAAAACTCTGAAAGCTTAACTCCAGCAGCTGAGCAAGCAACTGATACTACATCGCAACAATAAAATATCGATAATTGAAAAAGCCAGCTTCAAAGAATGAAGCTGGCTTTTTTTTGTAAATACATTTTTTATCTCATTCTGTTTAGCCTCTTTTTTCCAAATAACTCAGTAATTCAATCTTTTGATCTAGGTTATCTGTCATCCAATTGATACAATCTTCTGAATGATCAAATAATTCCACCTCAAGATTTAATAAGGGTGCCGAAAGTTTAAAGAGTGAAAAAATAAATCGCTGATTTAGCGTTGAAATGATTAACCCATACTTTTTTTTCTGTGGAATGGCCACTTTTGATCTATGGTTACGGATAAAATCAGGAACATCAATTCTATACCCAACCGCAGTACAATCCCTGAAATCACAGATCAAAGGATAAGTAATTGAATAGTCTGGTTCAGAAATGATATCCGAGGTAAACGCTTGCATATCACTCAGCCGAAGTTTACCGAAGAATTTTGCCACCATAAATCCGGAATTTGGAAAAATCTTAATCGAATATTTTTTTTCTGAAAATGGGGGTATAACCGACATTAATAATTTGAGTAAATCGAAATCAGAAGGTGCAAAATTCTACTGCCTAGCCAAATTAATAAGAATTAAGATAAACTAAGGCTTTCAAAAATTAAAGGACCTTTTATGCAGCAAAAATAAATGCATAGCAAATACTTATTAATACCATTCAAAAGATAAATCGTTAGATAATTTACCTTTTCAAACATTATTCTACGACCGACTTTAAAAGCAATCGTTTTCCTATTGGAATCAATGTTTCTTCAATTGGAAAGGAATCTTGACTATGCATTCTCCAGGCAGCGGGATTAGGTAATTCCTTAATTTCTTTGACTAGTTCCAACTTGAGTTTTTCAAGTGTATTGACAAGGCTTCTCTGAAATACTCCAACAAGCCATAGCGTTATGCTTCTAAACCGCTCTCCTGCTAATTGCAAAAAGTTAGATTTATATCTAAATGTGTGAACTTCATTCGCGCTTTCCTGGGTGAGAAAAATATATCCTTCTCGGGTGTAAATCGGAAGGATACCAACCGGTTCAAATTCAATTTGCTCTTCTATAAAATCAAAAATTGCCTTTCCTTCTTCAATATGAGATTTGAGTCTTGGCAATGCAAAAGAGGTAATTTGTCCA
Organism: Algoriphagus sanaruensis; assembly: GCF_001593605.1. Classification (GTDB taxonomy): domain Bacteria; phylum Bacteroidota; class Bacteroidia; order Cytophagales; family Cyclobacteriaceae; genus Algoriphagus; species Algoriphagus sanaruensis. Next base: position 2,095,734 of record NZ_CP012836.1, on the reverse strand, counting down.
ATTTCCTCCATCACTTGACCATCTTCAATCCGGGTCGAATAGTGTAATTGAGCTGCTTTGAAATCAATCCCATTCAGGGCTTTTGGAAAAAGATTTTTTAACTCCGTCTTACCAGATTCCAATTCAGCCAGATTTCTATGGTGATCAATTAAATCCCCAAGCACTGGGTAAAGCTTAACTGCTTTAAATTCCTTTTCTACTGATTGAAGATAGGCCAACAACTGATACTTTTTGAACTCAAAATCAATGAGACCTTCCGTGATCCAATTTTTGGGTAGCGATTTCATAGGTTTAATAGCTAAAATTCATCTGTCATAATTTAAAGAATTCTGACATTTTTTGCTGACAAAATTGAAATTATGACAGGATCATCTGTCAAAAAACAGGCTTCAAATCCAAGAAAAAAGCCGTATTTACAGCCGATTTGTCAGAAAGCACGCTTTAACTTGGCTTGGCACAAGAAGTGCACAACGGCCAATAGCATTTTAATCTAACCTTAAACAATACATATCTATGTCAAACGTGAACATCAAACCTCTAGCAGACCGAGTTTTGGTACAGCCAGCTGCAGCTGAAGAGAAAACTGCTTCCGGACTTTACATCCCGGACACTGCCAAGGAAAAGCCTCAAAGAGGAACTGTCGTAGCAGTGGGTAACGGCAAAAAAGATGAGCCATTGACTGTAAAAGTAGGAGACACTGTTTTGTACGGTAAGTATTCCGGAACTGAGCTCAGCGTAGATGGAGCAGACTACCTTATCATGAGAGAATCTGACATTTTCGCAATCCTTTAATCATTCATTCACAAACTGAAAAAATTTAAAAAAAATGGCTAAACAACTGTTTTTCGATACTAACGCTAGAGATCAACTGAAGAAAGGCGTAGACGCATTGGCGGATGCAGTAAAAGTAACTTTGGGTCCAAAAGGCCGAAACGTAATCATTGACAAAAAATTCGGTGCACCAACCATCACTAAAGACGGTGTATCTGTAGCAAAAGAGATCGAATTGGCTGAGCCAATCGAAAATATGGGGGCTCAACTTGTAAAAGAAGTAGCTTCTAAAACTGCTGACAATGCTGGTGATGGTACTACTACTGCTACAGTATTGGCACAAGCAATCTTCAACGTCGGAATCAAGAACGTGGCTGCTGGTGCAAACCCAATGGATCTCAAGAGAGGAATTGATAAAGCTGTTGCAGCTGTAGTTTCTGAATTAAGAAACAATTCCAAGCAAATCTCAACTTCCAAGGAAATCGCTCAAGTTGCTACTGTTTCTGCAAACAACGACGAAGAGATCGGAAAAATGATCGCTGACGCGATGGATAAAGTTGGAAAAGATGGAGTAATCACTGTAGAAGAGGCAAAAGGTACCGAAACAGAAGTGAAAACTGTAGAAGGTATGCAGTTTGACAGAGGTTACCTTTCTCCATATTTCGTAACCAACACTGAGAAAATGGAAGCTGAATTGGATCATCCTTTCATCTTGATCTACGACAAGAAGATCTCTTCCATGAAAGAACTACTTCCAGTATTGGAGCCAGTTGCTCAGTCTGGTAAGCCTTTGTTGATCATCGCTGAAGATGTAGATGGAGAAGCTTTGGCTACCTTGGTGGTTAACAAAATCAGAGGTGCTTTGAAAGTAGCCGCTGTAAAAGCTCCTGGATTCGGAGATAGAAGAAAAGCAATGTTGGAAGACATCGCTATCCTAACCGGAGGAACTGTAATCTCTGAAGAAAGAGGTTTCAAATTAGAGAATGCTACTCCTGACATGCTAGGAAGAGCAGAAAAAATCAATATCGATAAGGACAATACCACTATCGTTAACGGTGCTGGTGATGCAGCTGCTATCAAAGGTAGAATTGCTGAGATCAAAGCTCAAATCGAAAAAACAACTTCAGATTACGACAGAGAAAAGCTTCAAGAACGATTGGCTAAGCTTTCTGGCGGTGTAGCTATCCTTTATATCGGTGCAGCTACTGAAGTTGAAATGAAAGAGAAAAAAGACAGAGTTGATGATGCTTTGCATGCTACTAGAGCTGCCGTACAAGAAGGTGTTGTAGTAGGTGGTGGTGTTGCTCTTGTAAGAGCTGCATCAGCCTTGGATAGCATCAAAGGATCTAACGACGATCAAGATACAGGTATCAACATCATCAGAACTGCAATCGAAGCTCCTTTGAGAACAATCGTTAGCAATGCTGGCGGCGAACCTTCTGTTGTAATTAATAAAATCAGAGAAAATAAAGGCAACTTCGGTTACAATGCTAGAACAGATGAATACCAAGATCTTTTCGAAGCTGGTGTAATCGACCCAACTAAAGTGACTCGACTTGCTTTGGAAAATGCGGCCTCTATTGCCTCCTTGCTTTTGACCACTGAATGTGTGGTAGCAGATGTTAAAGAAGATAGTCCTGCTATGCCTCCAATGGGTGGCGGAGGAATGGGCGGAATGATGTAATTCCAACCTATTCAAAATAGGAAAGGAGATCCAAGTTGGATCTCCTTTTTTCATTCTTTTATCCTAGACAAAATACAATTCACTTTTACTCAAATTTCAGCACTAATTGGGCTTATTTCCCATTAATCCATCTTTTGCAAAAAATAATAATAGGATAAAGCTTAGAATCTCAAACGACTTTTTAATATTTGATAGATTTTAAAAAAATCATTTGTCCAATAATTAGGAATAATTGTATTTTCGGAAAAGAACTGCAACACTTTGATTAAATCCGTGAATGATTCAATTTGATTCGATTTTTTTAGTGGATGACGATCCCATTAATAATTTGATAAATAAACGTCTCCTTGGAAAAATAAAAATTTCTGACTCAATCAAGGAATTTATAGGAGGTGAAGAAGCATTGGAGTTTATTTCAACAATCGATAAAAATCATTCCCTTCTAATATTTTTAGACATCAATATGCCGGTGTTAAACGGTTGGGATTTTTTAAACCGGTATCAAGAAGAATTCGCAGAACGGAACGATACCATTTTGATTTTATCCTCTTCAATAGATTTTCAAGACCGACAAAAGGCTAAAGAATACGAGTTAGTCTCTGGTTTTCTTGAAAAACCTCTAACGCTAGAAAAAATCAAATTCCATTTTGGAATAGAAGATTAACGATAAATTACCCCATAGAGTCTCTTCCAGATTTCTTCTAGCATCAAAAAAGGCACAGGAACATCCTGACTTGAGCCTCCCATCCTTACTATCACCAGATTCTCAGAAGGAATCACCATCAAAAATTGCCCATTTTTCCCCATTGCTTGATACATATCTCGTGGTGCAGATGGCGCCAATGAGCCAGGAAATTGTCTTTGGAGACCAGGGACCATATAACTCTGCTTTCCATTTAACCAAGTCAAATATCCATAGCTTTGATTGAAGGCTTGAGAGGTATTTTTTAATTGATCAAAGTAGTTCCCTTTCCACACCTGGACGCCTCCCCAATTTCCATTTGCTAAAAGGAGCAAACCAAAACGAGCAAATGAACGAGGACTAGAATAAAACACGTTATTATCGCCAGTTTTCTGCCAAAAGCCATTCATCCCAATGGCATCTCCTAATCTCGTTTTGAAGTAATCCTGAAATGATATTCCGCTTGCCTTTTCCAAAACATTTTCAAGTAGCGTATACGGAGCATTGTGATAACTCCATCGAGTTCCTGGCTTGGCTAAATACTTCAAACTTTCTGGAGAGGTATCATCCAAATTAGATACTTGATCATCCAAACCTGTAGTCATGGTCAGCTGATGAACCAGCTTAATATCTTTCTCTTGTGAGGACGTCAAACTAGTCCAACCAGCTCCTAGGTATTTCTGGGTTCGGTCTTCGATTGAAAGAATTTTCTCCGTTTCAGCAATTCCAATCAATGCAGCTGTTAATGTTTTTCCGGCGGAAGCCCAGTACCAATAGGAGTTTTCATCCATTGAGCCAAGGCCCGTCAATTTAGCTCCCCAATACTCCTCTACCACTATCTTACCATCCTTCAGAATCAAAAAGGCCCTTGTATCCTGAGTAGGTAACCAAGCTAAAAAATCAGCTAACTTTTCTCGATCCCAAGGCAATTCATCTACGGGTTTTCTTTCCCAATCACCTGAATTTGGAGGGAAATATAAAGAATTGGAGATGTTGGGATTTTGTCCTTCTGCACAGCTTGAATAAAAGACTGCACAGCCAAAAAACAAGGTAATTCGTATCCAAACTTTAAGCTGTGCAGTCATCAGAATTAGTTAAGTGTTTCCTCAATAAAATTTTTCAAATCTTCTCGAAATAGCTTTGCTGAAGGAAGATGAGTATACATCATATGACCCGCCTCATAATAGGTCATTACAATTCGATCTAGAGCTGATTTAGGCAATTCCAAATGAGAAATTGAATGTTCAACACCATGAAAAACAGTAGCTAAATCATAATAGCCATTCATGATTAAAATTTTCACATTTGGATCTTTAGATAAAGCCTCTGCCATATCAGGCAATGTGGTAACTGCCGCATCTGCACCCCAAAAATTATTTCTTTGGTGCTTCCAATCCCATTTAAACCCTTGCTTTGAGTAGGCTGATGTTGAATAAAGTAAATTCTTACTTACCCCTAAAGTACCATGAAAATAATCTAGAAAAGCCATGGTATAGGCAGGAGATATGGCATCACTTTGTGGATCTGTAAAGGCATTCGTTGCCATAGGATCTAGGTTTATACCCTTATATCTCGAATCTAATCTACCCACAGTCTCGCCCGTTGATCTGAGCAATTCTTGGAAATATTCGTTCGCATTTATTTTAAGATTTGCTCTTTCCCAAATTCTGGCCTCAATCCCTGTCAATTGTTCAAGTTTATTAGCTATCCCTTCTTTTTCTTGTGCAGAAATTCGATTTCCTTTGAAAAGAGCTGGAGCGTATTCATTTTCAGTAAATTCTCTGACTTTTTGAACAAATGAAGGCAAGTCCCCTGATTTCTCTGCCGTTTTACCATGATACCAACTTGTAGCTGCCATGGTTGGCAAATAAACGATGTAGGGTAAATCTTCATTGGGGGCAAAAAATAGCGTTCGTAAGTCAAAAACTGCGGAAACCATTATTACCCCATTAAGCGCATACCCTTTACCAAGCAAGTAATTCATGACACCAGCATTTCTAAATGTCCCATAACTCTCTCCAAGAATGTATTTCGGACTATTTAGACGATCATGCTCTTTTAAAAACTGCATGATAAAAAGACTAATGCTTCGGATATCTTGATCAACTCCCCAGAAGTCTGCACCAGCAGACTCCCCTATTGGCACGCTCAATCCAGTACCAACAGGATCCATCATGACAACATCGGCTATATCCAAAATTGAAAATTCATTATTAACCAATTGATATGGGGCAGCTTTATTGTAATTAGGGTCGTCTACCACAATTCGTTTTGGCCCCATAATGCCCATATGAAGCCAATATGAGGAAGAACCGGGGCCACCATTGTATGCAAAGACAACTGGGCGATCTTTTCCTGCACCTTCTTTGAAATAAGCAGTGAATCCAAATAAGGCAATCGGTTTATTATTTTCATCCTTCAACTCTAAGGTACCTGCTTTTGTACGAAGAGGAATAACCTTCCCTTCGATCGTCACAGATTGTTTACTTTCGAATACCTGAGCCTTTGGAAATGATTCTGATGGGCTTTTTTCATTTTGAGCAAATGAAAAAGTGGACCATAAAATCAATATTACCAGCAATTTGATTTTCATGACTTATTTGATTTAGTAAGTGAACAAACGTTTAAAATCAATTTCAAAGAATTTTTAAATCTTTAGAGTTAATGAGACTTAATCCGCTGATTGTTTAAATACCTCACCACCCTTCATCACGAAAATGACATTTTGCATAACTGCTATGTCTTTGGATGGATCTCCTTTTACCGCAATTATATCAGCAAGCTTTCCAGACTCAATTACTCCAAGCTTATCCTCAATACCCAATAACTGGGCACCTCTTAATGTTGCAGCCTGAATTACCTCCAAATTGGGCATGCCTGCCTCTGTCAAATACAGAAATTCTCGGTAATTTTCTCCATGTGGAAATACTCCAGCATCAGTTCCAAAGGCAATCTTCACTCCTTTTTGATAGGCTCTTGCAAATGTATCCTGGATTTGAGCACCAATTCTCATCGCTTTGTCTCGTACCACTGGAGGATAATATCCCGGAATCTTTGCATATTCTGCAGCTGACATACCTGCCGTTACAGTAGGGACATACCAGGTATCCGCTTTTTTCATCATTTCCATGGTTTCTTCGGTCATTAAAGTACCATGTTCAATTGAATGAATCCCGGCTTTCACTGCTCTTTTCATCCCCTCATCTCCATGTGCATGAGCCGCTACATGAATTCCAAAATCTCTTGCTGTTTCTACTATAGCCTCTAATTCATCCTGTTGAAACTGCGGAGCTGATCCGTCCCTGGCTACAGACAAAACCCCTCCTGTTGCGGTCACTTTAATGACATCGGATCCATATTTAACTGCTTGTCTCACAGCCTTTCTTGCATCATATGGACCATTAATAACACCTTGATCAGGCCCCGGATCACCCATCAATTCTCTCTTAACTCCATTCGTAGGATCTGCATGACCTCCAGTAGGAGCGATAGATTTTCCAGCCGTATAAATTCTTGGCCCCACAACTAGTTCATTATTTATCGCATTTCTCAATGCGATATTCACTCCAGTTCCACCCATATCTCTGACAGTAGTGAATCCAGCCATTAAAGTGATTTTAGCATAAGGCAATGCCTTATAAGCTACATCTGCCTCATTATCTCTAAACCCGTCCACATATCTCGTTGGACTTGTTTGACTTTCTATGTGAACGTGCATATCCATCAATCCTGGCATCACAGTGGCATCTTTTAAATCCACCAATCGATCATTGATGCTTATTGGTTGAAATCCAGAAACGACTGAAATGATTTTTTCACCTTCAACAATAATGGACTGGTTTTCCAATACCTTGTTAGACTTCACGTCGATCAGTTTCCCTGCATGGATAATAGTCCTCTGGGCAAAAACTCCAGAAGAAAGCAGGATAAAAGAGCCTGCTAGAATTAATGATTTCATTTTATTGAGATTAGGGGGTGATAATTAAATTAAATGATATTCAATTTGGGAATCTAGGATTTAGCAAAGGATACTAGAAACGCATATAATCTCGCATCTTCCCTTCTGGATTGAAATTTAAAGGAAGATCACAAAAGAATTTCTTCAGCCTTCAATTGATAGCACCGCTCATGGATATGAAAACCAATCTTTTGGTAAAATCCAACTGCTTCTTCAGCAGAAAATAAAATTAATCTTGCAGATGGAGCTAAATCACGTGTAAATTGGATCATTCCTTTCCCTATACCCTGACCTTGAAACTCTTTAGAAACTGCTAAATCTGCGATGAAGCATCGATAACAATGGTCTGTTATTGCACGAAGTACCCCAATTATCCTTCCTTCTTTTTCTGCGGACACAATTAGGTTTGAACCTAAAATCATTTTTTCAAGAAGCAAATGATCCTCCATTGGCCGCCGTGAGGATAATCCTGACTCCTCTAAAACCCGGATAAAATCCTCCAATTTTAAACTAGGGACTTGTCGAATATTCAGTCCATTCGAATTGCTTATTTGGTGGCTATCCATCACCTATAAATCGGATTATGAAATTTAAATGAAGGTGAAATTTACTTTAATCCAATAAAAAAGCCTCTGAAATTATCCAGAGGCTTCATCTATTTTTTGAATTTTAATTCATTCGATCCAAAACCTCAAATCTCGAGGAATTAGAGATGAATTCAGGAACGATGACTTTTAAATGGCGTACCAAATCTGTCTCACTATTCTTTCCAATCAACTCTTGAAAAATCTCGATTTGGCCGTCAATTTTATGGTAAGCTGCAGGCAATACTTGAGCAATTTTGATTTTGGGATGATGGGTAATCTTTACTGTTTCAAAATCATTCAATAGTTCTTCATATAACTTTTCACCCTCCCTCAATCCTGTAAATTGAATTTTAATATCCTGGTCAACTTTCTTCCCTGAAAGTTGGATCATCTTTTTCGCTAGATCCAAAATCTTCACTGGCTCACCCATGTCGAAAACATAGATTTCTCCACCATTACCCATCACTCCCGCTTCCAACACTAACTGACAAGCCTCTGGAATTGTCATGAAGTATCTCGTGATTTCGGGATGGGTAACAGTAAGAGGTCCTCCATTTAAAATCTGCTTTTTAAACAGTGGAATAACTGATCCATTAGAACCTAACACATTCCCGAATCGAGTAGTAATAAACTTAGTATGGTATTTTTTATGGTTTCTTTCCAAATATTCATTCAAAGCCTGAACATACATCTCTGCAGCTCTTTTACTAGCTCCCATCACATTGGTCGGGTTAACTGCCTTATCAGTGGAAACAAAGACGAATTTCTCCACTTGAGATAAAACGGCTAAATCTGCAAGAACTTTGGTTCCAATAACATTTGAATGAACTGCCTCTTCTGGGTAATTCTCCATCATTGGAACATGCTTATAAGCAGCAGCATGAAAGACGACTTGCGGTTTAAATTCCCGGAAAACTTCTTTCATTTTCTTTTTATTCCGAACATCACCTAAGATAATCTTGATGGAACAATTCGGATGATGTTCTTTGAACTCTTGCTCTACATCATAAAGTGGAGATTCTGCAATATCAAGTAAGACAAGTAGCCTAGGGTGATAATATGAAATTTGTCTGCATAATTCCGATCCAATCGAACCTGCCGCCCCTGTTACCAACACTATTTTATCATGAAGATCTTCCTCAATCCTAGGATTATCAAGCACTATTTGCTCTCTACTTAAAAGGTCTTCGATTTTTATCTCACGGATTGCTCCCGCAGTCAATCCTCCATTGATCCACTGGTCAACCGGAGGGACCAAAGAGACAGAGATTTTTAGGCGTAAACATTCGTCGATAATTTCATTTTTCCGTTGAACCGAAAGGTCTCTTACAGCAATAATTAATTCTGTAATATGAAATTGTTTGGCAAGATGTTCCAAATCATTCAACCCAAAATAAATTCGTTTACCGTCAATGTGTTTTCCATCCTTCTTAGGATCATCATCCAAGAAAGCAACGATATTCATTTGGGTTTTTGAATCCCTTTTGATCGCCTCTTGCGCAATTATCCCTGCTTCCCCGGCTCCAAAAATTACTCCGTGCTTACGTTCATGTTCTGCAAAGCCATTTTTCAAATAAACGAAGAGCTCTTTTACAAGAAGTCGATAGAAAATAAGCATGAAAAGAGCTGACAAGCTAGCAATAATCAATACCGAAGTGGGAAGCAAAAACCTGTCATTCAAAAAATTCCCGTGAAAAAAATTAAGGAATAAAAACAAAACAAAATTGATCAATACTGTTTTGAAAATATTAGAGCCATCTCGAAACCCAGTATGCCTTACTATTCCCTCATAACTTCTGGTATTTTGCATTACCAAAAGACCTCCAATCATGAACGTAAAACTTCCGGCAAACGCATCGTATTGTTCAATTAACTCAAGCTCAAAATTAAATCGAACTAGGTACCCGAATAAAGCACATTGAAAAAGAATCAACGAGTCTAAAGTGGCAATAATCCACCTAGGCAAAATTTTCAAACCTGACAAAAAATTCATGGTAATGATGTTTTCAAATAGATAAAATTTTATTGGAATATTGAAATAATCCTTCTTACTGACAACAAATTAAATAAAAATTTTATTTTTCTTCAAAATTCAGAATTTTTAAATCATTTCATTGCAGATTCCACAATCTTCAAAATTGTATTTGTCGACTTTTTACTTGTTCAAATAATCCATTTTTAAGCGTGATTAAATACGTAATCAAAATAGAATTTGGATTTCTTGAAATTCAAAAAAAACTTGAACATGCATCAGAAACAAATTTTCCATGGTGGAATTAGAATCACGTGTCACCAACATTAAAATAGAAATTGTATATTTTCTATATTCCTAAAATTTAGTTTTAATCGAAAATTACAATTTGAAAAAAAACTTATATAGTAATAATACACAACTAATTTCAGTTAGTTTTTTGTAATTCTATTTCGAATTTTTCAAGCATGGTTCTAAAGCTAACGGATTAGTTGGTTCCATCAAATTTCCCAACTGTCACATGCCCTTGCTGACTTACTCCCTTTCCCAAAATCACATTCCAAAAAGTTACCACTAGAATTTTCAAATCAAGGGCGAGAGAACAATTTTGAACATACCAAATATCATAGTTAAACTTTTGCCTCCAAGAAATCGTGTTTCTGCCATTGATTTGCGCCCAGCCAGTAACACCTGGTTTGACAAGATGCCTTTTATGCTGTTCTTCTGTATAAAGCTCAAGGTATTCTACTAATAATGGCCTAGGACCAACTAGGCTCATATCCCCTCTGATAACATTAAAAAGCTGAGGAATTTCATCAAGGGAAAATTTCCTTATCAATTTTCCTAATCCAAAGACTCGTTTTTCATCAGGTAAAACCATCCCGTTTTGATCTCTTAAATCCAACATGGTTTTAAACTTTATTATTTGAAAAACAACTCCCTTATAACCTGGTCTGGATTGGTAAAAGAATGGACTTCCTTGATGATAAAAGATCAAAATTGCCGCGACTATAAAGAACAATGGAAATAAAATGATTGCCATGGAGCTGGCAAGAATTAAATCCAAAAGTCTTTTGCCAAAAGCTTTGTAAATCACATTAAGAGATTTTACTGAATTCCCTTTCTACAATTTCGAAAATCCGATATTGGTCTTGCTCAGAAAGGTTAACTGAACTTGGGAGACAGAGCCCCTTTAAAAAAAGTTGTTCTGAAACCAATCCACCATAAAAAGGAACTGTTTTATAAACAGGCTGCAAATGAAGTGGTTTCCATAAAAATCTGGTCTCAATTCCATTTTTAAAAAATTGTACTCTCAATCGATCATTGGAGAATCCAGTTACTTTTTCATCGATAATGATTGTTGTCAACCAAAAATTAGAATAAGCATCATCATATTCGGTTTGGAAAGAAATTCCAGGGAAGTCTTTAAATAACTCTCTATATCGCTGGTTGATTTGCCTTCTCTTTTGAACAAACTGATCCAACTTCTCTAACTGGGCTAGACCAATAGCTGCTGCCATATTGGTCATTCGGTAATTGAATCCGATTTCTAAATGCTGGTAAAAAGGCAAGTCTTCACGGGCTTGAGTTGAGAGATACTTTGCCTTTTCAATCAAAGAGGTATCATTTGAAATAATTGCACCCCCACCTCCAGTGGTTATTATCTTATTCCCATTAAATGAATATATCCCAAGCTTTCCAAAAGTTCCACAAAATTGACCCTGATAAGTGCTGCCCACAGCCTCTGCCGCATCTTCCAAAACAGGAATATTATATTTTGATGCGATCTCTAATATTTCCCTCATTTTGGCTGGCATCCCAAACAAATGAACTACAATAATTGCCTTGGGCTTTTTACCCAATGCTAACCTTCCTAAAATCGCATCTTCTAGAATTTCTGGATTGATATTCCAACTCTCCTCTTCACTATCCACGAAGATCGGAGTCCCTCCCAAGTAAACGATTGGATTTGCTGATGCACAAAAAGTAAAGGACTGACAAATAACTTCATCGCCTTGTCCTACACCTAATAATACCAGAGCCAAATGCAAAGCAGATGTCCCTGAATTCAAGCCAACAGTTTGATGGGATCTAAGTCTTTTACTTAGCTTGGTCTCAAACTTATTGATAAATGCCCCATTTGTCGCCAAATAGCCAGAACTAACCGCTTGTTGCAAATACAAACTCTCATTACCATCAAAAACAGGAAATGAAAGGTGAAGCATTTGGGGCATAATTTTGTAGAAAATATTTTTTCCTAAACTTACAAGCCAAGCTACAAAAACCCAACCAATTTGGAGTTAAAAATAATTTAAAGACTTAAAATTCTACATTAAGTCCAATTAACCCCATTTTATTTTGAAAAATTAGCTTTTGACTGATGCTTTTGTTTAAAATAAGATTCACATGCGAAAAAAATAAGGCTTGATTTAAATAAAAAAGGCTGTCCACCGCAGTAACAGCCTCAAAAAAATGAGAAAAGCAGCTTAACACCCATTAAGCTTTGGATGAAATAATGAGATGAATTTGAATTTTTCTTTAATAATTAGGTAAAAATGGTAATGACACCTGTTACTTTTTAGCTAAGATCGAATCTAACTTACACAAGAACTGGGGCTATCCATTTCATATTTTAAATCCTAAAGAATTACAGCGAAAGCAAAAACATGGAAAGATTGTGATTTTTCATCGCCTAAAGATTTAAAATAGTCAAAAAATACCTAGCGCTAGGTATTTTTTGATGCCTTTTTTTAGCTGAAATTTGAAATGTGTTAAGTTTTAAATCTGGCGAAAGCCAAAATGAAAAAAGGCCTTTGGAATCCAAAGGCCTTTTTTTATTACTGTTGTTGAATTAGCGAATAAAAAGCAATTCACGATATTTTACCAGAGGCCAGCTTTCGTCATCAACTAACAACTCAAGCTTATCAACTGCATATCGGATCTTATCAAAATAAGCTTCTTTTACTTCTTTCTGATATCCTTTAGCACGCTTGATAACGTCTTCCTCTTTATTTAGCTGCTTTCTAACTTCTGTCATTTCATTGACGAAGGTTCTCAAGTTAGCGATATGTTTAGACACATCTTTGATAGTATCAACTGCTGCTGAATTATCTAATCCAAGTCCTTTTAAGCCATTTGCATTTTCGATCAATTTATTTTGATAAAGAATAGCAGTAGGAATAATGTGGTTTAAAGCCAAATCACCCATTACACGGCTTTCAATTTGAACTTTCTTAATGAAAGCTTCCAATTCAATCTCATGACGTGCATGAACTTCCACGTGATTCAATACACCATGTCTTTCAAATAGCTCTTTCGTAGCCTTTTTAGTATATACATCCAAAGCTTCAGGAGTAGATTTGAAGTTATTCAAGCCTCTTTTCTCAGCTTCTTTTGCCCACTCTTCAGAATATCCATCACCTTCGAATCTGATTTTTTTAGACTCTTTGATGTACTTTCTAAGGACATTAACGATGGCAATTTTCTTCTCTTTGCCAGCATTCATTTCTTTTTCAATATCCTTATAAAGCTGCTTCAATACCTCTGCAACGATAACGTTCAAGGTCATCATTGGACCTCCACAGTTTGCAGAAGAACCTACTGCCCGGAACTCAAATTTGTTTCCTGTGAAAGCAAACGGAGATGTTCTGTTTCTATCTGTGTTGTCTAGGATGATTTCTGGGATCTTAGAAATACCCAGTTTCATATACATGTTGTCACCCTTCTCAATTTTCACATTGCCATTTTTCTCCAATTCATCCAAAAGCTCAGATAGCGTAGCTCCCAAGAATGTTGACATGATTGCTGGAGGTGCTTCGTTTGCTCCCAATCGGAAGTCGTTAGATGCAGAAGCAATACTTGCTCTCAACAAATCAGCATGATCATATACTGCCTTTACTGTTGCCACTAAGAACACCAAGAACTGAAGATTCTCACGTGCAGAATTACTTGGCTGGAACAAGTTAACACCTGTATCAGTGATCAATGACCAGTTATTATGCTTACCACTACCGTTAACTCCCGCAAAAGGCTTTTCGTGGAAAAGAACCTTCAAACTGTGCTTTTCTGCTACTTTATCCATCAAATCCATCAAAAGCTGGTTATGATCAACCGCCTTATTGATTTCTTCGAAAATAGGTGCAACTTCAAATTGACCTGGAGCTACTTCATTGTGACGAGTAGAAACAGGAATACCCAACTTGTGAGCTTCTACTTCGAAATCCATCATAAATTCCTTCACTCGGGTAGGAATGGATCCGAAGTAATGATCTTCTAATTGCTGACCTCTAGCAGGAGTATGACCATAAACAGATCTTCCAGCCATCACAAGATCAGGACGTGCAGAAAATAAAGCCTTGTCTACTACAAAATATTCTTGCTCAATACCCAAGGATGGAGTCACTTTTCTGACGTTTCGATCAAAAAGCTGGCAGATTGCAACTGCTGCTTCGTTAATCGCCTCCATAGACTTCAATAATGGAGTTTTATAATCCAAAGCCTCTCCGGTGTAAGAAACGAAGATGGTTGGGATACAAAGCGTTTTATCAAAAACAAAGATTGGAGAAGATGGATCCCAAGCGGTATATCCTCTTGCCTCAAACGTAGAACGAATTCCACCATTCGGGAAAGAAGAAGCATCTGGCTCCTGCTGTACTAATGCAGAACCTTTGAACTTTTCCATTCCAGCATACATATCAAAGAAGGAATCATGCTTCTCAGCAGTGGAACCTGTCAATGGCTGGAACCAGTGTGTGTAGTGAGTTACACCTTTAGATATGGCCCAAATTTTTACCGCAGACGCAATTTCTTCAGCTGTTGCAGGATCAATTTTGGTCCCTTTTTCGATCGCCTCCATTACCTTTTTGTAAACAGAAGGAGCGAGAGACTGCTTCATTTGAGAAGGACCAAATACATTGGTACCGAAGTAGTCTGAAATTTTTGAGGAAGGCGGAGTCGCGCTTACCCGAGGTCTTGCCTGAACCATTGCCAAGGCTTGTTGTCTCAATGTTGCCATATCTACAAGTTGTGGTTTAAGATTATACCCACAAAAATAGAAAAATATGTTTCCGAAAAAGAGATTGGCTCATTTTTGAAGTGATTTTTGAAAAAATTTCCACTTTTTTCAAAAAATGTCGATGTTTTTATAGCCTTTACCCGAAAAAAAGTATGTTTTGGGCTCCCAATTTGAAAAATTGCAATAAGACAGGGATTACTTACCTTTGCACTTCCACTAGGATTTGCTGAAAAGTGAAAAAAGTTGCCTTCTATACCCTCGGTTGCAAGCTAAATTTCTCAGAAACGTCTACTATTAGTCGTCAATTTGAAGAAAAAGGCTACCTGAAAGTCGATTTTCAGGAAAACCCAGACATTTTTATCATTAACACATGTTCTGTCACCGAGAATGCTGACAAAAAGTGTAAAAAGATCGTCAAAGAGGCTAAAAAAATATCTCCCAACTCTTACGTAGCTATCATTGGATGCTATGCACAGCTAAAACCTACCGAAATTTCAGAAATTGAAGGAGTGGATGCGGTATTGGGTGCAGCTGAAAAATTCCGACTTCATGAGCTTTTAGGGGATTTTGCCAAAGAACAAGAAGCGAAAGTCCTTGCAAGCGAAATCACAGAAGCAAAGTCCTTTAACAATGCTTTTTCTATCAACGACCGAACTCGAACTTTTCTTAAGGTTCAAGATGGCTGCAATTACGGCTGTGCATTTTGTACAATTCCTTTGGCAAGGGGTAAAAGTCGAAGCAACACGATCGAATCTGTGTTGGCCTCTGCTCGGGAAATAGCCGCAACTGATGTAAAGGAAATTGTATTAACCGGAGTAAATATCGGAGACTTTGGAATTGTAGAAGGAAAGCGGGTAGAGCGATTTGCTGATTTGGTGACTGCACTAGATGAGGTGGAAGGAATTGATCGCTTCCGAATCTCTTCCATCGAACCTAACCTCTTAACCAATGAGATCATTGAGTTTGTCTCAAAATCCAAGCGCTTCGTACCTCATTTCCATATTCCGCTTCAGTCCGGCTCAAACACTATATTACGAAGGATGGGGCGTCGCTATCTCCGCGAACTTTATGAAGATCGTGTGAGTAAAATAAAGACCCTAATGCCTAAGGCTTGTATAGGTGTGGATGTGATAGTGGGCTTTCCTGGTGAAACAGATGAGCTTTTTCTTGAAACATACAATTTCTTGAACGAGCTAAACATCTCCTATCTTCATGTATTCACCTACTCGGAGCGTGCTAATACCCGTGCAGTTGAAATGGACGGAATTGTTCCTCTGAAAAAGCGAAATGAGAGATCCAAAATGCTTCGATTCCTTTCTGAGAAAAAGAGACGTAAATTTTACGAAGAAAATCTAGGACAGACGTTTACCGTTCTTTTTGAAGAAGATGTGGAAGATGGCAAGATGCATGGCTTCACAGAAAACTATATCAGAGTAGCGGCTAAGTATGACCCGATGTTAATCAATGAGTTAAAAACAGTACAGCTTGATCAGATCAATGAATCTGGCAATGTAGAAGTTTTAGAACCAGAAATGATCTTTGAAAAACATTGATCCATAAGCCACCTTTTTAGGTGGCTTTTTTATTTCTTCGACTTCCAATCCATGCATTTTTTCATAAATTCAAAAATTACTAATCCATACTTTTTGTGAGCCAAAAATCGCTACAAATACTAACTGATGAATCTTGGTTGCAGCCTTACAGCGCAACAATCCAATCTCGATACGAACGGTTCCAAGCTGCCATTCGCACCATTAATGACTACTCAGGAAGTATCCTGGAGTTTGCACGAATGCATGAATACTATGGGATCCATTTCGATAAAATCCGAAAAGGTTGGATCTATCGTGAGTGGGCACCAGCTGCAAAGGCCCTGTTTCTCATGGGTGATTTCAACTGGTGGGATCGAAATTCACACCCGCTAAAAAGAAACCATCGTGGAGATTGGGAGATTTTTCTTCCATTTGACCAATACTATCAGACCTTTGTCCATGGCAGCAAAATAAAGGTTCGCGTCATCGGAGCCAATGATTCAGACCTCGACCGAATCCCCGCCTATATTCGAAGGGTAATTCAGGACGAAAATACACACGACTTTGCTGGGCAACTTTGGTTTCCAGAAACTCAATTTCAATGGACTGATCAGCACTTTTCCCTGAAAGAACCCGCCAAAATGCCCCTGATCTATGAATGCCACGTGGGTATGGCTCAAGAAAAACTTGGGGTTGGAACCTACAAGGAATTCGAAGATTTGATTCTCCCCCGCATCAAAGCCGGGGGCTACAATGCCATCCAAATGATGGCGGTCATGGAGCATCCTTACTACGGTTCATTTGGCTATCACGTTTCCAATTTCTTTGCACCCTCTTCTCGGTTTGGCACTCCGGAAGAATTGAAAAGTTTGATCAATACCGCCCACCAAATGGGGATCGCAGTGATCATGGATATCGTGCATTCCCATGCCGTGAAAAACGTCCTCGAAGGTCTCAACGAGTTTGACGGAAGCGAAGATCAATACTTTCATCCTGGAGCTCGTGGCTATCATGAGGGATGGGATTCCAAGCTTTTCAATTATGGCAAGTGGGAAGTTCAGCAGTTTTTACTTTCGAATATTCGCTATTGGCTCGAGGAATTTCACTTTGACGGGTTCCGATTTGATGGAGCCACCTCAATGCTCTACCATCATCATGGTCATACGTCCTTCGATTCGGCAGACAAGTATTTCGATGCCGGAGTGGACGAAGAGGCTGTCCTCTATTTTCAGTTAGCTAATACGCTAATCCATGGATTGAAACCTGAGGCTATATCCATCGCGGAAGAGGTGAGTGGGATGCCGGGATTGAGTCGAAGAGTGGATGAAGGAGGTTTAGGTTTTAATTTCCGTTTAGCGATGGGAATTCCGGATTATTGGATCAAAACGCTCAAGCATAAACTCGACGAGCAATGGGACATGTTTGAGCTTTGGCACGAGCTGACCAACCGACCGCTTCGTGAAAAGTCCATCGCCTATGCCGAAAGTCATGATCAGGCGCTGGTCGGGGACAAAAGCATTGCTTTCTGGCTGATGGACAAAGAGATGTACTTCTCCATGTCTGTTTTGGAGCAAAATCTCGTAGTAGATCGAGGTATCGCTTTGCACAAATTGATCCGCATGATCACCATTTCTTTGGGTGGAGAGGGTTATTTGAATTTTATCGGAAATGAGTTTGGCCATCCGGAGTGGGTGGACTTCCCAAGGTTAGGAAATGACTGGAGCTATCAATACGCCAGAAGACAATGGTCTTTGGTGGATACCCCACACCTTCGATACCAACAACTCGACGCTTGGGATAAGACCATGATTCACTTGGTCGAAAAACACCAGCTTTTATCCACCGGCCCTGCCGAGCAACTCTACTTGGATCCTGACAAAAAGATCTTGGCTTATACCCGTCGAGGATTGATTTTTGTATTTTCTTTCCATCCGACTGAGTCTTTTTTCGGCTTCCCGATACGAATGCCTGAGGCCGGAACTTACCATATTCTACTCAACTCAGATGAAAAAATCTTTGGTGGCTTCGAGCGCCTAGACAAGTCCATCGCCTACCCTACCGACAATGACCAACAGGTACATTTGTATTTACCCAATCGAGTGGTGATAGTGATGGAGAGGAAAAAGTAATTTCTAGCAACCTTAAAAAATAACTATACAATCGCATCTGGTTGATAGGTAAATATTTAAAAGGCTATCAATCAAAACCCACGAAAAATCAATAATCACCATGAATTTCACAAAACTAGTCCTAAGTGTTTTTTACACCGATCTAGAAGATGGGCTAAAGCTATTTGTGGAATGCCTTCAATTTACAATCGTTCACAAAGACTTGAATACCGCACAACCCTATTGTGTATTAAATAAGGACGTTATTAGCCTCATGGTTTTTCAAGACGAAAAATTAGCCAAAGAACATCACCCAGAACTTCGACTAGTCACTGAAAATATTGAGGAAGTTTTTAAAAAAATAGCCGATTCACACCCACATCTTCTACACCCTAATCTGAACAAAGTTACTCTTAGACCTTGGGGAGCTAAAGAGTTTGCGATTATGGATACTCAATTAGGCATTAGATTTCAGCAATGGTAATGGGTTGAAATAAGTTTTGACCTATAGCTATCAATTTTAAGAACCTCACAATCAGTTAACTATTTCTTTTTGATTATCCTGCTACTCTCCCCATTGTCCAAAAGTTTCCTTACATTCAAGTAAGCTACTTGAACTATGAAACATTTTGCTTTTTGGATTTCAATTCTTCTTGGGTTCCCTTCGTTTTGTTTTGCACAGCAAGCCTCTACCCCACCCAATATCATTGTGATTTTTGCAGATGATTTGGGATATGGGGATTTGGGGGTCTTTGGCAATCCAAACATTCAGACGCCAAACCTAGATCAAATGGCATTTGAAGGTCAAAAGTGGACCAATTTTTACGTAGCTGCCTCTGTATGCACTCCAAGTCGGGCAGGATTATTAACTGGCCGCTTACCTATCCGCTCGGGAATGGCTAGCAGTAACAAACGGGTTTTGTTTCCAGACTCGAAAGGAGGCCTTCCTCAAAGTGAACTGACCATTGCTCGCTTACTCAAATCCGTAGGATATCAAACCGCCGCCATCGGTAAATGGCACCTAGGCCACCTTCCCTCCCACCGAGCCATTGATCATGGATTTGACTCCTATTTTGGAATCCCCTTTTCTAATGATATGAATCGGGTAGAATCCATTGAAGGATTGAATTGGATTGATGGGCAAATCCAACTTGCCGAAGAGGAGAGATACCAAGCGTACAATGTCCCACTGATGCGAAATGAAACGGTCCTTGAGCAACCTACTGACCAACGAACACTTACCAAACGCTACACCGAAGAAGCCATTTCCCAGATCAAAAACCGAAATGGAAAGCCCTTTTTTATTTATCTCGCTCATTCCCTACCCCATATTCCGCTTTTTCGATCTGAGGAGTTTAAAGGAAAATCAAAAGCTGGTATTTACGGGGACGTCATCGAGGAGATTGACTGGTCGGTAGGGCAAATTCTCCAAACTCTCCGAGAAGAGGGTATCGCAGAAAACACCTTGGTAGTATTTACTTCAGATAATGGTCCATGGCATATCTTCAAAACCCAAGGAGGATCGGCTGGTCCTCTTCGTGGAGCAAAAGGCGGAACTTTTGAAGGGGGTATGCGCGAACCCACCATTTTCTGGTGGCCTGGAAAACTCCAGCGTGGAGTGGTAATGGATATGGCAACCACCCTAGATTTATTACCAACTTTTGCCAATTTAAGCCTAGCCAAACTTCCTCAAGACCGAGTATACGATGGATTCGATCTGACGCCTTTATTGATTGGAACTGGAAAAAGTGGTCGAGAAACGGTCTTCTATTACCATGGCACGGAGGTATTTGCAGTTCGTTGGGGAAATTATAAAGCCCACTTTTTCACCCAAAACGAATATGGTACACAAACTGCCCATCCGATTACTGTTCCTCCAACGGAGATTTTGAGTCAAAAAACGGAGCACGAAATCCCACTGTTATTCAACCTAGCAGAGGATCCGGGTGAACGATTAAATATTGCCGAAAAGCATCCCGAAATCATTGCGCATATCAGAACAATCCTTCTTGCCCACAAGCAATCCGTCGTTCCTGTTGAAAATCAACTCGAGAAATAAGACGTCGCTGCCTTTATATTTTTTCTCAAAACCAAGAATTACATCGGGACGGAATAGGAATAATGAACGGTTCTTTCTTGAAAATCACATTGAGAAACATAGCAAACCTATTTCAAAAGTTCTAATGCGCGCATCAAAACAGGATCATAACCATCCAATACCTCTTGTGGACTTGGTGTGATTTTCTCATCGGGCAAAATCCCGCGATTTGTATCTAGGCCAGAAGGCAGATCAGGCATGTGAAACCCTAACCTTGGAATCCCTAAATCAATTTTGGAATTGGGCAAAGTCACAATGCTAAAGAACCCACTGCTATTGAGTGCAGCACCACCGGCAGTTTCAGTCCCGAGGAATCGCCCCCTATGATCAGCTTTCACCCGAGCTGAAAATTCGGTAGAAACCGAAAAAGTCTGCCCATCCACCAATACTATCAATTCACCTTGAAACGCATTTTGAGTTGGCTTAAATAGCCGCTTGGGTGAAAATCGAAAACCACAGTCGCCTTGGTCACATTTCGAAAAGGAATTGGCAATCCGGAAAATTCGAGAGGTGTGAACTTCAAATTCCAGATTTTGATTGGGTTGTGTACTGACTTTTGAATAATACCGAAAGGGCTTCAAAGCCAAATATCGATATAACTCAATGCCAAATTTTTCATTGCCACCTTCATTTCCTCGAAGGTCAAGAATCAACTTTTGAACACGTTGATCTTGAAGTTCCTGAAAGCTTTCTTTTAAAAATCGATTAAAATCAGGCTCCCCTTTGAAGGTGAAAAATCGATGAATCTTCATGATTCCAGCTTGCTCTTGGGGTCTAATTTCAAATGAAAAAGGTCCAGAAGTAACAGGAAACGCTTTCTCGATCTCAGCTTTACTTACCCCTTTTAAATTCAGGATCTGCCGCTTCCCTTCAGTCTCAAGTTCTACGGAATAGGTTTTTGACACCCCAAATTGATTGGAATACAAGGCCGAAAAGTATCGATTCAACTGAAAAAAATAACCTCCTTGACTCCATCCATCTCCAAAAGTTAGGTTGTCCGATAGGATAGAAATGATTTCTTGAATCGGCTTTCCATCAATAGAAATCACTTTTGAAAGAGTGGGGACATTTTCTTGACCAAAAGAATGTAAGACCCGAATCTTCTCCTCCTCAATGTGAAGCCGAAGCGGGAACAAATCCTGCTCAAAAAATGGATAATACTGATCCTTCCCCCGAACGATCCATTTCAAATGACCATCCTTTACCTGGCTAATAACTGGAAGCATGGCTTGATAAAATTCCCGCTGGGAGATTGGCTGTTGGAATTTTTGACTGAGTTTTTCAAAAGATTCCGAAAAATCAGATTGACTCTGATATCGATAAAGTTCGGGATGAAATGCCTCTAAACTTTCTTTAAAAACCTTCAAATCAAGTTGGATTTGCTCAGGGCTAAGGGTCTGCGAAAAAACAGGACTGACTCTCAGCATCAGCAGTAATGGTACTAGGAATATTCGTTTCATAGTTGGCTTCGTTTTTCTTCTAGATGCCTTTTGTATCTGAGAAGTTGCAAAAGGTTCTTTAATGCGATTAAAATTTTTCAATTTGGCTATAGCTCCAAAAAAAATGGGTTGGAGGCTAGCATTTTGGAAGTAGAAATTAAAACAAATTAACATTTTGTAAGAGTAAACTTGAGCCTACTAGCAGAGTCAAAAAAGGAAAGACTTCAAAAATTATGACAATAAACAAACTAATAGTCCTCTCGACCTCCATTTTGATTGGGCTCATTCTTTTTAGCTGCCAAAAAGAAGATGACTTTAATCCAACTTTTGGACAATATCTAAACCTCCCGACAAAACCTTTTGACTACAGCAGTCTGAATTTACCGACCTATTTTGTAACAAACGTACCCGGATCTCCTCTTCCTACTTCGATTTTGGGAACAGATAATACTCCTTCAAACAATCCGATAACTGATGAGGGAGCCACCTTAGGAAGAGTTTTGTTTTATGATAAAAATCTAAGTGCAAATGGCACCATTTCCTGTGCTTCCTGTCATAAACAAGAAAAAGGGTTTTCTGATGATAATGAATTCAGCTTAGGATTTGACGGAGATCGGACTCGGAGGCATTCTATGACCTTGATTAACTCTCGTTTTTACCAAAGAGGAAGATTCTTCTGGGACGAAAGAGCGAGCACTTTAGAAGAACAAGTTTTGATGCCTTTTCAAGACCCCATTGAAATGGGAATGATATTAAATCAATTGGTTGAAAAGGTTCAATCGCAACCTTATTACTCCGAATTATTTAAACAAGCCTTTGGATCGGATCAAGTAAGTGCCCAAAAAATCTCCCTTGCCTTGGCACAATTCGTAAGAAGCATTATAAGCTACTCCAGTAAATATGATCAAGGAAGGGTTCAGGTTGCTGCTTTGGGTGCTAATTTTCCAAATTTTACAGAAGAAGAAAATCTTGGAAAGAATTTATTCTTAGCTCCTATTTCCAACGGAGGAGGGGCATGTTTTGGATGCCATACCACAGAAGCTTTTGTTAGTGCAAATCCAGGTCCTCAAAATAATGGACTTGATGGTAATTCGGTTTCAGATTTAGGGGCTGGTGAAGTGTTTAATAATCCAATATTTGTCGGCAGATTTAAAACCCCTTCCCTTAGAAATATTGAATTGACTGCACCATATATGCATGATGGAAGATTTAAAAGTTTGGAAGAAGTTATTGAGCATTACTCAAATGGAATTCAGCCCCACCCTACATTATCACCGGCTTTGAGAGATTCTAATGGAAATCCTATTAGACTTAATTTGACTCAAACCGAAAAATCTGCTCTGGTTGCATTTCTAAAAACCCTTACTGACCCCAGTATTTCTACTCAGGAAAAATGGAGTGATCCGTTTAAATAAACTTTGACCAATAGAAAGTATCTAGGATTCTAACAAAAAAAGCGGTCCCTTTCGAGACCGCTTTTGAAGTGATAAACTCTTTTCTACTTCTATTACTTTAGATCAAATCGATCTAAGTTCATTACTTTGGTCCATGCTGCCACAAAGTCTTTGACAAACTTCGATTTTCCATCCTCGCAAGCATATACCTCAGCATAAGCTCTCAATTCAGTATTTGAACCAAAAATCAAATCTGCGCGTGTGGCTGTCCACTTAGGTTCACCAGATTTACGATCACTACCTACAAAGACATTTTGCTTGTCTGAAGTAGCTCTCCAAGTAGTTCCCATATCAAGCAGATTGACGAAGAAATCATTGGTCAATTGACCTGGAGTAGAAGTAAACACACCATGCTTACCACCATCCCAGTTAGCACCCATTGCTCTCATACCACCTACGAGGGCAGTCATTTCAGGTGCAGTCAAAGTCAATAATTGTGCTTTATCAACCAAAGCCTCTTCCGCTTTCACGGTGCAATCAGCTGACATATAATTTCTGAAACCATCAGCCCAAGGCTTCAACCACTCGAAAGAATCCACTTCGGTTTCTTCCTGAGAAGCATCGGTACGTCCAGGAGTAAATGGAACTTCGATTGCGAAACCAGCATCTTTGGCAGCTTTCTCTACACCAGCACAACCGCCTAAAACGATCAAGTCGGCCATAGAGATTTTCTTTCCTCCAGAAGCAGTGCTGTTAAATTCTTCCTGAATGCTAGCCAACACACCCAATACTTTGCTCAATTGAGCAGGGTTGTTAGCTTCCCAGTTTTTCTGTGGCTCTAGACGGATGCGACCACCATTGGCTCCACCTCTGAAGTCAGAACCACGGAAGGTTGAAGCAGAAGCCCAAGCAGCAGAAACCAACTCAGCCACGGTCAAGCCAGAAGCCAAAATATTAGCTTTCAAGCCAGCGATATCAGCTGCATCAGCCAATGGATGGTTTACCGCTGGGATTGGATCTTGCCAGATCAAATCTTCAGCCGGTACTTCAGGACCTTTGTAACGAGCCTTTGGTCCCATATCTCTATGCGTTAATTTAAACCAAGCTCTAGCAAAAGCATCTGCAAAGTATTCTGGATCTTCATAGAATTTTCTGGACACCTTTTCATAGTCAGGATCAAATCTCATAGACAAGTCCGTGGTCAACATGAAAGGCTTATGGAATTTGCCAGGGATGTGTGCGTCAGGAATGATCGCTTCGGCATTCTTGGCTACCCACTGATGAGCTCCTGCCGGGCTGGTAGTTAATTCCCATTCGTATTCAAACAAAAACTTAAAGTAGTCATGACCCCACTTGGCCGGAGTAGATGTCCAAGCACCTTCCAAACCGGAGGTGATGGTATCTGCACCATGACCTGTGCCATAGGTACTGTTCCAGCCTGTGCTCATCTCTTCGATAGAAGCACCCGCGGGTTCAGCGCCTACATATTTACCTGGATCAGCAGCACCGTGAGTCTTTCCGAAGGTGTGGCCACCTGCGATCAAAGCGCAAGTTTCTTCATCATTCATGGCCATACGACCAAAAGTTTCTCGGATTGCTTTTGCAGCCAATACTGGATCTGGCACTTTGTTAGGACCTTCTGGGTTCACATAAATCAAACCCATCTCAGTAGCTCCAAGTGGATTTTCCAAGGCTTCTGGATTACGGTGAGCAACCCATTCTTTCTCAGAACCCCAATAGATATCCTGCTCAGGCTCCCAAACGTCTGCACGACCACCACCGAAACCAAAAGTTTTGAAGCCCATTGATTCCAATGCTACATTACCGGTCAAGATCATCAAGTCCGCCCAAGAAAGCTTTTTGCCATACTTTTGCTTTACTGGCCAAAGTAGCAAACGAGCCTTATCCAAGTTGGCATTATCAGGCCAAGAGTTCAATGGAGCGAAACGCTGCGTACCTGTTCCAGCACCTCCACGTCCATCTTGCACGCGATAAGTACCGGCACTATGCCAAGCCATACGGATCATAAATGGACCATAATGACCATAGTCTGCTGGCCACCAATCCTGAGAAGTAGTCAATACCTTTTCGATATCCGCCTTTACTTCAGCAAGGTTTAATGACTCAAATTCCTTTGCATAGTCAAATCCTTCTTCCATTGGATTGGAAAGTGAAGAATGCTGACGAAGAATATTGAGTTTTAGTTGGTTTGGCCACCAATCAACATTCTGCTGACCTTTACCAGCAGCAGCGGCCATAGAGCCATTGTGGAAAGGACATTTTGAAATGTCTCCTCCGTTTCCGTGATGTGAATCCATAGTTTATCGTTTAGTTTGAGTTTAATTCTACGCGAATTTAAAAAAAGACTTACGTATAAAAATTATTTTCCGATTGATAAAAACTATGACTCTTGTCAGGAAATAGGGGATGCTTGGTGGCTTGGAAGTAAAGAAGTTGGGAGGCTTAGAGGTTTGGGCGAATGGAAGTAAGGAGGTTTGAGCAGAGCAATTGGAGTAGGTTTCGATTTCTCAGATCACAGCTGATTACTCCTAGCCTCTTAGCAGCAAAACTTCAAAAAGGAAAAGTCAATAGCGCATGCTGACTCACTGTATTGAAATCCCGCCAAACTCGGTTGAGTTCAGTGTGGGTTTTAGCAGCCTCCAAACCCGCGAAAGGATGCATCTTTGAATTGATTTCCCGACAAATTTGAGAGAGTTTTCGACTGGTAAGACTAACTGATTTAAGCGTTTTAAAAGAAATTTTTCCTATGTTTTCCAACTCTTCCCAAGCAAGTTCAATCGATTCATAAAACTTACTTCTGCCCGTATCCAATTTAGATGCGCAGGCTTTTTCCAATTTCAGAAAATAATTTAATTGCCTCGGATCAAACTTTCGGAATTCATGTCGCTTCCAAAAAGATTCGGAAATCAGATCTTGGAGATGTCGGGTAATTCCCAGAATGTTTGCCACCAAAGTAGCTTCAGCAAATTGAAGAAAAGGAAACCGATAGATCGATTCTGATCTTTTTATTTTTTCAGGTAAAATCTCAAATCCCCTATTTTCAGGAACAAGTAGATTTTCGGTTTTGAAAGCATGGCTTCCTGTCGCAATCATCCCCATATAGCTCCAGCCATCGAGGATTTCCACTTCCTCTTTTTTTAGAATAAAAGCTTTTACAAATGGCTTTCCATTTTCATCTAGTTGAGGTTTTCCTCCCTCCCACAGTTCACAATTTGCGGTAAAATGAGTGGCATGCAAGGCCCCTGACGCATAAGTCCAACTTCCAGAAATCTCAAATTGCGCCCCTACTCGATTGGCCTTTCCACCTACGAAGCCACTTCCAGCCAAACAAACCTCCGGATCAGCAAAAATTTCTTGGCTGAGTTTCTCATCCAAAAATCCAACAAACCAAGCTGCTCCGGCACAAAGAGTGACCGTCCAACCCATGCTTGCATCTTGTTTGGCAATTTGTTCCTCCAGCTCCAATCCCTGCTTTAAGCTCAAACCTAAACCACCCAGCTCCTGTGGAACGAACAATTTAAACCATTTTCTCCTATAAATCAGATCGAGCATTTCTGGACTTAATCTTCCCAGTTTTTCAGCTTTGGAAGCCCAATCATTAGTAATTAATTCGGATGATTGCATAGGCCAAGTTTACGAAAAAAAAGACCTGTCAGGTTTCGAAACTTGACAGGTCTTAGCGTGAAAAATCGTTCTATATTTTAGTCTATGAGAAGATTTCTGGATAGTGAATTACTTTTTCTTTTTCTGCGCTGCCATCCATTCCATGATGGTCACAGGCCGACCATTGAGCATCACAGGAGAGCCATCAAAATCGGTTCTTGCGACATTAGCATGAGAGTAAATCCATGACCAATGTCCATTGTATCGGAAATTTTCTCCCCCGTAAAAGCCTGTAATATCATGAACATTGTCATAATAGGTAAAGTAGACATTTTTAGCACCGGCCTGCTTCAACCGATGATACAAAGGAACCACCGTCTCATTTGGCTTGGTGGTCATGTCATCTTTGGCATGCACAAACCATATGGGTACATTTTTGATCTTTTGCACTTGCGCATCTGAGATAAACTCATTGTTATACGCCAAAGCAGAAATGTAACCAGCAGCAAAATAATCCGGATGTTCCAGGATCAATTTTAGGGACATATAGCCACCATTTGAACAACCACCAACATAAATTCGAGTCGGATCTACCATTGGATTCTTGGCTACAAAGTCCTGAATCAAAGCAAAAACAGCGGCATTGTAGATGTCATTTGTTTGTCCGCGAGTCATTCCCTCACCGGCATTCATCCAAAAAGTTGGAGTCTGAGGAGCCAAGACAAATGCTCCTTCTCCAAACAAAACTTGCAATTCTGGAGAGGCATAATTAAAGGCTTTATTTCCCATCAAGGCGATGGTCGGATCTGTTCCTCCTTCACCTCCACCATGCAACCAGATGATCAAAGGAGCTTTAGCCTTTAGATTTTTTGGAGAAAAAGCACCATAAGTCAAGGTCGTATTCTCATAGGTGAATTTGCCGGAAAGGTCAAAATCATCGACGATTGGACGGATTCGGCCAGATTCCTCTGCCCAGCTTTTACCTGACTTGGTATGAATGACAGTCACACCATAATCGATCCAAACATTGGAAGCACGGTTCCCCATTCTTAGGTATTGGATACCTGAACCCAAAGGGTTAACTGGACTAACGGAAAGTACTAAGGTCAAATGAGTACCGTCATCTTTTCGGTTTCCGTTTTCATCAGAAGCATAAGAATAAACGATGTTACGCTTACCAGAAGCCTGAGACGCTGGTATTTCGCCTAAGGAAGAAGATCGAGTGACAAAGACTTCAAAATCAGCCGAGTTGGTTTCTTTGGTAGGATTGGCATCTTGAAGAATAACTTTACTGACCGCAGGCCCCCAGTCAAATCCTTCGATCACGAGTTTGTATTTTCCGGGCGTTGGAGGGTTAGTCAGATTTGCCCATCCTGCGATCGGAAGAACAAATAGGAACACCAGAATTCGTACTATTTTTTTCATAAAGGTTAGGTTTTGGGTTTGATAGATATCGATTTGAAATTTCGGAAATGTCAGGAATAGACCTAAAAAAATTACTCGAAAGGCAAGAAGTATAGGAGTTGGGGGTTTGGAAGAGTACCATTTCCTCAAAACTTCCTGACTCCCCACTTATCATCCAACTCCCTTACTTTAAATTCCCCTTTTTCAACTCCTTCACCGCATAATCTACTGCACGAGCGGTCAATGCCATGTAGGTAATCGAAGGGTTTTGCGTCCCGGTGGAAGTCATTGCTGCTCCGTCAGTCACAAAAACATTTGGAGCGAAATGCATTTGATTGAATCCATTTAAGATCGAGGTCTTTGGGTCCCTGCCCATTCTTGCTCCACCCATTTCATGGATATCAAGTCCTGGAGCCTGCTTACTATCTGATTTTCGAATATTGATGCAACCTGCCTTGGTCAGCATTTCCTCTCCTTGGGTCAAAAAGTCCTGAAGTAGTTTTTCATCATTCGAATCATAATCCACGTCCACTTGAAGTTGAGGAATTCCCCAGGAATCTGATAACGAAGTACTGAGAGTTACTTGATTACTTTCTTTCGGAATGGTTTCCCCCTGCATCATCATAAAAACTGACCAAGGTCCTGGGACGGAATTAGCCTCTTTAAATTCAGCACCAAAAGGAATATCCCTTGCTCCTCCCCAGCCTGACCGACCTGCTGTGTAAAAGGACATATAACCCCGAAGAAAATCTGTCTCCTGCTTCTGGACATTCCTAAAATTAGGAAGCATCACCGCAGTAGGCCTTCTGCCATAGTAATACTTATCCTCAAAGCCTTCAAAACCAGCACTGAGTGTCCCTCTGTAATTATGGAAAGCAATGTATTTTCCCAAAACACCAGCATCATTTCCTAGTCCATTTGGAAATCTTGTCGAAGTCGAGTTGAGCAAAATAAGGTTTGTATTTAGACAGGCCGCATTTAAAAAAATGACCTTAGCAAAGTATTCAGTGGCTTGATTGGTTATGCGATCAATGACTCTCACCCCGGTAGCTTTTCCTTTTTCTTCATCCCAAATCACGGAATGTACGACGGAATCAGGACGGATAGTCAGATTTCCTGTTTTCGCTGCTGCAGGAAGCGTGGAGGAGTTTGAGCTAAAATACCCACCAAATGGACAGCCGCGGTAGCATTGATTTCGAGCCATACATTGACCTCTTCCCTGAGCCAGGTGAACCTCATTTGGCTTGGTGAGATGAGCACATCGACCGATGACAAATTTCCGATCTCCATACGCCTCCAGAATCCGCTTTTGGATTTCCTTTTCAACACAATTCATCTCCCATGGGGGGAGAAATTCTCCATCGGGCAGCGTATCTAAGCCATCATAGTTGCCGCTGATCCCCACAAATCGCTCAACATAACTGTACCAAGGGGCGATATCATCGTATCGAATGGGCCAATCCACCGCAAAACCATCTCTAGCTGGCCCTTCAAAATCATATTTACTCCAGCGCTGAGTTTGACGTGCCCAGATGAGGGATTTACCCCCCACCTGATAGCCCCTCACCCAATCGAATGGCTTATTTTGAACATAAGGATGCTCAGTATCTTTTACAAAAAAATGCTGAGTATCCTCCGCATAGGCATAACAGCGATTGACGACAGGATTTTGATTTTCATCAGCCAAGGGCATCCGATTGCGATGAGGCATTTCCCAAGGGGCAGAAGTCATGGTGGGATAATCTTTCAAATGCTCCACTTGACGACCTCTTTCCAATACGAGGGTCTTTAATCCTTTTTCACAAAGTTCTTTGGCAGCCCATCCTCCGGAAATTCCCGAGCCAACTACTATTGCGTCGTATTCATGCGTATTCATACCAGAAAAATAAGATGTTCTTGGCGGACTTCTTTAAAAATTTTGCTTTTCTCAAGGAATAAAAATAGATCAAAAAAAGAACCCCAAGCCCGAAATTGAAATCAAGCTTGGGGTTCTGAATTCTTTTCATTCCATTTATTCGTATCGCAAAGACTCTATTGGATCAAGTCTACTAGCCTTGGATGCAGGGATGTATCCCGCGATCAATCCCACCGCAATACAAATGAAAAAGGAAATGATCATCCATAACCAAGGAACCAAAAATCCTCCCGGGCCTATAAAATTGGCTATGATGTTCCCTATTCCAATTCCTAACATCATTCCAAAAAGACCTCCCACCACACAAATGGTGATCGCCTCCATCAAAAATTGTTGTCTTATTCGGTGAGGAGTTGCCCCAAGAGCCTTTCGAATCCCGATTTCTCGAGTTCGCTCCGTGACAGAAACAAGCATGATATTCATAAGCCCAATGGAAGCGCCAAGAAGCGTAATAAATCCAATCCCAAATCCTCCAATTCTCAAATAACCAGCAACTTCTTCCAAACTCTCTGCTACAGATTGGCTTTTGGTTAACTCGAAAGAATCTTCCTGAGCCACTCTATCCTGACGGATTTTCCGCATAATTCCTGTTGCTTGGCCCATTTCGTATTCGAGTTTCCCTGGATCAGAAGCAACTCCCGTGATTCGGTAATTGAACGTACCTCGTTGATCCAGTCTAGAAGCATTTTCAACTGGGATCAAAATCTGTCGATCAGCTCCTTGATCTCTTCCTACACCGCCTTGCTTTTCAAGAACACCAATGACCGTGTAAGGACGGCCAAACATATTAATCTTTTGATTCATGGGATCCTCATTGCTTTCAAACAAGGTCTCTTCCATTTCTTTTCCGATGATAGCCACTGCAGTACCATATCGAATCTCCATTTGGCTAAAATTCCTACCCTTGGCTAATTTGATTGCTTTGATGGACAAATAATTTTCATCCGCACCTCTTACTCGAGTGTTAGGATTGGTTGTCTTTGATCCACGTTTCACCTCAGCCGCACCCGATACAGTAGTAAAAACAGTCGCTTGACCGATCGCTGTATAGTCCTCTTTAAATTTCCATGCCTCTCGGAAGGTAATAGAAGGATACGATTTCTCGGTTTTACCTTCTTGAACTACCCTGCCACCGTTGAAGCCACGATTTTGAATATCAAATGAATTCGCTCCCAATCCAGCAAAACTCTCTGCAATCTGTGCTTTGATCCCATCAATGGCAGTTAGCATTCCCACCAAGGAAGAAATTCCAATAGCAATAATAGCTCCTGTGAGAACGGTTCGAAGTAGGTTTACTTTTACCGAAGTAAGTGCCTCCCGGACATTTTCGATCAAATTCATAGTGTGTTCGTTTTGGAACAGGTTGGTTTAATATTCAACTGTAATCTTGCTAATTATAAGAAATTGAAATGGAATCTGAAGTTTTCTACTGGATCAATGGTCATTAAAACTTCTAAAACCTCATTTCAATAAATCTAGCATTTCATAAAAATCAATGCATTCGATCTCCTCTAAGCTCCATGTTTTTCAAAACTTCAGCTTCATAAGTCAGCCATTCTTGCCAGCGTTTATTAACCTTTTCTGGATCATAATATTTCCTGGCCATTTCGATAAAGGTTACATAATGACCTGCTTCAGAAATCATCAACTCATAATAGAACTTTTGCAAATCTGAATCCTCGATGTTTTGGGACAAAAGTTTAAACCGTTCACAACTTCTGGCCTCTATCAAGGCATTCATTAACAAGTATTCAGTCAATTGCTGCATCCGACTTCCTCCTTTTTTCACAAATTCATTGAGTTTGGCCACGTATTCATCCTTTCGCTGAGGCCCAAATTTCAATCCCCTTTTCTTGAGCTGATCCATGACTCGCTCAAAATGCCCCCATTCTTCCGCCACAATTGGAGTCAAGGTATCCACCAATTCTTCCAAATCATTGAAACGAACAATCAAACTGATACATGAAGATGCGGCCTTCTGCTCACAATAGGCATGATCAACCAAAATGTCTTCAATTTGCATCTGAGCAATATTTACCCACCTTGGATCAGTCGGTAATTTAAGGTGTAGCATTTTTTGCCTTGTACTTTCTTCCCAGCTCATGGTTATTTTAAACTAGAATTTCTCCTCAGGTAAATGATATTTCAGAGTATAAAACAAATCGGAAGGACTCCCTTGATCAATCAAACAAATACCAAGTAATTCCTAAATCTAGGAAAGATCGATAGCCTGTATAATCAGGAGTAACAAAGTATCCCTCGCGATTTAACATTCCCGCATTTAAATGATTGTATTTGAAAAGGACTCGAGTACGATTAATTCTAAAATCCAGAAAAACATCAGCCACTGGATAGGCATAAACATCAAATCTATTTTGAAGGTGAAACTGCTGCATCGCTGGCATGTACGCCGGTGCGAAATATCCTGATCGATAACGTAAATCAACTCCTAGTTGGACGTACACATTTTCGTTAAAAGCAGGGCTGTCAAAATAAAATCTTGTATTTCCCATTAAGGCAGGGATTCTAAAAGCATCCTTTTCTTCACCCGAAACAGCCGTAAAAATTACTTCTGTATCCCATTTGAATTTTTTACCGACTGGAACATGAGCCTTCAAACTAGGCATTAACATGACGACGCTACTTGAAGTTTGCTGAGGTAAAAATGCCTCATCAAAATAGATGTAATTGTTGATTCGATTAAGAGTAAGAGAAGGTCTAAGTTGAATAGACTTGATATCAAGCTTGATCGTTCCCTTGATTTGATCTAAACCGGTGTCGACAAACTCGGATTCCCATTCGAAATGATTTCCAAAAAATCGTGTCTGGATAGCATTAGGTTGAAACAGTGATTTGGTATATTCCAAATCAAGCCACGGAGAATTGAAAATACCATGAATTCTAAAATTTCCGGGAACCAAATATTCTCCATCCGCGCTGACTGACCATTGCTCAGAAATCTTCCCTATTAATTCACCTCCCAAGTACAATTCATTGAATCTCAAATCTCCTGATTCATACGAAGGACTTCGCATTCTTCCGTTCCGAAACTTGACGAAAGTATTGTAATAAAAGCCTTTGAATGAGCCTTTAATCCCAAATTCATTTCTCCACTCGGCAAAATCCTGTTGCTGTAGTGTGGTATCTGGATTGATTAATCTGGTTTTTGGAAAAAAGAGTGAATCCGACGTAGTGAGATCTGCAAAAAACAAGACGTTTTGATTCTTTCGGTCAAGGGTATGATAGACTTGTAAACCATTACCAAGCTTGTATTCATGATACACATGATAATCTTGTCTAAGGTCCCGAGCTTGGGAATTTTGAAGCCAAACTTTGGCATCCTCATAGGTGAAATACAGGGAGGTAGAATCAACCTCAGGAGGAATGATCCCCCCGATTTCACTTACGACATGCTTCATTCTAGAAAAAGCCCCTAAAATCCAATATCGACCATTTTCAGATCGATAATTGGTATGAAATGCATAAGAATTTTGATTGGCTAAGTGATCGTCTCGATTGACTGGATTGAGGGTTTTTCGAACTCGATAGGTGGAAAATTCAAAGCCCAAATTCCATCTTGGATTGACATTACGGGCAAAGGTGATGTCCAGTAAATTCCGGTTTCCTCCACCAAAAAATGCTGACATTTCTGTAAAGGGTGACTTTGTATCAAAATACCTTCTTTTGGCAGGGTCTTTAAAATACAAATCATAAGCATGGAGTCCCGAGCGAGTTCCAATTACTTCCGGAGCCTCAAAAAAGATGGATTGGGAAGCACTTCCAATATTCCCCAGATCCTGGTATTTCCAGCCACTTTTCGCAACTGGATCATAATTGTGAAAATTGGTAAGAGAGGTATCTTGCTCAAAAAGCTTGAGGGAATTTCGCTTGAGATCTTTCTCAAAGAAAAAAAGCGAAGTTTTAGGGCCATAAACCTGCCGTGTACTATCATCCAACAATGCCTTCCTTCCAGTATCCTGTTCTTGCTCATCAGGATTCACTAACTGCCTTTCGGATCGATTAACAGCAGGAAAACCCGAAGATTGCCCCTGCTGCTGTGGAATTGGTCGCTGAGCCCAGGCTGAGAAAACTGCCATGACGGTAAAAATCACCGCAAGTATGAGTTTTTTCAAGTTCATTGTGGAATACGGATTTTTTCTCTGATCGAGCACAATAGCAGTTCCTCTTCGTTAGGGGCAAATTTGACGGTAATCGGAAGGGCAAAAATCGGAATTTCCCCCAAAAATCCCTGTTTCGCTAGCAATTTAAGTTTTTGGGAATCTTTTTCTGTGGTAAGGATTACGGGAGTTTCTTGGGATTGTTTATTGATCCATCTAAGGATTTCAAGCCCATCCTTTTCCGAATAATCATGATGGTCCGCGAAATGAAATGCGTGGACTACTCTGAAATTTTCGCCACAGTACATTTGAAACAAGCGATCATCAGCCAATCCGGAAACCAAAATCACAGGCTGATCCTTGAATTTATCCAGAGAGTTGATTGCATATGGCACCCCATAGTCCAATTTCGAATACATTACATTCTTTGATCCAACAATTTTTTGAATAGAAGACTTGATAGCATCTTTTTTGTTAGGATTTGGGACGTGAGGGGTTTTGCTCACAACTATCAAATCTGCTCGTTTTGCACCTGTTCTTGCTTCTCGAAGTCTCCCCAAAGGCATCAAGAAATCTTTAAAAAATGGCCGATCGTAAGGAGTCAGCAATATTGAAAAATGAGGCAAAAGTTTCCGATGCTGAAAAGCATCATCTAAAATCACCAAATTGATTTGAGGATGTTTTGAATGAATGATTTGAAGCGCCTTCAAGCGATCCTCACCAACAAAAACTGGTATTTGTCCATGAAACTTATGGTGAATCTGCAGGGGCTCATCTCCTATTGATTCCGGGGTAGAATTTGCTTCAGCTTGCAAAAACCCTTTGGTTTTCCTGCCATATCCTCTACTCAATACTGCCAAGGAATAGTTTTGGCTTAAATTGTTGATTAGATATTCCACCATGGGTGTTTTACCCGTTCCGCCAACTGACAAGTTTCCAACCACAAGAGTTTGAATGGGAGCAGTTTCACTTTTTACTATTCCCCAATCAAAAAATAAATTTCGCATCCAGGTAATCCCGAAATAGATCAAGGCAAAAGGAGCGAGAAGAATAGAATACCAAGGCATTAACCAGAATTACTAATTTTGATCAAAGAAAAGAAAAATATGGGACACCGAATTCAGGAAATCATTCAGGTCTTGGAACAATGGGCTCCACCAGCCTACCAAGAAAGTTATGATAATGCAACCTTGATTTGTGGGGATAGAAATGCAAAAGTAACAGGAGTGATTTCAACGCTTGACTGTACAGAGAAGGTTGTAGACGAAGCTATCGAACTTGGAGCAAACCTGATTATTGCACATCATCCGATTGTGTTTAAAGGTTTGAAGAGTTTGACTGGGAAAAATTATGTCGAACGAACCATCCTCAAAGCCATCAAAAACGACGTTTCCATCTATGCGATCCACACCAATCTCGACCATGTAGCAACTGGAGTCAATAAGCGAATCTGTGATCAATTAGGACTTCTTAACACCAGAATTCTTCAACCCAAACGTCAAGCACTTTCTAAATTGGTATTTTTTGTTCCGCCATCACATAAAGACCAAGTGCTTCAAGCAGTTTTTGAGGCTGGTGCCGGGCAAATCGGAGAATACAAGGATTGTTCCTTTCAAGTGGAAGGGAGTGGCACCTTTACTCCATCTGATCGAGCTAACCCACACCTCGGAACTCGAGGCGTCCCTCATGTAGAATCAGAAATTAGAATCGAGGTCATTCTCCCTCATTATCTTCAAGGAAAAGTACTTTCGGCGATGAGGTCTTCCCATCCTTATGAAGAAGTAGCCTATTACCTCCAGCCCTTAGAAAATGAAAATCAGGAAGTTGGTGCAGGAATGATCGCAGAATTACCCACACCACTCTCCGAGAATGATTTTTTGGATGCATTAAAAGAGAAGATGAATCTTTCTGTCATCAAGCATACTGCATTTATAAATAAACCAATTCAACGTGTAGCAGTGTGCGGGGGAGCGGGAATTTTCTTACTTTCGGAAGCGAAAAGAGCTAAAGCCGATATTTTTATCACCGCGGACGTGAAATATCATGAATTCTTTGATGCAGAAGATCAATTGGTCCTTTGCGATATCGGGCATTATGAAAGTGAAATTTTTACAAAAGATTTAATTGCCGAATTTTTGTCAATAAAATTTCCTAATATTGCACTCTATTTGTCAAAAGTAGTCACAAATCCCACATCCTACCGATAGTACATGGAAAGTACAGTAGCACAGAAACTCGAAGCTATCTACAACCTTCAACTTATAGATTCAAGACTTGACGCCATCATTAAAGTACGGGGAGCTCTCCCAGAAGAGGTTCAAGACCTTGAGGATGAAATAGCAGGCTACGAAACTCGTCTAGAAAAATTCCAAAGAGACATAGAGGCTTTTGAGGAAGACATCAAACGACACAAGGAAAACATTAAAGAATCTGAAAAACTGATCAAAAAGTATCAAGATCAGCAGATGAATGTTAGAAACAACCGTGAATATGATGCGATCACAAAAGAGCTTGAGCTTCAGGATTTAGAAATTCAAGTTTCTAAGAAGAAAATTGCTGAGACTGGAGTTAAAATCGACAACAAAAAGGCCGATCTTGACCAACTCAGCAACTTGATGAAAGATCGTCAGAAAGATCTTGATCTTAAGAAAGACGAACTATCAACCATCGTTTCGGAAAGTGAATCTGAAGAAGCTAAGTTGATGGCTGATCGTGAGAAAGCTTCCAAAAAAGTAGAAGACAGACTTATCAAGTCCTACACTAAGATCAGAGCAAATGCCAAGAACGGTCTTGCTGTAGTAATGGTGAAAAGAGGAGCTTGCGGTGGTTGTTTCAACACAGTTCCTCCCCAAAGACAGGCTGATATCCGCGAAAAGAAAAAACTTATTGTTTGTGAACATTGCGGAAGAATCCTTGCAGGCGTCGAAGATGAAGTTGAAGACGAAACTGTAAAAACAAAAAGAAAATCAGCGAAAGCTTAAATCATAAATCCCCGATTAATCGGGGATTTTTTTTTTGACCAAGAGAAGATTCTCAAACAATATTGACTTGGCCTGACTTTTATTTTTATATTGACGGCTATGAAAAAGTTAGCAGTACTATTCTTCTTTCTGACTTGCTGCTTCTCAGGATTTGCAAAAGATCCTGAGCCTAAAACTTTTTTACTTCTTTTTAAACAAAAAGATCTCAAATCTGCTAAAATCAGTCTTTCCCAGATTGAGGCTCAATTTTCTTCTTTCTTTGAGACCAAGTCCTACGAAGGCAATTCCGAACTCGCACTTTTCATCGAAATCCCCTTTTCCAATTTTGATGAGTGCATGATGGGTGAATTTTTGATCAACCTCGGAGCTGATAAGATTCAACTGCAACAGTTGGCTTTTCGAGTGTATGACCTCACTGAAAACAAACAGTTAATCACTCAACTGATCGCTCATTCCGAGGATGATTCCACTCCAAAAAAGAAAACCTCTAGGGGAGTTAAAGCGCCTTCAACTTTTGTAAGTGCTCCAGGTCATTAAATTTTTCAACTACAAATGACCCGTCTTCCTGCTGATTAAGTAGATAAAGACATAGATTATGATGTTCAAATTGATCCATATCCTTAAGATCTTTTTCCAAAATCAAACTCAGAAATATTCGCATCGCACGACCATGCATGCACACTAAAAGAGTTTCTCCAGGACCTTGAAGCAACTTGGAAATCCCTCTTCTGATTCTTTCTGCTACCTGATTTGGGCTTTCTCCTCCAGCAATTGCGTAATCCAAATTTCCTTGTTGCCATTGATGTAGCATATGCTGGTAATATTCCCCTTCTTCGGGGGTCATTGGAGTTCCTTCAAAATCACCCCAAGATATCTCATTAAGTTCCGGAAGTGCTTGTGTCGGAATCCCCAGATCAATAAATCCTTGAATAGATTGCTTGGTTCTAATAAGTGCAGTATGATATAATTGGTCAAAGGCAACCTTATGATATGACTCAAAAAATGCCTTCGCTTGGGCTTGTCCTGTAGCATTAATAGGCGCATCTATCCCGCTACCCTGAACTACCCCCTGAAGATTAAAATCGGTTTGACCGTGTCTGACTAGGTAAATTTTTTTTCGGTTCAAGTTTCTTTATTTTTGTCCAAAGCCCAAATAAACTTCATTTAGCCCAGATTCTAATGGTTTTTGTTTCCAAACCCTCCCTAGAACAGTTAAATACGCCTCGAATTTCTTCCATGGTTGACCACCTTGGAATTAAATTCACTGCAATTGGGAATGATTTTTTGGAAGCTACAATGCCAGTGGATCATCGAACCATACAGCCATTTGGCCTGTTACATGGAGGAGCTAACGTTGCATTGGCAGAGACTCTAGGAAGTGTCGCTGCATCATTGACCCTTGATTTAAATCAACAAATTTGTGTGGGTCTAGAAATCAACGCTAATCACCTAAAATCCGTACGAGAGGGTGTAGTCAAAGGGATTGCAAAACCAGTTCATCTGGGAAAATCCACCCAGGTATGGGAAATAAAAATATATAACAATGCCGATCAGTTGTGCTGTATCAGCAGAATTACGATGGCAATTTTGGATAAAAAATGAATTTAACGGATACCATTCCTGCAATTTCACATCTAGAGGCGATCCAAATGCTCCTACATCATGGGCTCCTTTCAGGTGGCTCTTTTGCATTATGGAGAAAGCCTCGAACCAATACCGTGGAGTTTATCTTGGATGATCGTCAAGAACCCAATCGAGTAGAATTAAATCTGGAATCACTTCCTGCAGGCTTTATTTTACATCCCTTCGCAGATCAAGAAGACCGAAAAGGATTTTTTATCCAAGCCAACCAATATTTTAAGTTTGACCTAGCTAGTCCAATAGTGCCTGAGGAATTGCCTTCCTGGGTTCAATCCAATTTGGCAAATTCAGAAAGTACCAAAGCGAGTATTGAAAAACTACTCCGAATTCAAATCTCAAGATTTGAAAATAGCACTTGGGGAGGGAGTCAAAAAGAGGAGTTTATTTCCTTGGTCAACTCAGGTTTGGAAGAAATTGGAAATGGGAATCTTGAAAAAATTGTACCTGCGCGAACCAAATCTCTTCCCTTACCGGAGGGTTTTGACCTGGCAAAAACATTTTTTGAACTCATCGAATCCTATCCAAATTCATTTGTAAATTTTTTCCATGTCCCTCAATTGGGAACTTGGATGGGCGCAACACCAGAGGTACTGATCGAAACGAAAGGTGACTTTTTCTTCACTATGGCGTTGGCAGGAACTCAAGCGGTGAAAGGAGACAACCCCAATAAATCCGCAGCTTGGACTCAAAAAGAAATTGAAGAGCAGGCACTGGTGAGAAGGTATATTGTGGACTGTTTCAAAAAAATCAGGCTTCGAGAATATGAGGAACATGGGCCTAAAACCATACAGGCTGGAAATCTTCTCCACCTACGGACAGACTTCAAAGTAGACATGAAATCCACAGGATTTCCCCAACTGGGTTCTGTCATGCTGGATCTCCTCCACCCTACTTCTGCCGTTTGTGGGATGCCAAGAAAGGAAGCCCATGAATTTTTGAAGGAAAAAGAAAAGTTTGACAGAAGCTTTTTCGCCGGTTTTATTGGTCCAGTTAATATTGAATCCGAGACTTCCATTTATGTCAATTTAAGAACTGCCAACTTTCAAAACGATCAGGTAATTCTATTTGCGGGAGCTGGGGTTACTGAAGATTCAGACCCAGAAAAAGAATGGGAGGAGACAGAAATGAAGTGCGATATCATCGGTAAATTCATCAAAAATCAAAGCGCTTGATCATTCAGCCTATTCTCGATTTGGTGGCCATCTGTGCCAAAAAAGGCATACAAAATGCCATCCTCTCTCCAGGTTCGCGTTGCGCTCCTTTGACTTTGGCATTTGCCCGACATCCTGAAATCCATGCTCGAACGATTCCAGATGAACGAGCGGCTGCATTTATCGCTTTGGGAATGGCTCAACAGTTAGGTCAGCCGGTGGTGCTAGTTTGCACTTCCGGCTCTGCAGCGTTAAATTACTTTCCTGCCATTTCAGAGGCCTTTTTTCAACAAATCCCTCTTTTAATTTTAACAGCAGATCGACCTACTGAATGGATTGATCAATGGGACGGACAGACGATCTTCCAAGAGGAAGTCTATGGAAAACATGTCAAAAAATCATTCCGATTTCCGGATTCCTTTAAGCAAAAAGATCAGGTTTGGCATGCAGGAAGAATCGTGAATGAAGCCATCAACTTAAGTAAGCAATTTCCTGCTGGACCTGTTCATATCAATATTCCACTTCGCGAACCATTTTATCCTACAGAAGGAGAAAAATTTGAATACCCTGAAATTCCACGAGAATTCACGCTTGTGACAAGCCAGACTCAACTGAGTGAGGAGAGCCTAAGACACATTAAAAACCGCCTTCAAGAGGTAAAGCGATTAATGATTGTTCCTGGTCAACAAAAACCAAATCCACAACTTCAAACTTTGCTTGATCAACTTGCCAAAAACAAACAGGTGGTGATTGTTTCAGATTCGATTTCAAACCTTCAAGGTGAGCAGAGCATTTCACTTCATGATCATTGGTTAGGAAATGAAAAGCGACATGCAGAGCTTGTTCCAGATCTCGTGATTACGTTTGGAAAATCAGTGATTTCGAAGTCGCTCAAGCAATTTCTGCGGAAACAATCCTGTTCTCATTGGCATATTCAGCCCGATGGGCAATCTAAAGATACCTTTCAACACCTGACACGAATCTTGGCTTGTTCACCCATGGGCTTTTTCACTTGGCTCTCGCAAAACCTACCTACTCAAGAGGGTAATTTTGCACAAAATTGGATGAGCTTAGAAAAAAGAGTACAGGCTGCCTTACCCGAAATATTTGAATCGGTTGAGTTCGGAGAATATCTAGCCTTGCATCGAGTTCTGAAAAAAATACCTCCATTCTCTAAGATTCATTTAGCCAATTCAATGGCGGTTAGGTACGTGAATTTTCTAGGAAAAAGGAACCAAGAAATCATCTGCAATAGAGGCACAAGTGGCATCGATGGAAGCAATAGCACCGCGGTTGGTTGCACATTTACGACCAAAGAACCCGTAACGCTGATCACTGGAGACATGGCTTTTTTCTATGATCGCAATGCATTTTGGCACAACTACAACATTCCCAACCTCCGGGTTATCCTATTGAACAATCAT
Source organism: Algoriphagus sanaruensis (assembly GCF_001593605.1). Classification (GTDB taxonomy): domain Bacteria; phylum Bacteroidota; class Bacteroidia; order Cytophagales; family Cyclobacteriaceae; genus Algoriphagus; species Algoriphagus sanaruensis. The sequence goes on along the minus strand of NZ_CP012836.1, from coordinate 2,054,237 downwards.
GCTGGAGGAATTTTCAGGATCATTGATGGACCATCAAAGCAACCGGAATTAGAGGAGTTTTTTGAAACTTCCCAAAAGTTAAATGCATCCCACTTGGCTGCAGAATTTGGCTTTGAGTATAGCTTAGCCAAAAATCAGGACGAATTGGAAGCGGCTTTATTGAATTTCTACACCCCCAGCTTGAGACCAAAAATCATCGAAATAGAATCCTCAAGTCCTAAAAATGTGGAGATTCTAAAGCAGGTAAAAGAAAAGGTGAAAAGTGTACTTGGGGAATTTTAAAGAGTTTGGATTACCAACTATCCTCCCCAATTCTACACGCTCAAATTCATTAAACGATCTCAAGAACTTTCCCCAAAACAGGGTTTCGATTGTCAGGTTTCCAAATCACAGATAACTCCGTAAATCTGGAAGTCCCAGGAATTTCCATAAATCGGACGTTCAAATCATATCCTTCCTTCAAGGAACTGGGGACAATAGCTACGCCGAGTCCGTTTTCTACCAATCGGAATATGGTCAGTGCATGAACCGACTTGTGTTTTATTCGCGGTGAAAATCCCGAATCTCGACAGATTCCTAAGATTTGTTCGTAATAGAAATTCGAATAATCTGAAGAAAATAGAATAAAAGACTCGTTGGCAAATTGACCGACACTGGTGAAATTTTTCACAGTAACCGGATGGTTAACAGGAACCACCAATGAAAACGTATCCCGATAAACTGACTTCATTTCTAATTCATCTGGCACAGAAGCCATGCGAACAAAACCTAAATCCAACTTATCTTTTTGAATCATTTCCACCTGAACTTGATTACTCAGTTCTTCTAGGCTCGTCGTGACTTTGGGAAAATTCTGGTTAATTTTTTTTAGCAATTCGGGAAGTACCTGATTGGATGCAGAACCCAAAAATCCAATTCGAAGCTCTCCTTCCCTTCCATTTGCGATTTGTAAAAGTTGCTGTTTAGTTGTCTCTAAATGATTCAAGACAAAGTCGACTTCTCCCTTTAAAAACTTCCCAGCAGCTGTAAGCTCCACATGTTTTTTATCTCGTTCAAAGAGCTGAACTCCCAATTCTTCCTCCAGTTGTTTGATCTGCCTACTAAGCCCAGGTTGTGAAATAAAAAGTCGATCTGCTGCTTTTCGATAATTCAACTCATCCGCTACTGCCTGAAAATAATTCAGGTGCCTTAATTCCATTGATGCTCTACAGTTATCATTTATTGACAATAATAGTATCAAAAAGCATCAAAAGAAAGAAGTAATTTTACTGAACCTTTGAGGTCTTGCAGACCTCGAAGGTTTAATGAAATAAGATTTTCAACATCTATTCAAAACCTTCCTGGTTTTTTAGAAACCCTTAAGATTAACTCAACCATGAATATCTTCCATTACGGACAAGACAAACTCAGCGCTTCCATCGCTCTTGGATTGGCCAGAAAAAAAATAAAGGGAATTCTAAGCCCAGAGACCCTCCAAAAAATCCAAACCTCTGCTCAAGCTGTAGAAAAAATAGCTCAAGGCGATGCCATTGTTTATGGAATCAACACGGGTTTCGGGCCACTTTGCACGACCAAAATCTCAGCATCAGACACAAAAACCCTTCAAGAAAACCTCTTGAAAAGTCACGCGGTAGGAGTAGGCGAATCCGTTGATCTTGAAATATCCAAGCTAATGCTGGTGCTGAAAATCCATGCTTTAGCCCAGGGATTTTCCGGAATTCGATTGGAAACCGTGGAGCGAATCATCTGGATGTTGGAGAAAGACATCATTCCGGTGGTTCCGATTCAAGGTTCAGTTGGGGCATCGGGTGATTTGGCACCCTTATCACACTTGTTTTTACCCTTAATCGGTTTGGGAAAAGTTCACTTCCAAGGTAAAATGGAACGAACCGATACGGTTTTGGACCAATTCGACAAACGACCCTTGCAGCTTGGTCCAAAAGAGGGACTTGCCTTAATCAATGGGACTCAGTTTATGGCTGCCCATGGTATCAAAGTGGTAGAACGATTATTCAATTTGCTTTCACATGCAAATATTAGTGGAGCCATGATGCTTGAAGGACTTATGGGATCTGTAAAGCCTTTTTCAGCAGAACTTCATCAACTCCGGCCTTATGCTGGAAATAAGCATGTGGCCCAAACGATCTTAAACCTGCTGAAAGACTCAGAAATCGTCGCATCTCATCTTCACTGTACGCGAGTTCAGGACCCCTATTCTCTCCGGTGCATGCCTCAAGTTCATGGGGCTAGCTGGAATGCTTACTTGCATTTGAAGAATACATTAGAAATTGAAATTAATTCAGTAACTGACAATCCGGTGGTATTTGATGCAGAGCATACTATTTCAGGAGGTCATTTCCATGGACAACCCATTGCCTTACCCTTGGACTATGCAACACTTGCAGCATCTGAAATTGGAAATATTGCCGATCGTAGAATTTATCTTTCCATCGAAGGCGACACACCGGGTGTTCCAAAACTATTGCTGAAAGAAACGGGACTTAATTCAGGCTTAATGATCCCGCAATACACCACAGCAGCCTTGGCTTCGGAAAATAAAGGCCTTTGCTTTCCGGCTTCCGCAGACTCGATCCCCACCTCACTAGGGCAAGAAGACCACGTGAGTATGGGAAGTATTGGTGCTCGCAAAGCCCTCAGAGTGATTGAAAATGTAGAAAAGATTCTTGGCATTGAACTGTTTTATGCCGCTCAAGCCATGGATTACCATGCTCCGCTGAAGTCAGGAAAAATCATGACCGCTCTTTATAATCGAGTCAGGCAGGACATTGAACCGATCGTTTCAGATCGCATCATGTACGAGGACATGGAAACTGCAATTGACCTCGTCAAATCAGGAGAGCTGATCGAATTAGCCAAAAGAATAGCAGAATCAGAAGGTTTAGCTTTTGAAACAGAATGGAGTAAAGTTTTTAGTTATTAATAAGGCACACTCAGGAAATCTTCCAATGAAAAAGCTAAAATTAATCGGCCCGATTACCCAAGTAGTGACTTTGAACGGTCTACCTGTAAAAGGACCGCTAAAAGACGATCAATTAGAAATCATTGAACAAGCAGGAATTCTGATCGATGGACCAACAATTCTACAAGTAGGAAACTGGGAAAAACTTCATCGGCAATTTCCTAAGGAAGAAATTATTGAGTTGGCCGGTGAATTTGTAGCTCTCCCCGGGTTGGTGGATTGTCATACCCATCTTTGTTTTGGAGGAAGTCGGGCCAAGGATTTTGCGATGCGAAATTCGGGAAAAACCTACCTCGAAATCGCCCAATCTGGAGGCGGAATTTGGGATACGGTGACACAAACTCGGAAACTAAATCAATCCGAATTAGCTCAAATCACTGCCAAAAATGCCAATCGACACCTTTCTGAAGGAGTGACTACCATCGAGGTAAAAAGTGGATATGGGCTTTCAGTGGATGAAGAATTAAAAATGCTTAGGGCTATCCATGAAGCAAAGAGTCTCTCTCAAGCCACAATTATTTCCACATGTCTTGCTGCACATATTAATCCCAAGGATTTTACTGGTTCAAACTCCGAATACTTGGAGTTGATTTCCAATGAACTTTTCCCGTTTCTAAAAAAGGAAAAGCTTAGCAATCGGATAGATGCCTTCATCGAAAAAAGTGCTTTTTCATCTGAAGAAATCAATTCCTATTTCCGAAAGGCCATGGAAATGGGATTTGACCTCACTGTACACGCTGATCAATTTACGACCGGTGGTTCCAAGTTGGCCGTAGCATTCGGAGCTCAATCAGCAGACCATTTAGAAGCTTCAGGAGAAGCTGAAATTGAAAACTTGGCCAAGTCTGCAACTATTGCGGTAGCCCTGCCAGGCGCCTCCATTGGATTAGGTTGCTCTTTTACTCCCGCCCGAAAACTCCTTGACCAAGGGGGGGCTTTAGCAATTGCTTCTGATTGGAATCCTGGATCAGCTCCCATGGGTGATTTATTGGCTCAAGCATCGATTCTAGCCACCTTCGGAAAACTCGGCACAGCAGAAGTTTTCGCAGGAATAACCTTCCGAGCAGCCGAAGCCCTTGGATTGCATGATCGCGGAAAATTAGTTGCAGGTCAACTTGCAGATTTTATCCTTTTCCCTACTTCAGACTACCGAGAGATTCTGTATCAACAAGGGAAGATGAAGCCGGAAGAAGTGTGGAAGAAAGGAAGCCGAGTGATTGGAAAATTGGAAGATTGAAAAATTAGAAAATTACCTGAAGTCAAGCCTTTAACTCTCAACAAAATGAACTTTCAAGATCAAATCATACAAGGAATCCCTTCAAATCTTCCTCCAAAAAAAGACCGGAATCCCTCCTTTTCTCATGCTCCAAAACGCAAAGACATTCTTTCAAATGAGGAGAAAAAACTGGCAATAAAAAATGCATTACGATACTTTCCTTCGGATTGGCATGCAACATTAGCCAAGGAATTTTTAGAGGAACTCAAAGAATACGGCAGAATCTATATGTACAGATTTATGCCGGATTATGAAATGTTTGCACGTCCGATTACGGAGTACCCTGCTCGATCTAAACAGGCTGCGGCGATTATGCTCATGATTCAAAACAACCTTGATCCCGCAGTAGCTCAACACCCTGAAGAATTGATAACCTACGGAGGAAATGGAGCCGTGTTCCAAAACTGGGCCCAATATCTCCTTACCATGAAATACCTATCAGAAATGAACGATGAGCAAACCTTGCACATGTATTCCGGTCATCCGATGGGACTTTTTCCTTCCTCCCTGGAAGCCCCGAGAGTCATTGTAACAAATGGTATGATGATTCCAAACTATTCTAAACCAGATGATTGGGAGCGATTTAATGCACTTGGTGTAACGCAATATGGCCAAATGACCGCGGGATCCTACATGTACATCGGCCCTCAAGGAATTGTACATGGAACAACCATTACGGTCATGAATGCATTTCGGAAAAAATTGGGATCTGGGCAAACTTCCAGAGGTAAACTTTTTCTAACGGCAGGACTGGGAGGCATGAGCGGAGCACAGCCCAAGGCAGGCAATATCGCCGGCTGTGTAACGGTTTGCGCAGAAGTCAATCCTGCAGCTGCTAGAAAGCGTCATGCCCAAGGCTGGGTAGATGAATTGATCGAAGATTTGGACCAATTGGTGCAAAGAGTTAAAAATGCAAAGGAAGGGGAAGAAGTAGTTTCGATCGCTTTTTTAGGAAATGTGGTAGATGTCTGGGAGCGATTTGATGAAGAAAACATTTTTGTTGAACTCGGTTCAGACCAGACATCCCTTCATAATCCTTGGGCCGGTGGATACTATCCAGTAGGCCTTACATTCGAAGAAGCCAATCAACTTATGGCTGAAAATCCAATCGCCTTTAAAGAAAAAGTCCAGGAATCATTACGAAGACAAGCTGCAGCAATTAATCGACATACCGCCAAAGGAACTTACTTTTTTGATTATGGGAATGCCTTTTTGCTTGAGGCATCCCGAGCAGGTGCTGATGTTTTTTCTCCCAATGGACTAGATTTCAAATACCCAAGTTATGTGCAGGATATTTTAGGCCCTATGTGTTTTGATTTCGGATTCGGTCCATTCCGATGGGTTTGTACCTCTGGCAACTCAGAAGACCTTAGAAAAACGGATCAACTCGCAGCTACTGTTCTCAGGGAAATCCAAAAGTCAGCTCCCCAATCCATTGCACAGCAATTACAAGACAATATTATTTGGATAGAAGAAGCAGAGAAAAACAACTTAGTGGTGGGTTCACAGGCTAGAATCCTCTATGCCGATGCGGAAGGTCGGGCGAAAATTGCAACCGCCTTTAATCAAGCTATTGCATCTGGTGAAATATCTGCTCCAATTGTTTTAGGGAGAGATCATCATGATGTGAGTGGTACAGATTCCCCCTATCGGGAAACCAGCAATATTTACGATGGCAGCCGATTCACAGCTGATATGGCTATCCATAATGTAATTGGTGACAGCTTCAGAGGAGCTACTTGGGTTTCCATTCACAATGGAGGAGGTGTAGGTTGGGGAGAAGTAATCAACGGAGGATTCGGACTCGTTTTGGACGGCAGTCAAGATGCGGAGAGAAGGCTAAAATCCATGTTGTTTTATGATGTGAACAATGGGATTTCCCGTCGCGCATGGGCCAGAAATGAAGGGGCAATGGAAGCCATTCAGCGGGAAATGGAACGAAATCCAAGACTTAAAATCACTGTCCCAAATCTAGTAAATGAGCAGGTTTTTGATCAAATTTTTAATAACCTATAAACTCTATAGGTTTATTTATATTTTGAATGTATTCTTGCATTTCAATTACACAATAAATTCGATTCCCACCTATGAACCTTCACCAAAATCCTTCCCCCTACCATTGGTCTGGACGTAAATCAGACTCAATTGACTATTGGCATCAAGTAGTCCAAACACAAGCTAATTTGAACTTAGTAAAGAGCTCAGACCGAAAAGTGGGGATTCTGGGATATGCCGGTGAAGAAGGAGTCATTCGAAATCAGGGTCGGTTGGGAACATTGGAAGGACCAGCAGCTATACGAAAGATGCTGGGATCGGTAGCCTATCACCTTCCAGACAATTTGCCGATTCTGGATTACGGAGATATTTTCACGATCAACCAAGACCTTGAAGCTTCTCATCAGGCTATTTCTACTATTACCTTGAATATGCTGAGAAGCCATCATTTCCCGGTACTATTAGGTGGTGGACATGACTTGGCATACGCTCATGGGCGGGGAGTTCAACAATACATTTCTGAAAAAGGTGAAAAACTCGGAATCATTAACCTAGATGCTCATTTTGATTTGCGTCCATTAGCTGATGGAAAGGCACATTCTGGTTCTCCGTTTTTGCAACTTGCCGAAGAATTCCCGGATAATTTCCATTACCTCGCCTTAGGTATTCAACGAGCAGCAAACCCAAAATCCCTTTTTCAAACTGCTTCAAAATTAAATGCGCGATACCTCGTCATGGAGGACTTTCGTCTCAATAATTGGGAATATATCGAGGAGCAAATAATATGGTTTTTGGACTCGGTAAATAAGGTTTACCTCAGCATCGATTTGGATGGATTTTCATCTGCATTTGCACCTGGTGTTTCCGCTCCTTCTCCGATGGGTTTCAATCCCCAAATAGCTTTTAAGGTTTTTGAATTGATCGCGAAAAGTAAAAAATTGATCAGCCTAGACGTCGTAGAACTGAATCCGAAATTTGATCAGGACAATACCACAGCTCGGCTTGCTGCTCGTTCTATAGAGTATATTTTGAGGAAAGTTTTGGGATAATCCACCCGAAAATCTCAAAGAGCAGTTTCCAAATTTCATAACCTACCTACAAAAAAATAGAGGCTGAGTTTTCAATTTCAGCCTCTATTTTTACTTGGCCTAAATCAAGGTATCCATTTGATATCCTTAAAGTTTGGCTTTCTCTTTTCAAGAAATGCATTACGACCTTCTTTTGCTTCTTCGGTCATGTAAGCCAGACGTGTTGCCTCCCCTGCAAAGACCTGCTGACCTACCATTCCATCGTCAGTTAGGTTCATCGCAAACTTCAGCATTTTGATGGAAGTTGGTGACTTAGCTAAAATTTCTTGCGCCCATTCGTAGGCGGTATCTTCAAGCTCTGCATGAGGAATGACAGCATTAACCATCCCCATATCGAATGCATCCTGTGCAGAATAATTACGGCCTAAAAAGAAGATCTCTCTTGCCTTTTTTTGACCGACCATTTTGGCCAAATATGCCGATCCATAGCCCCCATCAAAGCTGGTCACATCTGCATCGGTTTGTTTAAAAATTGCGTGCTCTTTACTGGCTAGAGTAAGATCGCAAACGACATGCAAACTGTGTCCTCCTCCTACGGCCCATCCTGGTACCACTGCAATCACCACTTTTGGCATAAAACGAATCAAGCGTTGTACCTCGAGGATATTTAATCGATGATACCCATCATCACCTACATACCCTTGATGACCGCGAGCTCGTTGATCTCCACCGGAACAAAAAGCCCAACCTCCATCTTTTGGAGAAGGTCCTTCTCCAGACAATAAAATGACCCCAATAGAGGTATCTTCTTGTGCATCGTAAAATGCGTCATAGAGTTCAGCTGTAGTTTTTGGACGGAAGGCATTTCGTACTTCGGGGCGATTAAACGCTATTCGAGCTACTCCGTCGCACTTTTTGTAGGTGATATCTTCGTATTCTTTGGCGGTAATCCAGTTGATCATGATCGTTTGGTTTAAAAATCACATTTTTGTGCAAGATAACCCTCTCCTGCGGAATTTGTTATCTCTTTGAAGTCAATCTAACTCGGCTGTTTTTGATGTTTAAGCTTCATTTTGAAAATCAAGTCTTTGTTACTGTCAATGATTTTGAGAAAATAAGTCTGGCTTTGCCCGATTATGCCATCGCAGCTTTTTCTTTTTGCAAAAGCTGGCTTCAAGGAGAACACCATTTTACCCAATTCACCTCAGGCTCAACTGGCATTCCCAAGGAAATTTCGCTTTCTCGTCATCAAATGATAGCAAGTGCTCGAGGAACGGGGGACTTCTTTGGAATTGACTCCAACTCAATTCTCCTTTGTTGCTTAAACCCTTCCTTCATTGCGGGAAAAATGATGCTGGTTCGGGCGATGGTTTGGGATTGTGAAATCTACCTAGTTGAACCGAAAGCCAATCCCTTGCTCGGCCTAAATCAGACTTTCGATTTTGCAGCCATGGTTCCACTTCAAGTCGAAACTACACTTCAAGATTCTGATTCCTGTGTGAAATTGAAGGAAATCCGGAATCTGATCATCGGGGGTGCTCCTCTTTCCACTTCCCTTAAATCGGAACTCGTAAATCAAGGAATTTCAGCCTGGCAGACTTTTGGGATGACGGAGACGGTTTCGCATATCGCTCTGGCTAGGATTTCGGAAAGCGAACTTCTCTATCAAGCACTTCCTGGCGTTGAAATTGGGCAAGACGATAGAGGCGCTCTTTGGGTGAAATCAAGCAAGAGCGGAACTGATCCCATACAAACCAATGACCTAATTGAACTTAGGTCAATAAATTCTTTTATCTGGTTAGGAAGAACGGATTTTGTGATTAACTCTGCAGGGATCAAGTATAGCCCGGAATTATTAGAAGAAAAGTCCAGGCTAGTATTGGAAGAAATTTATCCCGGAACCTCTTTCTTCTTTTTCGGAGAAAAAGACCCTAAACTGGGTGAACAAATTGTCCTAATTCTAGAAGCAACCGAAAACAGTCGGTTAAAAATCCTAAAAGAACGTCTAAAAGAAGTTCTTCATAAATATGAAATGCCTCGAAAATTCTATTTCAGCAAGCATTTTGCAAGGACTGAAAGCGGAAAACTAAACCGAATTCAAACCTTTAATTCTTTATGCTGAATTGGCTTTTTATTCTTTCAATTTTAGTCCTGAACCTGAATACTCAAGGTTCTATTCCGGAGATAATTCTTCAGGTCAAACATGCGAATTCGGACGAGGGTTGGATTCGAGTCTTAGTATTTTCGGACCCTAAAGGATTTCCAGACCAAATCGAAAAAGCAATGAAAAGCTATTCGATCAAACCAAAAAACAAGTCTATTGAACTTGATTTATCAGATATTCCCGAAGGAAGGTATGCGATCACAGCCATTCATGACGAGGATGGCAATGGAAAATTAACCACCAATTCTTTGGGCTACCCCCTTGAAAAATATGGCTTTTCCAACAACCCCAAAGTCTACTTTTCAAGTCCGAGTTTTGAAAAAGTTGCCATACAGGTTGGAAAAACCAGCAAAAGGATTTTGATCAACCTTCACTAGTCGATATTTCTAAGCCATCCTGTAATCGAGATTCGCTCCTTTTTGGTCGGCAAAACCTCATGAGGAATTTCACCACTTAAAAACACAACAAGCCTACCTCCAAGAGGAAGAACATCCTGGACATGCTCTGTTCCATCTTCTTGAGGAAAATACATGCGTAAAGCACCTTCATCCTCATTTGACCAAGAGTCATTTAAATAAAGAATCACCGTAACCACACGATGCGGAACAGCATGGAATTGATCCAAATGGCGTTTGTAAAAAGACCCGATGGGATATCTTGCAAAGTGTCCTTCAAAAGATCTTAAGCCTAAAAAACAACGTTGGTTGAGGACTTGCCGAATCTGATCAATTCTTTCCCAATAGCTAGCCTGCAAAGGGCTTAGATTATCCGAATCCATCCATAACACCTCATCACTCCGAATTTCTGTGCGGACTTGCTTTTGATCTCCCTTTCCCACCGCAGCATTTCGGAAAATCCCTTTTTCCAATAGTTCGGTCTGTTCTTTTAACAAAGCTTTTCGAAATCCAGAATCAACAAAATCATCAACAATCACATACGAATTTTGATAAATCTCAGAACTGATCCGATCCAATAGCTCTTCCATGTCAGTGGGTTTAAAGCTGCAAAATAACCACTTAATTACGCGAAAAACCATACTTTTGTCCCCACTATGCATCCAAATTCTGCGAAATCCATACCTACTGGGATTGTCCTTGAATATGATTCAGGGATTATTCCTCCACCCTATAGCCACGTTTTTAGACTCGCTTTAGATTGGAGTAAAGGTTCCCTTCAAGTTCAATTGGACCTTCATTACACCGACCGAGACGAATTATCCGAACAGGAAATTTTGGATGAGGGCTTCACCACTCAGGATGACTACAGCTACCAAGGCGCCCTAAATAAAGTTTGGATCAAACCAGTTCAGGAACTGATAAGTCAAACCAAATGGACTAATAAACCATTGACTGAAGGTGGCATCTATGCTATTCTTGATGAAAATGGGAAATCAGGTGTTTCGAAAACTCCTGCCAATCAGGACGAATGGCAACTGATGGCACAGGACTTAATTCAGGCGATTTATGAATCTGTCAAAAAAGAGTTGCCATTAAAGGTAAGTTACCGTCTTGTTGATTCTTCTGATCAGATCGACTGTAGTCTGACAGTCCATTTTGCCGATCGCCAAGTGATTTTTGAAAAAAACGGTAAGGATAGAATCATCCATTGGGAATACGCAATTCAATTGATGAAAATGATTTTTACGCCAGATTATCATTATGAATTGGCAAAGGAAACTCCCGGATCTAAGCGAGGAGCTTACATCGAGTGCGGAGATGGGTATTGGCATGAGCTTGGAAAAGGCGTGGTTAATATCGACCCATCATTTGATGCAGTTGGAAAAATCAAATCTGGATTTGAGGAATTAATTCGGGATTAAGGATTAACACTTGCAATTCCGCGCCTGATTTGCTTACCTTTAATAGATTGCAAATCAGGCTTTTTTATGACTTCAGGAAAAATTTTTATCAGCTATCGAAGAGAGGATTCTTCGGGAGAATCGGGCAGACTCAAAGACAAACTCGAGCAAGTATTTGGTCAAGAAAACATCTTTTATGATGTAGAAACTTTGGAAGCAGGAATCAATTTTGATCAATCCATCTCCAAAGCGCTCAATGAAAGTAAAATTTTGTTGGCTATGATTGGCCCACATTGGCTCAAAGTGACCGATGAAAAGGGAAATCCGAGAATTCATAACGAAGGCGATTGGGTCAAAAAAGAGATTTCTTTGGCCTTATCCAGAAATATCAGAGTGATTCCCATTCTGGTGAATGGGGCTAAAATGCCAGAGGCTTCTGAACTCCCAGAAGAACTTCAAGAACTTTCGCTAAAACATGCCCAAGAACTAAGTTCCAGCCGATGGAACTACGATGTCGGTGAACTGGTCAAAGTCCTTGAAAAAATAATTCCCGCAAGAATCACTGAGAAAGCCAAATCTCCCCAGCCCATTCTACCCAAGCCCCAACCCAAAAGTTGGTGGGCGAAAAATTACCTTTGGGTCTTAGGAGGAGTAATTGGTTTATTCATCTTGTTAGCCTTAATACCCTCTCAAGAAGAACCGTATTATGATCCTTATTCCCTAGAAGAGGATTCTACGGCTACAGACCAGCCAGAAGAACCCATTGAGGAAAATCCAGAAATTTCTACAAATGGAAATCTAGGCACCAACTCATCCGTCGATCCTAGAGTCACAAATCCGGATGGAAATGAAATTTACAATTCATTGACCTTTGAAGCTCAAGTACCTGATTTTGAAGGAAAATGGTGGCTTTATGAAAATGGGATTAGGTCAGGATTTTTTCAAATCGAACAAAATGGGGCTGAATTTTCCTTTGGATATTACCTTTTTAATGTTCCTGTGGGTAGCGGAAAAGGACATTTTGAAAATGGATACTTGGTTTCCGACTCCTTTCTCATGAATGATTCACCAGGAACCTACGGTTTTTCCTTTTTTACACAGGATGATGGAACGAACTGGATCGGACAAACCTTCGCCAATCAACAAGTGAGCGAAGCCTATTTAGTCAAAAATTAGCCTTTGATTCTTCTCAAATCTTCGCGGATATCTCGAATCATTTCCCCTAAGTCTTCTAGAGTTAGGGGTTTCTTTTTATCTCCAGGATTTGGAAAATCCGTGCTGATAAATGCCTTTGACTCCCATATCTCCAAGACATCCTCTCCACGAACCTCGTAAGGTTTGTACAATTCATTATCAGAAACTAAAAACAGCTTTCCGTTTTCCTGCAGGTAATTAAAAACTCGTTTATACACCACCCCTTCAGTTTGAGTCACCAAAACATAAGTTTTTCCACTTTTGATTTGATGAAGCTGATCGACGTAAGACCCAATAACAATAGTGCCCGGTACTAAAGGCAACATCGAATCACCTGATAATTCAAAGGCTCGATAGGTGGCTTGGCGGGATAAATTTGGAAGATGGAATTGAGGTAAAGTTTCCATATACTCTGGATCAGCAAATCCATTCAAATAGCCTGCTGAAGCTTTTTGACCCACCAAAGTGATATTTTCGCGATCCTCTGAATCTGCAGCAATGGTTAAGATGCGGAAGTCTTTAGGCTGGGTAACTTTTCTTCCTTGTTTTTCAATATCGTGTTCGACCAACTCTTCCATTCCTACTTCGAGCAACTCACAAATCTTCAGTAGAGTGTGGAGCTTGGGTTCTGATCTTCCATCTTCATACGCAGAGATCATGGGACGCTGCACATCCAATTGATCCGCCAGATCTTGTTGGGTGATCCCTTTTTGCTTTCGCAAAAACCGAAGATTTGAGGCTAAGTAGGTCATGCTGAAAACAATAAGAAATCACCTTCCCCCTCCATTGGTAATACTGGGAAAAATGGGTTAATATTTTTTATTTCCGCTCTTCGCTTTTCCAATCGATGCTTGATCTCCTCAAGAATATCCCCAACAGGCTTGGGTTCCGAAACTAAGAGGTATCCATATTGAGCATTATCCTCTTCCTCTACGGTAAATTTCACTTGGCTCTTTCCTGATGAAAGAGTCTTTGTCATCGCAATTCGGATCATGGTTTCGCTAGTCATATTTTCGAACATTACATCGGCTAAGATATAAAATGTTGTCAAAATCAACATTTGAATGTTATAAAAATCATCAATTTATTCTGACGCATATTGTCAGTACAGGTAAATTATTGACAGGCAACTATTTACAGGACACTCCAGATAGGATAAATAAAATATTCCATAAATGGCAACTGTTCATTGGCTCTTTCTACCGCTCAGCGAATAATCATTTAAAATTGAAACCATAGGTGGCTTTTTTTGTATGATTAGTAAGACTCCAAACTTTAGAGAGTCGTCGAAATGATAACCTGAGGAATGAAATATTTATTTGCTTTAGTTTTTGTGTGGCTTGGTTGTGGACTGGTGCAAGCTCAGACTTTTAACGTGAAAGGGAAGATTTTGGAATCTGGAAAAAATGATCCTATCCCCTATGCCAATGTACTTCTATTGACGGTTTCAGACTCCGCGCAAGTATCCGGAACAATCTCAGATTTGGATGGGGAATTTGAACTTACAGGTGTGCGCAATGGAGATTATTTGTTTAAGATTCAATACTTAGGATACCAGAATTATTTCAAGCAGGTACGGGTTAATCAAAACCTAGATTTAGGGGCAATTTTTGTAAAAGAGGAAGCTACCGCACTCAACGAAGTAGTCGTGGCTGCCAGAAGAGCTACAGGATCACAGCGAAGTGATACAACTCTTTACAATGCTGACGCTTTCAAAACCATGAAAGACGCAAGTGCTCAAGCCCTAATCGAAAAACTTCCCGGAGTAATTTCAGATGGAGGAACACTCCAAGCTCAAGGGGAAAATATTGCTCAGATTCTAGTCGATGGCAAACCGTTTTTTGGTACTGACGTTCAAGCAGCACTTCAAAATCTCCCTGCTGAAGTCATCCAAAGCATTGAAATATTTGACCAAAAAAGCGAAAAAGCACAACTCAGCGGTTTTGATGATGGTGAACGACTCAAGACCATCAACATCATTACGAAAGCCAACCGTCGAAAAGGTCAATTTGGAAAAACCACTGCAGGAATCGGAAGTGATGAGCGTTACCTAGCAGGCGCAAGTATCAACGCTTTTAATGAAGATCGAAGAATCACCTTCACGGGTCTGGCAAACAATGTCAACATGCTCAACTACACCAGCGATGCCAATGCCCAAGCAAATGGAAGGCCTCAGGAAGGTGTAGTCACGACCAATATTCTAGGTATGAATTACACGGATTTATGGGCGGATAAAATCAAGGTCACAGGAAGCTATACTTTTTCCAATCGAGAAAATGTAGGGCTAGTCACTCGATTTAGAGATTTTGTAACGACAGATGCCTCTAACCAAGAGTATTCGGAAAGTTCTCGGGATGTTAGAGTCAACAATGAGCATGAAGCAAATCTTAGATTAGATTACAATCCCAATGAAAAAAATCGAATTCTGTATATCCCTCGATTAACGGCCCGTTTTGAAAAAGAAAATTCAGGATTTTTTGGAGAAACTACCGATGGGATCAACCTGATCAATCAGGTCGAAAACTCCAGAACTGGTAACTACAAAGAATTTGACTTTTTCAATCGGTTCCTTTACAGCCACAAATTCAATAAACCCGGAAGAACAATTACTTTCCGTTCCATTTATCACCGAGGATGGGATACCGATGAATCGGATAGAATTGCCCGAAATTCCTACTATGAAGGAGACCAAGAACGAATTGAGCGAATAGATCAGCGTACTACCCGAGATCGAATCGGTAATCGATGGGAAGCAGGAGTCTCTTTTACAGAAGCATTGAGTCAGGAAAGTCAGTTGGAGCTGGAATACGAAATAGGAAATCGAGCTAATAATTCCGATCAGTTGATATTTGATGTGGAAGGCGGAGATTTTCAATCTGGAAATATGCGCTTAGACACCGCATTGAGTAATGCATTTGTGAGTGATTATCTTACTCAGGAGTTTGAACTTGGCTATCAGTACGCCGGGGAGAAATTCAAAATGCAAACTGAGGTGCAATATCAGGATGCCAACTTGGATAATGCACAGGAATTCCCGCTCTTGTTTCAATTGAACCGACGGTTTTCTGCAGTGCTTCCAACAGTACGAATGGAATTCAAATTCAGCCCAACTACCAATATCCAATTCGATTACGATACCCGAACTAACGAGCCTCAGATCAGACAACTCCAGCCAGTTATCGACAATACCAATCCGCTCCAACTCCGCACGGGAAATCCTGATCTTAACCAGGCCTATAGCCATGATTTTCGAGTTCGCTTCAGAAGCCAAAATCCGGATACAGACAAAAGCTGGTTTCTATTTGCCCAATCGAGTTTCATAGACAATTTCATCAGCAATAGTACCTTCATTGCGGATCAACCGACCGAAATTCAGGATGGAATCATCTTAGAAAAAGGTTCTCAATTAAATCGACCAGTAAATCTAAATGGCTATTGGGAACTTCGATCTTGGATGAGTTATGGAATGCCCATGGATTTTATCAAATCCAAGTTTAATATCAACGCTGGTGCAGGAATCACACGCAGACCGGGCCAAGTCAATGATTTGGTTGGATTCAACAACTCCCAACGCTTGAGTGCAGGCTTCTCGATCAATAGTAGCATCAGTGATCAGGTTGATTTCAACATCTGGTCGAGATCTTCTTTCAATAATGTAGAAAACACCTTAAATGCCAATCTGAACAATAAATTCTTCCAACAGCGATTCCGTATCAACCTGAATTGGATCATATGGGAAGGAATCATTTATCGTCTTGATCTTAACCATCAGATCAATTCTGGATTGAGTGCGGGATTTGACAATAATTTCTCCTTGGTGAATATGAGTTTGGGTAAAAAAATCTTCGCAAACCAGCGTGGTGAAGTCAGTCTGATGGTCTATGATTTACTTGGCCAAAATGCGAATGTCAGAAGAAACATTACTGAGACCTTCATTGAAGATATCCAAACCAATGTACTTCAGCGCTATTTTATGATTTCCTTCACTTACAATCTCCGAAGATTTAGCAAGGGAATGGACGAGGACAAATACAATGAGATGTATAAAGAAGATTCACCTGGTAGAATCTAACATGAAATCAAAAAGGCGGATCAAAATATTGACCCGCCTTTTTTGTTGAACCTAAATTTTATCGGTCCAGAATTTATTTTCCAAACCTTCCTTTTAACATTGCTAGCTTGGAGGCTAGATCTCCCTCTACTTCTTCTTGGGTAGACTTTTTAGCCTGAGGCTTAGCCATTGTTTTTCCTCGCTCCGCAAATGGATCTGATTTCATGCTTAGGCCGATTCGCTTTCTCGGAATATCCACTTCCATTACAGTCACTTGGACTTTTTGGGCGACAGTTACCACCTCTTTTGGATCCTTGACAAATCGATCTGCCAAATGGCTCAAATGAACCAACCCATCCTGATGCACTCCTATATCGACAAAAGCACCGAACGCAGTAATATTGGTCACTACACCAGGAAGCTTCATTCCGATTTTTAAATCTGCCATGGAGTTTACACCTTCTTGAAATTGGAAGACTTCAAAGGTCTCCCTAGGATCCCTTCCCGGCTTAGCCAATTCGTCAAGGATATCCTGTAAGGTGGGCAATCCCACTGTTTCGGAAACATAATTTTTCAATACAATTTGTGCACGAAGCTCCTCGGAGCTCATCAAGTCCTGAACGGAAGCCTTCAGATCTTGCGCCATTTTTTCTACTAACTCGTACCGTTCTGGATGGACTGCCGAACGATCCAAGGGATGCTTCGCATTACGAATCCTCAAGAATCCTGCAGCTTGCTCAAAGGCTTTCTCTCCTAATCTTGGCACTTTCTTAAGCTGAGTACGACTGGTAAATGGGCCGTTTTCTGTTCGGTACTCCACAATATTTTGAGCCAAAACTGGACCAAGGCCTGAGACATAAGTTAGGAGTTCTTTAGAGGCCGTATTGACTTCTACTCCTACCCCGTTTACGGCAGACATTACGGTATCATCAAGCGCATTTTTCAGTGCATTTTGGTCTACATCATGCTGATATTGTCCTACCCCGATTGACTTTGGATCGATTTTGACCAATTCAGCCAAAGGATCCATCAATCTTCTCCCAATGGAAACTGCCCCTCTTACCGTCAAATCCAAGTCTGGGAACTCATTTCTAGCCACTTCAGAGGCAGAATAAATCGAAGCTCCTGATTCATTCACCATAGTCACGACCACCGCTTTGGGTAATCCGAGGGATTTGACAAATGTTTCCGTCTCCCTTCCTGCTGTACCATTTCCGATTGCGATTGCTTGAATCGAGAATTTCTCCACCAAACCTTTCACCGTCATACCCGCTGCGGCGCTTTGTCGCTGTGGCTCGTGAGGAAAAATCGCCTCGTAATGGAGCAATTGTCCTTGTGGCCCCAGAGAAACGAGCTTACAACCCGTCCGGAAACCAGGATCGATGGCCATGACGGATTTTTCACCCAAAGGTGCTCCTAGGAGAAGTTGTCGGAGATTTTCCGCGAAAACCTTGATTGCTTCCTCGTCCGCTTTCTTTTTGGTCAGAAGGCGAATTTCTGTTTCCATACTTGGCTTCAATAAGCGCTTGTAGCAATCTTTTATCGCCAGCTTGACTTGGTCTACTGAAGCATTTGAAGCATTTACCAAGATTTCCCGCTCAATTAACGTCAAGGCGGAACCTTCTTCAGGACAAGAATCCAGCATCAGAAAAAGCTCCTTTTCTCCTCTTCTCATTGCCAAAACTCGATGGGAAGGAGCAGATTTGATCGGTTCAGACCAGTCAAAATAATCTTTGTATTTGATCGCTTCAGCCTCTTTTCCAGGAATAAC
This sequence comes from Algoriphagus sanaruensis, assembly GCF_001593605.1. Lineage (GTDB taxonomy): Bacteria > Bacteroidota > Bacteroidia > Cytophagales > Cyclobacteriaceae > Algoriphagus > Algoriphagus sanaruensis. The sequence goes on along the minus strand of NZ_CP012836.1, from coordinate 2,035,980 downwards.
TCGTGAAGTAAAAGTACCTTCCTCCAAAAAGAGCTTACGCATTTTTTCTCGAACAACAGCGTTTTCGTTGATCCATTCGGAAATGATATCCCGAGCACCTTGAAGAGCTTCTTCGATCGTATTTACTTCTTTATCCTCGCTGATAAACTTTTGCGCTTCGTTCTCAAGATCAATTGAATCTTGCGTAAAAATTCGCTCCGCCAGTGGTTCCAATCCTTTTTCGCGAGCAATCGTCGCCTTGGTTCGTCGCTTGGGCTTGTAGGGCAAATAGATGTCCTCCAGCTTTGCCATGGTCTCAGCTCCCACCACTGCTTTCTTAAGCTCAGGAGTGAGTTTTCCTTGTTCTTCAATTGACTTTAGAACCGCTTCCCGTCGCTTATCCAGCTCTCGCAACTGCTCAATTCGGTCACGAATCGTAGCAACCTGAACCTCATCTAAAGTACCTGTGGCCTCTTTTCTATAGCGAGAAATGAAGGGAACGGTAGCTCCCCCATCTAACAATTCTACGGTTGCCTGAACCTGCTGAGGTCTCACCCCCAATTCGGACGCAATTTTACTTTCGTAATTCATCTATTTTTGAAAATACTTACTGGAATTTGAGCCGCAAGATAAGACTGAGTAGTCAGAGAAAAAGGTAAAAATGTGCCAAGGGTCACTAAGCGTCTGGAATTGTGGAAGTAATTTTGACTCAAGATTGAAAATTAAAAAGTGGTGAAGTTTTGAGGAAGCATCACCTTTACTGTGAATCCCGTAAATCGTACTTCCAAATGGACTGGAAAAAAGAACTTAAATCCTGGGGCCTAATTCTAGCCTTCTTCGCGTTTCTCTATTTCACAGGACTTTTGCCGGTGATCCAAGGAGCAATCCAGTCTGTCTTACTTTCTACTGGATTAATCCAACCCAAGCTCGAACGAGTCGATTTGACGAATCAGAATTTTAATTACACTGGGCAGTTCAGAGACTTGGAAGGAAACCCTGTAGATTTAAATAACTACCGAGGAAAGACCGTATTTATCAATCTCTGGGCTTCTTGGTGTGGGCCTTGCCGAGCCGAAATGCCCCATATTTCTGAATTATATAAGTCCTTGAAAGACAATCCTGATGTGGAGTTTTTAATGATCGGATTAGATCGGGAGTTTGAAAAAAGTAAAGATTTCATGGAAGGAAAAACCTGGAGGTTTCCCGTAGTCCATGCAAGTTATGGGCTTAACTCCAGCCTTCAAAGTGAATCGATTCCCACCACACTGGTGGTCAACAAAGCTGGGAAAATCGTTTTTTACCAAGAAGGGATGAGCAATTTCAACACCGATGAATTTCGAAATTTTCTTTTGACTCAATGAGAAAAATAAGGGATTGATAATTCCCAAATGACCTTTTGTTTACAAATCCACGGGTGGTAATAAATAGGTGATTGAGAATTACTTTTTTTGATCTTCATCCAAAATCGAAGTAATTTTTCTACATGAATTTATCCCCTGAAGTAATCATTGTCGGCGGAGGTTTCTCGGGGCTAGCTGCCGCCAAAAAACTTCACGAGCACCAAATCCCTTTTCTACTTCTAGAAGCTCGAGGGCGTTTGGGGGGAAGGACATTCACAAAAAAGTTTGAAGACTTCTATCTTGATTTTGGTGGACAATGGATTGGTCCCACACAAGATCGGATGTATGCGCTTTGCCATGAATATGGAGTCAGATATTATGGCACCTACAATCAAGGTAAAAACATCCTCGATCTCCGGAAAAAAATTAAAACCTATCGTGGTGTCATTCCTAAAATAAGCCTTTTAGCACTACTCAACCTGGATTGGATCATTCGTAAACTCGAGCGACTAGCCAGATCCATCGATATCCAAAACCCATGGAACCACCCTAAAGCCAAGCTTTGGGATAAGATAACCTTGGAGCAATTTCTTCGAGAAAACACCCGCTTTGAAGACACGTATGCTATCATTCGAGTGGGATGTGACACCATCTTCGCTTCAGATCCAGATCAGCTATCCTTACTTCATGCCCTATTTTACATTCGTTCAGGCACTTCTCTAGACTGCTTGATCAATGTCGAAAATGGCGCTCAACAAGATCGAATCGTTGGAGGCATGCAACATTTGGCTGAAAAAATAGCCGCAGATTTCACAGATTCCATTCGATTTAATTCACCCGTTAAGTCCGTTCAGAAGCAGGAAAACGGCTATGAGCTGAGTGGAGAAGGCTTTTCTTTTTCCTGCCAGCAAGTTATCATCGCTATCCCACCACCACTTTTGAACGAAATTGAATTCAGTCCAGCCCTGCCTTCATCTAAAAAAGCCATGTTGGAAAATTATCCCATGGGGTCTGTTGCCAAATGTTTTATGATCTATGACAAACCCTTCTGGCGGGATATGGGATTTTCAGGACAATCTGTTTCAGACCAAAACACTCCCTTTCAAGCCATGTACGATTGCTCCCCGGCAGATGCAAGCAAAGGGATTATGATGGGTTTTTCAGTTGGCAGCAGAATGAATGCGCTTTTCAAAAATTCAAAAGATGACCGCCAAAACATCATGAAAGAAACTCTAAGTCGGTATTTTGGGTCAAAAGCTGAAAATTTCCAAACCTATGAGGACTTTACGATGAGCGATGAGATTTGGTCTAGAGGATGCTATGCTGCCTTGATGCCAGCAGGAGCTTGGACTACATTTCGAGACGAATACCGAACTTCAGTGGACCAGATTCATTTTGCAGGAACAGAAGCAGCAACCCGTTGGCATGGATACATTGAGGGAGCGGTGTTGGCTGGAGAGTCAGCAGCATCCAAAGTACTTTCTTCTATTTCTTCTAAATCATGAAAAGAACGATCATCACGGTGTTAATCTTATTGGTTTTTGTTGGCTTGATTTGGTCCTACGAAGGGAGAAATACCGAATTACCAATTCCCAAAAGCCACCTTACTACGATCGAATTTGTCAATTCCTTTGATACGCTAGATCGGACCCTTGTGGGAGTTCAGCCCTACATGGAACTGACCGATTACCTTTCTGCTAGTAATTTTCAGAACAAAATCGAGCTTTACCTCCAAGAAGCAGCAAACTCGGGTATGCTATCGGAAAAAAGTTTGGTTCTTTTTCCTGAATATTTGGGAACATGGCTGGTGCTGGAAGGAGAAAAAAAATCAATAACGGAAGCCGAAACGTTGGAGGAAGGCTTAAGCTTAATGGTAGCCAGCAATCTTTTTGAATTCTTGGTTCGACTTCCTCAGACTGGAACAGAATCCGACCATGCGGCAGCAGCCATATTTCGAATGAAATCCAGAAAAATGGCTAAAATTTATTACAACACATTTTCCGAACTATCCAAGAAATTCAATACCCACATCGCAGCTGGTTCAATCATTCTTCCCGGAGCAAGAGCTGAGGAAGGAGAATTGGTGATCGAACCGGATCATCCACTCGAAAACGTTTCGTTTATTTTTGGTCCAGACGGAAAAATCACCGGTTTGGCAACACGAAAAGCCTATCCTATTGCATCTGAGCAGCCCTTTTTAACTGCAACTTCATCAGAAGATATTCCTACCTATTCTCTCCCAATTGGTAAAACAAGTCTTTTGATTTGTGCCGATAGTTGGTACTCCGAAGCCTATCAAAAAGCGGTAGAGGGAAATGTTGAAATTATTCTGGTCCCTTCGTATTGCACAGGCGACCAAACCATGTCCCAACTTTGGCAAGGATACAGCGGCTATGACGAACCTCAAGACGTTGATCAAGCAGACATTGGAAAAATCACCGAAAGAGCTGCCTGGGAAAAGTATGCTTTGCCCGGGAAAATCTCGAAAACCAAGGCTCAACTTGGAATGAATGTTTTTCTACGTGGGAAATTTTGGGAATTGGGAACAGATGGACAACCCTTTTTGATCCGAGATGGTCAATTATTGGATTTAACACCTGCTGAAAAGGCCGGGATTTGGGCAATCAAATTTTGACACCATGTGCGACACCTTGGTTTGCCTTCCTTCATTCTCTAAATCCGGAAACCTGATTTTTGGCAAAAACTCAGATCGGGAGCCTATGGAGGCACAGGCCATAACCCATGTGCCTAGGAAGCAACCAGAATCTAAGGAGCTCACCTGTACCTTCATCACCATTCCTCAAGTCAGAGAGACTTTTGAAGTGATCCTTTCCAGGCCATTCCAAATGTGGGGCGCCGAAATGGGTGCCAATGAGTTTGGAGTAGTGATAGGAAACGAGGCGGTTTTCACCAATGTAAAATTTGACAAATCCGATTTGGGATTAACTGGAATGGATTTGTTGAGGCTAGGGCTAGAACGCTCAAAAACTGCACTTGAAGCAGTTCAAGTCATTATCCAATTATTGGAAGAATTCGGTCAAAACGCCTGTGGGGGATATCAAAACAAGAACTTCTATTACCATAACAGCTTTTTAATCGCTGATCCAAACCATGCTTTTATCCTAGACACAGCAGGAAAATCATGGGCCTATCGATCGGTCGAAAAATTCGGCACTATATCCAATGCCTTAAGTATCGAGTCCAACTATGAAGCAGCAAGTTTTGTAATCGAGCCTCGGACGATTCAAGGGATTTTTGCAGGTCAACAACCCAATTTCCGTAAACACTTTTCAGACTTTGTATTTACCACCGCAGGAAGGGCTAATCAACGAAAAACCTGCACGCTAACTTTTTTGGAAAAAGCTCAAAACCCTTCAATTAGTGCCTTTTTTCAAGGTCTTAGACAACACAATCGAGAAGATTTTTCACCTCAAAAAGCTACCACTGGAAGTATTTGCATGCATGCCACAGGTTTTACCAATCCCTCAGATACGACAGGAAGTATGGTGGCAGAAATTCGAAAAGGCGAAGCTTCCACCATTTGGTTGACGGGAAGTTCCCACCCTTGCATGAGTATTTATATCCCATTTTTTTTGGGAGCTTTTCCTACTGAGGTCGTTTCTTTGCTCAATCCATCTGCTCAGGAAGACGAAAGTTTTTGGTGGAAAGCCAAAAAAGTACATGCTCTTATAGAAAAAAATTACACTAAGAATCAACCGATTTGGCGGAAAACCTTAGATCAGCTTCAGGAGAATTGGTTGGAAGAAGAAATTCGACTAATCCAGTCTGAGGCAAGTCTCGATGAATTAAAATCCTTCACATCCAAGTGCTTAAAAACGTACCGTGAGATTTTAAATCAGGTGATTCAAACAGAGAAACTTGGTTAATCCTGACTTTCTTATTTGCATCTTGAAGGGCCTCATTTACTATTTTTCATGATAAATATCAGTCTGACTATTGGGTAAAAGCGGGAAAAATCGGTTTTGAGAGCTTTTATTTTTGAAGCTTCGAGCTATTATTCGTTTCCCAACTTATGCCTCATCAAGCTTCACTTCATTCCTTTCACATTCCCGTCATGGGATTAGGTTTTACCGTAGATACCCCACTCAAAGTCGCCCAATTTGGGATTTCAAGCGTCATTTCCATTATGGATGATTTTCTTTTAGAGGACATGCGACGAATTTATAGTGAGCGCTATGAGCTGGAATTTAACCCCATTACTGAACAGGAGGAGGATTATCGGGCCAAACGGATCACCGCTTATTTGGACTTGGTCCACGACATCATTGCTCTTCAAGTGCATGATCTTAAAATTGCTGATTGGGAGAGTGATGAAAAATTCCATCAATTCCTCCAAATACTTCCCAATGGCCACTCTCTTCTAGCCCTTTTGGGACACTATTTTGAAGCAAATACTGAGGAAAAAGAAGTCCTTCGAAAAAGAATTCTTCCGATGATTTCCCCCGGAGCAATTGATGTAAACATCATGACGAAGGTGGACAAATTGAATTATTCCGAATCTGGTGAAATTTTGCCCCGTGAATATTCGGATGCTTTATCAGCTTTGAGAGGATTTGCCACGAGCAAACTTCAAGCTTCAGTGGTTTTTTCCGCTGGACTAAATCCCGCCTTGTATTCCTATGCCGAGCGGTTCTCTGACTTTTTTCCAGATGAAACCGGTAATATTAAAAAGCGAATCATCCTCAAAGTTTCGGATTACCGTTCCGCCTTGATTCAAGGGAAATTTTTGGCTAAAAAAGGACTTTGGGTTTCAGAATTCCGAATCGAATCTGGACTCAATTGCGGAGGGCATGCTTTTGCCACAGAGGGTTTCTTGATCGGGCCTATTTTGGAGGACTTCAAAAACAACCGGCAAGAATTGATCGACACCCTCAAATCAGCCTGCAATCAAGTATTAGAAGGAAAAAATTACCCTCTTCTTACCGATTCTGAAACAGTCAAAATCACTTATCAAGGAGGAATCGGAACGGCCCAGGAAGACTCATTCCTTCGAACGCACTACCAATTGGACGGCACAGGCTGGGGTAGTCCCTTTTTACTCGTGCCGGAAGCAACTTCAGTAGATGAAGACACCCTCCAGCGAATTATCGAAGCCAAAAAATCAGATTTTTTTTTAAGTCATGCCTCTCCTTTGGGAGTACCTTTCAACAACCTTCGAAATAGTAGCGGGGAAGAACAACGAAGAGCTCGAATCGAAAAAGGAAGACCGGGAAGTCCTTGCTACAAAAAATTCCTAAGCTTCAGTACTGAGTTTACGCAAACTCCAATTTGTACTGCTTCAAGACAGTATCAGCATCTCAAAAGCAAACAAACAGAAAAGGGAGAAGCAACCTACAACGAACTTCAGGCCGTACTGGAAAAGGATTGCCTCTGCGAAGGGCTCAGTGCTCCGGCTATTTTAGCCGCAGGTGATACGCCAAGAAGAAATCTCAAAGCAGTTACAATTTGTCCAGGTCCTAATTTGGCTTACTTCAAGGGGGTATTCAGTCTCAAACAAATGGTAGATCACATTTACGGGAAGTTTGCACTCGCCCTTGATCCTGAGCGTCCCCATGTGTTAATCAAAGAAGCCCAACTCTATGCGGATTACCTTAAAAAAGAGTTTCAGAAGATCATCCCAGAAACAGCAGCCAAGCAAGAAGCCTATTTGGAAAAATTCAGAGGGAATCTTCAGGCAGGATTAGCCTATTACCAAGATTTGGTCAACTCACTTCAAATGGATTCGGAAGAAATTCTTGAGAAAATGAAGCAGCAGTTGAAAGAGCTCCAAACCGAAATCGAAAGTTACCGACCTGTATTATCCTTTTAGGCTTGGTTAGGTATTGACCTTCCAAACATTGCCTTCGGTATCGAGGATTTCTTTTCCCCAAATGGGTAATTCGGCCTTGATTCGCTCCACCGATTCATCGCAAGCTTGCATAGCTGCTTTTCGATGTTTGGAGGAAGTAAAGACGAACAAGCAAATTTCTCCCACCTTTATTTCGCCGAGGCTGTGGTAAATGTGCATGCAAGTCAATGGGTATTTGGCAAAGATCGCTTCCCGAATTTCAAAGGCTTTTTCCAAGGCCATTTCTTCATATGCCGTGTAATCGATGGCGATGACCTTCCCTTCCTGTTTTTGGTCAGCTCGGATCTGACCCAGAAAAATAGAATGTCCACCGATATCAGTTTTACTCGCATGGTTTGCGATCGAATTTGCAATCTTTTCAGGCGAGATCGGACCTTGAACAAAGATATTCTTGGGCTTACGTTCTTTTTCCATGGTTTAGGACTTTAGGGCATTGATACCACCTTTGATCGAAAAAATGACTTTATCAGGATATTCCTCCGAAAGTCGTTGAGCAGCTTTTTGACTTCGAATCCCGCTTTGACAAAAAATCAAAATCTGCTCTGCGTCTTCTAGCCGATCGAGTTCATCCTCTAGGCGTGACATCGGGATTTTCATTAAACCGGTACATTCCAAAGGAGGTAATTCCCCGAGTTCTCGCACATCCACAAAGGCTACATTTTGATTCATTTTACCCATAGCTTCTTTCCAGGACATTTCCTTCACTGTACCACAAGCTTGCTGATAATCGGTGTTTTCCAGCTCCATCCAAGAATCCGGACCGAGTTTGGCATTCTGAACTGATAGCTCGACTTCGTAGGATTGAGAGCTAAGGCTATTGAAATAGAGCATTCGATTTTTCAGTGGGTTTCCATATCCACTTAACACCTTGATTACTTCCAGAGCCATCAAATTCCCGATAATTCCGGGTAATACGCCCAATACCCCTGTTTCAGAACAATTAGGAATCTCATCGGGACCTGGCATTTGAGGATGAACATCGCGATAGGTGCAGGAATTTTCACCCAAATTGAACACGGAGACTTGTCCTTCATGCTGGTAAATCGCCCCAAATACAAATGGCTTTTCGTGAAGTACACAAGCATCATTGATTAAATAGCGGGTTGGAAAATTATCCGTCCCATCAACTATCAAATCATAGTTTGCAATTAAGTCTTGGGCATTTTGAACAGTTAAAAATTCCGGATAAACTTCCCATGAAATATCAGAATACTGCTCTTGAAGCCGGCGAACTGCTTGCTCCGCTTTATTCTTTCCAAGGTCATTTTCTCCAAAGAGCACCTGCCGATTAAGATTGGAAATACTGACAATGTCGCCGTCAATCACTCCAATTTTACCAACTCCTGCTGCTGCCAGATAGAGAAGAGCTGGACAGCCCAAACCCCCTGCTCCTACTAATAATACAGAAGCTTGTTTTAGTTTGCGCTGGCCGTCTATTCCAAAACCAGTCAAAATATATTGACGCTCAAATCGATTCATAACTTATCCTCCTGAAAAAGGTGGCAAAAGTGCAACTTCAACCCCCGGTGCTAACTCACTATCTTCCATCACCAACTTTTTGTTTACCGCAAGCGAAAACTTCATGGATTTCAACACTGGAAATTGAGCAAACAACTCGTTTTTCAAGGCTGCTGTGCTTCCCGGATTTTCGAGTTCCAGAGACACTTTGCCCATTTTCTCGGCAATCATTCCAAATGCTTTGATGTGAATAAGGTTAGACATGGTTTAATTTTATTCAGGTACCAAGTTAAGGCTTAGAATGTTTTTTCTCCCACAGATTTACCTAGATCAATTCACAAATTGAAAAGATGAAATCAGAGGACTCACCTAAGTGCGATTAGCATCAAGCTTTCTTTGGGTCTTCTACGAGTTAACGATGAGTTTTTAACCCAAGATCAACTTCACAGCCGCAAAAGCCAAAACGAAAGCCAATAAGTACTTCAATGCCTTTGGGCTAAATTTTTTAGCCCCTAAATAGGCTCCCAAAGCCCCTCCTGCTACCGTCAAAGGAAGTAAAATCCAGAGTTGGGTCGAAAATTCGATATGAAATACAGAAGCTCCCAAAAATCCAGAAACCGAATTGAGGAAGATAAAGAGTGCGCTAAGTGCTGCAGTTTCCTTGACACCGGCCCATCCCAACATCAAGATTATTGGAGAAAGAATAATTCCCCCACCGATCCCGATCATTCCGGATAATAAACCAATAGCAAAGCCTAAAACAGGCCCCATCCACCATTTCCGTTCAATTCGCTGGTCTTCAGAAATCGGAAAAACTCCTGCAAATCTCAAGACTGGAAATAGCAATAATACGCCAAGAATTTTCTTGTAAATCCCTGTCTCCAAAAGCAATGTACCTCCCAAATAGGCTGCAGGTATGGAAAACAAAATCAGTGAAAGAAAGAGACTCGTAGGAAATTTTCCTGTTTTCCGATAATTCAAAAAGGAAATCATGGACACAAACATATTCAGAATAAGTCCGGAGGGCCTGATTTCTTCTGGCGCAAAGCCCATCAATGCTAAAATCATCAAGTAGCTACTCGCTCCTCCGTGACCCACTGATGCATACATAAATGCCGCAAAAGGCATGAGAACATATAAAATCCAATCCCAGTTTTCCATACTTACCAAGGGTAAAATATTACTAAACTTCCTTTGTCTATTGCTTCCAACTCTTCAGGGATTTCCACCAAACCATCGGCTATTCCAAAAGGCAGCAAATTAAAAGACTCCTGACCGGGAAGAATATGAACTTTTCCATTTTCTAACTTTGCCTTGAGAAAAAAGGTAAGTGGCACCTTTTTCGTAAAGGTCTCGGCAAGGGGTACTTCTATTTTTCTGGTCCAAGCTCCTTGATCTCCCATCCAAGTCAGTAAGACAGGCTTCACATATTGAATAAAGCAGGATAAAACAGATGCTGGATTTCCCGGTAAGGCAAAAACGATTTGAGGGCCTTTGCTTCCTACCAAAAGGGGTTTTCCGGGGCGTTGCTTTACTTTATAGAACACCGGATCAACTCCATTTTCTTCCAAGGCAGGTTTGACAAAATCAAAGTCTCCCACCGAAATTCCGCCCGTTAAAAGCAAAACATCCACTTCATTTAAGGCCTCTCGGATCACACGGACTACCTCATCTTTTTGATCTTTCACCTTCCAAATTGTAGGTAAATCCAGACCTAATTGAGTCAGGTAGGTTTGAATCGCAGGACCATTAGAATTGAATATTTGACCTGGAAGAAGCTCAGTTCCGCTTTCCACGATTTCGTCTCCTGTCAAAATCAGCCCAACCTTTGGCTTTGCTATTACCTCGACAGTAGTAATTCCCAAAGAGGCCAAAAGCCCAATCGATCCAGGAGTCAGTAGCGTGTTTTCTGGAATTACCTCCTCTCCAACGTGACATTGCGCGCCTGCTTTTCGGACATGCATACCAAGGGTAATTTTCTCCAAATCGAAGAAGATTTGATCACCTACTAAGGTGACCCATTCTTGTTGAATCACGGTGTCTGCTCCTTTAGGAACAGGAGCTCCGGTAAAGATTCGAACAGCTGTTCCCTTTTCCCATTCAATAGAGGGGGAAGCTCCCGCTTGAACCATGTGGACGACTTTTCGACTATCCCCGGCATCCGCAAAACAAATCGCGTAGCCATCCATACCCGAATTATCAAAAAGCGGAACAGGAATAGGTGCTATCACCGGACTGTAGGTTATTCTACCTAATGCTTCCGAAAGGGGAACCTGTTCAGATTTCCTTGGAATGGAACTATTTTGGAGTAATGATTTGACTTGAGTAACAGATATAAATTCCAGCATCAGCCACCAATTTTGATCATACTTCGATTTTGAATCGCATCTGGATTGGCCTGAAGGTAATCCGGAGAAAACTGACCACCCAAAGCAGCATGTTTTCGGGTGACAGATTGACGAATAATAGGCTCTATGTCCTCCCCATTTCTAAGGGCCTGAAGCAAATCCAATTCTTCTTTTCCAAACAGGCAATTTTTGATTTTGCCATCCGCAGTGAGCCGAAGTCGATTGCAGCTTCCACAAAAATGCTCACTCATCGTAGTGATGAATGCAAATGTCCCTTCGAAACCCGGAACCTTATATTTTTTGGCCGTATCGTGCTTTTTGTCTTCCAATTTGACCACTTCAAACTTCGCCTTCACCAATTCCAACAATTCTCGAGCAGTCACTACTTGATTGCTAGACCAATGATTTCCTTGAAAAGGCATAAACTCAATGAAGCGGACATGCAAAGGAAGGTTTTGAGTCATTTGAACGAAATCACAAATTTCCTCCTCAATCAATCCATGCAAAGCAACGGCGTTGACCTTGACTCGGAAGCCTTCCCGAAGGAGTAGGTTGATATTTTCCCAAACTTGGTCAAACTGATCTCGACGAGTTAGTTTTTTAAACTTTTCAGCATTGAGTGTATCGCAAGAGACATTGACTGATCTGACTCCTACTGCTTTAAGTTGTTCAATATGCTTATGGATCAGCACTCCATTGGTAGTGAGCGTAAGCTCTACTCCCAACTGAGCCAAGTGCTCCAAAATCCAAGAAAATTCCTTTCTGGCTAAAGGCTCTCCCCCGGTCAGTCTGATTTTTTTTACCCCTAATCCAATAAATACCTGAGCCAAAGCCAAAATTTCCTCTTTGGACATCAGCTTGGACTGAGGCATCCATTCCATTTCCTCCACCGGCATGCAATACGCACAGCGAAAATTGCAATGGTCCGTCAGGGATATTCGCAGGTAATCGTGAACACGTCCAAAAGTATCTTGAAGCATCTTGCTATGTTAGAGATTATTGAAGAAAAATGAAATCGAAATGAGACAAACCAACTTTTCAATGTTTAGAATGGATAATTGACATTTTGAAGAAATTTCTGATCCCTTCCAATTTTACAAAGCTAAAATCAGCTTTTCCGAAATTGTGTTGGGCTTAATTGGGTATGCTTTTTAAAGAAATTATTAAAGTGAGTCACCTCATTAAATCCTAAGGCAAAGGCAACTTGAGAAACATTCCAGTTGCTTTGTTTGAGCAAAATCTTACTTTCTTGCACTAGTCGATCAGAAATCATCTGCGAAGTAGTTTTTCCAGTCATTTCCTTAATCGCCCGGTTGAGGTGATTGACATGAATATTTAGCTGGTTGGCGAACTCCGCCGGTGTCCGTAATTCGATGGTCTGATGGGTATCATCTACGGGGAATTGTCGCTCGAGTAACTCCATAAATAAAGAAGCGATTCGAAGTGAGGCATTTCCATGTTTGGTCTGCTGAACCTCCGCAGACTGAAGCTTCATTCCAAAATGAATCAACTCGAAAATCAAATTTCGAATCAGGTCATACTTGTATTTGTATTCGGAAGTAAGCTCCTGATTCATCTTTTCAAATATTTCTTCCACCTTCAGTACCTCGGCATCTGTCAGCTCAAATACATGAGTTCCATTGGGTTGAAAAACCTCATATTGATTAATCTGCCCAAAGTTCAGAAAGAAACCAGGATTGAAAATGCAATAAACCCCGGACGAGGAAGATTCGACATGATCCCATTTATAAGGGACCATGGGATTGGAAAAAGCCAAAGCCTGCTTTTTCACTTCATACACCCGATCCGCAAAATGAACCTTACTCTCTCCCTTGAATAGCATCACCTTGTAAAAATCCCTTCTTCTGTAAGGAATTGATTTCACACTTCCTTCCAAATACGGCTCGAGACGGAAAATATTGAAGTGTCCAAAGTCATTTTTAAGACTTTCAGGAATCCAGTTAAATTTCCTTCGGTAAAACTCTTCCAAGGTCTCTGATTTCTGCATAGGCCTATTTTTTGGAGAAATTAGTTGAAAAATTATACAACAAGCTAAGGTTCCAGACGAGGTTATCTCCAGCTACGTCTGATTTGATTTTTTGGTTAAACAAAGTTTGAAAACCGATAGGAAAATCCTTTTTGGTAACTGTAAATGAAGAGGTAACATAAGTCCCAGTCACCCCATCCACACTTAAAAAATACACCTGAGGATTCATTCTTAAGCTGATTTCCTTACTGAGCGCCAGATTGGAAAACACAGTATTCAAAGCCAAAAATTTCGAGCTTTTAGGAGGAATAGGATTTAATCCATGGCCTTGCAAATAATAAATCCCCACACTAAAGTGATTATTGACTTTATACATTGGCAAAATTTCTCCGGCTATAAATCGCTGAGTTCCCATCATAGTTACAGGCTTACCATCGACCAAAACTGTCATATCTCGAAACATGAACGCAGGGTGAGCGCCAACACTCAGGGTAAAGCGCTTGTCTTTGATGACTTTATATCGTCCCCAAAGGACAAAAGTCCAAGGCTTCCCATCCATCCCAAATCGAAACATCGGATCAAAAGAAAGTCGCTCGCCTCCCACACTAAAATCAAAGAAGGCTGCAGGTCGCCCTAGAGAAAAGGATGGAATCAGGGAAATACCATTATTAGTAGCGGTAACTGTGCCATTTACATGGAAGGTTTTTGCTTGCTCCACGGTCTGAGAAAAGCTTACACTTTGAAAACATGCAACAGTCAATACGAACAGGGCGAAAGTTTTGCCTAAGGAATGAACTCGAGCAGGAATAGGATTGATAAACATAGGTTTGGATAATAAATCTGGGCGCAAAAGTGACTATTTCCCATCGATATAGCTAATCCTAATCGAACGAAAACTTATAAAAATCAAACAATGGTTTACAAAACTATCTAAGGCTAAAAATAAAATCAGCCAACTGGAATCCAATTGGCTGACACTAACTTTCTATTAAATTATTAATGGGGCTCGTTGAAATGAGAGGAAACCAACTTCCAGCCTCCTTCGCGCTCTACCCAAACATCCAAAAAATGGAGGCCGCCGGAATGTTCTTCTCCTTTGATCGCATAGGTAATTTCGCCTTCGCCATGTACCACACCTGTATTGCCATACACGCGCGCAAATGCCCACTGCAAATGAAGATTTTTCAAGGCCATAGAACCCGATTTGACTATTTCTAAAATTTCTGATTTGGTCTCCGGTTTCCCATTTGAACAAATCAAAACTCCCTGATCATCAAACAAATTGGAAATACTATCCAAGTCTGATTTTTCCCATTTTTCAAATTTTTCCTGGGATAAGCGGATCAACTCTGATTCTGTAATCATAAGCGATGTTTGGGGGTTAAGCGGGTGTAAAAATTATTACGCAAAGGTCGTGCTAGGTTTTCAATCCCTTGGGTTTAACCAATCAATCAATTTTCCCAATTCACATCATCAAATTAATCGAAAAGAAGGGTACGCTGAAGAATGAAAAAATTAGGAAATGAGAAAACTCATTGATTTGTAAATGAATAGCACTGAGCATTCCTAATCCCTTACTTTTATTAAAATCAAGACCAAAGCTTGTGTCGGCCTTTCATCCGAAATTGGATAATGATCGCTGAAACAACGGTCAAAAATCCAATAAATCCTATCGCCCAGTCGATCCCCAGAAGGTCCGCAATGATTCCAGAAAAAAGAGCACCGATGACATACCCCAAATCTCTCCAAAGTCTAAATACCCCAATACTTTCTGCCCGCTGTTTGGGAGTAGTAAACTCTGCGATGGTGGTTAAAAAGGTAGGATATACCATGGCCGTCCCAAATCCTAATAATCCCGAGATTAGAACTAACTGTGAGAAATCAGAGGTTTGTAGAATTCCAAAAATCGCCAATCCCTGCAATAGCATCCCCCAAAAAAGTAGTCCTTTTTTGGATAAATGATCAGATATTTTACCTGTAAACAGCTGACCGATTCCCCAAACTGTCGGGTAAATTCCTGCCAGAAAGCCAATTTGTTCGTGGTTAAAATCCAAGGATTTCAGAAAAATTGGATACAGACCCCAGATCATCCCATCATTAAGGTTGTTGACTAGGCCAGCTTGAGTCACCGAACTGAGGGTTTTGTTTTTAAAGGTAGTTTCCCAAAACACATTTTTTAAGGGTTTGGCGACTGTAAAAGCTCCCTCTTTTTGGACAAAGGCTCGGGTATCTTTCACCCAAATCCAACTCAAAAGCAAGCCGATGATTGAAATCCCAATACCCAAATAAAAAGGATATGGGGTCACACCATAGTGCTGGGCCAACCATCCAGTCAAAAATGCTACGATTCCTACCGAAAAATATCCGGCAAATTCATTGAGCCCCATTGCAAATCCCCTGTTCCTTTCTCCTACCAAATCGATCTTCATGACAATCGTACTGCTCCAGGTAAATCCTTGGCTAATGCCCAAAAGGATGTTCGCGAAAATCACCCAATTCCAGCTTGGAGCAAAAATCAAAATGAACGGAACCGGTAAGGCAAGAAGCCATCCATAAATAAGGAGGTTACGACGTCCTATTTGATTAGCCAATCGCCCGGCGAAATAATTGGAGATTGCCTTGGTCAAACCAAAAGCAGCAATGAAAGACAATAGAGCAGTTTTGGATTCTACACCAAATTCAAGCTTAGCAAACTGTGGGAAAATGCTCCGCTCTAATCCGATCATGCCTCCAACAAAGGCATTGATTAGAACCAGTAAGGAGAATTGTTTCCAGTTTTCTTTTAGACCAAGTTGAGGACCCATGGTTTTCTGAGGCTAGAAAACAAAGGTCAAGTGCAAAGATTCGGAAAGCTTTTACAAATGTTAAAAAAGGAATTCACCGCAATTTCTTAGAGTGATCAGTTTGTAGTCTCAGTTTCCAGTGTTGTCAACTGCTACTGCAAACTGCCTACTTTCTTTGCCCTCGGATTCGACTGAGACTTACTTGAGTGATCCCCAAAAACGAAGCGATATATTTTAGGGGTAAAGCCTGAACCAATTCTGGCTTTTCTTCCAACAATTTGGCATAACGCTCCTCCGCGGTCTGAAACTGGATATTTTCTAAACGGCGAAGTGTTTCCACATACGATTGCTGAACAAGCTTTCGAAATAATCGCTCTAGATCTGCATGCTTATCAAACAATTGAAAAAGTGGATCGGCAGGGATTGCCACAACGGTAGAATCTTCCAATGCTTGGATTGCCTTTCGACTTGGCAACTGTGTGAATAGGCTTTCCGCTCGAATAATCAAATCCTTAGGAAACGCGAAATACTCCGTTACCTCCACTCCATCTTTCAAATAATAAATCCTTCCAATCCCCGAAAGCATAAAATAGATGGTCTTGCAGGTCGCCCCCACCGATTGGATCTCCTCATTTTTATGATAGGATTTGATGGAGCAAAGGGAAACTAGACTATCATGCGCTTCTTGGGAAAGAGATTGAACCGATTCAAAAAAAGAAAGCAATGGAGTTAAAGCGGACATTTTCGATGATTTGGAAGGAGAAACGCAAGATTAAATTTGTTCCCGATAGTATCCGATGATCTGAACCTAAATTCAGAATTTAATTGCAATCGGGCTTGGAACAATTTAAAAAGAAACTCTTATTTAGTAACATCAAATACTCGTTATCCTAACAGCTTCTTTTCAATGATTCGATTTACCGCATTATTCCTTTTGGTCTTCAATTCCATCCAGCTTAATGCACAAGTACAAATTCTAGCGGAACAAGATCAAGAACGAAACCTTACCCTATTTGCGCTGAATGACCATAAAATTCCCTATACCATCCAAATTCAATTTCAAGAACTTAAAAACCTCGAATCCTTAGAAGGTGAATTGATTTATAAAGTTGCCAAACCAGGGAAAAGTACCTTGGTCAAACTTCAATCGATCTATGGAAATGAAAACATTGGGTTTAGATATAACACCAAGCTGTATAAGGGCGACTTTCAGCAATCCCTCCCGAGCGAGAATCCTTATTTGATCCCACTTGAGCCAGGCAGCAAGACGACCATGCGCCCTCTCACGGTCTCTTTTTCGCCAAATACTAAAAGTGAGAAAAACCAGCCTTACACAGGAGCCCTCTTCCTATTCCAAGAATCCAAAAATGTGACTGCCCCGCGAAAAGGAATTGTATCTGAATTAAAAATGGATTCTGAAAAAGTTTCCGAAGGTCCTTCAGATTTTGCTTCTGAAAACTACATTGAAATTTATCACCAAGATGGAACCTTCACAAGACTATCAGGACTAAAGGCAAATTCAGCGCAAGTTGAAATCGGAGATTTGGTGATTCCCGGACAAGCTGTCGCTGCTCCATCAACTTACCCCAATTCAGACCTCTTTCAAGTAAAAATGATTCAAAGCAGATGGGAAATGGACATTAAGGGTGTACTCTGGATTAATTACCCGGTTAAGATTTACACTGAAAAAGGTTCGATTGCATCTGACCAGGTAGAAGAAGAGATCACTGTTCTCCACCCCACCGATTTAATCACCCTAGAAATGGACAAAAAAGAGCTGAAGAAATATATTGGGAAATAATACAGGAAGACAGTCAAAAAACACAAATACTTCTCCTAATGTAAAACCCATTTTTTTCCGACTATCTATTCCAATTGTTTCCTGAGACATTTTTTCAATTCATCCTTTTTGGTTTTTTCTAACTTATAAGGAGTTCTTTTCTCACCCAAAATCCACCTTCAATCACACCATGAAAATTCTGAAAAAGAGTTTCCTATTCAACAATTCATTGCTTTCGATGAACACAAAACTAGTTCCGTCTCTTTTTTTGATGGTTCTATTGGTTCATAGTCTACCAGCACAAACACCCAGTGATTCTGTAGCTATCATTCAACTTTTGGAAAAAGAAGGCTTGACTTGGCGAATGGGAGATCGGCAAGGTCATGCGGATTGTTGGCTGGATCAACCCTACAGCCGAATCCTTACCTCGACTACCTCTGGGCAGTTTTTCGATGCTCCAGCATCCTTGATGAAAAATCCTCCTGCTTCCATGTTCGGGAATGGAGGATTGGCGATTCTTTCCAACTTCAAAATGGCCATTTATCCAAGCAATGCCTGGGTGAGTCATGATGAAATTTCAGTTGGGAAAGATGGACGACCTACCCACTCTACGGAAATCAGAATGCTGGAAAAAACTTCGCAAGGCTGGAAACTCGTCGGGCAATCCAACCACCAGCACGCAGCCCCTGATTCCAAAAAAGACACCACGAGTTTTATCCACACCGTAGATATCACCACCGGCCGATTGGAGACTTTAGCCACACTGCGAAAACATGTGGAAGCTCCAAACTGGCATCCAGACAATTACTTGATTTTAAACAGTCTGGGAAAGATTTACACCTTTGATCTCGCATCCAAAGAAATGAAACTTTTGGACACAGGATTTGCCACTGCATGCAACAATGACCATGGTATTTCTCCCGACAAAAAATGGCTTGCCATTAGTCACAATGATAAAACTGACCCCTCGCCAAAACCTTACAAATCGGTTATTTATATTCTTCCGATTTCTGGAGGAGAACCGAGAAGAATCACCTCTGAAGTAGTATCCTATTGGCATGGATGGAGTCCCGACGGGAAGACCCTTGCCTATACAGGAGAGCGAAACGGGAATTATGATATCTACACCATCAGTACCCAAGGTGGAAAAGAAAAAAGACTAACCACAGCCGAAGGATTAGATGATGGACCAGATTACTCTCCGGATGGAAAATACATTTACATCAACTCTTTCCGAACAGGACACATGCAGCTTTGGAGAATGGATACCAATGGCAAAAATCCAGAACAGCTAACCTTCGATGAGTATTCCAACTGGTTCCCTCACCCTTCACCTGACGGAAGATGGATTGCCTACATTTCCTATATGCAAAATCAGGAGCAAGGACATCCTTTCGGGAAAGAAGTAAAAATTCGACTGATGAATCTCGAAACCAGAGAAATCAAGGATTTAACGCCGGTTTTCTTTGGTGGACAAGGCTCTTTCAACGTACCTTCATGGAGCCCTGACAGCCAAAAACTAGCTTTTGTCAGTTATGCAATTAATTAACCTTTAGAGTAATAACCCTACAAACCTATGTCTAAGCATTCTTCTGCCTCTCGAAGAAAATTCCTTCAGCAATTAGGCGCAACCAGCCTAGCCACGGCCGCGACCCCTCTCCTTACGCTCGGAGCTCAAGAAAAAGCCGAAGAACGGATCCTCCACTATGAGCGCAAGATTTCCTCCAACGATACCATTCGAATCGGAGTAATCGGCTACGGCGTTCAAGGACATTTTGATTTAACTACAGCGCTCAAAGTTCCCGGCGTAGAACTAGCCGGAATTTGTGATTTATACACTGGTCGGTTAGAAAATGCCAAAGAGCAATTTGGCCCCGATTTATACACGACCAGAAATTATAAGGATTTACTCGACCGACCGGATATTGATGCGGTATTGATTTGCTCGATGGATTGTTGGCATGCTCAGATGACCTTGGATGCCTTGGCCAAAGGAAAGCATGTGTACATCGAGAAACCGATGGTTTCGAAAATTTCCGAAGGTTATCCCGTGATGGAAGCCGCCAAAAAATCTGGCAAAGTACTTCAAGTAGGAAGCCAGCGAGTCAGCAGCATTGGCTATCAAAAAGCTAAAGAACTTCTAGCGTCAGGAGAAATCGGACAATTGAATATGGTGAATGCCGTCTACGATCGGCAAAGCTCAATTGGTGCTTGGGAATACACCATTCCAAAGGATGCCAGCGCAGAAACGACCGATTGGGAGCGATTTATCGAAGTGACGGAAAAAATGGAGTTTGACGCTAAGAAATTCTTCTGGTGGAGAGCTTTCAAGGAAGTTGGAACCGGCGTTGCTGGGGATTTATTTATCCACCTGCTTAGTGGCACTCATTTGATCACCAATTCCAAAGGCCCTGAAACGATCTTCAGCACGGGTCAACTTAGCTATTGGAAGGATGGAAGAAATCTTCCAGACGTCATGTCAGGAATCATGCAATATCCCGATAGCCCAGAGCATCCAGGCTATTTGATGACCTTGCAGGTAAACTTTATCAGTGGAACAGGAGGACAGGAAATCATCCAGTTGGTCGGTTCGGAAGGAGTCATGACACTCAAGGGAAATGGACTGACCGTAACGCATAGCATTTTACCAGAAGCACCAGGATTTGGAGGTTATGATTCCTTGTTTACTTTCTCCAAACAGATGCAAGATGAAATGCGCGCTGAGTATGATGCCAAATGGACACCCGAGCAGCGAAGACGCCCAACCAAAGAAGACATTATCTTCAAAGCTCCGGATGGGTACAGCGATCACTTGGATCACTTTACCAACTTCTTTGATGCGATCCGAACTGGAAATCCAGTAGTTGAGGATGCGGAGTTTGGATTCCGGGCTGCTGCTCCTGCTTTAGCCTGTAACGAAAGTTATTTTGATAAAAAAATCATCCACTGGGACCCGGTAAATCTGAAGTTGAAGTAATAGGAAAACGCTAAATCCAACCTCGAAAGGGTTGGATTTAGTTTTTAAGGCGTTTTAGTAAAGTTTTAAGACTAGAATTCAAAAGCCCAACTTCTAAAAATCTTGCCGCCTTTTAAACTACTTGATTTCTAAAAGCTTCCGTTTGAATTTCGTAATACTGACACCACCACAAATTCCTAACTTGAACTTCTAAATTGAACATACCATGGCCCTTTTCAATCTAACAATCAATGGCAAATCCCAACAAGTCGATGTGGATCCAAGTACCCCCATGCTTTGGGTATTGAGAGATCACTTGGATTTGGTGGGTACTAAATTTGGTTGCGGTATCGCCCAATGCGGCGCCTGCACCATTCATTTGGACGGTAATGCAATACGCTCTTGCCAGCTTCCAGTTTCGGCAGCAGAAGGTGCTCAAATCACCACCATCGAAGGTCTTTCTGAAAATGGAGATCACCCTGTTCAGCAAGCTTGGCTGGAGCACGATGTCCCTCAGTGTGGTTATTGCCAAGCGGGTCAAATCATGAGTGCAGCAGCACTTTTGGCCCAGAATCCAAATCCTTCGGATACCGATATCGACAATGCGATGAATGGAAATATCTGCCGTTGCGGAACCTATACCCGAATCAAAGCAGCGATTCATACTGCCTCCAAAAACCTTTAATCCAAGACTATGGCAACTATCAATAAAAATTTAGATCGTAGATCATTTTTGAAAGTATCCGCCTTAGCGGGTGGAGGGATGATGCTCAGTTTTAGCTGGCTCGCCGGCTGCAAGCCTACTCTGGAGGAAGAGCTATTGGCGATGCCTAAAGAATGGTTTGAACTGAATAGCTATATCAAAATCGGAGAAAACGGAGCCGTTACGCTTTATTCTCCCAACCCGGAATTCGGTTCCAATGTCAAGACCTCCATGCCGATGATTTTGGCAGAGGAACTCGATACAGATTGGAAAAATGTATTCGTGGAGCAAGCTGACTTCTGGCCTACTCGAATCGAGCGTCAATTCACCGGAGGAAGTCAAGGAATTCGACAAGGTTGGACTCCACTTCGAACCGCCGGAGCAACAGCCCGGGCCATGCTGATCGCAGCAGCGGCACAAACCTGGAATGTACCCACTGCAGAAATCACCACTTCAGCTGGAATTATTGAACACAAAGGAAGTGGTAAAAAAGCCCATTATGGAGAAATGGCTTCTCTTGCTGCCACCATGGAGGTACCTGAGGAGGTTACGTTAAAAGAAATTTCTAGCTTCAAAATCGTCGGAAACTCCAAAAAGAATGTCGATGGTGCAAAAATCGTAACCGGAAAACCGCTTTTTGGAATTGACCACAAAGTAGAAGGAATGAAGTACGCGGCCATCGTACATCCTCCTGCTTTCGGAATGAAACTCAAATCTTTTGACAAAAGCTCAGTAAGTGGGATGTCTGGGATTATGGATGTCTTTTCGATCAACTTATTTAAAGACGACTACGGAAGAAATTTCTTTGACACCGCTACGTTCCCAGAGATTGTAGCCATAGTTGGAAATTCTACCTGGGAGGTGATGCAAGCCAAAAAGTCCTTGGTAGTCGAATGGGAAAATGCACCGGAAGAGAGCTTTGAAATAGCAGGATTCGGTGGTCGAGGCAATTCAAAAGTCACAGTGCCAGCGGGTCTAGAAAACACCAACCGTCATAAGGAACGAATGGCCGAGTACATCCAGAAGCCTGGCAACGTAGTTCGACGAGATGGAAATCCGGAAGAAGCCTTTAAAAAGGCAGCCAAAGTGATTGAAAAAACCTATTCAGCACCATTCTTGGCGCATAATACCATGGAACCGATGAACTGCTTTGCAGATGTCAAAGGAGATCAAGCGGTGATTTATGGTCCCACTCAAGCTCCAGAATTTATTGCCAACACTTTGGCAAGCAGCTTGGGGATTCCAAAAGAAAATATCCAAATCAATCTTGCCCGAATGGGAGGCGGATTTGGACGAAGAGCTTATAGCCACCACATGACCGAAGCAGCATTGATTTCTCAGAAAATTCAAGCTCCGGTAAAGATGGTCTACACGCGTGAAGATGATATGTCCGCTGGGGTGTATCGTCCTACTTATTCTGCCACATATCGGGCTGCATTGGATGAAAACAACAACTTGTTGGCACTGCATGTAAAAGCTGGCGGAATTCCTGAAACTCCCCTTCATGCCAACCGATTCCCTGCAGGAGCCATCGACAATTACTTGGCGGAAGCTTGGCAAATCGAATCCAACATCACCATTGGAGCATTCCGCGCACCACGATCCAACTTTATCGCAGCGGCTGAGCAAAGCTTCTTGGATGAATTAGCGGAAGTTATGGGCAAAGATCCCATCGAATTCCGTTTGGAATTGCTCAAGCGGGCAGAAACCAATCCGGTAGGTGAAAACAACGATTACGATGCTAAGCGCTATGCGGGAGTTCTCGAACTCGTGCGTGAAAAATCCAATTGGACCTCACCTGCACCAGGAGTAAGTAGAGGCGTCTCGGCGTATTTCTGTCACAATTCGTATGTCGCTGAAGTTGTAGACACGGTTATCAAAGACTCCAAACCAGTGGTAGAGAAAGTAGTCGCAGCAGTGGATTGCGGAATCGTCGTCAATCCGGACGCTGCCACCAATATGGGTGAAGGAGCTATTATCGATGGCATAGGAAACGCCTTCTTTGGTGAATTAGCCTTTGAAAATGGGGCACCTAACAAGACGAACTTTGATAAGTACCGAATGATTCGACATAAGGAAGCACCTAAGTCTATCGAAATTCACTTTGTGGAAAGTCAGGAGGACCCAACAGGATTGGGAGAACCTTTCTTCCCTCCTGTCTTCGCCGCCCTAGCCAACTCCTTGTACAAGGCAACCGGCAAGCGCTACTACGAGCAACCTTTTGCTCCGCAATTGGAGATGCAAAATTTGAAGATGTAATCCTTTGGGGTTTCCAAAAACCCAAAAGGTTTGAAGCCAAAAACGATATAACGAAAACAGCCCGAGGAGAAATCTTCGGGCT
This sequence comes from Algoriphagus sanaruensis, assembly GCF_001593605.1. GTDB lineage: Bacteria > Bacteroidota > Bacteroidia > Cytophagales > Cyclobacteriaceae > Algoriphagus > Algoriphagus sanaruensis. The sequence continues at coordinate 2,012,436 of NZ_CP012836.1, read as the reverse complement.
GTTTTCGTTTGGGAACAGATTGATTCAAGTATCCTCACACATTTAAAGGGGCTTCAACCGTCTCATTAATCTTATTTAAATCGATTAGATATCCATTTCCTTTTTCGGATAAAATAGGCACAAACTTTCTCCCCCAGACAAATTCAGAATAAAGATAGGAAGTCCTGACATGGACTGAATTGGAATAGGCATCATTATGACCTTCCAATGCAACCAGTATCTCAGTATCCGATGCAGCCAAACTTTCGGGGGTTTCATTGAAAAATGGACTTTCGGGTGTAATCGGATGGACCACCGTCCAACTTGTGGAGAAAAACTGAATAAAATCCCGTTCCAGAGCTAAGTTGTAATATTTCCGAATCAATTTCCCCGTGCTATCTGCCTCATTTCGACTCATCATCAAATTCACCGAAGTATTGATCAGTTGGCTATTTCGCTCATTGACTACACGAAACATCAATCCATTCATATCCAAGTACGGCGAAACCAATAAATGCTGGCTAAATAAAATCTTTGGACTTGGGGTACTAAATCGACCATAAACCAAGCCAGTGATAAGGGCAAACATCATTAATCCTAACAAGGCTTCTATCGCCGCCACCACATTCGTCAAGCTTCCCAGGGGACTGATATGCCCATAACCCACTGTAGTCAAAGTCTGGCTGCTGAAGAAAAATGCCCCCCAAAACGGAGAAATAAATTTCGTTTGTTCATCTATCCCACTGAGGTGCTCGAGACCTATCGAATAATAAATCCCTGCAAATACCAGATTAACCAGGAAATACGCCAGAGCAATGACCAAAACAAATTCAAAGACCGGCATGGTAATCAATCGATGATAGAGATTGAGCCGAGCTGAAAAAGATTGCCCGTTTCGCATAACATTAAACCTTCCATCGGGAAGTATCAAACGAGCCCGAGTACTGGTAGTCGCGGTCCCAAAGCCTGAGTCTTTCCGATTCCGCTCTTGCTCTAGTTTGGAGAAAGGATCCCCCGTCTTTTTAGCCATGGATTCATGCTTTTAGAAAATTGGATTCAAGCAAAAAATCAACTTAATCCTAGGTTTCAAAATAGAAATTAATCGGTTTTAAATGAAATAAGACTAAGCTTCTTTAGCTCCCTCAAAATTTTTTAACCCCTACTTATTTACCTCAAAAAATCGCTCTGCAATTTTCAATGGACGGAAAATCAATCGGTTCTTGATCTTTTGAGCTCGGCTTTTATGGGCGATTTCTCGGAGAGATCGTAGAACCTCCAGCGTATGTGGACCTTTGTTGATCATGATGCATTCAGCCAAGGCTGCCCGACCGGCATCGGTGATTTCAGCACGGGTTGCCACCCCTGACTTATGCAAGGATTCCAATACCTGTGTAGCCCAAATCACCGGCACATGAGCGGCCTCGCAAAGCCAAGAAATTTCCTCTTGAATCTCTACCAATCGCTCAAATCCTACCTCCACCGCCAAATCTCCCCTTGCGATCATCACCCCAAAATCAGGTGATCTCATCCCTTCCAATAACAGATCAGGCAAATGCTCCACGGCCTCTCGGGTTTCGATTTTGAGAATAATTGGAATTTCCCGGTCGGTTCGTTTGCTTAGCTTGTCACGAAGGAGTTCAATATCGCTTGGCATCCGGACAAATGAAAAACCTACTGTATCGGCATAGTTTGCCACAAAGGATAAACAGCTTTCGTCGTATTCGGTTAGGGATGGAATCGCCAAACTAGAATCGGGAAAATTCATCCCCTTTTCATTTTTCAGTTGGAACTTCTTGGTAGAAACGCGCTCCACCAAAAGTTTTGCTCCTCGATCGGTCATTTTTTCTACCCGACAGAGAATCAATCCATCGTCCATATAAACACGCTCTCCCACTTTCAAACTTCCAATCACTCCCTCTTCCTGTGGACTGATCACCACGTCTTTTCCAGAAAAACCCGCCCCTGAATCGCTCAACCAAAGCGATTGTCCAGGCTCAAGTTTGACTCGTCCCGCTGATTTTCCTTTTTTCAACAAAAGGGTTCGAAGCTTGGGACCTGCTAAATCCACATGGATCGCACAGGACAAACCTGATTCCTTACTAACCTTTCGAATGGCCTGCACCAATTGGATCCATGTTTTTTCATCATCATGAGCACAGTTGATTCGGGCCACAGTCATGCCATTTTGCATCAGCCGTAAAATCCATTCCGGCTGATCCAAAAAACTCTTATCGAAGGTCACCATTACCGAGTTGGACCAATCTGCAGCCTTCGGCCCAAAGAGTCGTTCTCTTCCATCCTCTATTTTTTGGGCGCCAAAAGTCATCGTACACGGACAAGGTGAATTAATCTCAACTCCCAATCGCTCCAAAGTCACCTGAATTTGTCTTAAGGTATGACTCTCGCAGCTTGCCAAGGAGGATAGGCCTAATTCATGAAGCTGATACTGCAAGTCCTGAGCCGCTGTATTCCGAAGCACCAAGTAATGGATCAGATTTCGGGCAGAGTTGATATTAACGGGAGCCAATTCAGAAATACGATCCTGAAAACGAGCAGATGCCTCCAACATGGAGCCTTGAAGGCTCTTCAGTTCAAAGGAAATTTGCTCAAGCAGCGGAGTAGACATGATATTCAGAGTAGTAGCACAAGTTCCACAAATTCACCCAAATCCATAGCGTTTACGTCGAATTTCAAGACTTAGATTTCTGAATTTTTGAAGGAGGTGAAGATTTTTTTAAAACTATTGAAGCGAATGAAATGGCATACTCGTCTTGCTCATGTATTTAAACTAAACCTACTACAAATGAAGAACCCGTTTCAACTTTTATCCCGTCAAACTTTGGGAAAATTGGGACTTTTGGCCGGAACAGTGGTATTGGCGACGGCATGCTTACCAGAATTAAATTCTGCCGATCTACCGCCTGCCGCATTTGTTTCCGTCTACAACGGTGCTCCTGATGCACCGGGAGTACAGATTTCCGCCAATTCCAATCTAGTCAATCCTGTTCCGCTCAACTATTCGGAATGGCTGGCCTACAGCGCTTTTTATCCGGGAAAAAGAGATTTCCGATTTGCCTCCTTTAATTCGGCCACTTCGCTGTTGGAACGTGAATTTGAACTGAAGGCAGACACGGTCTACTCGGTGTTTTTGGTGGAAGAAGTGGATGGCTATGAAGCGATTTTAACGCAAGACCAATGGGAAGATCCGACTGCGGCAGAGGCTCAACTTCGACTGGTTCACCTTTCTCCCGATGCGGGAGCCGTGTCACTCGAAGTAAGTGGTAGTGCAACTCCGGTTCTCAGTCAAGCGGAATTCAAGTCCATCAGTGATTTCTCATCGCTCAGCCCAGGCTCCACCACCTTGACCATAAAGTCTGCGGATGGAGAAAACTTGATTTCTACCGGAACACTCGAATTGAAAGGCAATCGAGTGTACACGCTGATTTTACGCGGATTAAAAAGTGAAGCCAGCGGAAGCAAAAAGCTGGACCTCCAACTGATCACCAATTACATCGATTTCTAACACTGGGTACTTTTTAAACTACTTCCCCCGAGGCCAATAACAGGTCTCGGGATTTTTTTTGATAAGACCTGACAGGTCTAAAAAAACCACCCAAAATTCCTTCTGGGTGGTTCAGTTGGTTTAGAATTCAGCACTTATTTTTTTCCGGTTTTTCCGAAGAGAATCTTAAAAGATGCCCCATAAAATCCTAGCTTCTGTCCCGCTCCGGCAAATTCCTGAAGTGGATAATTGTAAAACGGCATCAAAGCGTAACTCGTATGTTGGCGCTCAAAAATTCGAATATTCACTCCAAAATTGGCAGTGGCAAAAGGATAAAATCGCTGATCTGGCACTGGTAATTCACTCACTTGAGTAACCGGTTGAGACTGGAGTTTAAGCGTATTGCTAAAGGCTGATTCAGTATCTGCAACCGCTATCTGTCGGGTATAATTGGATTCGAGTTGAGCGCTTTGGTTAAACGCAATCAAATTTGAAAAGCCCGCTTGTACACTGATTGTTCCATTCGAAGTAACCGGATAGGTAACGTATAAAGGGATATCCACCTGGACCTGACGCACCTCCTGAGTTTCTCTGACTGCCGAAGCAAAGCCCGCTGCCTGGGCATAAAGCTGACGCTCACTGGCCTGATTGAAGTAATTGACACCTAAGCCGGAACTGATCGTCAACTTCTCCCCTAAATCCAAGCCCATCAATACGCCGAGATTCAAACTTGATCCAGAAGAAGGTTCATCTCCTCCAGAGGCTCCAAATCCTGAACCAAACCCAAGAGCCAAGGACTTACCTGATTTAGATTCTTTTTGATCTTCTTCAAGCATTTCCTCACCTACTTGCGCCATCAATTTGGCTTTGGCTTCCTCTTCGGACAAATAGGTGGGGGCAATTTCCTCTGCGGAAGTTTTCGGATTAGATTGATCTTCTTGAACAGAAACGATGACTCGCTCTTCCAGAGATTCCTTTGGTCTCTCTACCAAAGCCAATCCAGTGGCTAATTCTGGGGAAAGCGTCTTCGGAGTTTTGGACTCACTACTTTTTGCTTTTTTTCCTTGGGTTCCGGTCTTTACTTGGAGGCTTTCGGTCTGGCCGGTTTCTGTACTGAAGCTCTGTGTTTCATCCTGCAAATTTCCATTGGAGGAAGAGATTTTAGCTTCGCTTTCTACCGACTTTGGAGGCCCCTCATTTTCTTCTTGAGATCGATTCGCTGTGAGGTATTCGATCTCTTGGGAAGAGCTTGGATCGGTATCGGACCAAATCACACTTCCTACTGCCCATAGTAGCAGGAACGAAGCCGCAATTCCCCCTGCCCAATACCAAATCGGGCGAATCTTGGGTTGACGGTATCGCTCAAATGATTCCCAAGCTCCCTCCTCGTAAGGATGGGCTTGGTTTTCCTGATGCTGTCGGAGCAGGTCGCCGAGTTTCTTTTCTTGATTATCGTCCTGCATATTCTTTAAAATGATTTTGAATCAATTGTCTTAACCTGGTCTTGGCCCGAGTGAGATACACGCGGGAAGAACTCTCCGTAATCTCCAACCGCTCGGCGATTTCCCGATGGCTGTACCCTTCTACTTCATAGAGATTAAACACCAGCTGATGATCCTCGGGCAAGTGCTGAATCAGACGAATCAATTCTTGATAGTTCATCTGATCAGGCGCATAGACCGGATCAAAGACTGGAGTGTCTCCATCTGCTTCGGTATGATTTTGAAATTTCTTGTGGCGGCGGTAATAGTCGATGGCGGTATTGACGCAGATTCTTCTCAGCCATGCTTTGGGAGAAGGAATCTCCTGAATCTTTTGAAGCGAATCAAAGCCTTTGAGGAAGGTGTCATTGGTGATTTCCAAAGCGATATCCCGGCTTTTGGCATAGGATAAACTAATCCCCATGACATAGCCATAGTAGCGTTTGAAAAACAACTCCTCATGTTTTCTTGACCGCCGTTTGCAACCGGCAATCAATTCGGCATCCGTTAAATTCAACTCAATAAGATCTATTTCGCGCGGGAATTCCTCTGGTTAAAATCGGCTTGCATTCTCTGCCGATTTCGATATCAAGTACGTGACAAAGAAAAGAATCGCTACAATGCCCTCCAAAAAAGTGAAAAATTGATTTGAATTAGCTAGGATCAACATCCACCACCCACCGAACGGATCGGAATTCGGGAACGGATTGAAGCTCTTCAATGATTCGGGCTAAGTTTTCTTTGAAGACCGATTGGGTAGCACCCTGTCGGTCCAGTTTGATCAAGCTCTCGTACTGATATTGATTTTTGATACGGGCAATAATTCCTTTTTCCGGACCCAAAACAATCTTTTTCACCGCTACATTCGCCATCTGGTAATGGAGGGCGTGAGCTGCTTTTTCGGCGGTTTTTGCATCGGCATGCCGAGTTGTGATTTTGACCAACTTGACAAATGGGGGATAATAGTACTTCTTTCGATCGATCATTTCCTGACGGAAAAATTCAAAATAATCGCCCTGAATAACCTTCTGAAAAAGCTCCTGATCGGGGTTTCTACTCTGAATCACCACCTGACCCTGAATGTCCCGACGCCCTGCTCTTCCTGCCACTTGCGTAATTTGCTGATAGGCTCGTTCTCCGGCCCGGAAATCAGGGAAATTCAAAATCCGATCTCCATCCCAAATCCCCACGACCGTCACCTTTCCAAAATCCAATCCCTTGGTGATCATCTGAGTGCCAACCAAAATATCAATCTGGCCAGCTGCAAATTCGTCCAACAATCGCTGGTAGCCATACTTACTCCGAGTCGTATCCAAATCCATCCGCCCCATTCTTGCTTCCGGAAATAACAAACTCAAAGACTCTTCAATTCGCTCTGTTCCCATTCCCTGGGTACTTAGCTGGGTACTTCCACAGGCCGGGCAGGAACTCGGAATTTTCTCCTTATACCCACAATAATGGCATCGCAACTCCTCCGCAAACTGATGGTAAGTCAGACTTACATCACACTGCACGCATTGCCCAGTCCAGCTACAATCTTCACATTGCACGTAAGGGGAATAGCCTCTTCGGTTTTGGAAAATGATCACCTGCTGTTGCTGATCTAGCGCGTGTTGGATCTTTTCACGAAGCAACCGAGTGGAATCCAGTTTGAGCAAGTTCTTTTTTCGATCGGCGGAAATATTGGACAGGAAAAACTCAGGAAGGCTCGCATCTCCAAATCGATGGGATAGCTGCACATAGCCGTATTTTCCCTGGTTGGCATTGTAATAGGATTCAAAAGAAGGTGTCGCTGAACCCAAAAGGGTCTTGGCTTGATGGAAATAGGCCAGCATAATTGCCGCATCTCGGGCATGAAACCGCGGAGCTGGGTCAAATTGCTTGTAACTCGGCTCATGTTCCTCATCTACAATCACCAAACCCAAACTGTCAAATGGAAGAAAAATCGAGGATCTCACCCCAACCACAAATGGAAAACGTCCCGAAAGCACTCCATTCCAAACCTCCACGCGCTCATTGTCTGAATACTTGGAATGGTAAACACCCATTTGCGAACCGAAGACTTGTTTCAATCGACCTACAATCTGAGTCGTCAAGGCGATTTCTGGCAAAAGCATCAGGACCTGGGATCCACTTTCTAAAACTTCCTGAATCAGTTTGATGTAGATTTCTGTCTTTCCTGATCCAGTCACTCCATGAAGGAGGACCGACTGTTTCGATTCAAAATGAGTCTTTATCTCATCGAAAGCGACCTGCTGAGTCGAAGATAGCAGGGAAGCCTCGCGTTCAGCCTCCTCTTCATCGATGCGGTTGACGACATGCTTGAAACTTTCGAAGACCCCGTTTTTGATCAGCGTTTTCAGTGAACTTTCAGAATCTCCCTCCTCGAGCAAAGAAGCCTTGTCCACTCCTTTTTCATTAAGCTTCGGTTTATTGAAAACAGGAACATCTCGTAGGTATTTCAAGAGAATCGATTCCTGCTTGGGCTTTCCCTGAACTGCCTCAAAAATCGCTTCCAATGCCCCTTTGGATTGGACAAATTCTTCCTTGAGACGAATTCGGGTTTCTACCTTTGGCGTGTATTTTTCTTGGACTTTTTCAAAAATCAAAATGGCTTCTTTGGCAACCAAGCTTTTTAAAATCGGGTGAATCGTTTTTACACCCAGGATTTCCTCACAATCCTCATAGCTCAATTCTTCCTTTTTTTCGAGCGCCTCAAGGATTTTCTCCTCACGGACGTCTAGCGGATACTTGCTGGTTTCAAGGTCGAAATTTGGATTAGCCTGAATTTTACTTTCGGAAGAAAGCCGGAGTCCGGAGGGTATCGAGGCAAACATCACCTCTCCGATATGGCAGAAATAGTACTCCGCCATCCAAAACCAAAATCGAATTTGAAGTGGATTAACACTAGGCTGGTCGTCCAAAATGTCTAAAATCGGCTTTGCCTCATAGGCTTGAGGCGGCTTATTATGCACTTTTCCGATGATTCCGGTGAGGACTTTTTTCTTCCCAAACTGCACGATTACCCGCAGGCCGATTTGAATTTGGGGCTGCAGATTCTTGGGAATCTTATAGGTGAACATCCTCGGAATCGGAACAGGCAGGATAATATCAGCGAAATTATTTCCGCTGCTTGGGTCAAAAAAATCCTGATCAGAAAAGAGATTTTGCACGAATTAATTCAAATAGGGAAGTTGAGCCAAAGCATCTGCGACAGTGGAGACCGGTCTTCGGCATGCCCGATCAAAGCAGACATAAATTAAGGCATTTCCTGTCGGATCGGGAGTTTTTCCCTGAAGAATCGGGGCAGTTTCTGTCGGAATTTCCGACCATGCCAAGACCGCATTGGCAATTCCCAGCTGAAAAAACTCGTTCGCCAGATTCTTAGCACCTTTTCCGATGATCGCGATTTCGGCAGTCGGCACTAAATTCTCCAAATACAAATGTCCCCAGTTTGCCAAAAATCCAGGTTCTTTGGCAACTAACTCACTCATTCCTCCCAGCATATCCTTCGAGATCTTGGAATACGATTCCTCATAAGTCAACAAGGCAAGACGATGTAAGTTGCTGGCCATGATCGAATTAGAAGCTGGAATTACATTGTCGAAAATCTCTTTTTTGTTAGCAATCAAGGTCTCCGAACTTGGATTATTGAAGAAGAAAAATCCATCTGTTGGGTCAAAAAACTGATCGATACAACGATCGGTTAGGGACTTCGCAAATACCAAATGTTCACCTTCCCCCGTAGCTTCAAAAGCCATCAATTCGGCTCGAATCAACGCTGCGTAATCTTCCAGAAAAGCTGGAGTGTAGGCCTGCCCGCTTTTGTAGGAACGAAGCAAAACGCCCTCTTTTTCCAGACGAGTTCGAATAAATTTCAGGTTGTTCAGGGCTAAGTCCAACATCCGCCTTTCTCCAGTCGCATGATAGGCCTGAATCAATCCGGCATCCATCAACGCATTCCAACCCGTGAGTATTTTATCGTCTTTGCCAGGTGCAATTCGACGATTTCTGACTTCGAGAAGTCGGAATTTGACCTGATTCAGCTTTTCCTCAAACTCCTCTAGGCCCATTCCAAATTCGTCGGCAAGCTCTTGATAGGATTGAGTCTGAAAAAGAATACTCACTCCGTTTTCCCAATTTCCAAACGGCTTTAGCTTGTACAATTTACTCAACCAAGGAAGCTCCTCAGGCACTAATTCTTGCAATTCAGAGTAGGTCCAAGTATAAAATTTGCCTTCTTCACCTTCACTATCGGCATCCAATGCCGAGAGAAAACCACCTTCTTCTTGAAGCATTTCTGCCTCTAACCAAGCGACCGTTTCGGTTACTTTTTCCAGAAAAAATCGATCTTGACTGACCTGATAGGCTTTGGCATACAGTTCCAAAAGCTGCCCGTTATCGTAGAGCATTTTCTCAAAATGTGGCGCAAACCACTCCCCATCCACCGAATAGCGAGCAAATCCTCCTCGAAGATGGTCGTAGATACCTCCCATCCCGATTTTTTTCAGGGTAAAAAGGACCTTTTGGAGGTAAGATTCATTTTTGGAAAGCTTCGCATAATCCATCACCAAGTCCCAAACCACCGGCATGGGGAATTTGGGAACTCGATTCATACCACCCCATTTCTCATCAAATTGCCCGCTGAGTTTGGTCATGATCTCTACCAATTCATCCGGATCCAACTCTTTCTCCCCGAGCTGTATGCCGTATTTTTCGGTTTCTTTTCGCTGCAAAGCCCGACCAAATCCCTCTGCACTTTCCGCCAACTGATCCTCATGCTTGGCAAAAGCATCGGCGATATTGGCCAATAACTGCTTCCACTTTAGGTTAGGAAAATAGGTTCCTCCATAGAATGGCTTTTGGTTGGGCATCAAAAAGACATTCAGCGGCCAGCCCCCCTGCAATCCCATGGCCTGCACCGCATCCATGTAAATGTTATCAATATCAGGTCGCTCTTCTCGGTCGATTTTGATACAAATGAAGCTCTCATTCATTAAGCGCGCGGTGACGGCATCTTCAAAACTTTCCTTTTCCATCACATGGCACCAATGACAGGCCGAATAGCCAATCGAAACCAAAATCGGTTTGTTTTCCACCTTGGCCCGCTGAAGCGCCTCCGGACCCCAAGGGTACCAATCCACAGGATTATAAGCATGCTGCAATAAATAGGGGCTTTGGCTATGAATCAGTCGATTGGGTTTCATGGTGGGGAAGTATGGGAGTTAGGATGTTTGGAAGGATGGAGGTTTGGAGGTTGGTTAGGAGGTTGGGAAGTTAGGATTCAGGTTTTTGTATTTTCGGAACACAACATTTTTTAAAGACTTAGATACGCTCCTCAGGCTTAGGTCTTTTGTCTAGTGTCCTGATTCTTACTTCTAATTAATCTGCTTTTTGACTTCGACTATTTCCTCTGAAAAATCAAAATCTGCATTCAATCGTTCCAGTTTGCCGAGCAAATTCTGCAAGAATTTCTGATGTGAGGCGGAATTGGGATGAAAAGACCGATGCCCTAGATCGGTTTGGACGGCATGGATTTCTTTTATTTTGGCTTGGGTTTCGGGCGAAAAAGCGACCTGCTGCCATTTTTCCCAGATATATTCTTCTGCCTCTTGGGAAGGATGAATCAAATCTGATTTGTAAAACCGGTAATCCCGCAACTCATCCATCATAATCTCATAGGCTGGAAAATAGCTCACCGGAAACCTGCTTTTTTCCAGATTACCACACAAGACTCGAAGGAGGCTTTTACTGAGTTGATTTTCAGCAATTCCATCTTTGATGTGCCTCACCGGACTTAGCGTCAAAATGATAGTTAACTGAGGATAAACTTGGGACAGATTATGCAAAAGAGTCCGAAACTTATCCTCCATTTCGCTCAATGTGGCTAATCGCTTGGTAAAAATAGATTGCGGTTGCTTATGACAATTGGCTACAAATCCGTGGGACTCATGTTCGTAAATCCAAGCTGTTCCCAAGGTCAAAATCAGGTGAGAAGAAGACTGCAAGTAGTCTCTTATGCGCTGTTGTTGAGCCGTATACCGCTCGATCAACTCCTCCGGAGAGGTAGCAATTACTTCAGAATGAAAGGAATAATGTGTAAATAAACCTTCCCGCTCAATAATTCCAGAAGGATCAATTGGAATCTGAAAAATGGAGGACTCCAATAACTCCACCACATTGAAAGGATGAAATAGTGTCCCAAAAGGATTGATCAAGGTGTCAAACTTGACCTGTTGCATCCGAGCTCCTATAGTTTGAGCAAAACAGGAACCCAAGCTAACCACTTTCCCAGAATGAGAAATCGGATTAGCAAGAGGGGAAATTGGAAAATCGATAGACCATCGCATACTCCGAAGGTAAAAGGAAGGCGAAAATTTTCCCAAAATGTCCTGAGAAATACTATCCTTCCTTCCTTCCTTCTATTGGGCTTAATAATTCAAGGTACCCAGCGCGTAGTTCATCAAAACTTCCTGAAAATATAGGGTGTGGGCAGCCTGAGCCTGATCGGCTTGAGAATTTACCAAAGTTTGATTGGCTGTGGCCAAATCGACAAAGTTGGACAAGCCTAATCGAAAGCGCTCTGCCACTGCCAACTGAGCTTCTGTAGCAGCTTTGAGGCGAACAGAAGCATTCGCTGACTTTCGAAGTGCAACTTGGTAAGTTTGGTACGCCAACTTTACCTCTTGATAAACTTTACGGTCGAGGGCATCCCGACGGAGTCCTTGATTGTGATGGATCATTTTACTCCGTGCTACATCGACTCGGGATTGGAGTGCATTGAAAATGGGAACATTCAGGGAAAGCCCAAAGGTATTTTGAGGGTAGATATCCAATAACTGCGATCTCATGGGACGGCTATCCAGAGAGGTGTAAAACGTCCCATAGTTATAGAATGCACTTAATCGGGGAAACATCATGGCCTTGATCGCCTGATAATCCTTTTTGTAGGAATTCACCAATAGAGCCTGTTGCTGCAAGTCAGGTCGACTTTGAGACGCCATTTCGTACAATTGATCGATGTTAAGGCCGGCAAGATCATTGGTAAACGTGGACACATCCACCGGCTCCAAAACTGGAATTTTCCCCACCTCAAGCTGAAGATATTCAGCTAAAAGCCAGCGGTCATTTTCCAAAGCGAGTTCTGAATCCAACACCAACGATTCCACCCTTGCCACTTCGGCTTGTTGATTATACAAATCAGAAACTGTTCGTAGTCCAGCCTCTACAAAACCTTCGATTTGAAGCAGTTGCTTCTTTTGATTCACTAAGTTTTCGGTGGCAATTCGTAGCAGCTCCTGATCTAACAAAACCTGCATGTAGCGTCTAGCCACATCAAAGACAATCTGCTGTTTTGCACGGTCCAGACCTTTTTCACCCGCCTTTTGCGCCAAGATCGCCGATTGTGTATCGAGAATTCGACGGCCAGAATTAAACACCGGCATCGAAAGTCCAAAGCCGGGAGATACAATCTCATTGGTCTCTTTGGTCACAACAATTTCTCCTTCAATTTGCTGAAATTGCTGACCTGTTTGCCGCATAAAGGAAGAACTGAAATTGGCACTTGGCAAATGCCCTGCCATGGTAGATTGGGCATCTTTTTTCAAAACCTCTTGGGTATTTTGGAGGATTCTGTAGTCTAAATTTTTAGCCAATCCAATCGTAATTGCCTCTTGAAAGTTGATCTTCAAGGTATCTTGGGCTGTCGCCAAGGGACTTACAAAAGCACCGAAAATCAGTGCAAAAATCAGTTTAGTTAGAAATCGCTTCATCGCTTTCTATTCTTCCGTCTAGTAATTGAATTAATCTTGTTCCGTAATCGGCATTTTCCCGAGCATGGGTTGCCTGAATAATGGTTGTTCCTTCGGCATGCAATTCCTTAAAGACCTCCATGATCTCTTTTGCCTGCGCAGAGTGAAGGTTGCCCGTTGGTTCATCAGCCAATAAAATCCTTGGTTTGCCCGCAATGGCTCTCGCAATCCCGACCAATTGCTGTTGCCCTCCACTGAGCTGAGCCGGAAAAAGGTCTTTTTTGGCAACCATATTGAATCGATCCAACAGATCTGCAATGATGCTTTTTCGCTCCGCCGAACTGACCTTTCGGTACAACAGTGGCGTCTCAATATTTTCATAAACCGTCAATTCATCGATAAGATGATAGGCCTGAAAAATGTATCCAAATTCACTTTTGTGAAGACTGGTCCGTTCTTTTTCTTTCATTTGACGGATGTTATTCCCGCCAAAAAAGTAGTCTCCGGCATATTCCTCATCCAGCAATCCCAAAATATTGAGAAGGGTAGATTTCCCAGCACCAGAAGGTCCCATTAATGTCAAGAATTCACCTTCTTGGATGCTCAGGTGAATTCCCTTTAGCAGGAAAATTCGCTGAAATCGGGATTCGATGTATTTGTCTATGTTTTTAAGCTCGATCATTTTGACGTTTGAAAGTATTAGGAGTTAGCAGGTTTATTGTTCAGGATTCAAAGTTGGGATGATGCTTATATCAGTAATCAGACACTTTTGCTGAGCCAAGTCGAAGCATTAATCATCGGAAACCTAATCACTCTTTAAAGTTTGAGAAGGATTGACCCGATACACTTTCCAAGTGCGGTATCCTATGGTCAAGAGGGCAAGTCCGAAGACCATCGCAATAGAAACTAAATAAGGAAACCAACCAATCGTGGCCTGATTGGCAAAATCCTGTAGCCAAGTCTTGGAAAACCACAATCCAAAACCAATGGCCATAAAAGAAGATATTCCCAATAATTTCAGAAAATCCAATGCGAGGACAGATAGCACATCGGATGGAGTAGCCCCAAGTACCTTTCGAATACTGATCTCCCGAGTTCTTCTCAGTGCCACATACGACACCAGACCAAACAAGCCAATGCAGGCAATAAATACAGCTATACCTGCGAATAGGGTAAACACCAAACTGGACCTCTGTTCAGAAGAATAAAGATTGGCATAGGCCTGATCCACAAATTGCGGATTGAAAGGTCTGTCTGAAGCCTGCTCCTTCCATACCTTTTCCAAACTGGCCAAATGAACCGATGGATCGCCCGCCGGAAGCTTGATCAGCAAGACATTGGCCTCCATGGGATCATGAAAAATCACCAAAGGACCCACTTTTTGATGCAAGGAGTTGAAATAAAAGTCTTCAACTACCCCTTTGACCACCGAGTTGCTCATGTAGCCGAGATTTATCCGCTTGCCGACGGCATCCTTTGCAGTCCATCCCATTTCCCTGACAGCAGATTCGTTGAGAAGAACAGGAAATTCTTCAGTTCCGTCTTCTAGCTGATTTCGTTGGATATCCGTTTCGGAGAAATTTTCCCCAGCCAAAAATTCCAGGTTAAGCGTAGCGGCCAAATCATGATCAACGGCATACCCGGTGATCATAAACTCCCGCTGATTGTCTCCTCCCGGGAAGATATTGTACCCTGCCTTGATATGGATAGGCATGTCTGCTGCCTGAGCAATGGAAACAGCCCCACCGGAACGCTTCATTTCTTCTTTGATGGTAGGCATTTTTTCTCTTGCCTGGTAAGGATAGCTTAGGGCAATCAATTGCTCCTTGTCATACCCAAGTCTGACTTCACGCATATAGTCCAACTGACTCTTGACCACAAAGGTGGAAATCAACAAACCCATGGAAACAAAAAACTGAAACACCACCAGGGTCTTTCTGACCCATGCTCCACCTCCAAGCTTGATTTTGTTGCCCATGGCACGAATGGGTTCCATTCGGGACAAGATCAAGGATGGATAAGCCCCAGAGAAAAAGCCAACACTAATCAGTACGCAGGCCAAAAACATCAGACCAAATGGAGAACTAAGCAACTCTAATTGAATTGGAACCTGAACCCAATCCGAAAGAATAGGAATCAAGGAATAGATAACCATCAAACTGATCAATAAGGCTCCTAAAGTCAAAATCATAGATTCCGAAACAAATTGACCGAAAAGCTGAGTCTGAGTAGCTCCCATGACTTTTCTGAGGCCCACCTCCTTGTTTCGCTCGGTTGCCTCGGCCGTAGCCAAGTTGACATAATTAATGACTCCAATGATGATGAGCAAAAGGGCTACTATACCGAAGATGTATAGATACTTCAAATTAACCCCGGGCTTGACTGTAGATAGCGTAGGGTCTCCGGTATGAATAGCTGTAACGGGTTGAGTAAAAAAATCGGTTTGAAAGCCATATTCCTCCTGGTCACTCCCTAAATAACGATCAACCATCTGAGCCATATTTTGCTCAAAATCTGCCACCTCCACACCTGGAGTCAACTTTACATAATTGTAATAGTTAGAGGGCGACCACTCAGGGTTTTTTCCATGCCGATGGGTTTTGAAAGAAGCCAAAAAGTCAAATTCCAAATGGCTGTTGCTGGGAAAATCTTCCATTACCCCTTTTACCACATAGTCTCTGCCATCCACTTTCAAGGCTTTTCCCAAGGCATTTTGGACTCCGCCAAAAAGGCGTTCAGCCGTGCTTTGAGTCAACACCATTTCAAATGGGTTTTGCAGTAAGCTCGATTTCTGGCCCGCCAAAAGCTTCAAATCAAAAACCTCAAAGAAGAACTCATCCGCATAGGCAAACTTGGTCTCCTCCTGATTGCCTTCCCCTGCATCTATCATCACCGTGGTGAATATGCCTAAATCCAAAAGCAGAGTCGCTGTTTCCACCTCGGTAAATTCCTCTCTCAAAACAGCAGGGAGCATGGACGGAGAAGTGCCCACCAGTTGCCTTTCTCCTCCTGAGACAAACTCCTGATTGATTTTGTAAATACGGTCTGCATCCGAATACATCCTGTCATAGCTCCATTCGTGATAGATATATAAAGAAATGGCTAAAAAACTCACTAGAGCTATAGTCAGCCCCATTAAATTAATCCCGGTATACAGCTTCCTTTTTTGAAGGTTCCGAAAAGAAATTTTAAAGTAGTTTTTCCACATAGCATTGGAAGATTTTAAAATTGAAAGATTGGAAGATTTAGTCCAATGAATAATCGATTCTTAGTTTACTTGTGTTTTCAGGAGTAGGTCTTATGAGATTTTCCGGAAACTGCAACTGAACACTTCTCATCTTTTCCACTATTATGCCATAAAAAAAGCCCCCAGATTAACTCCAGAGGCATTATAGACCTTTTTTTCAAGTAAAATTCTCGAACATTTTTGTTCGCCAGCGGACGAATCAGTAGCCAGTAATCAGTCTCAGTGATCAGTTGATTGACCTGTTCGGCTGAACACGTTTTAAACGAGAATTTCAATGTCGAAGCCCTTCTCTGTTGGATCTCACCGTTTCCAATATTCGGCTAGAGTCAACTTTGAAAGTTGGCCTTAACTATCTATTCTCTTGATACTAGCTTAAAACTTCCGATATTTCCCGTCCAGAAACTTATTTGCTTTTTTCTCTGCAAACTGAGCTTTCTTGCTATCCCAATGAAGAGTTTCATTTGGGAACCTACCCGCAATAACTCCAAGCAAGATAGTCTCTGTCAATCGAGCGGCATATTCAAAAGGAGCCGAACATTCCGCTTTACCCAAACAAGCATCCACAAACTGATGGTAATGCTTTTTACTTTCTCCCTCGTAATCCTTTACTGGAGCGCCCAAATTGAAGGGAGCCACATCAAATTCTTTGTATTGGCCATCAACGATCCATCGAGGCAACTGCTGGAAGTGCGGCAGCAATAACCGTCCTTTTTCTCCCATAAACATCGCCCCTTGATCAGGAAGTTGATCTCCGTTAGGAAGTTTCAAATCCTCGTGATCAGCTGGAGCACCAATGCCATCATACCATACCCATTTTAAGGTCTCCGAAGTGTAAGGTGTAGCAGGAAACTCATAGGTCACCACATTATGCTCTGGAAAACCGAATCCTGTCGGTTGCCGGCATTCATTGATAATGGTAAAAGGAACATCAAGCTGAAGGGCATTGTACGGGGTATCAAAAATATGAACGCCCATATCTCCCAAAGTTCCGCAACCAAAATCCATCACTTTCCGCCAATTTCCAGGATGGTAATAGCCGTCTTTGAAGGGGCGCTCTGGAGCAGTTCCTAGCCAAAGATTCCAATCCAAATGAGCTGGAATCGGATCACTTCCTTCTGGCTCCGGACCATCAAATCCCCAGTTTTTCGGAGACCAGGCGCGAACGGTATGTACTTTTCCGATAATTCCGGATTGAATAAGCAAGGTGGCTAGTTTGTAGTCATAAAAGGAATGTACTTGAATCCCCATTTGAGTAACCAAATTTTTCTCTTCAGCCATTTTTTTCATGGCACGGGCCTCAGAGACATGATGAGTCAGGGGCTTTTGACAATAAACCGGCTTGTTCATTTCCATTGCCATTAAAGAAGCAGGCGCATGGGTATGATCTGGAGTAGAAACGACCACCGCATCGACTTCATTTTCCAATTCTTGGAGAAGCTGTCGGTAGTCAGCATAGGTCTTGGCATTTGGATAAAGTGCTTTCGCACCTTCTAAGGCTTTGCCATCCACATCGCAAAGTGCCACCACTTCCACTTCTGGGTGAGAAGCGATTGCTGCCAAATCTGCCATTCCCATTCCACCCAAACCAATATGGGCTGTCCGTAATTTGCCAGCGACTTTTGCTTGGGCCAACAGGGATGGAGCCAAGGCCAAACCTGCGGCTCCCAAAGTGGACTTTTTCAAAAAGTCTCTACGATCAATAATTTGAAAACTCTTTTTCATTTGTGTTATAGGATAATTTTGGGTGGTTAGTAGAAAACCAAATTAATACTTGCCAACTAATGAAAGTCCGTTCATTCTAGCCCTTAAAAAAAGGGGGTTCGGTCTCCCTTCTTCTGGCTTTTTCTATAATTCTTTGATTCGGATGTTACGGAAGTGGACGACATCTCCATGGCCCAAAAAGCCGATATGACCCCTACTACGTTGTAATCCAGGATGTTCTTTATGGTCAAGTGTACCTTCTTTGCTAGCTTCCAGATAGTCACCTTCCAAAATGACCGTCCCGTTCAATATCACTTTGATTTTTGGATGCTCTACGATGACTTCCTGCTGATTCCATTCTCCAGTAGGTTTCAAAAATCCTCGCTTGGCAGGAATCACCCCGTACACTGAACCGTGGTATTGGTACACTTGGAGGTTGGCATATTTCTCATGCTCACTGTCTAAGATTTGGATTTCTTTCCCAACATAGGCCGCATCTCCTTCTAATGGAGCATGAATTCCCAAACCATTATTAGCGCCGGGTGTCAACTGAAATTCGAAGCGGAGAATAAAATTCCCATATTCTTTTTCAGTGAATAAATTACCTCCTCCTCCACCCTGAGGCTCTATCACAATCATACCCTCCTTGGCTTGATAGGACTGCTTATTCCCTACCCATCCGTCGAGGTTTTTTCCGTTAAAGAGGGAAGTAAAGCCTTGTTCTTGAGCAAAAGAAAACTGCACCAGAAGCGTGGCTATGAATAGAAAAACAATTTTCTTCATGAAACAGGGGATTGAAAGTGGTGGAATTACAAAGCTAAAAGAGTAATCCGTTTTTCAAACGCCACTGATCAATTGAAGAAAAATCAGAAAGAAAGACTGGAAGCTGAGCAAACAGGAAACATCCTATTCTATAACTTCCAATCTGTCCAAATTACACTACTCATCCTTGAGGACTTTGGCAGGATTGGTTTGAGCAGCCATCCAAGAATGGATACTTACTATCGCCAGGCAAAGTGCCAACACTCCAAATCCAGCCAGGAAAAACAACCCAAAAGGCATATCCAATCGATACGTAAACCCCTGCAACCAGTCATTCAAAAAGTAATACGCTGGATAAATCGCCAACAGGAACGAGATCAAAATCAGGGCTACATATTCTTTGGAAATCAATCCCAAAATCTGAATTACCGAAGCGCCGAGGACCTTCCGGATGCTGATCTCTTTCGTTCGCTGGGCAATCGTATAGGAAGAAAGCCCAAATAATCCCATGGCAGAAATCAAAACCGCCAGTAATGAAGCTGCACTCAGGACATTTCTAATCTTCAAATCTTCCTCATAAAAGCGTCCTATCTCCTCATCCAAAAAGTGGAATTCCTCAGTTTCATAAGGATAAATCTCTCGATAGGCACTCTCCAAATTAAGTTTGGCCTCGGCGAGATTTTGTCCGGGTGAAAGCCTAACCGATAGCATTTGAAAATAGTCCGGGTTAAAGGTGATCAAAAGGGGACGAATCTCCTCACGAAAACTTCTTGAATGAAAATTCCCGACCACTCCTACGATTTTACGCTCCTCTCCTCCAAACCGAATCGATTGATTTAAGGCTGACGCTGCATCTGAATAACCTGCCTCTTTCAGAAAATTTTCATTAACCAGAATTTCATCCTTTAGGTTACTCGCCTTTTTGCCAGTCAAGAGAGGAATTCCGTTGACGCTGACAAATGCAGAATCTGTGTTCATCACTTGCGTAAAAATCTGCCGTTCGGTGGTATCAACCGGAATCCAAGCATCTGAGGTCCACAAACTATTGGAAGAAACCAAGCTCCCACTCAAACTAGCATCACTGACCCCAGATTGCTGCTTAACCAATTGCTGCAGTCGTTGCATTTGGTTGGGATCAGACATAAACGGAAGTCGGGTGTACAATACAGCTTCTTTTTCAAAGCCTAGAGGTTGACTGGATACATACTTCAATTGAGCCTGAAGGACAAGCACCAAGATGATAAAGGCAATGGAAGAGGAAAATTGGAGAATGGTTAAGTTTTTTCTCAAAAAACCACCCCAAGAAAAACCCACAGCCCCAGCTCTTTCTCCTTTGATGGCTCGAGCCGGCTGATAGGAAGAGAGAATCAAGGCGGGGTAAATCCCAGAGAACACGGTCAAAATCAGCGGGAATAGCCCATAAAAGGCCAAGTTTGATCCTTGCAAATACTCCAACTCAAACCCAGAGGGCAAATAGCTAGCGAAGAGATTTCGAATCAACTCTGCCAAGGCCAGACCGATCAAGCCTGCCGAAATCACCAATAAATAAGTCTCAACCAAAAACTGGTAAATCAACTCCAAAGGTCGGCCTCCAAGTGTTTTTCGAATTCCAACTTCTTTGCTTCTTCCGATGGCCATTGCTGTCTCCAAATTCACAAAATTCAGGGTAGCCAACACCAATATGATCAACCCTATCAAGATCAACCCATTTAGAAAAACTTTAGAAACAGCGTTTTCAGAGTAGGTTTCTCCAAAATGGATTTCCGAAAAAGGCTCTGCAGAAAACGTAGTTTTCGCTTCTTCATCCTCCCCAAAATTTTTCGAGGCTATCACTGCCAAAGAAGCTTCCAGTTCTTTTGGATCTACCCCCTCAGGAAGTTTTACAAAAAGTTGGGAACTAGAATTGACATTTCCCCATAGATGAAGACCATACCATTCTTTCTGCTCCTCGGTTTGGATCGTTGCGAACGAAATAAAATCCCTAAAAATAAAATCAGTGTTTTCGGTAAAGTCTTCAACTACCCCGGTGATTTGAGCCTGAATCGTATCCCCATCTATCCACATCAACTCCTTCCCCAAAGCATCAATAGGTTGAACACCCGGAAAATATCGCTCCAAATTGCTCTGCGTGATGACCGCTGTTTGAGGATTTTCAAGGGCTGTTTTCGGATTTCCGGCCAGCCATTTTCGCGGAAAAATCTCCATAAATCCAGGATCAGCGAAGGTGACCCAATTAGACCTACCCATCACCTTTTGGCCCTCGGGAACAATGGTAAGCGTTTCGTAAAGCGTATATATTCTCCCTTTGGTTTCGATAAAGGAAATCTCCTTATCAATCACTTCACCCAAAGGACCGTTAGTCCCTGGAGTAGGGTAACTTTCTCCCATATCCCATTCAGTCAGGGTATTGATCCGAAAAATGCGATCCCGATCTGGGTGAAACCTATCAAAACTATAGGAATGCCAGACGACATTGAAAATCAAAAAAACGATCGAAATCCCAAGCGATAAACCCAACACATGGATCGCTGTTCTCAATTTGTTTCGGAGAAGGTTTCTCCAAGCGATTTTAAAGTAGTTCTTGAGCATGATCTGAATTGAAAGATTTTAATATTGGAAAATTGGAAGATTAATAGTTGAGAGTTGGAAAGTGGTATGGTGGCAAAGTGACTTGGTCTCAATCCAACAGTTTCTTGACACTAGTTACTAGATACTTTTATTCCTTTTCATTCATCCTTTAAGGTATTTACCGGATTACTCAAACTGGCCTTGAGCGATTGCCCATAGACGATCAGTAAGGTAAATGCCACTCCTCCGATCGCCAATAGTCCAAAGCTGATCCAAGATGGGCTTTCTTTCACCGCAAATTGCTCCAGCCAAGTTTGCATCAAGAAATAACTCAGGGGAAGTGCAATCACCACTCCGATCAGGGTGGTGACCATAAACTCTTTTCCAAACAACCAAGAAATACTCCAACTGGAGGCTCCCAACACTTTGCGCACCCCAATTTCCTTAGTCCTTCCGGCGAATGATAAGGCCACCATCGCAAAAAGTCCCATAGTAGCAATCAAAATGGCAATCGCAGCACCGATAAACACCATTTTTCCTAGGCGCTCATCTGCTTGATATTGGGCCTGAACGGTCTCATCCAAGAACGAAATCGACAAGGGGATTCCGGAAAATTGCTTATTCCATTCTTCCTCAATTGCATTTTTAACCAACTGAATATCCTTGGTATGGGACCTGACGAGAAGTTTGGGATTGGTAGTGGAATTGATCATCAAATTGGAAATTCCGCTAAATACTGCCTCGGGTGATTTGGCAATCAGGACAGGCTCGATGGGTTGATACAGACTCGCATGATGAAAGTCCTTCACCACCCCAACAATCTGATGGGAATCAAAACGATTTCCCGGAATCATCTCACCAGTAGGATCTTCCCACCGAAATGCCCGTGCAAAAGCCTCATTTACGAGAAATGCACTGCTATCTGCTCCCACTTGGGGATTAAGTGACCTTCCTTCTTTCAGTTCCATCCCAAGCGTATTGAGATATTCCCCAGCGACGAAGTTTACCTTAAAAGAAAATAAAGAACCGTCCTCCAAAGGAAATCCTACCTGCCAAAAAGCGTCGTCGCCATAGGTTGCTACGGTCAATGCCGTGGAAGAAAACTCGGACCTTGAAGCAAGGGATTGACGAAAAGTCTCTGCAGTTCGGAAGCTTTCTTTGAGTGAAGTCACAAAACTCTTGGAGGGATAATCCGGCATCTCCACCACCACGACTTGCTCTTGATCAAATCCAAGGTCGTAATCTCGAATCGCTTCCATCTGATTGACCATAATGAGCGTCGAGGCGATCAACAGGAAGGAAACAAAAAACTGAAAGGTAACGAGTCCTTTACGCAGGCCTTGCTTGCCAAAATGAATGGAAAGGTTTCCTTTGAGAACTTTGATCGGACGTAATCCAGAAAGGAAAAAAGCCGGATAGGCACCTGCCAAAGCCGTAATCAGCAGCACTAAACCAAACAAAATCCCGAATTGAACTGGCCCGTAGACAATATCCAATTCTTTTTGGAATAGGTCATTGAACGTCGGAAGGAGTAATTCAGCCAATACCAGCCCAAAAACAGAAGCGAGTAAAGTTGTTAAAAATGCCTCGATCAAAAACTGATTGATCAATTGACCGAAGCTTGCCCCCATGGTCTTACGCACTCCAACTTCCTTTGCACGAGTAGTCGATCTTCCAATCGCCATCGTGGTGAAATTGATACAGGCAATCAGCAATACCAAAAACGCAATTCCTGCCAGAATCCAGAGAAGTGATTTCTGGGTAGTTTCGACGCCACCAGTTCCAGCTCCCTCGGAAAAATGCATTTCGGATAAAGGAGTTAGGGTAAAATATAGCCCCCCTTCTTCATATTGCTCCCCTAAAGATTTTTTCATAAATGCTTCCATGCTTTGGTGGATGGAAGCTACTTGGCCGGGTGAATTCAGCTTGACCAGATTAAATCCCCAGACATTGTACCAAGAATCCAAACTCTCCTGATCGGAGAAGTAATCCATATTCTTGATCGGCATCAAGATTTCAAAAGGAATAGAGTTATTGACTGGAGGATTTCTCAAGACGCCCGTAACTCTAAAATCCACAAAATCCTCCCCCATTTTAAGCTGGATAGACTTTCCGATTGGCTCTTCGGTTCCAAAATATTTGGAAGCAGTTTCTTCTGTTATGACGATGGTGTAGCGATCTAAAAGCTGATTAGATCGATCGCCTTTTAGAAGAGGAAAGGTCAGGATTTTCAAAAAATCAGCATGAACTAGGCGGATGCGCTGAGTCTGGGTGCTTTGGTCTGGCAAAATCGCCTGAACCTCAGCATTGGTCACGCCCGAAATCGCTTCGATTTGGGGAAATTCTTCCCGAAAAGCTGCCTCTAAAATGACCGGGGAGGAATAGGTCTCAGTCATTTCTCCATCGATCCGCTCATGGGTCTTGATCCTGTAGATCCGATCCAAATCCTGATGAAACGTATCAAAGCTAAGCTCCAATTGAACAAAGAAGAATATCAAAATGCCTACCCCTAATCCTAAAGACAGTCCAATTAAGTTGATTCCTGTGTGGAGCTTGTGCTTAAAAAGATTTCGAAAAGCGATTTTAAAATAGTTTCTAAACATACTTTCTCTAGTTTGATCGTATCATCAGTGAATCAGAAATCACATAAACTTATAGATTCACCTGATAGCTATTATTCTAGGAACATGCCATTCAAAATAGGGCTTTATTGCTTGATTTTGGCCGTTTTTAAAAAAAACAGCCCCAAGCTCCGAACGTTTTTGTTCGCTTTCGGTCAATTCAACTGGCTGCTTTATCCATTGTCGGAAATTTTTCGGACATGAAACCCAGCATAAAAAAAACCTCCATGGGAGGTTTTAGATTGGAATAAGATTATACTTTATAAGAGACCCTCGAATTCCAAAAATCAGACTTTTCGATGAGCCTTCTCAAATCCATCATTCATTCTTGATACTTTTTACGGGATTGGCCCAGGCTGCTTTGATAGTTTGGGAAACGACCGTAACTCCGGCAATCAGTCCTGCTAAAATTCCAGCCCAAAGAAACACCGTCCAATGTACGCCTATGTGGTAAGCAAAGTCATCTAGCCAAGAATTCAATCCATACCAGGATATCGGAATCGCTAAAAGGAAACCTATACCCACCAATTTCAAAAAGTCCTGCCCAAGCAACATGAGAATGTTTCCAGTTTCAGCTCCCATAACTTTTCGAATTCCGATTTCACGGGTTCGCTGTTCAGTAGCAAAAGTGACCAAGCCCAACAATCCCAGCACCGAAATCACAATGGCCAAGGCTGAGAAGAAGGTGAAAATAGCCTTTAGCCTATCCTCGGCTTCATATTGCCGATTGAATCCCTCATCCACAAAATTCGGTTCAAACGGAAAGTCAGGACGAATCTCCGCCCATTCTCCTTTAAGATAAGCAAGTACTTCTTCTCGTTGATCGGCTTTTAGTTTAATGCTGACTTGATTTTGACGATCATTCACTACCAAAAACACGATCGGAACTATCGGCTGGTGGAAACTTTCGAAGTGAAAATCCTGCATCACCCCAGTCACGAATCCTCTACGTCCCCCATACAAAAACTGCTTTCCGATGGCTTCTTGAGGACTTGACCAGCCAATCTGTCTCACGGCAGTTTCATTGAGCAGAAAGGCCTCTGTAGAGTCACTGGCGAGTTTTTCATCAAAATTTCGCCCAGCGACTACCGAGATTCCATAGGTATCCAAAAAGTTATGCGCGACATGAATATCTGCGATCCGAAGATCCAACTGGGTCATTTCTCCATTGACCTCGGCTGTTCCACCCTGAGAATCCAACAAGCGCCCGGAAGGCACCCGACTGGATAAAGTGACAGATTCAATTCCCGGATGATTCTCCAATCGATCTTTGAAAATCTTCCAATTTTCGTTGATTCGGGGACTCGTTGGGAGGTAAACGATATCCTCTTTCTTGAATCCCAAATCCTTGCTTTGCATAAACTGCAACTGATTGACTACCACAAAAACGGCAACAATCAGCATGACGGAAATGGCAAACTGGCCTACGACCAAAACAGAACGGAATCGCTCGTGAACTTTCCCCGCTTTAAATGCCCCTTTAAGAACTTTGGCTGGCATAAATCCTGAAAGAAATAAAGCTGGATAGCTCCCTGAAATCAGGCCAACAAATACCATAATCCCAACAATCAATCCGAGGTATTCCGGATTGGAAATAGGGTTAAATGAAAGAGGCTTATCGGTGAAATCCGCAAAAAATGGCAACGAAAATACGACCAGCAAGATGGCTAAAACCATCGCAAACAGGGTCATTACAAATGATTCCCCCAAAAATTGTCGGATTAGCAAACCACGATCCGCGCCCATAACTTTCCTTAGTCCTACCTCCATCGACCTTAAGGAAGATCGAGCTGTGGAAAGATTCATAAAGTTGATACAAGCAATCAGCAGAATAAATAAGGCCACTGCCAAGTAGATGTACACGTAATCGATATTACCATTCGGTTCGATTTCAGAATCCAAGTTGGAATACAAGTGAATCGACTTGATGGGCCAAAGGAAGAGCTGCGTTCCTTTGGAGTAAGGAATCCCTGCCTGAGTTTCTCCCATGTGACGATCAATTAATCCCGGCAACTTGGCTTCAAAGTCTTTATAGTCCAAGCCTTCCCGAAGCTTGATATAGGTCGAAAAGCTATTCCCTCCAAAATTCGACATAAAGGCCTCCAAACCGCCAAAAAACTGGATTACCGGAACCATTGAAGACAAAAAGTCGACTTGAAAATGAGAGTTTTCAGGCATATCCTTCATCACACCCCGCACCTGCAAAGTCACCTCTTGACCTGCCAGATTCGCTAGTAAGGTTTGACCGATGGCAGACTGATCACCAAAATATCGTTTGGCAGTGCTTTCCGAAAGGATCACTCCGTCAGCTTGGGCCAAAGCTCCTTTGCCTTCCCCCTCTAAAATCTCCCATCCGAATACATCAAAGACTTCCGGATCCACAAAGAAAAATCGATCTTCCTCAAAAGCCTGATTTCCATTTTTGATCAATGGATTGTAATTGAATAGTCGGGCAGAAACCTCCACATCCTCCGGAAAATCCGATTTGAGAAGGGGGCCAAAAGGTGGTGCCGTATGTCCGAGATGCAGACTAATTTCCCCATCGGGATTAAACCAAGCTCTAGATACTCGAAAAAGTCTATCACCATCGGGATGGTAATTGTCATAGCTAAATTCAAAGCGAACATAAATCAAAATCACCAAGGAAACTGCCATTCCCACAGCAAGTCCAAGGAGATTGATGGAAACATAAAGCGGATGCTTTTTGGCGTTTCGAATGACGATTTTGAAGTAGTTTTCAATCATATTAGCTAAAGCTTAGAATTAAAAAAGTGCCGACTTGGAATCCCAGTCGGCACTCCGTTCATGGTGCTGGTGGTTGGTTTTTATTGTTTGATGACTCGGGATGAGCCACTTCTTGCAATGCTTTTGTTTTCAGGATTACCTCGGTAATATACATTACCAGAACCTGAGGATCCCACGGTTAGGCTTTGGCTCGCTCCGATATAAGTATCACCTGAACCAGATTTACCGATCTTCACTCGCTCAGCGTTCAAATTGATCGCATCAAATTTCCCAGAGCCAGACTGCCCGATATTCGCATATTCTACCTCTCCGCCTTCGATCTCAACTTCTCCTGATCCGCTCATTCCGACGTTTAGTTTTTCGGCATTGATATTTTTCGCCTTGATATTTCCCGAACCGGAAAGTCCAATTGAAAACTCTGCTGCTCCAAAATCAGAAGCCAACAAAACATTTCCTGAACCCGAAGCTCCGACAGCTTCCAAATCCCGGATTGTTACGTAGACTTTGACATCCACATTACGGTAGTTTCCTTTTTCCAACTTGATTTCCAAGGTTCGGCCATCTAATTCGGTGATGACCTTGCTTAGGTCAAATGAACCTGATTCTAGACGAACCTCATCTCGGTTACCTCTGGTAATAAAGACATCAAAGCTGCCTCCTACCTCAACTTTGTTGAAGCTTCCGGGGGTTCGAGTTTGGGATTTTTGCGCCTCTACCGTAAAGACTACGGCCATAAAAAGAAGAAATGAAAGAATAGTTGATGTGGTTTTCATAACATTTGTGTTTTGATGGTTATTAGATTTTCATGAATTATGCCAAGCCAAAAACGGCGAATAGGACTCAATTTCAAGGTTTTATTTCTGATCATTGTCCGAATAACTGAAGTTTTGACCGCCTACGGACAATCGAAATCGGACAGATGATTATTCATTTTTAAGGTAATCCACTGGGTTGGATGCTGCAGTTTTGAAGCTCTGGAAACTGACAGTGAACAAAGCAATCACGATGGAAATCAAACCTGCCATGAGGATCAACACCAGGTCAATTTGTGTTCGGAAAGCAAAATTTTGCAGCCAATATTTCTCCATCAGATAATAACTTAGAGGTCCGGCAATCGCGAAAGCAATCACGACTAGCAAGACAAAATCCTTGCTCAACAAGGTGACTAGATTCCCCATCGATGCACCCAAAGCTTTGCGAATACTGATTTCTTTGGATCGCTGCTCGGTCGTATAAGCTGCTAATCCAAACAACCCCAAACAAGCAATACTAATCGCCAATACCGTAAAGCTCAGAATGATATTGCCCATTTTTTGCTCTGACTCAAAGAGCCGATCAAAATTGGAATCAATAAAGGAGTACTCGAAAGCAGCACCGTCAGCATATTTTGCCCAGACCTTTTGCAAGGCAGCAATTTTCTCCTGAGGATTGCCCGGGCTGATTCGAATGGCCATTTCATTATTGGGAACATCCCCCAGGGTCATGATTAAGGGCTTAACAGAAGATCGCAAAGTTTCAAAATTGAAATCCCGGATCACCCCCACAACGGTCCGTTCTACCGGTTCATCATTCGTGTTCCAGAAGCCACTTACTTTTTGGCTTCCATCCAGTTCCGTCCAACCCATTTGCTTGAAAGCTGTCTCATTGAGCACCACGGTACCTGTATCACTTGGAAATTCTCTGGAAAAGAATCGTCCCTGAATCAACTCATAGCCTAGGGCCTGAAGCTGATCATGATCCACAAAATTCAGATTGCAGAGAAAATCCTGCTGACCATCTACCGTCCGAAACACGGAAGTCCAATCAATATTTGGGGGAAGTGTATTGGCAAAACTCGCTGCTTCAAAGCCCGTTTGCGCGAGAAGTTCCTGTTTAAAAGATTCAGCTCGCTCTCCCAAGGTACGGGTATGCAATAGATTCAGGACATTTTCCTTTTGGAAGCCGAGGTTTTTCTCCTGCATGTAATTGAGCTGTTTGTAGACTACCATACTCCCAATGATCAAACAGATCGAAATCAAAAACTGGAATACAACCAAGCCATTTCTGAAGTTGGATCGCTTTACGCCTGCTTTGATTTTCCCTTTCAAGACGGTAACGGGAGCAAAAGCAGTCAAATAAAAGGCGGGATAAGAACCTGCGATCAGACCTACCATTACCAAAAAACCAAGAATCCCTAAGCCGACCATTGGATTGGTAAAAATGCCCAAGCCTAAGTCTTTCCCCGAAAGTTGATTGAACGGATGCAAGGCAATCACAATCAACAGAATGGCCAAGACCCCAGAAATCAGACAATAGAGAAAAGATTCGGACAAAAACTGGATCACCAAGCGATTTTTTTGAGCGCCAATGGCTTTTCGTACACCCACTTCTTTAGCCCGATTGGAAGCTCGCGCCGTAGCCAAATTCATAAAATTGATGCAGGCAATTAGAATAATAAAAAATGCTACGGCACCGAAAATATAGAGGTACTGAATACTTCCTCCTGGCTTGAGCTCATCCGAAGTATTAGAGTATAAATGAATGTCCAAAAGTGGCATGACTTGATAGCCAAATTCATTTCCCTGCTCTTTAAATTTCTCAAGAGAAATCCCCAAAAACTGCTGGATTTCAGGACCAAAATACTTGGGAATAAATCCATCAATCGCCGATTTGACTTCCGCTTGATCCGCATGTGGATTGAGTTTGTAATAGGTGTACAGATTGTTGGAGGACCATTGCACGTCCTTCATGTACCCCCAGCTATCCCCAGACAAGATCATATCAAAAGTAAGGTGGGAATTATGGGGAGGGTCAGCAACTACACCAGTAACTTCTGTTGCGGTTTTTTCTGATCCTCGCAGCAATGCTTTACCGATGGGATCCTCATCTCCAAAGTAGCGCTTGGCAGCAGACTCGGTTAAAATCACCCGATCTGGACCTTTCAGCGCAGTTTCGGGTTCCCCTTTCAGCAATTCAAACCCGAAGAACCTGAAAAAATTGGGGTCAGTAACCAAGGTAATGGGTTCGGTAAAGGACTTCTCCTCAAAACGCATGGGCATGGTTCGAAACACGCCGATTCGAAGGACATCCTCTACACCGGCTATTTCTTCTTGAATAGCCTGAGCCATGGGAGCCGGGGAATAGGGCATATC
This sequence comes from Algoriphagus sanaruensis, assembly GCF_001593605.1. Classification (GTDB taxonomy): domain Bacteria; phylum Bacteroidota; class Bacteroidia; order Cytophagales; family Cyclobacteriaceae; genus Algoriphagus; species Algoriphagus sanaruensis. The sequence continues at coordinate 1,982,948 of NZ_CP012836.1, read as the reverse complement.
AAACGCATTCCCATTCATACTCCCTTTCATGCCCACGCGATAAATCTGCGGAGCATCAGGATGGAATTTGTCATAGCTCAATTCATCGACCACATAGATCAGAATTAACAAAGTGGCCGCCATTCCCATTCCTAACCCGAGGATATTGATCCCGGAGTAGATTTTGTTTTTGAGCAGATTTCGGTAGGCAATTTTGAGATAGTTCTTCCACATGACTAGCTGGATTTTAGGTTGGTTTAGTTTTCAGAAAAAATGGGTTAGTTTAGTTTCTAGAATGGAGATGCCACTTGTTCTGAATTGGTTGCATGGATTAATTCAGAATATGTTCCAAAGCAAAAAAGGCCCTTCTGAGATCCAGAAAGGCCTTTTTTGATTAAAACACTGTTCGAGTAGTGTCCAATTTGTCCGCACTCGGGCAAAATCACTCCGTCCGAATAGAATCAACAGGATTGGACCAGGCGGCACGCAATGCTTGGAATCCTACGGTCAGTAAAGCAAAGAACAATGATCCCATTCCCGCCCAAACCTGGAACAAACAATTTGGTATTCTTAAGTTGGTATTGAATTCTTTTTAGTTTTGGGAAATCCACGCAAAATCGCAGGAATTTTCAATCAATCACCCCTAAGGGAATGCACGGGATTACTCGAGGCAGCCTTGTACGCTTGATAGCCAATCGTCATTATGGTAATTGCGACCAAGGCCAATCCCGAACCTGCAAAAATCCACCAACTTAAAGTAGTCTGTGTGGCATAGGATTTTAGCCATGCCTCAGCAAAAAACCATGCAATGGGAACAGCAAGGAGAATGGATATCAAAACCAGTTTCACAAAATCCTTGGAAATCAAGGCCAAAATTCCCGAGGTACTTGCTCCCATCACTTTGCGGATTCCGATCTCTTTCTTTCGCTTTTCAGCGGTAAACGCAGCCAGTCCAAACAAACCCAGACAGGATAGGAAAATGGCCGTTACCCCAAAATATCGGGCTAAGGCCGAAGTTCTTTGCTCAGAAACATAGAGGGTTTGGTAATCCTCATCCATAAACTTGTAATCCATGGCCTGACCTGAAAAATCCTGATAGAGTTCAGAAATACTTGCAATGGTCTCGGGCTGATTGGCAGAATTAATCCGAATCATGAGTTTCTGTGCGAATGAAGGATCATATTTCAGAAAAGCAGGCTTTACCGTTTCCTTCAGGGATTCAAAATTAAAGTCCTTCACTACCCCGATAACTTCCTTATCCTCCCCCCAAAGATTGACGATTTGCCCAACTGGATTTTGGAAACCGATCGTTCTGACAGCCGCCTCATTGAGAATAATCTTGCCCTGCTCCTCTCCAAATTCCGGAGAAAAAGCTCGCCCTTCAGCCATTTCAAATTCCATCGTTTCGATCAATCCATAATTGACCGTGATATTTTCAAATTTGATCTGATCATCAGGATTCTTACCCTCCCATGTTAAGCCGATGGTCGCACTTGCCAAACCTACCAAGGGATGACTCAAACTGGAAGCATTTTCCACTTCGGGAAGCTTTTTGACTTCCGCCAAAAAAGACTCCAATTGAGCCGAGTCAATCGCCGGAGTATTGATTTCCAACAAGTTGCTTTTATTATAACCCAAATTCTGATTTTGGATATGTGCCATTTGCTTGGCCAAAACGATGATTCCAATAATCAATAAAAGCGAAATAGAAAATTGAAACACGACTAATCCTTTCCTAGCCAACAATTCCCCAAAGCTTCCTTTGATTTGGGATTTCATGACTTCCATGGGTTTAAATCGAGACAAATAGATGGCAGGATAGATTCCAGCAAACAGACCGGTAATAACCCAGATTCCAACTAATAGTGAAACTTCTTCCAGTCCTACTACTAGCTGAAATGATTTTCCTGTTAGTTGATTAAATAAGGGTTGTAAAAAATTGGAAGCGAGAATTGCCAAAATCAGAGCCATAAAACTCAGCAGCAAGGATTCGGAAAGGAATTGGACAATCAGACTTCCTCTGCTCGCTCCAATAGATTTTTTCACGCCAATTTCTTTTACCCGACTCATGGATCGAGCGGTAGTCAAGTTCATAAAATTGATGCAGGCGATCGCGAGGATAAAAAATGCCAACACCAAAAATAACCTCACATAACTGATCCGACCTCCGACTGCTTTTCCACCTTCATAAGTTCCATATAAGTAGGTATCGCCAAAAGCCTGAACCCAAGCCGTGACGTTGGACCGGGCTTCTTTGGATTTGATAAAACCAGAAAGCTGAGCATTAAATGAATCTATGTCTGTCCCGTCTTTCAGGAGTACCACTGTGGAAGCATTGAAATTGTCCCAATGTGCTCCTTCTCCCAGCATGTCTAAGAAATATGGAAAGGCCAATAGAAATTCCGGCTTGATTTCATCTAAGGTTCCAAAGTCCCGATAAACACCTGTGACTTCGACTTCATTTTCGAAAGTGAAGACCTTCCATTTCAAAGATTTTCCTAGAGCAAGTTGAGAAGAACCAAAAAGCTTGGTTGCGAGGCTCTCGGACAAGGCTACCGAATTGATTCCGGAAAGTGCTTTTGATTGGTTTCCAGACAAAAACTCTATGTCAAAAATCTCCAAGTAAGCTTGATCCACAAAATAGCCGTTGCCTGCCATTTTCAATTCCCCCTGCTCAAAACTTACCCCTTCGATAAACGGAGAAATCGCTGTGGCTGACTCGACCTGACTCAATTCCGCCTCCATGGCCTCTGCCATTCGGGCTGGAGTAGCATTCATGGTTACTAATCCATTCGCATTGTCATGATTGGTCTGAACCGAATAAATCTGATCAATTTTAGAATGGTAGCGATTGATACTCAACTCGTCCTTGACCCATAGCATAATCAAAACCACTGTCACCAGCCCAATGGTCAATCCAAAAAGGTTGATCGCGAAAATTGACTTATGCTTTTTAAAACTTCTAAAGGCTAACAAAAGATGGTGCCGGAGCATGGAAGTTGGGGGTTAGGAGGCTTGGAGAAATATGAGCTTTGCAATATTGTTTAGGTACAAATCATAACAAGTCCGATGTTGGATGTCTGATGACCGGTGTCTTTCGGAAATCCGACATCCGACACCGGACATCAGAGTGCGTCATACATGAAACTGCTCCCGAATATTCTCTGTCACCACTTTACCATCAAATAGATTGATCACTCGATGTGCGTAGTTGGCGTCATGAGGGGAGTGAGTCACCATAACGATCGTAGTGCCCTCGTTATTTAATTCCTCCAAAAGTCGCATCACTTCTTCCCCATTTTTGGAATCCAAGTTACCGGTAGGTTCATCGGCGAGGATTACAGATGGCTTGGCTACAATCGCACGAGCAATCGCCACACGTTGCTGCTGACCGCCGGAAAGCTGTTGCGGAAAGTGATTCCGCCGATGCATAATGTTCATTCGGGTCAAAACCTCTTCTACTCGCTTTTTGCGCTCATCGGTTGGGGTTTTCAAGTAAAGGAGAGGTAGCTCCACATTTTCAAACACAGTCAATTCATCGATCAAGTTGAAGCTTTGAAACACAAAGCCAATGTTGCCTTTTCGCATTCCTGAACGCTGGCGCTCCGAGTAATTGGCTACTTCATTGCCCAGAAAAAAGTATTGTCCGCTATCCGGATTATCCAGCAGGCCAATGATATTGAGCAAAGTCGATTTTCCGCAGCCTGATGGCCCCATAATCGCGACAAACTCGCCCTTTTTGATTTCAATTTGGATACCATCCAAGGCGGTAGTTTCTACTTCCTCCGTGGTATAGAGCTTCCGGAGATTGACGGTTTTGATGACGTTTTCCATAGTGATGAGATTGAAGACGGGAGACCGAAGACCGAAGAATCCGGATCCCATCGATTAATAGAAGATTTAAGTTTGAAGACGGGAGACGGAAGACCGAAGAATCCGGATCCCATCGATTAATAGAAGATTTAAGTTTGAAGACGGGAGACGGAAGACCGAAGTCTCTTGACCCATCGGTTGTTTATTTTTTAGTGGATAAGGTTTTTTATTATTAAAGATTAAAGAGCTTGAGTTTATAGATGTATAAATTATTCGATAGGTTGCATTAGCTGAATTAAAAATGGTAGGTTATTCCCTAATTAATTTTGTTTTTAAAGCCTATAGTCATATTCATCAAATCTTGAAAGTCCTTATACAATTTTTCAAACTCTTCATCCGATAAATAAGCTCTTCTCTTGGCCTTATGAAGGCATGTCACTACCTCAGCAATTGATCTAATAGCATAGCCCAAAAACCTATGCTGCTCTGGATTGGATTGGATTATTGAACCCTCGGCAATATTTAAGGCAATAGAATCTACAGCTCTATTGATTTGGCTTGTGAGGTTATATTGCTCCTCTTTTGGAAACCTTTTGGATAATTTTTGGATATCTTCAGCCAGATCCATAGCCTTTTGCCAAATCAAAAGTTTTTCAAATTTAAAGCTCATCTATTTATTGATTTGATTATCAGACCTTAATATAAAGTTATTCACCAAAATCAAGGATAGAAAACAATCAATCTTCTACCTATTCCAGAAACTCTGAACCAATCTCCGGTCTCCCGTCTTTGATCATCTGTCTCCGGTCTTCCGTCTTCCATCTTACCTCAAATTCAACACCTCATTATCCCCAAAATTCTCATAGCCGCTGATGATGACTTTTTCTCCTTCTACCAAGCCTTCCAAGACTTCATAGAATTCAGGGTTTTTCCTTCCTAAACGGATATTTCTCTTCTCAGCATTTCCAGCTGCATTGAGTACATAAACCCAGTTGCCGCCAGTATCTTTGAAGAACCCACCCGTAGGTAGCAATAAGCTTTGTTCACTTTGACCTAATTCCAAGCGGATCCTTACACTCTGTCCTCTTCTTATTCCCTCTGGACGCTCGCCGGTAAATTCCATGTCTACTTCAAAGCGACCATTGGTAATTGTTGGATAGATTTTGGTGATTTCAAGCTCGTATTCCTGGCCGCTAAGCGAAAACTTACCGCGAAGTCCAGCGCTGATTCGTGGTAAATACAATTCATCCACAGGCACTCGGACTTTGAATTCATCCAAAATATCGATTTGTCCATAGCGCTGACCAGGATTGATTGCTTGACCGATTTCTAGTTGTTGTGGAGTAGCCAACTGACCGGCAATGGGTGCAGTAATGATTAGATTATCCAAAATATTTCCCACACCAGTAAGGGAGGCTTGCATTCTGTTTTCGGATAGTCGAAGTTGATTGAGCTGAATAGATCGGGCAATGGAGTCATTGCGATACGAAGCATAGGTCAACTTTCTGCGCTTGACATTGTATTCATATTGCTCTTTCACCTCCTCAAATTCACGATCTGACACCAATTTTTTATCGTGCAATTCTTTAAACCGCTTGTATTGAGGTTCCAAAAGACTGATTTGATAATCGATTTCAGCGAGTTGACCTTGTTGATTCAGATCGTTTTGGTCCAAAAGCAAACGGGTTTGACGAAGGTTATTGATCTGCTCATAAAGCATGGTCTCTCGCTGCATCACATCCAGTTGAAGATTGGAATTATTGAGTACCAAAATCGTATCACCCCGCTTGACCAAAGCTCCCGACTCCCGAACCACCTGATGGATGACACCGCCTTCGATGGCATCGAGGTAAACCGTACGAGCAGGCTCAATTTGCCCAGATACTAGAATGTAATCGGTAAACTCTCCAGTCTTCACAGTGCCAATACTCAAACGATCTTTTTCCACATTCATCGTAGATCGATGATCTGCAAATCCCAGTTGGTAAATAATTCCCCCAACCAAAACCAATCCGCCTACTAGGGCAGCGATTCTTCGAGGAGTCCATGTTTTCTTTTCAATCTTTCGGTCCATGTGTTGATTGCCATTTTATCGGCATGTTCCAATGTGCCAAAGGCTGTGCCATCAAAAAAATGGTCTGAACTGGCTAAAAAGGAAGGTTTGGGCATGGATCTGGAAATCCTTCTCGAACATTTTCGTCCGCCAGCGAACAAAACTGCCTCAATCCCGATTTTTTATTTCTATCTTAAGTTCACTTACGAAAGGATCAAAATCGACCAATTTTGGCCGTAAACGAGCATTTATTAAAAATTTCACTGGGATTCTATTTTCGGCAAACTTTTGGAATCCCTCCTAACAGGCGCTTTTACCTGTCCAATTAAATTTTATAACCTATGAATGAGCAACGATTCGGCAAAATTCTCATCGTCGACGACAATGAAGACCTTCTCAAAGCTGCGAAGATTTTTCTCAAAAGGCATTTTGCTCAGGTAGATACGGAGACCAACCCCGACCTTTTGCCGATTTTAACGCACAATGAAAACTATGATGTGATCCTATTGGACATGAACTTCACCAAGGATGTGAGTTCTGGACAGGAGGGTTTTTATTGGTTGGATCGAATTCTCGAACTCGATCCTTCAGCTGTAGTGGTATTGATTACTGCCTACGGAGATGTCAACCTCGCAGTAAAAGCTATCAAAGAAGGTGCAACAGATTTTGTGCTAAAACCTTGGGAAAACGAACGCCTACTCGCCACTCTCAATTCTGCACTTCAACTTCGCCAATCCAAGTTGGAAGTCAATCTCCTCAAAGACCAAAAGCAAACCTTGCAGGAAGATATCGACAACAAATTCAAAGATATCATCGGCCAAAGTCCGGCCATGCAAAAGGTATTTGAAACTATCGAACGGGTGGCTTCTACGGATGCCAATGTGCTAATTTTAGGAGAAAACGGAACAGGAAAGGAACTTGTCGCCCGGGCCATTCACCGACATTCTCGACGAAATCGGGAAGCTTTCGTGGGGGTGGACTTGGGATCAATCACCACGACCTTGTTTGAATCCGAACTATTCGGCCATAAAAAAGGATCATTTACAGATGCCAAAGAAGATCGCGCCGGGCGATTTGAACAAGCTCATAAGGGGACGCTTTTTTTGGATGAAATCGGCAACCTACCGATGGCTCTTCAGTCCAAACTTTTAGCCGCTCTGCAAAATCGTCAAGTAACCCGTGTAGGTGCTAACAAACCAGTGGATGTCAATATCCGATTGATTTCTGCGACCAATATGCCGATCTATTCGATGGTTTATGAAAACACGTTTCGACAGGATTTACTTTATCGAATCAATACGATTGAAATCACCCTTCCACCACTTCGGGATCGAGTAGAGGATATTCCTTTGTTGGCAGATCATTTTATTTCCTACTATTCCAAAAAGTACAACAAGGACATCCGAAAAGCATCCGAACCACTCCTCAAACGAATGGCGAAATATCATTGGCCTGGAAATATCCGGGAGCTACAGCATAGTATCGAGCGTGCAGTAATTATGAGTAATCACAATGTGCTACAGCCTGAAGATCTCTTTCTCAATAAAATGGGACAAGCTGAGAAATCCGAGGAAAATGTCAGCCTTGAGCATTTGAATATCGAAGACGTCGAGCGGATCCTGATTCGAAAGGCACTTCAAAAACACAATGGACATATCACCCGTGCTGCGGAAGAATTGGGGCTCACCCGATCTTCCCTCTATCGAAGACTAGAAAAATATGGTCTATAAACGGTTTTCGGTTGGAATCACCCTCCGGGTACTTGGAATTGCAGTCTGTATTTTCTTGGGGATTTGGCTGTATTACACCCAAGGATTGCTGCTTGCTCCAGGTATTTTACTCTTGGCAGTCGGATTTTTGGCAGGTGAAATGATCTATTACGTCAACTCGATCAATCATAAGTTGGCGCGCTTTCTGGATTCCATCCGTTTTACTGACTTTTCTTCCTCCTTTACCTCCGATAGTAAAATGGGAGGTTCCTTTCGAGAAGTCAACCAAGCCTTCAATGAAGTGATGGAGGTATTTAAGCAAACTCGAGCTGAAAAAGAGGAGCAAATGCTTTTTCTCCAGGTCATCATTCAGCACATCAATACCGGCATAATTTCATTTAACGCCGAAGGAAAAATTGGTGTCATCAATAACGCCGCCAAGCAACTCCTTCAAATCCCTCAGTTTCGGGATATTTCGGATTTAGGAAAACTCTCAGTCCAGCTTCTTCAAGAAATCATGGAAATCAAGCCTGGGCAGCGCCTTTCCTTTAAAGTCAATCCAACCTTACACCTGATCATTCAATCTACAGCCCTGAAAATGGGCGGTACAAGCTGGACTTTGCTTTCCTTTCAAAATATCAATGCTGAATTGCAATCGAACGAACTAGAAGCATGGCAAAATCTCACCAAGGTTCTCCGCCATGAAATCATGAATTCAATCACTCCGATTTCGAGCTTGGTGGATTCACTTCGAACGATCTTGGATGAAGATAGCTTTGTCCAACCAGAGGGCATTTTGATTAAGAGAGATGGGTTTTTGGATATTCAGGAGGGATTGGACACCATCGCTAATCGGAGCAAAGGGCTGGTCACTTTTGTCAATGCGTATCGGGACTATACCAATATTCCACTTCCTAAAAAGTCCATGGTCTCGGTGGATGATTTGATTGAAAATGTCTGCCACCTGATGCGGGAAGAATTGCGATCCAAGGAAATTGAGGTGAAAAAACTGATTACCCCTGAAAATCTCGAAATCGCTTGTGATCCTGATCAGGTCAGCATGATCTTGATCAATTTGATCAAAAACGCCACAGAGTCCTTGCAAAATCAAGCCGACCGGAGAATCCAAATCCGAGCTATTGGCCAAGGTGACTTGGGAAGTCAAATTCAAGTGGAAGATAACGGACCCGGAATTGTACCCGAAGCGCTAGAGCGGATTTTTGTTCCATTCTACACGACTAAAAAGACGGGCTCAGGAATCGGGCTGGCCATTTCCAGACAGATCATGAACCTGCATCGAGGAAGCCTAACAGTCACTTCCGAAGCCGATAAGCGAACGATATTTAGTTTGAATTTTAGGTAGTCGAAGCATACACCTCTCCCAACACTCGGGTTAATTTTTCAATATCCTTGGGTTCGTTAAATACATTAATCGAAACTCGAAGGGCTGTCCCCCGAACGGAAACGTAAATCTGTTCTTTCTCCAACGCGGACTTTACTTGATCTACGACGATTCCTTTGGGAAGTGGCAAAGCAAACAGGTGATCAGAAGAAAATCCCCCCAAATCCAGACCTAAGCCCCACTTTTGCTGAAAATCCAGCAAACTAACTTTCAGGGTTCGGGCATAGGCTTGCATATTTTCCGGTTGCCAGGACAAAATCTGCTTTAAGGATTCCTCCAAAATAGGCAGGGTAAGAAAATGGCTGGTTTCACCCACATCAAATCTCCCTGCTCCTAAAATATACTCAGATTGGTAATCGGTAAGGCTCGAAAAATTCCGAGAATTGGTTCGGTTCATCCAGGACTCCTCTAAGGGTTTACCTTGCTGAAGCCTTTTTCCAAAATATCCTAATGCCAGTGAATATGGCCCAAGCATCCATTTGTAGGTAGCGCAGATCAGGGCATCAATTTGAAATTCTTCCACATCCATTGGCATCATCCCGACAGATTGGGTTCCATCCACAATAAACAAAGCCCCTACCTCCCGGCATTTTTTCCCAATTTCCTTCAAATCGAACTTCGTCCCATTCATCCAGTGAACACTTGACAATAAGACTACTCCCGTTTCTTGATCAATCGAATCCAAAATCCGCTGATTCCAAACAGGTCCTAAGGAAGTTTCACCTTCTTCTGGAGACACCACGATCAATTGCCCATGATTTTCTTCTGACCATCGCTTGGCAGAAAAATAACCACTTGGAAACTCATCGCTCACGGTGATAGCCTTTTTTCCCTGATTCTCCGTCCAATTGGAAAGGGCTACTGCAAACCCATAAGAAGTACTCGGAATGATTGCAATATCTTCAGAGGTGGCATGAATAAGATTGGCAAATAGATTTTTCACCCGATCGACTCTTGTAAAAAAATCCACCGGACTCATCTGAAAGGGATTTTTCATCCGTTCCAAATCTTCTTGAATCGAACTCGCGGCCTTGGTCAATATCGGTCCACGATAAGCATTATTGAGATAGGTAACCTTTGAATCTAACGCGAAAAGGTGTTTTTGACAGTCCATAAAGTGGAGCGAGAGGGTTTTGAAGAAGATTATTCTTTAACCAGAAATCCAGAAAACTGGCTCATTAACAAAGAGATAAAGTCGATTTAATCGAAATTTTACTCGATTTATTCTCGAAAGGTGGCTAAATTAAATGGTATTTATTTTTCTACATAAACCCAATACCATGAACTTACAAACTAAAGAGACCCAAGAAGCTGCCTACCAATTGGCAGGATTGATCTATGGAATTTCACTTGATGGCATCGTCACCAAAAATGAATATGATGCCCTTAAAAACTGGTGCAGCGTCCATGAGGGCTTGTGCGAAAATGAGACTTTTCAGCAGCTTTATTCACGTGTCCACCCCATCATCGAAGACGGGAAAGTAAATCATGAGGAGCTAGAAGAAATGAAACTTATTCTGAGGGAATTTGTAGCAGACATAGGATCAGAGAAGCTTGATCGTCCCAACCTGTTCTTCCTTCATGGAATTTTTGAAGGTATTCTAGCTAGTGGGGACATCAACACCTACGAAGTTTATCGACTTAATCAATGGCTAGAAAAGAATGAGCATTTGCGAGATCATTACTCATTTCAGGAGCTTTTTGAGTTGGTGCATCGGGTCTTGGAAGACCAAAAAGTAGACGATGAAGAGGCTAAACTTCTCAAATCATTTTTTGCAGATCAGTTGGCCTAGCTTGAAATAAAAAAGGGTTTCAGAGATTCTGAAACCCTTTTTTAATGTTTTTCTATCGCTCAAAGCGAATCGTATTTAGGTTGAAGGTATTCCAAATCGACACATCACCTTCTGGGACAAAAACCAGATACACGTCTTGAATTTCAGGAGAAGCCTTGATAGTAACAGGAATGGAAAAATACGGGCCTGAATTTCCAGACGGGCGATCTTTAGAACTTAATACTGTCGTTTCTCCCAATAAATTTCCCGTTGGGCTTCCGGATCGAATTTCGATTTTCCCTTTTGTTCCACCTGGATTGAGCTCCAAGACTACCTTCTGGATACTTGCCAAATCCAACTCATCAAATCTAATCCAAGCCCCAGAAGCAGTGAATTTGACAAATTGAAATTGTGGACCGTTGGCCTTGGCCACATCTTGAAGCAGATTTGCTGAAGCAGCTCGAACGGTGGAATTTCGAATCATTAGGACATCTTGGGATTTGATAGAAGCTTGTCCATTGGCTCCCCTATCTTCATACCCCGCCTGAACCAAGTAATATCCATCAGCCAAATCTGTACGGGTCAAGGCATATTTTCCAGAAAGAGGCAGAGTTCTGGAATTCAAGTTTGGATTAGAAATCCCCAAAATAAAATCCACCATCGCTTCTACCTGTGCAACGGGCAGATGAGTATGCCCTGGCATAACTCGCTCTCCCCAAACTCCCCCTCCACCATTGGTGATTTTTTGGATCAAGTAGGATTTAGCATCGGCTTGATTCAGATACTTCTTGGAAACAGAAGTATAATCTGGTCCAATAGATTCGTTGGCAATTGCATGACAGGCTTTACATCCTGCCTGGGTAATGTAATTTTCTCCCAAACTAACCGGTTCATCGGCTTGATGACCAGTCTGAATCAAGTCAAATCCTCCCTCAAGGAAATCAATCGAAAAATTGATACGAGAGGAATCTATCGTCCCATCTTCTCGATCATTGACTGAAACAATGTATTCGATAGCTTCAGGACCAAAGTAAAACGATCGATTTCCTTTCCATTGAATCTTCACGCTAGGGGCCTCATTTCCGACTTTGATCTCCAAGTTGGCAGTTGCAGCAGCACCTTGGCTATCCTTGACCGTAAGCGTGACCGGATATACCCCAGGATCCTTAAATGTAAATTCCGGATTGGCCTCAGTAGATTTAGCTCCTATTCCAAAATCCCATTCATAACTCAGCTGATCTCCTTCATCCAAATCTTGCGTTCCGCTGGATGAAAATGAAACAGTCAATGGAGCCGCTCCCATGAGTTGATCTGCAGAAGCTTTGACCTGTGGCTTTCGATTTCCAGCCGCAAATTCAATCCGATAAATTCCCGAATCATCATTTTGAGCACTCCAAAACGTCCCGTACTCAAGAATGTAAAGGGAGCCATCTTTGGCAAACTGCATGTCTACCGGTTTGTCAAAAATGGTCGAAGGCATAAAGCGCTCCATGGTATCATATTCAAAATTTTCAGTCAGCTTGACGGTGAAAATCCAATTTCGCATCCAATCATAGAAGAAGACCTTCCCATCGTAATAGCCCGGGAACCGAACCTCTGATGCTTCATAATCTGAACGATAATAGACTGGTCCTGCCATCGCATTACGACCACCTGTGCCTAGCATGGGGAATTCGACTGATTCATCATAGGGATACCAAATCAAGGCTGGAGTAGCAGGAGGAAGAATACCTAAACCCGTGGAATTGGGAGATGTGTTTTTGGGTGCAACAGGATCAAATTCATACAAACTTTCTTCGGTTGCAAAATCATACTTCCAATAGGGCTTGTTATTCCCCACAAAGTAGGGCCAACCGAAAAATCCTGGCTTGGTAGCCAAGTTAAATTCATCGTGACCTTTGGGTCCACGCTTAAGGCTATCTACCGAGGCATCTGGGCCTACTTCTCCCCAAAATAGATTTCCATTTCGTTGATCTACAGCAATCCGAAAGGGATTTCGGTTGCCTTTGACATAGATTTCAGGCCGAGCATTGGGAGTGCCGATGGGAAATAAATTTCCCTCCGGAATGGTGTAGGCACCATCTGGCTGTGGGGTAATTCGAATGATCGAACCTCGAAGGTCATTCGTATTTCCGGAAGTTTTTTGAGCATCAACATTTCCCGGTCTTCCTGGCCGCTCGTCAATCGGATTATAATTCGCTGATTCAAAAGGAGTGGTATCATCTCCCAAACTCAAAAACAGATTTCCCTGAGCATCAAACTCCAAGGATCCACCGGAATGGCAACATCCGCGAAAAACGGGAACCTCGAGCATAATTTTCTCAGAGGTTTTGTCCAGCAATCCTTCCGCCAAGGTAAATCGAGAAAGACGATTGATCGAATCTGGACCTGCTGGTGAATAGTACAAGTAAATCCATTGGTTTTCATTGAACTTTGGATCCTTAGCTAATCCGAGGAGGCCGTCTTCATTTTGGGCATAGACGTCCAAAAAACCAACTTCGTCTACCTGTCCAGTTTCGGCGATATATTTTCGGATTTTCCCTCCTCGTTCAATAAAAAGTACGTCGAAATTATCCAGAACCTCTAGCTCCATCGGCTCATTGAGCTTTTCGACCAGCGTGATTTTGGTAAATCGACTTTCTTCAGGAGCTAGTGTTGCAAAAGGATCAATATCCTTGCTACTGCAATTCCACAAGAAAATAGGAAGAAGGAAAACGGCAATCCAAGTAAAATTCTTCATCTAACATTCGGCTATTTTGGAAGCCTGAAGTTAGATTTTTACGCCACTTAAAAAAGCTAATTTACTTGGGAAAAAAGTGTATTACTTTTTGTTAGGAATTTTGAATGACAATCCCAAAATCAACTGTTGACTTTTGTAGTCTTTTTTTCCCAAGACATTATCCAAGGTAAATTTCCGTTCATTTAATTCCCGTTCAAATCGAAGATCTAAACCAACCGGACCCAAATTCACTCCCAATCCCAATTGAAATCCAAGTCCCCAAGGATCAGACGGATCAAAGTTGTCAGGATTTGAAAATTTTTCTGAAAGAATATATCGAAAGGATGGGCCAAAAGAAAAGCCGATTATTTGAAAAAACCGCATTTTAACCAGGACAGGAAGATCTACTTTTTGAGTAGTCACCTGACCCAAACTTGTTTCAAATTGGGTTTCAGTAAATACCACCTCCGGTCTAAGAGCGATGTCATAGCTATTTAACTGATAAAAAATCCCAAGGTGATACCCCATATTCGATTGAGGCTTAGCCAAAATATCACCAGCATCTTTGAAATATTTCCCACTGGTGGTGTAATTGAGTCCTCCTTTAAATCCAAATCCGCTTCCTTGTTGCGCATAAACCGAAACGGAAAAACTAACTAGGATTAAGCAACCCCAAATTAACTTTTGAAGAAATGAGGACATAGGAAGAGTTTAAACTTTGGGTGAAAGTGAATCCTTAAATTGCCGTTAATCCAAAAACACTGGAAAATCGTAATTGGGTAAGTCAGATTTAAGAGGAATTAAGAAAACTTCTCAAACACAGAGTCTGTTTGCCTTGTTAAATAAAGCAGTCAAAAATTTGACCAAATGATCTTAGAATCACAAAAATCATCACATGTTCAATCGTATATCTTATAGTTTTCCCATGTTTGGATTAATACTAGGACTCTTCATGGCCTGCGGAAATGCACCCAAAGAGTCTAATCTAGTCGAATCAACCGAAAGCATGCCAACTCCTACCGTGGAGACCTTCTCCGCAAAAACGGAATTAGCCACTTTTGCAGGAGGGTGTTTTTGGTGCGTTGAAGCTCCGTTTGAAGGTTTGGATGGTGTACTGGAGGTAGTCTCCGGTTATTCAGGAGGAAAGGAAAAGAATCCGACCTATTCAGACGTCTCTTCGGGTCGGACAGGACATCGGGAATCAGTACAAATCACCTTTGACCCTGAGGTCATCAGCTATTCGGAATTGGTGGATATTTTCTGGCAAACTTTTGATCCGACTGATGTGGGAGGCTCCTTTTTTGATCGCGGATCTCAGTATGAATCGGCCATTTTCTACCATAATGACCTACAGCGAAAAGTAGCGGAAGAAAGCAAAGCGAGATTGGATAAGTCAGGAAAGTTCCAAAAACCAATTGCGACTCCGATTATTAAATACAGCAATTTTTACCCTGCTGAGGAGTACCATCAAGACTATTACAAAAAGAAGCCTTCGGAGTACATGTCCTACAAAATCGGTAGTGGTCGTCAGGAATGCATCAAGACCAACTGGCCAGACATCAATGAGGGCACCTATCCTGCAAAATCCAAAACCGAATTAAAGCAGACTTTAACCCCATTGCAGTACGAAGTAACCATGGAAGACGCGACAGAATATGCCTTCCAAAACGAATACAATGGAAATAAAAAGGCTGGATTATATGTTTGCATCGTGTCTGGAGCGCCTCTTTTTAGCTCTAAAGACAAATACGAATCTGGCTCAGGATGGCCTAGTTTTACGAAACCTATTGACGCAAGAGCGTTAGAAAAGCCGATTGATAGAAGTCTGGGAATGACCCGGGTAGAAGTTCGGTCCAAGTATGGCAAAAGCCATGTTGGGCATGTCTTTTACGATGGCCCTACTCCTACAGGTCTGCGCTATTGCATGAATTCCGCAGCTATGAAATTTATCCCCAAAGAAGAAATGGAAGCCAAAGGCTATGGGGATTACCTTTGGCTCGTAGATTAATTCAAATCAGTTTGAGGATTTTGGATAGCAATAGTTTTTTATCCACAGGCTTAGAAAGATAATCGCTAAAACCTTTGGCTAATAATTCTTCTTTATCACCGATCATCGCGTAGGCAGTCTGCGCAATGATCGGTGTTTCTTTGTTTAATTTAAGGATGGCCTGAGTGGCATTGATCCCATTCATTTTGGGCATTGCAACATCCATCAAAATCAAATCAATATTCGAAGTTTGTGAAAAGAGTTTGACAGCTTGCTCTCCATCTTCCGCAGTTAAAACTTCCACTTCGAATTCCTTTAAAATCTCAGACAAATACACTCGACTGATTGGATCATCCTCAGCGATTAGAATTCTTTTTCCTTTTAACCGAGAAAGTTCCGTTCCTTTTTCCACAAACTGATCTAAATTTTCAGAAACCACGGAATCAGAAGACTGATGAAGTGGCAAATGGAACCTAAAGATGGTCCCTACACCCAATTCGGAGTCTACAAAAATTTCTCCACCAAGCATCTGAATGATTCCCCTGCTGATCGAAAGTCCCAAACCAGTACCCTCATACCCGGCAATATTTTCATTTAACCTGCTGAAACGTTCAAAAATGATATCTAGATTTTCAGGAGCAATACCCATCCCAGTATCTTTGACATAGAAGAAAATCTTGCTTTTGGAGGCATAAAAGCCAAATTCAATATGTCCTTGATGGGTAAATTTCAGTGCATTCCCGATTAGATTGCTCAATACCTGTCTTAGTCTTCCAGCATCAGTTTGAATCACCAAATGATCATACTCTTTGGGAACATTCATTACAATATCCAAATGATCTTTCTTGCGTTTTTCCTTGGTAGTATTGAAGGACTCTTGCAACTCAAATAGGAGACTTTTCACATGGCAGTCCGAATACACCATTTTCAGTTCACCGGATTCAATCTTGGACACATCGATAATATCATCGATCAAATTCAATAACTGTTTGGCACTACTTTCAATAAAATCGATGTACATGTGGTGCTTTTTCTCGTCGAGATTTGGGGTTCGGAGAAGTCCAGCAAAGCCTACCAGGGAATTCATCGGAGTACGGATCTCATGGCTCATATTTGCCAAGAACTGATTTTTATAGATAAACGAGACCTCGGCCCTTTGTATGGCTTCCTTCAGTTGAAGTTCTGCTTCCTTGTTTTTAGTGATGTTAGTGACTACTCCAGAAATAACAAATTCCTCCCCATCCCGATAGGTAATCCTTCCAACTCCTTTAAACCATAAACAACTTCCATCCTTGGCAATAATTCGATACTCGGCGTGATAGTGATCTTCTATTCCATCAATATGGGCCTGTAGGGCATCTCCAACGATTTGCCGATCTTCCGGATGAGTGATCTCGTTGAAAAAATCCAAGGAACTGAAATTCTTTGGGTCATGCCCTCCCATCAAAGCTGCGATATTTTCACTTGAGGTGATTTTTCGGGACGGATATTCCAATTCCCACCAGGCCATATTTCCTGCCTCCAAGGCGGTCAATAATTGAGTTTCAGTTTCCCTTAAGCGTAGCGTGGTGGATTTTAGTTTGCTGACATTGACAAAAGTCACAATGACACCTTCCACTTTCCGCTCGGCGGTAATAAACGGAGACACCTTTCTGAAATACCAATTTCCTTCATTGTCTCTAACCTCTTTTTCATGGGTAGTAAAATTCTCCAATGCATCCGAACATTCTTCCAACAAAGAGCGCTTCTCCATTTCGGAAAAATTGGTTGAAAAATCAGTCACAGGTCTACCGTAATCCGAGGATTGGATTTTGAAAATTTTGGATACTCCAGGGGTAAACTTGCGGATTCTAAAATCCACATCAAGAAATAACGTGGAGATATCTGAGCTTGTGATAAAGTTAGTCACATCATCATTTAACTTGATGAGCTCTTTGTTTTTTTCTTGGAGTTCGCTATTGACCGTATGGAGTTCTTCATTGACTGACTGGAGCTCCTCGTTTGAACTTTGCAATTCCTCGTTGGAGGACATCAGCTCCTCATTGGCACTTTGAAGTTCCTCGATATTGGCTTCCAATTCCTCCACCAAGGTTTGGATTTGAAAATTCTTTTGGTCTAACTCCGTCTCAAGGGTATCAATTTTTTCCAAGGAGGAATGGTCAAGCTGGGCCTGAGACACCAAAGAAATCCCTGAAGTTTTGGAGGGCTTGGTCTTGGTAAATTCCAATAAAAACAACTCCTCTCCTTTTAGAAGATCTTTAATCCTAGAAATGTTAATGGAAGATTTTAGCTCTTTTCCATCCAGATTGACCGAACGATTTTGAACCAATAAGGAGGAGCCAGTTTCTCCCAATTTTAAAACTGCGAGCCGAATTAACTCAAATGTTTCTTTACCCAATAAGGTATCCAATCGTGATGAAAACACCCCAGAGGTATAATTGAACCAATATTTCAAATTCCCATTGATAAATCGGATCGAGAAATCACGATCGATAAAAATGGAAACAGGACCAAATTTCTTAGTTAAATACCTGTAATAGGCTAATTCATTTAATTTATCAATATTACTCACCGGTTCTTTGGTATTTTTTATTGGTGTTTTATGTAGGTCCAAATGTTCAAAATAGCTAGTGGTATTCAGATTTTGAACCCCTTTTTTAAGTTCTGAAAATGACTTACCCTCAATTTTTTTTCGAAAGATTTTCAACTTAGAATCTACTGTATCAAATGCTCCAGAAAAATCACCGATCGATTCACTAGAACCTAAAAAGAGATAGCCATCTTTTTTCAAAGAATTTTCAAAATAAGAGATCACCTCTTTTTGAGCAGCGTTTTCAAAGTAGATCAACAAGTTTCGACAGGAAATCAAGTCTACATGGCTAAAGGGTGGATTGACGGTCACATCATGAACTGAAAAGACCACCCGATCACGGATAAACTTATCAATCTGAATCCGGTCGATTCGTTTGGTAAAATACTTTGTAAGCAATTTTTCAGGGATTTCATTTCCTTCATTGGCCAAATAGATCCCCTTACTTGCCACCTGAAGCGCTTCCTTGTCCAGATCTGTGGCAAAAATCTTAAAATCGATGTTAAGTTTAAGTTCCGCGATATGATCCGCTAATAACATGGCTATAGAATATACTTCCTGTCCAGAGGAACAGCCGACCACCCAGATTCGTAGGATATTATTTTCTGGCACTTGGACACACAAGTCAGGAATCACTTGGGATTTGATCAAATCAAACGCCTCCTTATCCCGAAAGAAACTGGTCACTCCTATCAGAAAATCCTGTTTTAAAAAGCTTTTTTCCTCCTCCTTGTCTCGGATATAATTGAAATAAGACTCAAAATCGGTCAGATTCAACAGTGTCAGACGCTTGGTGAGCCGTCTGAGCAGGGTATTGTACTTATATTTTTTAAAGTTGATTCCAGTGGCCGAATAGACCTCATCTAATATTTTGAAGAAGTAGCTTTGATTTTTTCGGTCTTTAAAAATTTCCTCTGCAATGGCAGGTTTTCTTCTTGCCAAAAGCACAAGTTTTTCTGCGATTATTTCTGGCTTTCCAACGAAGTCCACCAGATGTGTGGAAATCGCAGTATTGGGCATTCCGTCAAATTGGGCAGATAAAGGATCTTGAACAAACACCAATCCTCCCTCCTCTTTAATGGTCTTAATCCCTCTTGAACCATCCGACCCTGTTCCAGACAATACAATACCTACGGACTTTTCCTTGTACTCTTTTCCCAAACTATGGAATAGAATATCGATAGGAAAACTTAAGTGATCAGTATCAGGCTTGTCGATTAATTTGAATCGTCCTTTTTCAATAGTTAGATTCTTCCGTTGAGGATTAAGATAAATCTGATTAGGAAGAATCTCCATACCATCTTCTGCAGTCAAAATTTGCATGGCGGTAAACTTCCCAAGAAGCTCAGGCATTAAGCTCTTGAAATTTGGGGACAAATGCTGGACAATCACATAAGAGAATCCAAGATCTGCTGGAATTCGCTGAAATAATTGTTGGACTGCATCTAAACCGCCAGCGGAGGCTCCAACAGCAACGTAAACGGGTGAAGTGGGCATAAATATCTTTGTAAAATCCCCAAGGAATTCAAATTTCCAAATAAAATAGTATTTGAAATTTAATTTTACAGATTCAGATTTCAAAAAATTTTATTTCAAAATTTTATAAAAATTAAGTAAATCCTTGTAAAATATTGATAATTAAAACCTTCCATTAACGAAAGAATAAAAATTGAATCATTTCTAATTTTTATCGTAATCCCCTTTGACTAAGGTTTGATAAATTACATTAAACAAATGTGTAAAATGTATGTAGAAGACCCAGTATACTGATAAAATCATAAGAAAACATTATGATGTCTTTATTAAAAATCAACTAAATAACCATCTATAAAAAAATTATTATATTTAGTTATACTATTTTAGAGTTTTTTAAAAAATCATTTTTTTCAAAAAAGTAAAATATTTTCAGCCAAGCCCCTATCTTTAAGTAGCCTAATACTGTGATTAAATTGAGATCTTCTCAATCTACTTCATGGTTGAATCAAATTAAATTTCCCAGTTGCATACCTAGTCCTATTGTATGAATAAAGAAAATCCTGACCAGGAATCTCTTTTTAAGTTTCAGTACCTGTTTAATCACATGACTGATGGAGTTGTTTACCAAGACTCATCAGGCCAAATCACTGATGCCAATTCCGCAGCTCTGGAGATGCTAGGTCTTTCCATGGAACAGATTCAGGGAAGAACTTCCTTGGATCCAAGATGGCATGCGATTCACCCGGATGGAAGTGATTTTCCGGGAGAAACCCACCCTGCGATCATTGCGCTTCGTGAAGGGAAATCCGTTGAAAATGTCCAAATGGGGGTATTTAATCCTGCAACGAATTCCTACCGATGGATTTTAATTTCCGCTAACCCAATTTTTATTGAAGGGGAGGATAAACCCAACCAAGTATTTGCCTCCTTTAAAGATATCACCAAACAGATCCTTGCTGAGAAAAGACTTAAGCAAGAAACCAAACTTCACGAGATCTTGGTCCATGTTTCTACTGCTTTTATCAATTTGGCGGAAGAAGATGTCAACCATGTGATCCAGTCCAGCTTAGAAACTCTCGGAAAATTTGTGGAAGCTGATCGGATGTACATTTTCGATTACGATTGGGAAAATCGAACTACGTCCAACACCTTCGAATGGTGCGCAGAAGGAATCGAACCACAAATTGAATACCTCCAGAATTTCAGTATGGAAGGCATGGAGGATTGGGCCGCTGCTCATCAAAAAGGGGAGCAAACCTACATCGAAGACGTCTCAAAATTAGACCCTAAAGACGTATACCGTCAGGCCCTTGAGCCCCAAGGAATCCAAAGTCTCCTTACACTGCCCATCATGATTAAGGAGGAGTGCATCGGTTTTATTGGAGTGGATTCGGTCAAAAAAGTCCACCATTATTCGGAAGATGAGTTTAGTGTTTTGCGGATTTTTTCGGGAATTCTCTCAAATGTTAGGGGAAGACTAACCACCGAACGGAATGAGAAAGAACGAACCAAAGAACTAAGGGCAATCTATGAAGTAACCACCTTAAGTAATGACCATGCTATCTCCGAAAGTACGCTTCTTCAAAATTGTTGTGATACAATCAAGCGAGGATTTCTCAATCCTGAGAAAACGCAAGTAAAAATAAAATTTGAGGAGCAGGCATTTTATTCTTCAAACTTTGAGCAGCTCCCTAAATCAACATTCACTGAGATCGAAATCGATAGTAGAAACAAACTCAGGATTGATGTCTTTATTCCCGAAGGGAGTAAGTTTTTGAATGAAGAATATGACCTTCTGAAAAGCATTTCAACCACGCTCAAGCAAAGTCTGGAATCAAAGGAAGGTCTTCGAAAATTGAAATCCAATGAAAAGCGACTTCAGAGCTTATTTGATTCTCAGAAGAATTACATCATTCGAACAGATTTAGAAGGAAGGCATACCTTCTGGAACAAAAAATTTGCCGATGATTTTGGATACCTATATCCACATGGACTGGGAAAGGCAGAATCTCTTGCGTCCATTTGTGCACATGATCAAGCGAAAGCTACTGAATATGCAATAAAATGCATCGAGAACCCAGGTGTTGCCTTTACAGTTGAATTGGATAAGCCAACCAAGAATGGGGAAGTCATTCAAACCTTGTGGGATTTTGTATGTCTGACTGACTCACAGGGTATTCCTTTCGAAATCCAATGTGAAGGCATTGATATTTCTGATATGCGAAGGGCTGAAAAAACCCTCAAAGAAAGTGAGGAAAAGTATCGATTCTTATTTGAAGAATCTCCTGATGGATATTTAATTATTGAAGAGGGTAGATTTATCGAATGCAATAAAGCTGCATTAGACTTAATACGGTATTCCAAAAAAGAACTTCTCGGAAAATATCCCTATGAATTATCTCCGGAATTTCAGCCCAATGGAAGAAACTCCAAAGAATATTCACTCGAATTGCTTTATGAAGCTTTTAAAAAGGGATTGGTGCTATTTGAATGGGTGCATACTCGACAAACTGGGGAAGAGTTTTTAGCCGAAATAAAACTTTCCAAAGTAATGATGGATGGTAGGGAAGTGCTATTCACCACTTGGAAAGACATTACTGAACAACGAAATATCGAACGGGCCCTCGAAATAAGTGAGGAACGCTTTAGTCAGATTGCCGAACACAGTGGAGCTGTCACCTGGGAAGTGGATGAGACGGGATTGTACACCTACATGAGCCCGGTATGCAAAAAGATTTTTGGATATGATCCGCAGGAGATCATCAATAAAAAATATTTCTATGATCTTTTCCCAGAGCATTCTCGAGAACGGTATAAAACATTAGCCAATGAATACCTCACGAATAAAGAAAACCTACTGAATTTTGAAAACCCGATTCAAAAGAAAAATGGGGAGATTATTTGGGTTTCCACCTTTGCTACGCCTGTTTTGAATGATCAAGGGGAATTGGTGGGATATCGAGGTACAGACAATGACATTACATCTCGAAAGCATGCTGAAGAAGAACTGAAAAAATTCCGAATCATTTCAGACCAAGCCTCTTACGGCACCGTGATCACCATTCCTGATGGACGTATCATTACCTATTGCAACAAAGCCTTTGCAGACATGCACGGCTATCAAATAGATGAGTTAATTGGAAGACCCATTGATATCCTGCATACTCCAGAGCAATTTGAGTTTTACATTCAAACCATTTTTCCAAAATACCTTAAAAACAAGGAATATGCACTGGAAGAGTTTGGTCGTAAGCGCAAAGACGGAAGCACTTTCTTGGGCTTGGTGAATGTGAAACTATTCACAGATGAAGAGGGTAATCCACTGTTCAATGCTGCATCGGTAATTGATATTACCGAACGGAAACAGCAAGAAGAACTCATCCAAGAACAGAATAGACGACTCAGTGCAATCATTGATTCTATCCCGGATAACTTATATGTAATCGATCGAGAGGGCAATTACCTCGAACTATTAAATACTCCAAAGAGCGAGCCCAAAAATGTATTCTTGGACGCAGTCGGAAAAAACATTCGAGACTTGTTTAATGATCAAAACATTACCATTCACCTAGAAAAAATTAAGGAGGCATTTAACTCTGAAAAAGTAATCACCTACGAATACAAAGGAATCCAAAGTAATCCTGATCTATTTTATGAAGCCAGACTTGTCAGGCTATCCAATGATCGAATGCTACGACTGATTCGAGAAATCACCGATCGTAAACTTGCTGAACAGGAAATCCAGAAACTGAATCTCGCGATCAACCAAAGTCCTGCAGCGGTAATCATTACGGATAAAAAAGGTCATCTCCAATACATGAGTCCGGCATTTCTCAAAATGACCGGCTTTGAGTATGAAGAGTTGATTGGTCAACCTATTGGAAAAATCAAATCCGGACAAACCGATCGAAGAGTCTATCAAGATCTTTGGGAGACGATCAATGCCGGAAAGACTTGGAGGTATGAATGGCAAAATCGTCGTAAAAATGGAGAGCTCTATTGGGAAGATATCGCCATCAATCCAATTCGAAATGAAGAGGGAGATATTATCAGCTTTATGGCGATCAAGCAAGATATCACTCAGCGTAAAAAATACGAAGAGGAAATCATCGAGCTTAATATCAACCTCGAAAACAGGATCCATGAGCGGACCTTCGAACTTGAACTTGCTAAAAAAGAAGCAGACGAAGCCAACAGCGCCAAGAGTGAATTTCTTTCTAGAATGAGTCATGAGTTGAGAACTCCGATGAATTCCATTTTAGGATTTGCTCAGCTTTTGGAGTATTCCGAGCTGACCGAGGCCCAGCTTCGCAATCTAGAGTTTATCATTAAAAGTGGAAATCACTTGCTTCATTTAATCAATGAGGTGCTAGACATTACACGAATTGAATCAGGCAAGGTAGATGTATCCCTCGAACCGGTAGATGTGATTGGCGCTATCTCAGAAATTTCTGAATCGTTTGAACCCATTGCCGAAAAAAATCACATTCAGTTGATTCTACCTTCGACAGGAGTTCGAAATATATTTGTGCAAGCTGATTTACAAAGGCTGAAGCAAGTCTTAGTCAACCTAATCAACAATGGAATCAAATACAACAAACCGTACGGGAAGGTAAAAGTATCTGTATCCACAGATACGGCTAAGGTTCAAACACCAGGACATGTTAGAATTGAGATAAAAGATACAGGAATCGGTATTGAGGCTAAAAATCTCAATAAACTGTTTATGCCTTTCGAGCGGGCAGGACATGAAAACTCCACCATCGAAGGAACTGGATTGGGACTTTCGGTCGTAGACAAACTCATCGAACTGATGAACGGGAAAATCGGAGTGGAAAGTACCCTTGGAATAGGAAGCACATTTTGGATTGAATTACCTCAAGCTGTTCATGCTGAATTCAATCAAGAAGTATTTTCTACCACTTTAGAAACGGACGAAAACAGTGCCGTATGGTCAGGAAAGGTGTTGATGGTAGAGGATAATCAAACCAATTTGGAATTGATCAGTGAGCTAGTGCAGACTATTGACCCTAATTTCGAGCTTATCCACACCAAATTTGGAGAAGAAGTGTTAAGTTTGGCTGAAGTTCATCGCCCAAATCTCATTTTATTGGACTTGCATTTACCAGACATGCACGGTTCAGAGGTTTTGAAACGATTAAAATCCGGTTCAGAAACCAATAAAATTCCAGTGGTTGTAGTGAGTGCTGATGCAAGCCCTAAAACTACCGAAACACTACTGAGCCTAGGGGCCGAGGAATATGTAACCAAGCCGATCAATGTAAGCCAAATGATTAAGTTAATCAGAAGATATACGAAAGGAGGATCAAATGATTGATCTAAGTATCGGGGCGAACATCAAATCATCCTCGATTTTTATTGTAGATGACAACCTGCAGAATATTATCCTATTAGAAAATTTGCTAAACCTAGCAGGGTATGAAAATATTTGGTCTACTACGCTACCTGAAGAACTTTTAGAAAAACTCAAGGAAAGCACCCCTGATTTACTGCTTCTTGACCTGATGATGCCAAAAATCTCAGGATTCGATGTATTACACGAATTAAAAAAGGAGCCTTACGCTAGTATTTATCTACCGGTGGTGGTAATTACGGCAGATAGCAATCCGGAATCCAGAGAGCGAGCCTTATCCTTAGGCGCTAGTGATTTCTTAACGAAGCCATTCGATATGAATGAGATCCGATTGCGGATCAAGAACATTCTAACGACCAAATACCTAATGGATCAACTCCAAAATTCAAATGCGAATCTGGAGGAACTGGTCAAAATTCGAACGCAAGAATTGGAAAAATCCAAAGAGGAAGCAGAACGAAATGAAAAAAAATTCAAGCTTCTGTTTGAATCCAACCTTGACCCTATTCGACTTTTCTACATCAATGAGGAAGGTCCTTCGAAATTCATTGAATTTAATCATGCCACCGAGGTAATTTCCGGCTATTCAAAGGAAGAATACATGGATTTGTCCATTTGGGAAACAGATTCCAACATGGATGAAGAATATTTTAAGGAAAAATTCGCAGAGCTTAAAAAGGAGGGATCATTAACCTTCGAAACCACCATGCTACGGAAGGATGGAAATGCAAGAACGGTGGAAATGAAAGCTATTCTTTTGGACTTGGATGGAAGGCCTGCAGTGATGGACATCTCCCGAGACATTACCGAACGGGTAAGACATGTCGAAACCTTAACCAAGCAAAATGAAATCCTAAAAGAAATTGCTTGGACCCAATCGCACGTAGTCAGAGCTCCATTGGCGAGAATGATGGGAATCATCATGCTCATGAAGGATTCTGATTTACCAAATTGTAGCCCTGAAACAGCAGAATTTCTTAACTTAATTTTGAAATCGGCCTTTGAATTAGATGAAGTAATTCGAGACATTTCAAAAAAATCCAACGATAGTCAAGCACTACTCAATCAATCGAACTGAATTTAAATCCAATGAATTTCAAACTTATCATAGTGGATGACGACACCGACTACCAATTCTTTCATAAGCTATTGGCCATGAAAGCGGAGTTTCACCACGACCCTATTTGTCTTTCTTCTGGACGAGAAGCCATTGAATACTTAGAAAAAGAGAAAGATTCCAAAGACAATATTTTGATCTTTTTGGATTTGTATATGGTAGATATGGATGGCTGGCAAGTATTAGATTACATCGAATCTCTTGACCAACCTCATCGAATTAAGGTGATTGTAATTACCTCATCGGTTAATATGGCTGATAAGAAAAAAGCTATTCGATATAGCTGTATCATCGAATACATCGAAAAGCCATTAATGAAAAACTACCTAATTGCCTTAAAGCAATCTCAGCTATTTTTAAATTAAAACAGGATTTAACGCCACAGAGATTTTTACTTCCTATCGAATCAATTTTCGAAACGTAAGATTTATCCGAGGTCCCAAAATTTTGGAGGACTTCGGAAGTTGATGCTCCCAGAAATGCTGACTCTCTCCTTGCATCATCAATAAGCTCCCATGAGAAAGAAGTACATCCCGTTTGATTGATTTTTGGGTATAGTGGCGTAATTGAAATTTTCTAGGAGCTCCAAATGTCACAGAGGCAATGGATGGATTTTGGCCCAACACCTGCTCATTGTCCCGATGCCACCCCATACTATCTTGGCCATTTCGATAGTAATTGCACAATACATGGGTAAACCGAAGCTGAGTAAACTCCTCGATTTTGGTTTTAACTGCCATCAATTCCGGAGTCCATGGCAATGGGGTCATCTGAATCCCTGAATACCCATAAGGCATTCCAGCTTCTCCATAGAGTGCCGTCAATCTAGGCTGCATGATTTCTCTCCCAAAAATCCGAATCGGTTCTTGACGCCAAGCCAAGCTCTCCTGAAACGACCTCATCAACTCATCTGCTTGAGTGTCTTCAAAAAAATGTGGATAAAATCTAACCTCTCCTTGAAATGGAAGAAGGTTTTCTTGAGAGTTCAAAAACAAATCCTGTTGCATAGCTCCTAAACCCCATTTTTTTTAAGAAGGTTTTCCAAACCTTTCTTCAGCAGCGCTAAAGTTCATTTGAGATTTTTTTACCTAATTTATCCCAAAATCCTTGCACCTTTTAGATTTACTAACCCATGAAAAAAATTCTAACTATCGCCACCCTTATCTTAATTACCGTGGGAGCCATATTTATTTGGTGGAGATTCTATTTTGTATTTGGCGAAGGCGTAAAAGCAGGAAGCCTCAATTATTTTGTCAAAAAAGGAATCATATTCAAGACTTGGGAAGGTCGAATGGTGCAGGAAGGATTCCAAAGTCCTACCTCAGGAGCACTTCAATCCAATGAATTTCGCTTTAGCGTGACAGACCCCGATGTTGCAGCGATTTTAGAAAGAAATTCAGGGAAGCATCTCGAGGTACGCTATCAAGAATACAACGGAATGCTTCCCTGGAGGGGAACTAGTCAATTTGTAGTTACGGAGGTAATGAATTCAGAGGATCTCAAAACGCCAGGCAATTCTTTACCCGTGGATCGATAATCAAGGCTTTGTCCAATAATCAAGAACGGTAACTTTATCCAAATGAGGCCCTAGAATCGCTCCAAACTCTTTATGAGCTGGGTGAGGCAGATAAGCATCCCGATCAGCGTCCGAATGAAAAGTCAAAGTAAATGCATGAGTCAGGCCTTGATTAAGGCCTTCTGGACTGGAATTAGTGCCCCATTCAAACCCTTTGATTTCCGAAATCTGGCTAGGCAATGCTTTAAATGCATCCACCACTTTCTGAATATCTTCTGGTGAGGAGGTTTCTTTAAACCCAAACAATACAACGTGTCTTAATAAGGAATCTGGCATAGTGCTTTCTTGGATAGTGATTTCTGGAGGAAAGGAGTCTTCGATAACTTCTTCATTCGGTGTAGTTGGACTACATGCAAAAGAAAGAGGGAGTAAGAGAAAATAAATCAATTTTTTCATAAGTGGATGAGGTTATTTTTCAAGAAAGGGAAGATACATATTCTAGCGCTTTCAATTATACTTCTAATTAAATGGAAGGAAAATCTTTCCTTTTCTTGGATTTCAAAGGGAAGAAATCAAATTTTACGAAAATCTCGTAGAAACATGCCATTATCTGAAATGAAATCCAATTTATTGTTCCTCCTTTTTGTACTCTCCACTCTTTTATCCTGTACTACAACCCAATCTGAAAAAGCTGAAGGAGACTTTTCCTATCAATTGGTGAAAGTGGATTCATTTGCGATTGAAAATCAAACACAATTAGTGATTGTCGATTTTTCACCGGTGGAAAATATCTTCCTAGGGTATTCGATTATATCCGATGAAATTTTAGAAATCAATCCTCAAGGCACTATTCTAAAACGTGTCCATAAAAAAGGCGAAGGCCCAGGACTATATGGAAATTGGAATCCTACAGGAATGAGCTTCGGACCAGACTCCACTCGAATTCTGGAATTCCCCTTTTCGATCGTTACTTTTTCTCCAGAATACGAACTCATCAATCAAACCCGGATTAGTTCACCGCTACCGATTCGGACATTTGGCCCCATGGGCAAACCACCTGTTTTTCAAAAAGAAGACAGTACGATTGTGCTTGCTGGCCCAAGCAGCTTCCTTCCGGCGCATTACCTGATTCATAATCAAGAAGGAAAAGACACCCTCCAAAACTTCTATGCAATCAATCTGGTATCCGGAAAACAGCAATCCGTGATCCCATATTTGCCAGAGTCGGTCTATCAAAAAACTGATATGGTGTATTATGAATTAATGACCAAGCGATTTGTAGTCGATCAAGAGGAGAATGAATTGATTTTAGTACATGGATTAGATCCATTTCTTTTGATATATGATCTTTCTACGTTAGAGCTCAAGTGGAAAATTGACTTTACACCCGAGGAGTTTCTAACCTTTTCACCTTTACCGATAGGTACTCCAAATTCGAATCCTGAATATGATCAACACCGTTTCTACTCAGGTCGAAACCAACGATTGGTTGAATTAGAAAACCAAACCTATCTACTTCAATATTTCCAAGGCATCTCAGAATCGGAATATTTATCCAAATCGGCTCAAATCGAAGGATATACTCCAGCTGAAGATCAAGAAAAGCGTAGTATCATCCTATTCGTCGATGGAAAAGCACTCTCCAAGGAACTTCCAAGTCCAGAAGGAAATCTAATCCTTGGATTACCTGGAAATAAGATCCTCGTACAAGAACCTGGAAATCCTGAAATTGAAGAAGAAATTTTCCGATTTAGCATCTATGAGTTAGTCAAAAATTAAGTCAAATTGACCAACCGAGACCTTTCGCTACTTTGATAGATTTGGATATTTTGATGCATTTTGCAGAAAATTTAAGTACGCTGTCAAACCTATGAAAATCGCCTTCTTTAGTACCAAGTCTTATGACCGAGAAAGTTTCCTAAATCATAGAGAGGGATTCAATCATGAATTTAGTTTTTTCGAAGTAGGACTAGATCACAAAACAGTCGCCTTAGCCGAAGGCCATGATGTCATCTGCTCATTTGTCAATGATCCAGTGGATGAATTTATCTTAAAAAAACTGGCTCAATTTGGAATCAAACTCATTGCCTTAAGATGTGCAGGTTTTAATCAGGTAAATTTAGAAGCCGCTGCAAAGCATGGAATCAGAGTAGTTAGAGTCCCTGCCTATAGTCCAGAAGCGGTCGCGGAGCATGCCTTCGCGATTTTACTAACCTTGATACGGAAAACCCACAAAGCATTTAACCGAGTACGGGAAAATAACTTTTCCTTAGAGGGACTTACTGGTCTCAATATCCATGGCAAAACCATCGGAGTGATAGGCACCGGAGCAATAGGAAAAGCATTCTGCCGAATTGCGAAAGGGTTTGGAGCAAAAATTCTGGCGCATGATTTATATCCCAGCGAAGAAATGGTCGCTCTTGGGGTCACCTATTTGCCACTACAGAAAGTTATTGAACAAAGCCAGATCATTTCTCTCCATTGTCCCCTCACTCCCGAAACACGTCATTTGATCAATTCGAAAACACTCAGCTATATGCAAAAAGGGGTGGTACTGATCAATACCAGCCGAGGAGCGCTAATTGATACCAAAGCGACCATCAAAGCACTCAAAACCAAGAAAATTGGATTTCTAGGTATCGATGTTTATGAGCAAGAGGAGCACATTTTCTTCAAAAACTTATCCGAAGAAATCTTGGAAGATGAGCAGATTTCGAGATTAATGACTTTCCCAAATGTATTGATCACAGGTCATCAAGCTTTTCTAACGCATGAGGCGCTAGCCCAAATTGCAACCACCACTTTAGAAAACATTACTGCCTTTGAAAAGGGGGAAATCCTCCAAAATGAGGTAAAAAAAGTATAAAAAAAGCCCGGAAAGCTATCAGCTACCGGGCTTTATATTTTAGTGATTAGATATTATCTAACTACTTTAACGTTCACAGCGTTGATGCCTTTTTTACCTTGTACTTTGTCATAAGTAACACGGTCATTTTCACGGATCTCGTGTACCAAGCCAGAGTGGTGTACGAATACGTCTTCACTTTGGTCAGCTGGTGTGATAAATCCAAAACCTTTGGTTGTGTTAAAGAATTTTACTGTTCCTTCATTCATGATTTCTGAAATTTTGATTGGTTTTTACTTTGTTTTGATTGGATTGATTTGAATTTGATTTTTTCTCGACTGGTGGAGCTGGAGGAGAATCTGAGATATTTCCGAATTCATCTACATAAGCGATCATATTATCCAAGCTTCCATCTTTGGGCTGGGATTTACGCTCCAGTTTCTTTTCGAATTTCTCTTTTTGCTTTCGCCTTTTGAGTTCCGCCTTTTGTTTTTTGATAAATGTGTTTTGGTTTTTTGACATTACTAAAGTTTAGTTTACAAAAGTGATGGCATGACCGACTTTACCGGCCCTACCTGTCCTGCCAATTCGATGGATATAGGCATCCATTGTCATCGGTAGCTGATAGTTGATCACATGACTTACATCAGCTACATCGATTCCTCTGGCAGCTACATCGGTGGCCACCAGCACCCGGATATCTCCTACTTTAAACTCCTCAATCATGCGATTTCGAAAATTTTGAGACTTATCTCCGTGAATTTGTCCAGCTTTGATTCCGGACTGATTTAATTTTTTTGCCAGTCGATCCGCCAAACGCTTGGTTTCGGTGAAAAGAATCACCTTTTCCAATTCGGGATTTAGAAACAACTCGGCGAGCAAGTCAAACTTATCCTGTCCTTCAGGTACGCGAATGGTCGTTTGCTCGATATTTTCATTGGTTCCGGAACCGGAATCTACTTTTACCTCAATTGGATTGTTTAACAGGCCATCGATGAGCTTCTTCTGATTAGGCTCCAAGGTGGCTGAGAACAATAAAGTCTGCTCCCGCTTTCCGATTCGATTGACCAGCTTATTCACATCTAGCACGAAGCCCATATCCAGCATTCGGTCAAATTCATCTAGGACAAGCGTATTGATTTTCCGCAAGTCAAGAACTTTACGATCAGACAAGTCTAATAAACGACCTGGCGTGCCTACGATGACTTGAAGCTTCCTGGCTAACTTTTGTGGGTCAGAATTGATATTCGTGCCTCCAATGAAGGTTGCGGAATATAAATGAAGGCCTTGGGTCAGACTTTTAAATTCTTCTTCAATCTGAAGTGCCAGCTCCCGAGTAGGGGTCACAATCAATGCTGAATAATTGCTCGGATCCTTCAGGGCATGCTCGATAATAGGAATCAAGAAAGCGGCAGTTTTCCCAGATCCTGTCTTGGAAATTGCCATCATATCTCTTCCATCCATTAAAGGAAGGATAGATTGCTCCTGAATAGTGGTCAGGGTTTGATACCCTTTGTTCAGGATATTTTGAAGCAACTTAGGACTAAGCGAAAGGTCTTCAAAAGACTTATTGGTTCGGAACCCCTCCTGACCAGAAGGCTTGGCTTTCTTTTCAAAAAGCCTTGGGTCCAAGGAAGATTCCAGCTTTCGCTTAACCTGCCTTCTATCTACCCCACTTCCTCGAGAAGGAGAAGGTGATGGTTTTGTATTTTTTTTATTGAATGTCATTTGGAAAGTTGTTAGGCTTTTACAGGCTCCATTTCAGCATTACCTAGGTGGTAAAGCATATTAAAATGGGCTTTCAAAGCATGAAAAAATGTCGGTTTTGAGTAATACGGGATATTAAATTCCTCCGCTGTAGCTTTCACTATCGGTGCAATGTGCCTGTAATGAACATGACAAATATCCGGAAACAAATGGTGTTCTACTTGATAATTTAAGCCCCCAATCATCCAAGAAAATATTCTGCTTTTCTCTGAATAATTTGAGGTGGTGGCAAGTTGATGAAGCATACGTTCACCTTCCACAACTCCATCTTCATCCATTTGAGGAAAGGCCATATCTGGCATGATGTGCGCTGTCTGAAAAACCAAAGAAATGCTTAATCCTGTTATGAAATGAAGTGCCAGAAAGGCAAGTAATATTTCACCAACTCCAAAGGGTGAGAAGAGGATTGGAAATCCAAGGGTGAACACATAATACACTAATTTCCATGCGACAATCTTGAGAGCTGTATTTCTATATACATTTTTCCCTTTCAATAATCCCATTTTATAATAGCGATTCAAGCGGACAAAATCTTTGGTAGTTACCCATGATAGGGTGGACAGACCATAGAAAAACCAAGTGTACCAATGTTGGTAGGGATGAAGTGCGTTCTTCTTCACATTCGGTGAAAACCTTAAGAAAAAAGGAGCATTGATATCATCATCTCCCTCATGGATATTGGTAAAAGAGTGATGCAAAACATTGTGTTGGATTCTCCAAACAGTGGCATTGGCACCGACGAGATTAAGGGTATATCCTAGGATTTTATTGATCAGAGGATTGGATGAATAGGTTCCATGAATGGCATCATGCATGATTCCCATCCCGATTCCAGCCATTCCAAAACCGCTCAAAATAAAGCATAGAAATAATTGCCAAGTCTGATCTGCTACGCCAGTGATGACTAGAATAACCGGAACAAAGTAAATCGAAAGCATCACCAACGTTTTGATGACCATTTCGCGATTTCCAAATTTGGTTTGTTGAGT
This sequence comes from Algoriphagus sanaruensis, assembly GCF_001593605.1. Classification (GTDB taxonomy): domain Bacteria; phylum Bacteroidota; class Bacteroidia; order Cytophagales; family Cyclobacteriaceae; genus Algoriphagus; species Algoriphagus sanaruensis. Next base: position 1,949,840 of record NZ_CP012836.1, on the reverse strand, counting down.
TGACTTGAAATAGGAATTGACACGTCCCCTGAGGGCAATGGAGAAATCAGACAAGGCTGATTCCGAAAATCGGATAGTTTTAATAAGAAGGTAATTTTGTTGGGTGAAAGGTACTCTGGGTTCTCTTTAAGATTGTGATCTGCAGGTTTTAATCCTAAATCGGCTAAGCCGCTTGAGAATCAAAAAAGTAGGAGAAAAAGAAGTAAAACCTGGTAATGGAGAACTCTTGATTTGCTACTTGTGGCAGGTGAATCGCCGATGCTAAACTTGGTAACAAGTATCGAAAACATTTTTCCGACATGCCAAAGGTCAGGAAAGGATTCGGTAATTCCTAATTTTATAGGAAAATAAGTCCCTACTGCCCTGCTACCATTTCCAGTTGATGATACTATTAAAATGAATCAATTCAACTTTATTAAAAATCTGATTTGGGGTTAAATTTTCAGAATGTAAGGCTTGTTTACTGACCAAGATCAAATGTACATCCAGTCCCTTAATCCACTTGGATTGAATTTTGAGGCCAAAATTGGTCTGCTGATAACTTGGCATTGCATATTTATTTTCAGCGGCATTGGATACATCGGGAAGCCAATGGATTCCTGAATGTAGGTAAATGGAAAGCGGGACTTTAGCAAATCGGTATTCTCCGTATCCTACCACTGCATTCACTTTGGAAAAACCCTCATTTCGCTCTCTTGGGATAAACGTGTACCAAGCATCTTTCCCCCATTCTCTCGGACTGAGCCATCGACCCTTTCCACCAACATGCAAAACATTCAGGTGCGTTGTCCAATTCGAATTTTTCAAACCAATTCGCCCAGAGATCGAATAATTGACATCTTTTGGATCCTTATATCGAAGGTTTGAGTCATCATTCCCCCCATTTCCCAAACCGTGTTGTAATCCAGATTGGATCCCAAAAAGTAATGTTTTGGAAGTGAGTTTTCGATTATTCTCAAAAGTCAACCCATACGTATTGAAGATATTTTGGGCATGAGTCATTGAAAAATGAAGCTTTGACGATTCCCCTAAGGAACGATCTGCTTCCGCAATTCCAATCCTTTTACTACTCGTATTCTGGAAATAGTTTCCTGGTTTACCCGAAATATTACGTCCTTGGGGAAATATCCCTATAGTCTCTCCTATTCCCAGCCATTCACTACTTCCACGGATATTCAATCGATTAATTGCCCAAAAATTAAACTTCCAATAGGCACTTGGCTTAAACCAAGCCTTTATTCCTTCCATGACGGTAGGAGAAAGGCGACCATCTTGCGCATTCACCCAGTCGGTATTGATATCCATCCTACCTAGACTTAGTCCAAATTTGTGGAGGGAATAACTGATTGATAATCGCTCCATTCGTCCAAAAAATCGATCACGGGTATCCAGTAAGTCAAATAGTCCAGCTTCATAGCGGTTGGATTGACCCGTAATAGGATCAGGCAACCAATAATCGGAACTGATGGCATTTGCAAAAGATCGATATCCTGCGCTAAAGGAGAAATTTTGGTTGAAAGTCAGGTTTATCCCTGAATACAAACTCATTCCCAAGGCATAGTCCGACTTTAATTCGCGAGAAGGATAATCCGTATTCATCCAAAAAGTCCGAAAGTGGACCTCAGGAGATAAATCGATTTTCCGTTCTTTTTCTTGAGCCTGAATACTTGAAACGAACCCAAGAAAAAGAAGGGAAATAGAAAGAAAAGACTTCATTATTTGCTTTGAGCGCGGGCCTCTTTGATGGGTTTGAAAGGACCAAACTTGTGTTGCTCTTCTGAGAATCCATCGGTATACGGACCAAATGGATGGTCCATAGGCTTTTTAGAAATATCCGGCCAATCCTTGGACAAATCTTTCGCAGGACGTTCCAGACTGTTCACATAGGCAGCTACATCCCAAGCCTCTTCGTCACTCAACATCGGATTTTCAAACGTCGCTCCTAATGGCATATTGGCTTTGACATATCCGGCAAATCGGGATAGTCGATAAAGTCCAGCCCCATGATTGTAGCTGTTTTTACCCCAAAGTGGCGGATAGATATAACCTGAACCATCTTGCTTTGGCATTCCTTGACCATCCGCTTGGTGGCAACTCGCACATTGGGCATCATAGACCAATTTCCCCTTGGCTGGATCAGCAGCCCGATCCAAAAGTGGTACTTCGTAAATTCCTGATCCCTTGGGCGATTCCCCTTTGGGCACATCTTTACCAAGCCAGTTCATGTAAGCTACCATAGCTACCATTTCTTTTGAATCGCGCTCCAAGGCTTTACCATTCAGACTTCGCTCAAAACAATCATTGATTCGCTTTTCAATATCCTCAGATTGTCCAGATCGAGCTCTGACTTTCGGATAGGTAGCCGCTACAGCACTGTAATTATTCCCCAAAGGCGCTGTACCAGCCTGCAAGTGGCAATTTTGGCAATTCATTCCATTTGAAATCGCCTTTACTTTTCCATTTGGCCCAAGGTAAGCAGCAGTATTAGCGATCAGTTCTTTTCCATATTTGATATCTTCTGCATTGGCTTCCGCCTCCAAAGTCGCCCAATCAGGACTTGACCACATTCCGGCAGGATCAACAAGGGCCGTCACTGCAGGAACTTCTGGCAGGGATTGCACTTGCTCAGAATTGGAATCCGCTTGTAAAGAAGGCAATTGAACGCCCGAATAAGACAGGAAAAGTACAAAACCAACTACTCCCACCAAGGCAACGGCAAGACCTAAAAGTGCCACAAGAAGAGTAATCAGCTTGATAAATGGTTGCATAATCTGATTCATAGTCGTAAGGTAATGTACAAAAGTGCAAGAAACCACCCGCCCAAAGCTGTGACTAACATCACATCAGAAAAATAAAAAGGAATCTCAGCAAATCATCGAGAAGATCATCTCCTTGGGAACGTAATTGAAAAACTGAGATAAGGATTGATTAAAAAAATAGGCATTGAACTTCAACTCCAGTCTGTCAAATACCATTAAATTCCTTTTCAAATTAGAGTAAGAGTTTTTACCTAATGAAAAGTACCTCCAGAAACCTTGGCTATAAAAACCTGTTTCGCACCTACCTTTCCATCAACCACAAAACCTGAATCATTTTTATACAACACTAGCTCCAACTCGTCACCCAAATGACATTCGGCCAAATAGTTAATGGAGATAAAATCAGGAAAAATCTGTTTCTCAGCGAGCAGATCCTCCACCCAACGGATATAGCTGGTATTGTTGACATGATGGTAAAGATCCAAATCAGAATACCTTACCTGAAGCTTGAGCTGATGAATCTCTGAGCCCGAACAAGTTAACTTCTCAGGTTGCCAAGTGGGCGCTAGTTTGGGATCAAAAAGCTGACCTGGCAATACGGATTCTGGTCTTTGGATTCGTTTGGTTTCCATATTTAGTAGAAGCCAAGAGGACATAGCGCGAGCCAAAACTCGTTGACTTGCTTCCCAAACCATAAATTCCCGGAATGCGAATAATTTTTCCGCTCCCCTTCCACCGGTAAACAACTGGATTTGATCTCCCCATGAAGGCCATGCACTTACTTGAATTTCCAAGCGCGAAAGAGCCCACATTTGCTTAGACTCCATCAGATTTCTTCCAAAATCTGCGGAATCAGCATGCTTCCAGGCGATTTCCTGAAGAAAATCCGCTAGGGAACTGAGACGGATTTTCCCGTTTGGATGAACTTGAAATGATCCAACTTCTGCTGACTTTTCAAATTGAAAATCTTCTGGCAATCTCATCAGGCGGTCTTTTTCGGGAATTTTGGAGGAATCAAGAATACCTGTTTCCTAAAACTTGAAAGTAACAAAATACCCAAGCCACACATCGCGACAAGTGCGAAAGAAACTTTCAAGTCAAATAACTCCGCCACAAATCCTATCATCGGAGGCCCTAACAAAAATCCAAAAAAGGATATAGTGGAAACCATCGCTAATGCAACACTGGGAGAATAAAGCTTAGACCTTCCAGCAATCCCATAAGAAAGCGGAACAATCGAGGCCACACCTAAACCTACCAAAAGAAATCCGAGAGTTGCGGACCATACAACGGGAAGAAAAACAGCTGTCAACAACCCTGTTAAAATTAAAAAGCCACTGACTTGAATTACCGCAACTTTGGTATAGCGATCGGCTAGTTTGTCGGTAAAAAAACGACCTGAGGCCATGGCTCCCATAAAAGCCACATAACCCAAAACGACTAATTCTGGCTCAGCAAGTACAACTTTTTTAAAGTACACTCCGCTCCAGTCAAACATACAACCTTCACTCATCATACCCAAAAAGGCAATCATTCCGACTCGAAGAAGTAAAGCATCCGGCTTTTTCAAAACCAAACCTCCCCCTTCAGAGACCTTTTCTTCCTTTATAATATAGCCTTTAGCCACAAACAGAATGAGCAGCGAAATCAGGGTAATCACTCCAAAATGCTCCGCTGGAGTCATATTCAAAAAAATCATTCCTGCGCCGATTCCTGCTCCCGTAAACCCAGCCAAACTCCATAAACCATGAAATGAGGCGAGGATATTTTTCCCCATTTGATCTTCCAAATCTAATGCTTGGGTATTCAAGGAAATATTCATGGTATTCCCGAGCATTCCATAAGTTACCAGAACAGGAATCAACACCCAGCTCGAAGGACTTAATCCGATTAAGGGTAGTGTCAAGGCATAAATTACACCTCCTACTAAAATCACGACACGACTTCCAAAGCGATGAACCGCCCAACCAGCAATAGGCAAACCTATCAAAGATCCAATCGGTAAAAACAAAAGCATGGAACCCAACTCCCCTTCCGAAAGATCAAATTTGGATTGAATATCTGGAATCCGAGAGGCCCAACTGGCGAAGCAAAGGCCAACGAAAAAAAACAAAGATCCCACAGCCACTCGGCGTTTGGATAGAAGATTCATAGGTACTGGCAAGGTTTGTAGCGTCGCAAAGGTAAGACAAAGTCGCTGCAAATGGGAAAGATTATAGAAGCAGACAAACTATTCGAACCTCTTGGTAGTTTTGTCAAAAAACTCACCATGGAATTTATCATTGTAGGAGCTATCCTAGTCACAATCATTCTGATGATCCGATTCATCATCAAAAAGGTTTTTAATTGAAAAAGCCGCTTTTCGTGAAAAAAGCGGCCTGATTTTTTAAATGCCCGGTTCTTAATTTGGAAGCTTATCTGCATATTTCCCATAAACCCAAGTTCCGGCAAGTGCTGAAATCAAGGTTACGAGAACTACCGTATAGCCACTTCCAATTTGTGCAAACAACGGCCCTGGACAAGCACCGGTAATCGCCCAGCCAAGTCCGAAGATAAATCCTCCGATCACCTGACCTTTTTTAAACACCTTATCAGGGATGACAATATCCTCACCGTGGATGGTTTTAACATTGAATCGCTTGATGATCTGAACGGAAATAATCCCAGTCACCACCGCTGAACCAATTACACCATACATGTGGAATGACTGAAGACGAAACATCTCCTGAATTCGGAACCAAGAAATAATTTCCGCTTTCACAAAAACGATCCCAAATACAACCCCAATAATGAGGTATTTTAATAATTCCAAACCATGGTCGTGATCCTCTCTGAGGTTAGGTGCTGCGCAATGAGGATCGGCGATGTGTTCTTTTTTATGTTTTACTGCTGACATAATTTCAAGTGATTAAAATCCTACTAGTTTCATTAAAGGCTCAAGAAGCACATGAGTCATCAAAAAGCCACCAATCATGAAGAAAGTGGTTGCGATTACGGATGGCCATTGCAAGGAACTGATCCCCATGATCGCATGTCCTGAGGTACATCCACCTGCATAACGAGTACCAAACCCAACCAAAAACCCTCCAAAAACAAAGAATAGAAGACCTTTTGCAGAAAATACCGTTTCCCAAGTGTATAAATCAGCCGGCATCAAATCAGAGAAATTGGTAATTCCCAAAGCTGCCAAATCGGCCTGAGTTGCCTCAGAAATCACGATGGTGTTTGGATTTGCCATAAAATTGGTAGCGATAAATCCGCCAATTGCCACCCCCAAAACAAAGAGTAAATTCCAGGTTTCCTTTTTCCAATTGTAAGAGAAAAAGGGGATTCCAGCCGGAACACAGGCTGCGCAGATATGTCGTAATGACGAGGAAATACCAAAGGTCTTATTCCCCAAAATCAGCAATGCAGGTACTGTTAGCCCAATCATCGGACCTGCCACATACCAGGGCCAAGGCTGCTTAATCCATTCAATAAATTGTTCCATATACGTTGTTTAGGTTTTGCTTTTGTTTAAAATCTGTAATCTAAAATAATATTCAAATTAGTCATATTGACTCTGTTAATCACATATTCAAGTGGAATTGCAGTTTGCCGATCTTCATTTTTATGAGCAATCAAAAACTGAAGATCCAGTCCTTTGAAAAATCCATCAAATCGATAGTCCACAAGTCCGGTAAAATGGAGGTAATTGGGTAAACCGTATTTATTCAACCTTAGGTTATGAATATCTGGAGTTTGCACATGACTTGCCCCAAGTGACACTTTCAATTTATCCTTGATGAATGTTTTGTCATACTTCACTCCCAAAGCGTGAACTCCCCCCATTCCTTCAAATCGTTCTCTAGGTAAGCTTACATAAAACTGCTCTCTCCCCCATTCTCTTGGAAACAAAAACCTTCCTTGATCCGAGATGTACAGAAAAGAAAAGGCCAGTTGACTATGCTCTTTCTTAATCCCAGTTTGAAATCCCATTCCGTGGGTTTTTTCTCCGGGCAATAGATACGATTTTGCTGGATCTGGATTCCCACCGTCTCCTACCGCTTGCTGGTAAAATGCCTGAATGCCGATCATCAAATCCAAGTTAGAATTTACCTTTTGGAGGGAATTGACTTCTGCAAAACTTGCTGCAAAAATCCCTTCTGCCAGATAATTCCATGCTTTAAGATCGAATTGATCTTGGTCATAAGTTACTCCCAGTATCCCTATTCCTTTGGAACTGACGTGATGATGGTAGTCATCCTCAACTCCAAGTGGATTTCTGCCAGTATTGTAGAATCCTAATGTTTCTTCAATCGGCAACCATTCCAAGGATCCTCTAGAAATGGCATGGGTAAACCAAGCGCCAGTAAGTTTCACCTTTCCCGGATTAAATTCAGTAGAAATACCACTGAATAAATTGGGACGCATCCGATTATCAGAAGCGTTAAGTAATGGACTTTCGAAATGATGACGCCCAAACCAGGTCGAGAATTTTTCCTTTTCATACGAGATGTAAAACTCCTCCAAGCGATCCATATCGTGATGATTATCGGGATGATGCACATCAAAGAGCGTAAGCTCGTAACGATTGGAAAGTCCCGTTTGAGGATCTAATTTCTGGATATTGTTTTCAAAATGCCTGAAAACAAAGAATCCACTAAACCCTACTCCAAAACCCTTCCATCGAGGACTGAAATAACCCAGACCTGCCCCCGTACCCCAAGTTGAGTAATCCAGTAGGCCTTTGGTATTCTCAGTGTGCATGTAAAACGACCTGAGATGAAATTCGAATTGTCCCTTTTCAAGTATTTCCCCAAACAACTTTTTGTGTGGGTCGGTAGACATGGATTCATGTGGATGTTGAGCCAAGAGTGGATTAGAAACCAATCCGGCAAGCATGAAGATTCCAATCCCTACCAATTTCAAAACAAAGGTCTTCATATGATTCTAGTTAATCTTGTGACTTTGGTCACATCGGTTGGCTTCAAATTAAAAATGGCAGTCTCTAAAGACTGCCATTCCGTACTGATCAACTTTTATTTATTTGATTGCTTAGAGCAAGGTGGTAGGACACACGTAATCGGTTACCTTAAATTTCTCAGATTCTTTGATCGCCTTGAATCCACCAGCCACGTCAATGAGGTTATCATATCCTCTAGCTCTCAAGATTGAATTGAAGACCATCGAACGATATCCACCTGCACAGTGTACATAGTAGGTCTTGTTTTTATCTACCTTAAGCATACTGTCATTGATGTAATCCAAAGGAGCATTTTCAGCATCTACCACATGCTCAGAAAGATATTCAGAATTCTTTCTCACATCCAAAATATGGATATCAGGATCGCCCTCCTTGATTTTAGCCAATTCATCCACCGTGATAGAGGTAATGGAATCGACCTCATGTCCTGATTCTTTCCAAGATTTAAACCCACCAGCTAAATATCCGATGGAATAATCGTAGCCAACTCGAGCCAATCTCGTGATTACTTCCTCCTCGCGACCTTCCTCGGCTACTACTAGAATTTCTTGCTTCAAATCAGGAATCATCGCTCCTACCCAAACAGCAAAGCTTCCATCAATTCCGATGTTGATTGAATTTGGAATAAAACCTTTAGCAAAAACTTGGGCCTCTCTGGTATCCAAAATCATAGCTCCCGTTTCATTGGCAGCAGCTTCAAATTCAGCAGGACTCAATGGTTTTACACCTCTCTCCAATACCTCATCGATGCTATCATATCCTTGGATATTCATCAATACGTTTTGAGGAAAATAAGCTGGAGGTGGAGTCAAACCGGTTAAGACTTCTTTAATGAATGCTTCCTGGCTCATTGGCTGAAGCGCATAATTAGTCTTCTTTTGGTTGCCTAGGGTATCTGAAGTTTCCTTACTCATATTCTTTCCACAAGCTGAACCTGCACCATGAGCTGGATACACGATCAAGTCATCAGAAAGAGGCATCAATTTATTTTTTAAAGAATCATACAGGTGAGCTGCTAGTTTTTCTTGCGTCAAATCTTTCACGACTTTTTGAGCCAAGTCAGGTCGACCTACATCGCCGATAAACAAGGTATCACCCGTGAAAATGGCTTCTTCTTTGCCTTCCTCATTAGTCAACAAGTAACAAACCGACTCCATGGTATGACCTGGCGTGTGAATCACTTTGAATTTGACCTTTCCCAATTGGAATTCCTGACCATCCTCTGCGATAACCGCGTCAAATCCCATTTTCATGCCAGTAGGTCCGTAAACGATTTTTGCTCCGGTTTTTGCAGCGAGATCTTTGTGACCAGAAACAAAATCTGCATGGAAGTGTGTCTCAAAAACATACTTGATCTTAGCTCCATTTCGCTCTGCCTTTTCAATGTAAGGTTGAACTTCTCTTAATGGATCAATCACGGCAGCTTCTCCTTCAGATTCGATGTAGTAAGCTCCCTGAGCAAGACATCCGGTGTAGATTTGTTCGATTTTCATAGATTCTGGTATTTATTATTTTTTGTTTTATGCGTTCGAATAGTCAAAAATATTTCAGTCAGCAAAAGCCTCAAATGACTTTTGTCACATTCTGAATTTAGGCATGAGCCATCAATTGAGATTCAAGAGTCTGGACCAAAACATGGGTTGGAATTACCCCAGATTGTCTCCATACCACCTTACCCTTGTGAAATAAAATTAACGTAGGAACCCCTCTGATTTGAAACTTGCTGGCTGCAAGTGGATTCTTATCCACGTCAACTTTTACAATTTTTACTTTATCACCCATTTGCTTGGCAGTATCTTCTAGAATTGGGTGCATCATTTTACACGGACCGCACCATACGGCAGTGAAATCTACCAAAACGGGAGTTTCCCCATCTATTAGCTCTTGGAATGTTTTAGGTTGTGTGCTCATGGTCAAAACGATTAGCGATTACTGATACAAATGTAAAGGGGCGCACACCTCGATTACAGTAATTTTTGTCACATGTAGGCTCAATCTCACAAGTACGGCTCAAACTCTTAAAAAGTGCAAAAAAAGCCTGAATTGGCTAAAATTTTCTATTTTCGGGCTTCTAATTTCAACTTGAATGCGCTCATACAAGCAAATCAATACAATCACGGGTTGGGTAATTTTTGCACTGTCTACCCTGATTTACGTACTCACCGTCGAACAAACCGCAAGCTTCTGGGATCCAGGAGAATTTATTGCCGTTTCCTATAAACTCCAGGTACCTCACCCTCCCGGGGCTCCCTTTATGCTATTAGTCTATCGGATGTTTAGCTTCTTAGCCTTGGGAGATGGACTTTCGGTGGCCTATTGGATGAACATTGGAAGTGCATTGTTTTCAGGATTTACCATTTTGTTTTTGTTCTGGTCCATCACGCTATTTGGAAAGCGAATTTTCAAAATTGAAGAAGGAAAAGAGTCCAGTGGTGAAATCATCGCACTTATGGGGGCAGGAATCGTCGGCTCCTTGATTTATGCATTTTCGGATAGCTTCTGGTTTTCAGCTGTGGAATCAGAAGTTTATGCCATGTCTTCCTTCTTTACAGCAATTGTGATTTGGGCTTTCCTAAAGTGGGAACTGATCCAAGACCCGAAAGAGGAAAATCGCTGGATGATATTTATCGCCTATTTGGTCGGATTATCAATTGGAGTCCACTTGCTCAATTTGGTAACCTTGCCAGCCTTGGCGTTAATTTATTATTTCAAAAAGTATCCAAATCCTAACCTCAAAGGAGCCATTTACGCCATGTTTTTGGGTGGCGTTGCCCTGATCATCATTAACAACCTGATCATCCCTGGACTTCCAAGTATTGCAGGTGCGATGGAGATTTTCTTTGTCAATTCAATTGGATTGCCATTCGGTTCTGGCATCGTCGTATTTATCCTACTCTTCCTTGGGGCATTGATTTTTGGAATTCGATATTCTCTCCAAAAAGAAAAATCGCTTCTCAATACCATTTTATTATCTCTGACCTTTATTCTGATCGGTTATGGCTCTTATGCCTTAATCATTATTCGATCCAATCAAGATCCGATCATCAATGAAAATGCGCCAAAGGATATCATTAGCTATGTCTCTTATCTCAAAAGAGAGCAGTATGGCTACCGACCGCTTTTGCACGGCCAATATTTCACCGCACAGTTGGTAGATCAAGAGGAAGGCGCTCCGATCTACATGAAAGGCAAGGATAAGTATGAAATCGTAGACTATGAGTTAAAGAACACCTACGATCCTGCTAAGACAACGATTCTACCGCGGATTTACTCTACTCAAGAAAATCACAAACGGATCTATCGTCAAAAATTAGGACTCCGAGAAGGGCAAGAACCTACTTTTGCTGACAACATCTATTTCATGCTCAGCCACCAACTGGGTCAGATGTATTGGAGATACTTCATGTGGAATTTCTCAGGAAGAGAAAGTGACTTTATGGATGCCCCTTGGATGGGTCTTGCTGATAGCCTCAGCGACAAATACCCGGATTATATCAAGGAAAATAAAGGACATAATAATTATTACATGCTCCCTCTTATCCTTGGCTTAATCGGGATTTTCTTCCAAGCCAAGCGAGACCCAAACTATTTTTACGTCAATCTGATGCTCTTTTTGATGATGGGTGTGGTATTGGTGCTATATCTCAACTCTCCCCCTGTCGAACCTCGCGAGCGAGATTACATCTACGTGGGTAGTTTCTATGCATTCGCTATTTGGGCAGGCCTAGGAACATTGGCTTTAGCTCAAGGGCTATTCAAAGTGACCAAAAATCTAAAAACCTCGGCCATTATTGCCACCTTGATTACTCTTCCTATTGCAGGTTTGATGGGTAGTGAAAACTGGAACGATCATGATCGAAAAGGAAGATTCTTCTCAGTGGATTCTGCCAGAAACTTCCTGGCATCGTGTGCTCCAAATGCCATCTTGTTCACCGGTGGTGATAATGACACCTTCCCACTTTGGTATGTACAGGAGGTTGAGGGATTCCGAACAGATGTACGGGTCATTGTATTGAGCTACTTTGATACTGACTGGTATGTAGAGCAAATGACCAAACAAGCAGATCAATCTGATGCTCTTCCTTTCTCCCTTTCTCAGGAACGCTATCAAAAAGGCACCAATGATGTGCTTTATGTCATGGAACGAGAAAATCTGACGGCAATTTCTGCGAAAGAATATCTGAAGTTGTTAAATGCAGGATCAGATTTACTCAAAATGCAAACGGGAGGAAAGAGCGTGGTCAACATGGTTCCCTCTCGCAACTTGATCCTAGAGGTTGATAGCAGTTTTGTACAAAATGACGAGATCGTACCTGCACAATTTAAGGATCTATTTGCCCCACAAATCAATCTGAGAATTAAGGGTAATTATTTAACCAAAGGAAATATGATGTTGATTGACCTTATCGTCAGCAACAATTGGGAACGCCCTATCTACTTTAATAACACCTCCCTTTCTACCATTGGAATTGATCTGGAAGACCATGTGGTCATGGAAGGAATGACCTACCGACTACTTCCAGTTAGAAAACCAGATTATGTCCGAGGAGAATTGGTTAACACAGATATCGCATACAAAAACCTGATGGAGAATTTTGCCTTCCGAGGAATGAATGATCCAAATGCTTATCTGGATGAGGAATACCGCAGATTCACATCCAATCATCGAAGTACAATTAATACGATCGCCATGGCCCTTTTAGATGAAAACGATCTAGAGCGAGCGGCTGAAGTACTCAATTTCGGACTGGAAGCAATGCCGAATGAAGCTGTACCTTATGACCTTAGCAATGGCCAATCTGTACCGCTTTTCTTTGAAGTCGGGGAGGATGAAAAAGCCTTGGATATCATAGATAAAATTTCTAAAAAATCACTGGACATGATCGAGTTCTATACTCGAGAAGATCGGGCTTATGATCGGGAAATGATGATTTCCATCGAAATGGTGAAGTATTTCATTCCACTACTGGAAGAGAGAGGATATCAAGAAAAAGCCCAAGAGCTGAAGCTTAGACTGGAAAGTCTAATCGGAGCTGAAAGTTCACAACCAGGAATTTTGGAACGGAAATAAACAAAAAGAGCGAGTCAAATGACTCGCTCTTTTTATTTTCAATGGTTTACACTTAATCCTTTTTTCGAAGGATATAGAATAAATCTAAACCTTGCTCAGGATTCGATTCTACGGTGTAGTCTTCATGGGAAATTTGAACCACCGAATTACCCTGTTGTTTGTGTAGTTTGTTTCTGTTAAATCGATTAAGAATCTCATAAGGCCATCTTAACACAGCAGCAGGTAATCTGTGCTGTAAATCCAAAAAATCAAATCGCATGATCCGCTGAACGGATTTTCGATTTGCCTCATGATAAGCCCAGACTTTTTCATTTCCTCCTATTCCCATTGCTTCAACCTGATCAAAAATCCCATCGCAAAGACTTTTTAATTGATTAGGAGTATATTCTCGGACATGCCAAGGATTTCGGGAAAGCGTATGATTAATATTTGGTGTGGAGATGATAGCTTTCCCTCCTGGTTTCAGCATTCGATAGATTTCCTCTAAGAATAAGCGGTCATTTTCAATATGCTCAATCACTTGAAAACTGACAATTGTATCATACTTGTCTGATTCAAACCCGGAAAAAGGCGGGATGACGGCTTGCTGAAATTCAACCCCAGGAAATTTGGTTTTCAACTCCTGAATGACCTCCCCGATTTTATCCAAACCCAAATAACTCGTCGCCAAAGGAAGCAATTCGCTCACTCCTCTACCCTCTCCACAGCCTACTTCCAGTAGATCCCCTGAGATCCAAGGCTTTGCTGCGATATAGGCTTTTAAAAGTCGTTGATGGATAGGATTATCGCTTATTAACTTATCTGACGCGATTTCCGTTGTATAGGTAGCCATTCGAAATTTTAGTATTTTGGCAAAAGTAAGGCTAATTTTTAAATCCTGAATCCCTATCCAATGAATCGAAAAAACCTGTTAACTACAATCGTTTTTTCTCTGCTCTTCCTTCACGGAAATCTAATTTTCGCACAAAAGACACTCAGTTCAATTGATCAGTCTCTCCGGTATTCGCTCTATTCTCGAATAGGTCTAAAAATAGTCCCTCTTCGATTGAACTCCACGGAATATCGCCTGCAGTTTGTTGTTGAAAAAATTGAAGAAAATCCATCTTTCGATAGCTTCAGTTTTAGCTATGCAATTTTAGGCTCTTATGAGGAAGAAATCACTCCAGACAAAACTCGGCTGTTGGTGAACTCAGACCTCTTGCAGGAAACGGATCGACATTGGTTTTTCCAGAAAGAGGTAGAAATTCCTGAAAACCAAGAAACTGCTATTGCTATCTTGACAGTTTTGGACACACGGCAGGGAGATGAATATGTCTATCATGTAGATCTTAAAAGCCCCTATATTTTTGAAACACCCAATCTGGGGTTATACTTCGAAAACGACATCCCATTTGATCAAAATCACCTGAATTCCCAACAATCAATATTGATCAAAACAGCACGATCTGCTACAGTAAATGGATTTTACTACCCAGTCAATTTTGACGTACCATTCCCACCAATGGAAACACGACCTGCTGAAGTTCCAAAAGAACTTAACGTGATCTCGATGGGGGATTTTTTAGCTAATGTTCCAAAGGAATTGGCGGACGAAGGCTACTATTTCTTCCAAACAGACACCTTGGACAAATCGGGAAATACCATTCGAGTCGTCCATGAGGCTTTTCCAAAAGTCAAAGATTGGCAAGAAATGGTCCAAATGGTCACCTACATTTCGACCCGAAAAGAACATGAAACGCTACTTCTCGCCCAAGACAAAAAGAAGGCCTTAGATGAATATTGGATTAATTTGACTCGCAATCCTGAGGTTGCGAAAGAGCTAATCCGCAATTATTTTCGGATGGTGGAATTCTCCAACATCCTGTTTACGGACTTTAAAGAAGGATGGAAAACAGACAGAGGAATGGTTTTCATCGTAATGGGGCCTCCGCAGCAAGTGAACTTTTACCTGGACCGCGAAGTGTGGACTTATGCGGGGATAGACGATAACTCCAAAATTCGCTTTACTTTTGCCCGCACAAAGACAATTTTAACCCCACATTACTACACCTTGAACCGATCACGCGCTTATCAGCCGGTTTGGTTCAAAAATATTTCACAATGGAGAAGCGGAAGGATGGCTTTCTAATCGATAAAGGAGCCCAAGACAAAGACGTCATATTCGGTACCCGAGCAGTCATGGAGGCAATTCATGCAGGCAAGGAGATCGACAAAATCCTTGTCCAAAAAGAGTTGAATAATGACTTGATCAAAGAACTGCTTCAAGCCTGTAAGGGAGCCAATATCCCTGTAGTTCGTGTACCAGAGGGCAAACTTCAACGCATTACCCGAAAAAATCATCAAGGTGTAATTGCTCAGATGTCGGCTATTGCCTATGCCTCTTTAGATCATGTGATTGATTCCTGCTATGCGATTGGAAAAGCTCCATTGGTGTTGGTTTTGGATCAAATAACCGATGTTCGAAACTTTGGAGCGATTGCCAGAACCGCTGAATGTGCAGGAGTAGATGCTATCATTATCCCTGAGCGAGGAAGTGCACAGATTAACTCGGATGCCATCAAGACCTCTGCAGGAGCATTGAATTTCATTCCTGTGGTGAGAGTGAAAAATTTATTCTACACCTGTCGAGACCTGCAAAAAATGGGATTGGCGCTGGTTGCTATCACCGAAAAGACCGAAAAGCTCATGTACGAGGCAGACATGGCTGCACCTGTTGCTTTGGTTATGGGATCGGAAGAAGATGGAATCTCTCAGGAGATTATGGGAATTTGTGATGAAAAAGTAAAAATCCCAATGAGCGGAAATATTGAAAGCTTAAATGTCTCCGTTTCTGCAGGAGTAGCAGTTTATGAAGCCATCAGGCAACGAAAAGCCTAAAAACTTAAAGGCGAGGATTAAATATAATCCTCGCTTTTCTTTTTTGCAGTTGCCACAAAATCTCTAAACTTTTCTTCGGCATCCAGTTTACAAATCAATAATACATTGTCAGATTCATTGACCAGGTAATTTTCCAAGCCTTGGATTACCACTAGTTTATCGGAATCTGTTTTAATGTAGGAATTTTGGGTTTCGAATAGAACCGCATTGGCTTCGACCACATTATTGTGCTCATCTTTCGATCTTAGATCATGAAGACTATGCCATGAGCCCAAATCTGACCAACCAAAATCTCCCAGAATCACATATACTTGGTCTGATTTTTCCATTAAGCCGTAATCGATCGAGATATTTTTAACCAGGGAATATGCTCGATTGATAAATTCTTTTTCAGCACTAGTACCAAAGATCTGCTGCCCACCTTCAAAGGCATCAGCCATGTCAGGGAGATGAATGTGAAGTTGATCGATAAAGCTCTTGGCCTTCCAGACAAACATTCCCGAATTCCAGACAAAATCACCACTATCCAAAAAGGTTTTGGCAAGCTTCAGAGATGGTTTTTCAGTGAAGGTTTTCACCTTTAAGGCAATCTTCTGGTCATTCTCGTGATATTGAATATACCCATATCCTGTGGCAGGCTGGTTGGGTTTAATCCCAAGAGTAATCAGTTTCCCATCCTCAGCAGCAGAGGCAACTGCATGATGGATAGCTTGTAGAAATTTATTCTCCTGCAGAATCAAATGATCTACTGGAGTCACGATCATAACTGCATTCGGATCAATGGCCTGAATTCTAAAAGCTGCATAGGCGATGCAAGCCGCTGTATTTCTTCGAAGGGGCTCAGCCAAAATTTGATGCTCAGCCAATTCAGGAAGCTGCTCTTTGACAAGATCTGTGTAAGAAAAATGAGTGACCACCAAAAACTGATCTGGAGATGCTACTTCACTAAACCGATCAAAGGTCATCTGAAGGAGCGTACGCCCCGTACCTAAAATATCCAAAAATTGCTTCGGCTTAGTATTTCGACTAGATGGCCAAAAACGGGAACCTACGCCCCCGGCCATGATGACAATATAGGGTTTGTCCTGCATGGTAAATTAGACGATACCTTCTTTCATAAGATCATGAATATGGATAAATCCTGCGATTTTTTCTCCATCCATGGCTACCAATTGTGTAATGTTGTGATTACGCATCAGATTAAATGCACGAACGGCAAATTCATCCTTTGAAATCGTTTTTGGATTTGCAGACATAATATCTGATGCTTTCAAATTTTGAATTTCCAAGGTTTTCTGGAGCATTCTGCGCAAATCCCCGTCGGTAATTATCCCCAATAGTCGTTCATCTTGATCCACAACTGCAGTTGCTCCCAGTCTTTTTCCTGAAATCTCCACAATAACCTCCGCCACACCGGCATCTCCTGAGACCACTGGAACCTGATTTTTGGAAATAACATCTCCCACTTTTAAGTACAGTTGCTTCCCTAAAGAACCTCCAGGATGGTATTTGGCAAAATCATCAGAAGTGAATCCCCTAGCTTCCAAGAGACAAACCGCTAAAGCGTCACCTAGTGCAAGATGCACTGTGGTAGAGGTAGTTGGGGCTAAATTGTGAGGACAAGCTTCCGCTGTTATCGAGGCATTCAGGACATAATCTGCTTGCTCCGCCAAATAGGAATCAACATTGGACACAAGAGCGACCAAAACCGCTCCCATTTTCTTGAGTAGAGGAACAAGCACTTTTATCTCTGGCGTATTCCCTGATTTGGATATACAGATCACGATATCATGCTCCTGGATCATTCCCAAATCACCGTGAATCGCATCTGCCGCATGCATAAAAAGTGCTGGTGTACCCGTTGAGTTTAATGTGGCAACAATCTTATTGGCTATGATAGCACTTTTACCTACACCCGTTAAAACAACACGTCCCTCACTATGGAGAATGCGATCTACGCATGCTTCAAAATCTTGATCAATCTGTGCAATAAGCGAGTGGATGGCCTCAGATTCATTTTGAAGGACACGGGTAGCAGTATTTCTAATATTTTGTGCTAAATTCAATTTTACTTGCGTTAATCACTAATTTTGCACAAAGGTATAAAACTAATCGTTCATTCCTGATTTCAGGTATTCTTCACCCTTTAGACCTTTCTTCACGTGGAGGAAAAAGTAAAAGCTGAGCTCAAACGAATCTTCGGATTCAGTCAGTTCCGAGGCAATCAGGAACTGATTGTAGACAACCTGCTTAAGAACAGGAATACCTTCGTAATCATGCCCACAGGCGCTGGTAAATCCCTTTGTTACCAATTACCAGCGGTAGTAAATGAAGGTACTGCAATTGTCATTTCTCCCTTGATCGCCTTGATGAAAAATCAAGTAGATCAATTGAATGCCGTGGGAATCAATGCCCACTTTCTGAATTCTACCCTTACCAAATCGGAAGCGACCAAGGTTAAAAGTGAAGTTCTCAAAGGAAAAACTAAGTTGCTTTATGTTGCTCCGGAATCGTTAACCAAAGAAGAGAATGTCAATTTTCTCAAAGAGGCAAATCTCAGCTTTGTTGCAATAGACGAGGCCCATTGTATTTCTGAATGGGGACATGATTTTAGGCCTGAATACCGAAAAATCAAATCCATTGTGGGGCAAATTGCACCCAATCTCCCAATCATCGCGCTTACAGCTACAGCTACACCAAAGGTTCAGCAGGACATTCAAAAAAACCTGCAAATGGAGGAGGCTGATTTATTCAAGTCTTCATTCAATCGAACCAACCTTTTCTATGAGGTTCGTCCCAAAGTAAAAAATGAGTCCAAGAAAGCCCTTATCAAGTTCATCAAGCAGCATAAAGGCAAATCAGGGATTATTTATTGCCTCAGCCGAAAGAAAGTAGAAGAAATAGCGGAACTGCTTAAAGTGAATCAGATCAATGCAGCTCCCTATCACGCAGGATTGGATGCTTCGGTACGAATCAAGACCCAAGATGATTTTCTGAATGAAGAGCTCGATGTCATCGTCGCTACGATTGCCTTTGGAATGGGGATTGACAAACCAGATGTCCGATATGTAATCCACTACGATGTGCCGAAATCCTTGGAAGGCTATTACCAAGAAACTGGTCGAGCAGGTAGAGACGGATTGGAAGGACATTGCTTAATGTTCTATCGCTATGAAGACATCCTCAAGCTTGATAAATTCAACAAGGACAAGGCTGTAACCGAACGAGAAAATGCCAAAATCCTCCTTCAGGAAATGGCTGCTTACTCTGAAACAGGAGTTTGCAGGCGGAAATTTATCCTGAATTACTTCGGAGAAGTGATGGAAGAGGATTGTGGATTTTGCGATAATTGCAAGCGCGAACGAGAGGTGTACGAGGGAATAGATTTTATTCAAACTGCCCTTGACACAGTGGACCAAACCAAGGAACGCTTTTCATTAGAACACCTTGTACGTGTCATTCGAGGTGAAAGAGATGAATATGTAGCTAGCTACAAACATGATCAGTTGAGCGTTTTTGGAAAAGGAGCCGAAGAATCTGAAAAACACTGGACCTCGATTATCAGGCAAGCTATGATTCTAAACTTCTTAGAAAAGGACATAGAAGCCTACGGAATACTCAAGGTAACCAGAAAGGGACGAGAGTTTTTGGAAGCTCCTTATTCAATAGATCTTGTTCGAGATCATGATTTTGACAAAATCTCTGAATCAGAAACGGCTGATTTGCCCGTTAGCTCTGGTCCAGCATACGATGAAAAGCTGTTTGAACTTCTAAAGGCTGAACGGAAACGAGTAGCAAAAACCAAAGGTCTTCCTCCTTATGTGATTTTCCAAGATCCTTCCTTGGAAGAAATGGCGACTGTTTACCCTACAACCAAAGAAGAGCTTGCTCAAATTAATGGTGTAGGAATGGGAAAAGTGGCCAAATTTGGAGCTCCTTTCTTAAAACTTATTGCCACTTACGTCGAAGAAAATGAAATTGAGACTGCTTCGGAAGTAGTCGTGAAAACTTCCGGAAATCGCTCGAAAGTCAAAATTTCGATCATCCAGCAGATTGACCGCAAAATCGACTTGGATGAAATCGCCGAGAACTTGAGCATGTCAGTCAATGATCTGCTTCATGAAATTGAACAAATTATTTACAGCGGAACCAAACTAAATATCGATTACTACATTCATCATATCATGGATGAAGAGCGTGAAGAAATCCTCCATGATTATTTTATGAATGCGGAAACCGATCACATAAAAACTGCATTGGAAGAATTAGCTGATGAAGATTTTGCCGAAGACGAACTTCGAGTCTATCGCATCAAGTTTATTTCTGAACATGCCAATTAAAATCGTCTAGATTAAATGAACATACTCTTATTGGGAAGCGGAGGCAGAGAACATGCCTTTGCTTGGAAGATTGTACAAAGTCCATCTTGTACCCGCCTTTTTGTGGCACCTGGAAATGCAGGAACCGCACAAATAGCCACTAATATTTCCATTTCAGCTACAGATTTTGAAAAGCTGGCTGAATTCATTCTCCAGGAATCCATCGGTCTCGTGGTGGTAGGACCTGAAGAACCATTGGTTCGGGGCTTTGTTGATTATATGCGTTCCAGACCAGAAACTTCTAATTTACCTATCGTAGGACCAAGCGCCCTAGGGGCAACCTTGGAAGGAAGTAAAGATTTTTCAAAGCGATTTATGCAACGCAATGAAATCCCAACTGCTGCTTACGAAACCTTTACTCCTGAACAAATTGAAGAAGGATTAGCCTACCTAGAAACTCAAAAACTTCCTATCGTACTCAAAGCAGATGGCTTGGCAGCTGGTAAAGGCGTATTGATTTGCCAAACTTTGGAAGAAGCGAAACAAGAATTAAAAGAGATGCTTCTAGAAGCGAAATTTGGAAGTGCCTCTGCAAAGGTGGTGGTTGAGGAGTTTTTATCCGGAATTGAAGTTTCCGTTTTTGTGGCGACAGATGGTAAAAATTACAAAATCCTACCAGAAGCAAAAGATTACAAGCGTATTGGAGAAGGTGACACGGGTTTAAACACCGGTGGAATGGGAGCAGTAAGTCCGGTAATTTTTGCAGATGATGCTTTCATGAAGAAAGTGGAAGATCGGATTGTAAAACCCACTATTGCTGGATTAGAAAAAGAATCCATTGATTATAAAGGCTTTTTATTCATTGGGTTAATGAATACAGACGGGGAACCATTTGTCATTGAGTACAATGTTCGAATGGGAGATCCAGAAACTGAAGCCGTTTTGCCTCGAATAGAAAGTGATTTTGTGGAGTTATTAATGGGCATTGCCACCCAGACTCTTTCTCAACATCAGCTCCAAATTTCAAAAAATTATGCTACTACCGTGGTGATGGTAAGCGGTGGATACCCCGGGAATTATGAAAAAGGATTTACAATTAGCCTCCCTGATCAAACTGCTGGAAGTGTTGTTTTTCATGCTGGAACTGGAATCAATTCAAACGGCAGCCTAATCAATCAAGGTGGTCGAGTTTTAGCCATCACGGGCTTTGGAGAGTCTCTAGACACTGCTCTTCAAAATGCCTATGAAACAGTAGGTAAGATTTCATGGGAAAAGGCCTATTTTCGAAGAGATATTGGTCAAGATCTGAAAAAACTAAGTTGATAAACCCAAATAAAACGAGGCGAAAGCCCTGAATATACCTTATGGCTGGATGTAGTACTTGCTCAACCACTGGAGGCTGTCAAAACGGCGGCTCATGTGGAACGAGTGATTGTAATAAAATGAATTCTTTCGACTGGCTTGCTCACATGGGCATCCCTCAAGTCGATAACTTTGATATTGTTGAAATAAAATTTAAGGGAGGACGTAAAGAATACTTCCGAAATGTAAATTATTTAGCTCTGACTACAGGGGATCCTGTAGTAGTAGATGTGCCCAATGGACATCATATCGGATATGTTTCGCTTCAGGGAGAACTCGTGCGATTGCAAATGCAAAAGCGGAAAATCCGTGACGATGACAACATCACCAAAATCTATCGGATAGCTAATGAAAAGGACCTCGAAAAATGGCAGGAAGCCAAAAATCGGGAAATTCCAACCCTTTATCGTTGCAAGCAGATTGTGGATGAATTAGGGCTGCAAATGAAAATGTCAGATGTCGAATATCAGGCTGACAATTCCAAAGCAACCTTTTATTATTCTGCAGATGACCGGGTAGATTTTAGAGAACTGATCAAAATTCTGGCCTCAGAATTTAAAATCCGAGTGGAAATGCGCCAAATCAGCTTACGGCAGGAAGCTGGAAGAATTGGTGGAATTGGAGTTTGCGGAAGAGAGCTCTGCTGTTCTACTTGGTTGGTAGATTTCAAAAATGTATCGACCTCTGCTGCACGCTACCAAAATCTTTCCCTTAATCCGGGCAAATTAAGCGGACAATGCGGCCGATTAAAATGTTGCCTCAATTATGAGCTAGATACCTACATGGATGCTATCAAGGACATCCCACAAGTGGAGAAACCCTTGCTCACAGAACAAGGTCCTGCCAAACTCCAAAAGACTGATATTTTTAGAAAATTGATGTGGTTTAGCTACAACAATGATAATGATTGGCACAGCATTACCTGTGATAGAGTACGGGAAATACAAACTTTAAATGAGCAAGGGACCAAAGTCTTCAACTTGCAAGTTGATAAGTCTACCGAAATAGAGGATCTCGCTGCTCAATCCACTCGGGAATTGGAACTGTTGGATAAGAAGTTTGCTAAAAAGAAAAAGAAGAAAAAGAAAAAGCCTAGGACTGACCAGGCTAATGCTTCTTCTCCTGTGAATCCAACTCCAGCAGAAAAAAGAGAGGCTAAGCCTTCTTCCGAAAAACCTGCTAATTCGCCAAAGCCTCCTCGAGCGAATGTAAATGAGCAAAATCAAGAAGGTGATCGTCAATCTTCAGAAGCTCGTCGACGTAAGAAAAATAGAAATCGTCCTAAACCTAATGGACCTCAAGCTTCGTCACCAGCTTCTGATGCACTGTCGAATGGATCGGGACCAAAGCCTGAAAACAAGCGAAAATTCCCTCCAAGAAGAAATCAAGGGCCTAACGATAGCTCAAATGGACAAGGCAATTAAGGTCACACTTGGTGCTTTATTTATCCTCTTGTTTACTCAATGTAACAACGATAGGATTTATGAAGAATACCAAAAAATCAAGGAAATGGGCTGGAATGTTGGGGATTCTCTTGTATACAAATTCCCAAATTCAGAACAAATGAACTCGGGTACTCCTCTGATAGGAATCCGATTTAATGAGAAGTATCCTTATTCCAATTGCTACATTCAACTTACCCTAAAAGATTCATTGGATCGGGTTTTGGATAAAAAATTAATCAATGTCCCTTTGTTTAATTCCAAAACAGGAAAACCTCTAGGAAAAGGATTTGGTGGATCTTATACTAAATTGGATACTATTCCAATCCAATTTCCATCAGGTACAAATTCTGTCACTCTTTCTCCCGCAATGCGCGAGGAAGTTTTGCAGGGAATTGAGTCTGTAGGAATCAAGGTAAGTAGGTAAAAAAAATGAGCGCTTTAAATAAAAGCGCTCATTTTTTTTGCATGCTGTCGGATAGTGGTATCCAGTTCTTCCGAAAGAGGCTTTAAATAGCCGAATAACTTTTGCCCCTCATCATCGAGTTGCTTAGGATCGATCAACTCCAGAATCCCCATAATCGTTGATAAAGGTCCTCTAAGGATGTGAGAAGGACTTAAGGCTAGGTCTCTCAGCCGTTCATTTTCACGGTAAAGCTGAATCAACTCATGTCTCAAGGAAGTGATATCAAGAACAGAAAGTAGCATTCCTTCAAAGCCTCCATCTTCAGTTCGAAGTACTCGAGCAGACGCCCTCCAAAAGGCAAACTCTTTGTCCGGCATGAGCATTTTCAATTCAACGTCCGCTTCTTTACCAATCTTAGCATCGTCAATAGCTTTTTGTAACTTATTAAAACGATTAGTTTGGTTTGGAAAACTAAGTACATGTCCTTCAGAATAAGCTCTACCTTTCCAAATACGACCCAGATTTTTAGCTGCATTATTTTGCTGCACAAGCTTTCCATTCATATCTAGGACAAATGTTGCCTCTGCCAAGCTTTCCAAAAGTGCTGGCTTAACCAAGGGCTTTAAAGTGCCATGTGCAGACGCCACTTCTTTTGGAACAAGGAATAAATGATAGCCTTCTGGCGCTTTTACCAATAGAGAAGCAAATGATTTGATCTCCAAATCTTTTGTCTGAATCAAAAAACAAGTCGGTTTATTTTCAACGGAGGCCTGGAAAATTACTCGTTCCAAATCCTTTCCTCCTTCGAGACAAGGCAAATCCAATACAGATTTCCCGATCCATGGATTCAAATCATTTGAAAACCATGAAGAAATCTTTTCATCATTTGCTTTGACGAGGAAGTTTGAATCAAGTGTAATCTTTCCAAAACCCAAAACATCGACAAGATTATTCCAAGGCATTTCCTGCTCCAAAAATTGCATTCCCACTCCGACTCCAATTATTCCGGAAATATCCATATCAGGTGTAGTTATAACAGAAAATTCCCACCAAATCTGTGAAAACTGTTGATCTGAAACGATAGGATGCTCCAGCAACAGATGGCGCGTAATTTTGGGAGCACTCAGCATCAACTCCAAAGAATAGGCAAATTCTTCAGCTGCATTTATAGACAGATACTTCCAAAACTCCTTTTTGCTTGAGGAGCCAGCAATTCGTTCAAAATTTCTGTTCCCCTTAATGATCTTACCTTCTACATCTGTGATCACTACGTAGAAGTGCCCGGATTCCATGAGGAAATCGGGGATCAACTTATCGATGTTAGCAGTACTGATCATGGCTCAATCAGATTTAGTGAATTATGACATATGAAAATTCGTAAAAAAATTTTATTTAAAAAAATCGCCAATTTTTAGAATTATATATTAAATCACAGTCATATTCCATATTTTATTCTAAAATCATCAAAAAAAAGTTGTACCAAAAACAAAAAATGCTTTTCATCCCAATTGGAATAGAAAAGCATTTATTATAAGTTTTTCAAGAATGTTAATGAGCTATCAAAGCCCGTAAACGAAGTGCATCAAGCAAAATCGAGATTTGATTGCAAAATACCAGTGGACTCAATCTCTTTCACTAAAAGGATCAGAACATGGGCAAGTTCCTGTCTGCAAGAATCAACAGAATACTTCCAACCAGACTGATCGGAATCTTGAATTTCAGAATTGACAAATAATCGATGGAGCTCTTCCTTGTTATCAGAAAACACCTTGACTGCACCACTTATCTGGGTGTTTTGTTCAAATAAAAATTGAGCTTTTGATGTTTGAAGAATCATGATAAAAAGAATTATACCCAAAAGTACCAATTTCAGGTTTGCAGAAAATACCCACTACTGGGTAATTTTTGATAAGAATTAATAAAATTGATAATCAAGACCTTATTAAAAATAAAAAAAGACGGCACTTTCAATCTTGCTGAAATCTTCATAATTCACTTATATTTGCAACACTTTGAAAGGGGGATAAATCCTCTTTTCAAACGGGAATAGAGAGTTGGGTGAGTGGCTGAAACCAACAGTTTGCTAAACTGTCGTACGGGTTATACTGTACCGGGGGTTCGAATCCCCCACTCTCTGCTTAAAGTTATAAAGCTCAGCAATTCATTTTGTTGAGCTTTATTTTTTAGAATGATTGACAGATTTGTCCAGGTTGGAAAATCACTTTTATTAACATCCCTCCTAATTCAATAATAGGCTTTATCTATAACCCTTTAATCACTGCATTCTAACTTCTCACAAAAGATCACCTTCCAAAACCGGAATAACCCCAATTTTGTCTCAAATTCAAGAAGGAAGTACGATAGGAATAAACTGAAACACTGCTTAAAGCCTTGAAAAAAATCAGATGTGAAAAAATTGAGCAAGGTTAACTAGCAAAAATCGCCAAGTTTAAAGAAGTCTATCGATTAGACTATTTTTCCAAAATCCTCATCTAGTTCAAAGCCCTTTTTCTTAGGCCGATGTTTGACCGCATATTCATACTTATCGATCAATTCTAGAAGTTCTTTTCGAAAGGAAGCATCATCGAGAGGAAAGCCAGAAAGATTGAAATTTTCATTCAAGGTTTTAACCAAATCCTTGGGATAAACCTGCTTTCCATAAAATGCCGCATCTGCAACATGTACAACCTGATGATCGAAATCTTGAAAAATGATTCCTTTGTCCGATTTGTCCAACATATTGATGGACTCCTTTACTAATTTTCGAATGGTCATAATTAGATTTCTATACTGAATGAAGCTTCAAATATAGACCAAGAATAGCTTGTTCTTTCAACCACTCAAAAAGTAATGCTCGATGAAATTGAATGGTTATAAAAATTAATTTGGATGAATTCCCCGTAAAAAATTCGTGAGTCTTTGAATTCGACAAAAGATTCATCTCATGACAAACAAGCTGGATTAAAGTGCCTTTTTCCAGAAAAGTCTGCGAAACGAAATTCTCAAAGTATGGGTGAATCTCAGGAATTTTGAAGAATATATTTGCTTTATTTGTGGAGACCCACCCTGCCCAGTCTATGAATCGATTTGACTTCAAATTCAATTCTTCGTTCAAGTTTTCCCTCTTTTTATTTATTGTGGTTTTAAGCGGATGTTCCCCTTCAGAAGACA
Source organism: Algoriphagus sanaruensis (assembly GCF_001593605.1). Lineage (GTDB taxonomy): Bacteria > Bacteroidota > Bacteroidia > Cytophagales > Cyclobacteriaceae > Algoriphagus > Algoriphagus sanaruensis. The sequence continues at coordinate 1,923,467 of NZ_CP012836.1, read as the reverse complement.
CTCCTATTTTTCCAGAGAAAAAATCAATTTCAGAATCAGTCTATGCCTCAGGGGTAATCAAAGCAAAGGACCAGTATGAAGCCTATGCTTTGGCGAATGGCCCCATCCAAGAGTTTTTTGTCAAGGAGGGGGATACTGTTCGAGTAGGAACTCCAATTCTTAAGATTTTCAATGAGTCAGAAAAACTACGACGGGAAAATGCTGAGCTAGCTCAAAAATATGCGGACCAACAATCCAACCAAACAAGGCTTAAAGACCTCGAGCTAAACATTAAATTGGCAAAAGACAAACTAACCAATGACTCCTTGATTTGGGCTAAAACTCAATCACTTTGGAATCAAGGAATTGGGACAGAAATTGAGTTAGAACAAAAAAAACTAGCCTTTCAAAGTTCAAAAACGAGCTATGAATCCTCTCTTCTAAAGTATCAGGATCTCCAACGCGAAATAACGTTCAATTCTCAAAGTGCTTCAAAGAATTTAAGGATTTCAGAAATACTTGAAAACGAATACATCTTGAGAAGCAAAATCGATGGAATCGTTTATTCCCTCCCAAAAGAAATCGGGGAAATGGTAAGCCCGCAAGTTACTTTGGCGGTAATTGGAAGTACCTCTGATTTTTACCTGGAACTCCAGATCGACGAATACGACATTTCAAAAGTGAAACAAGGACAACGGGTCATGGTGATCATGGATAGTTTCAAAGACCAAACATTTGAAGCAGAAGTAACTCGTATCATCCCGATCATGGACTCCAAAAGCAAGACTTTTACTGTAGAAGCTGAGTTTACACAAGCGCCAGAAAGACTTTTCCCAAACCTGACGCTAGAAGCAAATATTCTTACCAATAAACGAGAATCTACCTTGGTCATCCCAAGAAAGTATGTTTTTCGGGATTCTTTGGTAATTGCCGAATCTGGAGATACGCTACGAGTGAAGACCGGAATCAAAAACTACGAGTTTACGGAAATCTTGGAAGGACTTACTGAAGAAACCGGGTTGATTTTACCGAAGCGATGAAATGGTCTTTAATCTTTGAAATCGCAAGGGCCTTAATGCTGGCCCGCTTGAAGCAGACTTTGGTTGCGGCTACCGGTGTGATGTTCAGTATCACCATGTTTGTTGCCTTATTGGGGTTTATGAATGGGCTCAATTCCTTATTGGATGGCTTAATTTTAAATCGAACCCCACATATCCGATTTTACAACGAAATCAAACCCAATCCTTCCCAACCCATCGATCGAAGCGAAGAATTTCATCAGTCATTAAACATCATTCGATCGATCAAACCCAGTACCTCTAGACTTGCGATTTATAATAGCCAGGCGATCATCGAAAACTTGGAAGATGATCCACGAATTCTTGGTGTAAGTCCTAAAATAGCCGCACAGGTTTTCTTTAACGTCGGGACAATCGACCTCACTGGAATCGTCAATGGAATCGATGTCGAAAAAGAGGCAGAATTATTCGCTTTTAAAGACTATGTGACTACTGGAAATTATTCCGATCTGCAACAAAACAATACCATCATCTTAGGTAAAGGTGCTGCTGATCGAATGATGGCGGATATTGGCGATATCATTCAAGCTACCACTTCCCAAGGAAATCGGGTTCAGTTAAAAGTGGTGGGCTATTATCAAAGTGGATTAGCAGATTTTGACAATTCCAACAGCTATGCATCCATATCCTCTGTGCAAAAAATGCTAGGAGAATCCCCTTCCTACATCACTGACATTCAGGTCAAACTCCATGATTTCAATCAAGCTCCAACCTTAGCCAAGGAATTAGGAGAAATTTACCAAATTGATGCGGATGATATTCAGACGGTAAATGCCCAATTTGAAACAGGAACCAATATCCGAACCTTGATCAGCTATGCAGTAGGGATTACGCTTTTGGTGGTTTCGGGATTTGGCATTTACAACATCTTGAACATGATGATTTATGAGAAATTGGATACCATTGCCATTCTCAAGGCAACCGGATTTAGTGGGACAGATGTCAACCGAATTTTTATCACCATCGCACTCATTATCGGAATTGTTGGTGGATGCCTTGGATTGATTTTTGGTTTTTTGGCTGGATTAGGTATCGATCAAATTCCATTTGAAACAGAGGCATTACCCACGGTTAAAACTTTTCCAGTAGACTACAATCCAAAATACTATCTGATCGGAGGAATTTTCAGTTTAATCACCACGTATTTTGCGGGGTATTTCCCGGCTAGAAAAGCTTCTGGAGTAGACCCTGTCGAAATAATTCGAGGAAAATAACCTAAAGATGAAAGTCCTTGAGGCAAAAAATATCAGCAAATCGTTCTTCAGTCCCAATGAAACCCAGGTTCTGAAGAAGGTAAGTTTTTCGGTTGATCGAGGGGAATTTGTCTCGGTGGTGGGAAAATCTGGCTGCGGAAAATCAACCCTTCTCTATATTCTCTCCACCATGGACACCGACTATCAAGGGGAATTATGGATGGATAGAGAATTGATCTCAGGAAAATCCGCCAACTACCTAGCTAGAATCAGAAATGAAAAAATTGGATTCGTGTTCCAATTCCATTACCTCCTAAATGAATTCTCAGTACTGGAAAACGTCATGATCCCGGGGCTCAAATTGGGGAAATATTCTAGGCAGGAATTAGAACATCGAGCTTTGGAAAAACTTCGCATTTTTGACATGCAGGACCATGCGCTCAAAAAAGCCAATCAACTCTCTGGAGGACAAAAACAACGAGTTGCTATTGCCCGAGCTTTGATTAATGACCCTCTGCTCATCATGGGAGATGAACCTACGGGCAACTTGGATAAAAAAAACTCAGACATTGTTTTTAATGAATTCAAGCTTTTGGCGAAGGAGTTTAAGCAAACCATGCTTATTGTGACTCATGATCCTGAATTTGCTGAGGGAACAGATCGAGTAATTGAAATGGAGGACGGTCGAGTGGTGAGTTTGGGGTAGATTCGTCACCTCGGGGAGGAACGACGAAACAGTCTATCGAAATCACTCTACATTTTTGAAGATTGCTTCGGGGCAGAAGCGGCTAAAATAACTGAACGATTAATAAATGCCCCTCGCAATGACGTAAAATCTTACTTGCTACTCCATCCCCATAAATCCCAACACATCTTTATACCCCTTACTCCAAGTGAAGAAAAACTGCGTAACCATTGGGATATGCTTGGTTTTGGGATAGTAGCTATAAATATATTCAAGGCCTTTAGAATCTGCCTCTTTTTTAAACCGATCAATGGTTAATCGGATTCCCGGATAGGTTTTCTCTCCTTCCATAATCAACATAGGAATTTCATTTCCGGTGAGAAAGTAGATCGGAGAGTAGGCTTTCCAAGTATCTGGATTATCCGTAAAAGCATCGTAATTATCTTTTCCATCTGGTCGGTCTCTTGCCTCATTCAAAAACCAATACCAGTCCAAACCTGCTGGATCATTGAGAATCGCCCCTTTGAGCGGATTGCTAACTCCTAATTCATTCCAGGGTTCATTTTTTATGGCTAAAAGAGCAGCTAAATGCCCTCCTGCTGAATGACCAGAGACATATATTTCTTCAGGATTTCCACCATAATTCGAAATATGCTCTTTTACCCATTGAACGGCTCGAGCACTGGCTTTTTCCATAGCTGGAACTTGGTAATCCGGTGCCAAAGGATAGTCGATAATTACCGTCACTACTCCCCTTCGAGCCAAGCGACTCCCCATAAAATCATAGATTTCTTTACGACCACTATGCCAACTTCCACCGTGGATAAAAATCAGAACAGGTGCTTTACTTGCTTTTTTAGGAGCAAAAACATTAAGCTGTTTTTCAGGTAATTCTTCGGTTTTTTGGAGGTAGGTGATATTCTTGGACCTGGTAATTGATTTCACTGCACAACTAGAAGCAATACCAATTAGAAGTAAAAGGGGAAGAAAATATTTCATAGGGGTGATTTTTAACAAAAGTCTTTAAGCCAACTTTTTGTTTGAAAATGAAAGGTGTTTTCATCATTCAAGTCCAAATAAAGAGGATTTGAGGATCTGAAATTAATAAGTCTTCCATAGTCTGGAAGCAAAAAAGACAACCCTTCAGGATTGCCTTTTTCAAACATTCTATATGACTGCAGTTAACCGGTTACTGGGTCTGCTCGTTAGACGGCGGGTTCCTGCTGACTCAAGCAGTGAAAACTTCCCAATCCCCAAATGATATCCGTACTGTCGATTCCAATCACACGTCTTCCTGGGAAGCAATCGGTCAGGATATCAAGGGCCTTTTGATCGTTTTTGTCTCGGAAAGTCGGTACCACCACCACTTCATTGGCAATGTAGAAATTGGCATAGGATGCTGGAAGTCGCTGGTCTTCCCAGATTACCGGACTTGGCATCGGCAGCTCCACGATGTTCAATTGCTTGCCGTTTTCCAGACGCATCTTCTTGAGCATTTCAAGGTTTTCGGCAAGAATCTCGTGGTTTTCGTCGGATTTGTTTTCTTCCACCACGGTCACCACGGTGTCCTCATTCACAAAGCGGGTGATGTCGTCGATATGCCCGTCCGTATCATCCCCAATGATGCCATCTCCTACCCAAAGGATATGCTTAACCCCATAATAATCGCAAAGGTACTTTTCTATTTGGGCCTGATTGAGGTGCGGGTTTCGGTTTTCATTCAGGAGACATGCCGTTGAAGTTAAGAGCGTTCCCTTTCCGTTAAACTCAACCGAACCCCCTTCCATAACGATTCCGGGTTTGAAATAAGGAATGCCCAAATGATCAGCAATTCGAATTGGAATCTGATTGTCCAGATCGTGAGGCGGGTATTTTTCACCCCAAGCATTGTAATTCCACTTCACGAGCACTTTTTTAATTTCCGCATTGGGATTGATCAGAAAGGCAGGTCCGTGGTCTCTACACCAAGCATCATTCGTTGGAAAAAAGTGAAAAAAGATCTTGCTAAGATCCGCACCTGCTTTTTCCAGATGTGCCAAAGCAAACCCCTTCATGGCCTCATCAGCCACGTTGATGTTCACCTTTTGTCCTTTAGCTACTTCAGTGATAAACTGGGAATAAGGCGTAAATATGGTTTCAATCTTACCCGGCCAGCTTGCTTCCTTGTGTGGCCAACTTAACCACATGGATTCCTGAGGTGCAAATTCGGCTGGAAAGTAATAACCCAATTCCGCTGGAGTAACCCCTCCGCTTTTTGCCAATTCAAACAAATCTGCCATGGCTTATTCTTCGTCAAGAAAACGCTTGGTAATCGGATCGTAAGAGTCAATTCTCCGATCTCTCAAGAAAGGCCAATGGGTTCTATAGCGATCTGACCCTGTCAAATCCAGTTCCTCCACGTGAATTTCCTCTTCCAAATGTGGGGCTTTGTAAGTCACTCGACCAAAGGCATTGGACACGAATGATCCTCCCCAAAACTGCATCGGGCCCTCGATTCCGGTTCGATTCACGGAAACTACAGGAATTCCATTAGCGACTGAATGGGAGCGTTGAATAGTCTGCCAAGCATTGTATTGATCTTCATTAGTCTGTGCATCCTGATGTAGCGCCCATCCGATGGCGGTTGGATACACCAAAAAGTCTGCACCTTTCAAAGCCGTAATTCGGGCTGCCTCAGGATACCACTGATCCCAACAGATCAAGACGCCGATCTTACCAAACTTGGTTGGAAAGACCTTATAACCCAAATCGCCTGGCGTGAAGTAAAACTTCTCAAAATAGCCCGGATCGTCAGGAATATGCATTTTTCGGTATTTACCGAGGTAAGTTCCGTCTGCATCAAGAACTGCCGTGGTATTATGGTAGAGCCCTTCCGCACGCTTTTCAAAAAGGGAAGCAACGATGACCACGCCAAGCTCTTTGGCTAAAGCTCCCAAAGTTTCGGTAGATGGACCTGGAATGGATTCTGCCAAAAGGAAATTATCGTAATCCTCCACATCGCAGAAATAGAGCGATCTAAAAAGCTCCTGAAGAACCACAACTTGAGCGCCTTTTTGAGCTGCTGTTCGAACTCCAGCAATGGTTTTCTCCATGTTTTCGGCCACATTCCCAGAGCAACTGAGCTGGACCAGACCTACTTTGACGGTTTTGTTTGCCACGGTGTACGTTTTTGTTTAGGCAGCAAAGATACCTTGGCAAGGGGGGAATGGCAAATAAGAAGGCTGATTCGAAGATTGGAAAATTGAAAGATTTGAAAATTAAGATTTCATGATGGACATGAACTCATTTCAAGTCAACTATTAGGCCTTTGGAAATAAAAATGGTTCACTCCCTAAGCTTTTCCAAGTGATTTAATCCATCCCAAAAACTAGATTCCGACTTTTTAAAATATAAGAATCTTCCCAAATCTATGATTTGGTCCAACTCACACTTCGCTAAAAAATGATCACTTGGCAAAAGTCTCAATAAAACCTACTTTTAACTCAATCTAAACCCATTAACCTATGAAAAAAACAATTCTCATCCTGTTCCTTTGCTGCTTGGGAGTAACCTCCACTTTTGCACAAAAAGGAACTAAAGAACGAGTCAAAGTACACAGCAAAGCCCTCGAAGGGAATCTGATCGGAGATCCTGCAGACCGAGATGTCACCGTTTACCTCCCTCCCTCCTATCAGTCCAATCCAGGAAAGAGATTTCCTGTGCTTTATATGCTTCATGGATTTACTGACAATGATTCCCAATGGTTTGGATGGGAAAGTCATTGGATCAACCTGCAGGATGTCATAGAGCAATCTTTAGCAGAAGGACTTTCCAAAGAGATGATTGTAGTAATGCCCAATGCATATAACCGATTCAAAGGCAGTATGTATGCGAGTTCGGCTACCATTGGCGACTGGGAAACTTTCGTTACGCAGGAATTAGTCAACTATGTCGACTCGAACTACAGAACCCTTCCCAATAAAAAAAGCCGCGGATTAGCAGGTCATTCCATGGGTGGATATGGAACACTTCGGCTGGGAATGAAATACCCTGAGGTTTATTCAGCCATTTACGCATTGAGTCCTTGCTGTATGGATGGTGGAGCTTCCACCAATCCGGAATTAATAAAAAAATTGGAAAGCTTGACCCCAGACCAACTTCAAGAAACATCCTTCTTTGAAATTGCAGCTTTAGCCACTTCCGCAGCGTTTGCTCCGAATCCCAAAAACCCACCTTTGTATTTGGACCTTCCCGCAAAAGATGGATCTCCACGGCAAGATGTAATCAACAAGATCATCGCAAATCGTACCCTGAATTATGTGGATCAATATATTCTTAACCTGAAAAAACTGAGATCCATTGCTATTGATGCAGGACTTCAGGACAGAGGAATTAGTGAGGCAACAAAAACCCTGCATGAAGTTTTGGATTCCTACCAAATCAAGCACTTCTACGAAAGCTATGATGGCGATCATCTCAACCGAATAGCTGAGCGTATACAGACCAAAGCACTTCCTTTCTTTTCTGAAAATCTAGCCTTCCAGTCCGAGATCATTGAAAATGGTGGAACGGGCACCTACCCGGCTATCATGGTTTCAGAACCTTCCCTTCCTACTCACACCGTTTTCAAGCCCCAAGACTTATCCAAATTTGGAGGAGCCAATAAACTTCCAATCATAGCTTGGGGAAATGGAGCTTGCTTCGATTCCCCATGGGAACACGTTAAATTTCTGAATGAAGTAGCTTCGCATGGATTCCTGGTAATCGCCATTGGCACCATGCCCAAGCAAACCGATGTTCGTTCCAAATCTCAAAAACTACTAGATGCCATCGACTGGGCAATTGCTCAAAACTCAGATCCAAACAGCCCCTATTATCAAAAAATAGCTACTGATAAAATCTCAGTAAGTGGCATGTCCTGCGGAGGATTACAAACCTTAGAAGTGGCAGGAGACCCACGAATCACCACCGTAGGCGTTTTCAACAGTGGCGTTTTGGGAAATCCGGGTGGTGGAATGCCGGGGATGCCTCAAGTCACCAAGGATCAATTGAACAACATTAAGGTTCCTACCCTCTATTTATTAGGCGGAAAGTCAGATATCGCTTACGGAAATGGGATGGACGATTTTAACCGAATCAATCATGTACCCATTTTTGTCGGAAACCTGGATGTGGGACATGGAGGCACCTATGGACAGCCTTATGGGGGAGAGTTTGCCAAAGTTGCGACTGCATGGTACAAATGGCAGTTGAAAGGCGATCAAGAAGCTGGCAAACTCTTTTCGGGAAAAACTTCCGGTTTGGCAAAAGCTGAGGGCTGGGTAGTAGAAAAGAAAAACATGGATTGAGTCCATTTTCAGGCCTTTTAGAGGAATGAAAAATAGAGATTTGAATTAAACCTGTCAGGTTTTGAAAACCTGACAGGTAATTTTTTCCATCATTCCGGAATGTGCCCCCTTCCTTCTACCTGAGTTAAAAAACTTGATTTGGTTAAAAAAAGATAAAGCCAATTCTCCTGAGAAGGGTCAAAACCATAAACCTGTTAATTTTCAATTCAAAATTTCCCATGCCTTCTCATGCTCTCAATTTCCAAATTTGAAAAAAAGTATCCTTCAGGTTTCGAAGTGGTTATCCCACAGCTTGATCTACCGATGGGGATTCATTTGCTTATGGGAGGGAATGGATCAGGTAAATCTACCTTACTCAAGGCACTGGCAGGAATTCATCCAGCAAAAGGAACTATTCAGCTGGAGGGTATTTCCTTAGAAAAACAACCCATCGAATACCGTAAAAAAATTGGTTATGCCGAAGCAGAACCTAATTTCCCGGAATTTTTAAGTATCTCAGATTTGATCGAAGTGGTAGCCAAAGCCAAAGCTGCCACCTTAGAAGAAATTGAAGATTTGACCTATCGCTTTGGAACAAACAGCTTCGCCAACTATCCGATAGGTGGGTATTCCTCTGGCATGCTCAAGAAAACTGCTTTGGTTTTGGCCTTTTTGGGCAATCCCAAATGGATCATCTTGGATGAACCTTTTACCACCATCGATATCGAAACCCAAGAGCAATTGATTCGGCTTATTCAGGAAAAATCTTCCGCTGGCACCGGGTTTTTGATCACCTCGCATCAGCCCAGGACTTTGGAAATAATTCAGCTAACATCTATCCTAAGGATGAAGAACGGGAAAATTGAACAACATGGATAGGCGAATTTCCCAGGCATTTATCCAACCTTTCTTCCAAAAGACCTTAGGGTTTTGGGTGCTTCTTTTGCTCGTGGGAGGTGTCTTGATGGAGTTCAAACAACACCTTCAAATTGCCCGGTTTTTGGTCAATCATCCTTCATTATTGGTTTTGACCGCTGTTGGATTTATCCTTTACACTTGGGTCCATCTCAGGATTTTACTTGGCCTAATCAGGTCCCCCAAATATTTGATATTCCATCACCTGGGACTTCTTTCAAAGAAAGACTCCAGAAATTTCTGGACATCAATTTTTCTAACAAACCATAGTCCGGCCGTTGCTTATTTCTTGTTTTTACTATTCATCGGCTGGGAGCAAAATCAACTTCCTGGAGTCCTAATCTTAGGTGTAATTTATTTATCAGGTCTAATGGCAACAGGACTGAAAATTCAGCAAATTTTGAAGCTCCCTATAAAAGAGGCATGGGTTGAGCGCCCCAACTTAAGAAGACCCATTCCCAGATTTACTTGGATATTTTTCCATCTTAAAAATCATCGTCCCCTTTTATTTCTCCTTTCCAAATTGGTGAGCCTTGTACTGCTGAATGGATTTTTCTTCACGTACCTATCTGGAGATTACGACTTCCGATGGTTGCAATTTGGGGTCCTTTGCGTCTCATTCGTTCAGTTTTTCTTGTTGATTGAAAAATCCAATTTTGAACGCCTTAGCCTGAGCTGGACATTAGCCTTGCCTTTTTCCATTTTCAAAAAATCAGGAAATCATCTCGGCAACTTTGTTTTAATCATTGGACCAGAACTTCTTTTTTTAGCTTGGAGAGGTGGAAATGAGCTTCAAGCAATCGATACTAGTAGCCTTATTATATTCTTAATCAGCTTACTGATGGGGATCTATGGATTGATCCTCCAAAAGTCCGAAAGTAGCCGATTTCATTTTTGGATCTTCGGAGGTTTCGCATTGCTATTTTTATCCATTCTTTTTGGTATTCCTTGGTATTTGGTGGCAACCCTTAATGCATTTGGCCTTTTAGGTTCAGTTAGGAACCCTTACCAAGTTTAAAATCACTTCGCTTATTCTGTGGAATTTAAATCGGAAACACTTGAATTTTCCGAAGAATACTCGCTACACAGAACTCAAAGAAATACCACTTGCAATTCAAGTGGAAATATCTATTTTCACACTTTGAGACAATAGACCAAAACCTATGAAAAAACAACTCCTTTTTATTCTGCTATTCTTCGTCGGAATAAGCTCATCACTTAAAGCACAAGAAGCTCTTTTTCGAGCTCAAAACATCATTTCCCCCGAAGTCAATGAGGACAAAACAGTCACCTTTAGACTTTTTGCTCCAAATGCTACCGCTGTTCAGGTTACCGGTGACTTTTTACCAACCGTAAAAATGGAAACTCCAAGAGGCCCGATGGATGGTCCGGGCAAAGCAGAGCTAACCAAAGGAGAAAATGGAGTTTGGGAATTCAAATCCCAGCCTTTGGGAACTGAGCTCTACAATTACTCATTTATCGTGGATGGTTTTAACACCACAGATCCTAGCAATCCATTTTTGATTCGGGATGTGGCTTCTGCTACTAATATTTTTATTGTTGGTGGTGGACATGCAGACCTGTTTATGGTCAATGACATTCCTCATGGCTCCGTTACCAGAAGATGGTATGACTCTCCGGGATTGGGAATGGACAGAAGAATTACCATTTACACTCCTCCGGGATACGAAACCTCCAAAGAATCCTATCCCGTCCTATACCTTCTTCATGGAGCAGGTGGTGACGAGGAGGCTTGGATCAATTTGGGACGAACTTCCCAGATTTTGGACAACCTGATTGCTCAGGGAAAAGCAAAGCCAATGATCGTAGTGATGCCAAATGGAAATGTGATCCAAGATGGTGCTCCCGGAGAAGGAAGTAAAAATATGTATAAGCCTCAATTCATGATTCCAAAAACCATGGATGGAACCTATGAAGGGGCTTTTGAAGACGTCATCAAGTTTGTGGAGAGCAATTATCGAGTAAAGCCAGATAAAGCAAACCGTGCAATCGCAGGACTTTCCATGGGAGGATTTCATACCCTCCATATTTCCAGATATTACCCAAATACCTTTGACTACATGGGCTTGTTTTCAGCAGCGATTATGCCTCGTGAGGATGCCACCGGAAAGGTTTACAGCAACTTTGAAGAGACCCTGAAAATGCAAATGGACAATGGCTACAAATTGTATTGGATTGCTATCGGCAAAACAGATTTCCTCTATGCCGCCAATAAGGAATACCGAGACAAATTAGACGCCATGAAGATGCCTTATGAATATGTAGAATCCGAAGGCGGTCATATCTGGAGAAACTGGAGAGTTTACCTGACCCAGTTTACACCAAGATTATTTCAATAACCTCAAACCTATTTCCTATGAAAATCAACCCAGCACTTAGAAGTTTTGCCTTCCTTATTCTGATAAGCTTTGGCACCAAAGTCCAAGCTCAGGAAATTTCTGCCATGCAGGCACCTCGAGTGGTTTCACCTGAAGTAAATGCTGATAACTCCGTAACCTTTCGAATCCTTTCAGAAAAAGCTAATGAAGTGACTCTAAACGGTTCTTGGATGGGTTTCCGTGAAACCTTGCCTTTGACCAAGGGGGAACAAGGTGTTTGGTCTGTGACCATTCAGCCTCTTGCCTCCTCCATGTACCATTACAATTTCTTCATTGATGGCGTAGCTGCGATTGATGTCACTAACCCACATGCTTTACGGGATGGAACACGATATGCAAGTTTGTTGATGATCCCTGGTGAAGGCTCAGAAGTATATCAATTGAATAAGACACCTCATGGAAATATCTCCCAGGTTTGGTACAATTCTCCGACTTTGGGGACAGACAGAAGAATGTATGTGTACACTCCTCCGGGATATGATTCTGGAAAAGATAGCTACCCTGTTCTTTATCTCCTTCATGGTGCAGGTGGAGATGAGGATGCTTGGTCTTCTTTGGGTAGGGCAAATCTGATTTTGGATAATTTGATTGCTTCTGGAAAATCAAAGCCTATGCTGGTGGTTATGACCAATGGAAATGCTTGGCAAACTTCCACACTTCGCCAAATCCCTGGACTTCCAACTCCAACTCGTGAGACTTTCGCTCAGTTCCAAGGAAAGTTTGAGAAGAGCTTGGTAGAAGACGTTGTGCCTTACATTGAAAAGAATTACCGAGTTAAAGCCGACAAAGATCATAGAGCTTTGGCCGGTCTTTCTATGGGTGGAGGCCATACTATCACAGCCTCCATCACCTACCCTGGCACTTTTGGCTACATCGGCGTTTTCAGTAGCGGAATCTTTGATGCCAATGCAGACATGGCTGAAATGGAAAAGAAATTCCTAGCCCTCAAAGCAACTGGAGTTCATAAATATTGGGTAGCCTGCGGGAAAGAGGACTTTGTCATGGAATCCAATAAAAGATTGTTGAGTGTTTTGGACAAAACCGGATTTGAACACGAATACTTCGAAAATGAAGGCGGTCATACCTGGGCGAATTGGAGAACCTACCTTTCCATGTTTGCACCCATGTTATTCTAAGAATTTCTTAATTACCTATACCAATTACCTAAACCTGAGCACAGTTCGAAAGAGCTGTGTTTTTCTTTTCTATTTTTAAACCCTTTCTAATTTTTCAAAAAGCATTCGGATGAATTACAATCAGAAAAAATTTCGGCCCATTTCAAATTCTTCAAATGGAGAAGTCTCTTCGGAAATGATCTTTCTTTATGAACAAATAGATGACTTGGTCTTCTGTTTCTATCAAGGTGAAAAAATTAGAAAAGGCCATTTAATTGGAAAGGTGGATGGAGAGGGGAAAATCGACATGCGCTACCACCAAGTCAATTCATCCGGTGAAATGCAAACAGGGATTTGTACTTCTACTCCAGAAATTTTACCCAATGGGAAAATCCGCCTTTATGAAAAATGGAAATGGACTTCCGGTGATTTCTCTGCTGGAGAATCAATTTTGGAAGAAGTTTAAAGATTCCCCTTTCTGAATTCCTCCACCGCAAAATTGGCTGCCCTAGCCGTCAAGGCCATGTAAAGAATGGAAGGACTTTGATTTCCGGTACTCGTCATGCACGCCCCATCCGTCACAAAAACATTCTTACAGCCATGCAACTGGTTCCATTCGTTGAGCATGGAGTTTTCCGGGCTTGTCCCCATTCTTGATCCTCCCATTTCATGAATATCCAATCCTGGAGCTTGCTCACTATCCCTTGCTTCAATATTTTTCACTCCGGCTTTTTCCATCATTTCCTGAGCTTCTATCAGAAAATCTTGAAGCATATTTTCATCATTTTGGTCGTAGCCAACTGAAGTAATCAACTGGGGGATTCCAAAAGGATCAGTTTCTGTTTGGCTCAATCGAACATGATTTTCAAACTTGGGAATCGTCTCTCCCTGCATATACATATACACATGCCAATTGCCCGGCTGAGTTTGAGCTTCCTTAAATTCCTGACCAAAAGTGGGATTGGACATTTCCTTTCCCCTACCTCTCCAAGCTCCTGAGAATATGGTATACCCTCCTACAAAATCAAGATTGGGGTCTTTTTTACCCAGGTTTCTGAAATTTGCGATGATGGGTTCGGTCGGATTTCTTCCGAAATAATATTTATCCTGGAACTGCTCCAATTCTCCGGAAACCCAGCCCCGATAATTATGAAATGCCACATATCGACCCAAAAGATCATGGTCATTTCCCAATCCATTGGGGAAACGGTTGGACTTAGAATTCAACAAAACTAAGACACTATTAAGCGCTGATGCATTCAAAAAGATAATTCTCGCTTTGAATTCATGAACTTCCTTGGTCTCTGAATCGATAACTTTTACTCCCGAGGCCTTACCAGTTGCCTCATCATAAATAATGGAATGAACCACCGAATGTGGACGGATAGTCAAATTTCCCGTTCGCTCTGCCCAAGGCAAAGTGGATGAAACCGAACTAAAATATCCACCGAAGGGACATCCTCTCATGCACATGTTTCTGGCTTGGCATTGTCCTCTTCCTTGCTGCAAATGGATTTCCTGAGGATCTGTCAAATGGGCCCATCGGGCATGTACCATGTGGCGATCCGGATAGTTTTCCCTGATTTTTTGACGAATGAAATCCTCAGCGCAGTTGAAAGGGAAAGGCTTCATAAACTCCCCATCAGGCATAGCTTCTATCCCATCTTTGGTTCCACAAACTCCAATAAACTTCTCGACATGGGAATACCAAGGAGCAACATCCTCATAACCAATTGGCCAGTTCATTCCATATCCCTGAAGTTCGGGAGCTTTGAATTCATACTTACTCCAACGCTGAGTAGCTCTTCCCCAAGTCAAAGATTTGCCCCCAACTTGGTAGCCACGGATCCAATCAAAGGGTTTCTCCTGGACATAGGGATGATCTTGATCTTGGATAAAAAAATGCTTGGTCTCCTCACCAAAACCAGCAGCCTTACTGATCAATGGATTCTTTTCCAAATATTCTTGAGTCACCCAACCTCGATGCGGAACTTCCCAAGGTCGGAGCGTGGCAGTTGGATAATCTTTGTTATGGACCACAGAGCGACCCCGCTCGAGAACCAAGGTTTTCAACCCCTTTTCGCAAAGTTCCTTTGCCGCCCAGCCTCCTGAGATTCCTGAACCTACTACTATTGCATCAAAGGTATTTTCCATGTTTGGGGAATGGGTTGTTGTTAATTGTATAGTCCATGGTCGATGGACAATGATTCATCAACTACCGATCTCTAAATTTTTCTAAAATTTCTGAGCTAACCCATTTTTATTCGAAATTCTTAATTTACTTTGTACCTCAAAGTACTTTTAGAATGAAAAAACCAGAACAGGAACTTGCAGAAATAAAGGCAATGATGGAGCGAAGCACCCGCTTCATTTCGCTCAGCGGACTTTCCGGAGTGTTGGCAGGAATCTACGCTTTAATCGGATCTGGAATGGTCTGGTATTGGATCTATGCACCTGCGACAGAATTTGGAAAAAATCTGGAAAGCCTTGGTACTCGAGAATTGATAAACCGGACTTTGCTCACGGGATTCATCGTATTGATTTTGACCTTAAGTTCGGCTTATCTCTTAAGTCAGAAAAAAAGCAAAAAGACCGCTACCAAATTTTGGTCACCCTCGAGCCGCCGATTCTTATCAACCTTGTTTATTCCAGTGATTTCCGGAGGGTTATTTTCTTTTGCATTGATTCATGAAGGTTACTTTCATCTTATCGCTGCAAGTACATTAGTTTTCTATGGATTGGGTTTGATTAATGCAGCACATTTCACCTTAAATGAGATCAAAAATCTAGGTTATGGACAATTGATCCTAGGCCTAATCG
The DNA here is from genome assembly GCF_001593605.1 of Algoriphagus sanaruensis. Taxonomy (GTDB): domain Bacteria; phylum Bacteroidota; class Bacteroidia; order Cytophagales; family Cyclobacteriaceae; genus Algoriphagus; species Algoriphagus sanaruensis. The sequence goes on along the minus strand of NZ_CP012836.1, from coordinate 1,907,976 downwards.
CTGCTTTTCATCCAGAATACGGATTGATTTGCTGGGCCTTGGGATTTGGAATCCTCCATATCATCTACGGCTCCATGATGTATTACAAATACGATTGATAACGTGAAGGGGAATTACGACAAAGCGTTTGAGAATGTGGTCCGACTGCGAATCATGTCCATCTTGATGGTCAATGAGCAGTTTGACTTCAATTCTTTCAAGGAACTCTTGGATGTAACTGATGGAAATCTAGCTTCTCACCTGAGAAACCTTGAAAACCAAGGATATATCCAAGTGGAAAAATCCTTCGTTGGCAGAAAGCCTCAAACCAATTATTCCTCCACTCAGGAAGGAAAATCAGCCTTCCAAAGGCATCTGGAATTCCTTGAAAATCTGATTAAAGAAAATAAAACCTAAAAAAATTTATCCACTCACTTTGAAATTCAAAGTACTTTCAAAACTTAAAAAACATGAAACACTCCTCTTTCCTCCCAAATTCAATGAGAGACTTATTCTTGCCAGCTATTCTGGGGGCGTCTCTCCCTCTCGCACTTCTCCTATTTCTTATCCTAAACAAACCCGGAATATTTGAATCTTGGATGTATCTCCCGCTCACGATTATTCCATTTGGCGGTGCTGTTGGGGGGACTTTCTTTTACCTTATGGGCTTTCACTGGTTTCCTGAGGGAAGCAAAAAATTAGCGGCACTTATCTTCAGTACCCTCCTCTATTTCTTTGGAATCTGGATCAGTTCAGTCATGGCATTCGCAATCACCGGTCATTGGAATTAAACTCAAAATCATTCTGAATTATGAAAAATCTTATCATTCAATATCAAAACAATCCCAAAGAACTCGAACTCCTATACCGTAAAAACAAGGCGGCCTTCAAACAGGAATTCAACGAGATTTATTCTGAGATCCAGAGCAATCCTGCATCCGAATTCTGGCACGAGCGACTGAACTATGAATCCGAATCCATTTCTTGGGGTTCTTTTATTCAATGGAGATTCGTCTTGATTGCCTCTTTTATTGCTTGGGTTTATGCCAAGATCCCAGCAATTTTCTCACTAGAAGAGGATTTCTTCTATCCCAGAAATTTAGGCTTTATCGCATTATCTTTTGTCACAGCCTATTTTGCTTGGACAAAAAAACTCCCATCGAAAACCCTGGGAATTATAGCTGCTATCACCATCCTTGCCATCGCATACATCAACCTCCTTCCTGACAATCAGGAGAGTGATTCCATAATTTTGGCTTGCATCCATCTTCCTTTGCTTCTTTGGGCAATTCTTGGATTTTCCTTTGTGGGTGGAGAGATGAACCAATTATCCAGAAGGCTGGATTTCTTAAGGTTTAATGGCGATGCGATTATTATGGGAGCCGTTCTGTTTATTTCTGGCTTGCTTTTGTCGGGAATCACCATCGGACTTTTTAATCTTATCGGAATAAAAATTGAGCAACTTTACATGGAATGGATTGCCGTTTTCGGCTTTTCCGCTGCACCTCTGGTTGCATCCCATCTAACCCAAACCAACCCCCAACTGATCAACAAAGTACCACCAATTATTGCCAAGATATTCAGCCCTCTCGTTTTAGTGATGCTAGTCATTTATTTGGGAGCCTTTGTTTTTTCCGGCAAAGACCCCTACAATGACCGGGAATTCCTTTTGCTATTCAATATGCTCTTGATTGGGGTGATGGCCTTGGTGTTTTTCGCCGTGGCAGAATCTTCCGATGAGAGAAATAAAGGCGTTGGAACTTGGGTTTTAACAGCGCTTTCGTTGGTGACCATCCTATTAAACCTGATCGCTCTTTCAGCTATTGTATTCAGAATCACAGAATGGGGAATCACCCCAAATCGTATGGCAGTCATAGGAGTCAATATTCTGATGCTCATCCATTTGATTTTAGTCAGTAGAAATTTAATCCAAACAGTTCAAGGCAAATCTCAATTGAAAGAAGTTGGACTTACCATCGTCCGATTCTTGCCTATTTATTTTATCTGGACTGCCTTGGTGGTATTTGGTTTTCCTTTGGTCTTTGGCTTCCAATAAATCAAAATGCTATTTTCTCAATTATGAGACAATAATGAATGATATGAAAAAAATCTGCCTAGAAATAAATATCTTTCGTGTCATAAACTTTACCCTAACCTGAAACCCGAACAAAAGAAGCCCAATCGCTGATTTTGTAATGATCTTCAGGATTCATCAAACCCATTCACACCAAATGAAAAAAACAAATCTTAGCCTAGCCTTATTGTTGGCTTTGATCCTTGGATTCACCTCTTGTGGTCCAAAGACCGAACAAGTGGAAGAAGCTGTTGTGGAAGAATCTTCCAATTTTGGAGGTCTTGCGCTGTACACAGTTCGCGATTCTATGGCTAGCAATCCAAAAGCTACCCTTCAGGCAGTTGCAGCAGCTGGATATGCTTATGTGGAAGCCGCAAATTATGAAGATGGAAAATTCTACGGCATGGCTCCTGCGGAATTCAAATCTTTCTTGGACTCTTTGGGACTTACTGCGGTAAGTGCTCACATGGGAATGGTTAACATGGAAAATGCTGACCAGCTAATTACAGATGTAAAAGCTGCTGGCATTGGTTATTTCGTGATCCCAGTTCCTCCTATGGGCATGTTCACTTTTGATCCAGCTACACGAACTCTTGGAATGAAAGGAACAGCAGATGAACTTGTAAGCATTATGAACACCCTTGGTGAAAAATGCCATGCTGCAGGCATCAAACTTCTTTACCACAACCATGATTTTGAATTTAAGCCTATGGCTGACGGTACAGTGATCGAGGAAGTGCTATTGGAAAAGTGTAATCCTGAGTGGGTAAACTTCCAAATGGACTTGTACTGGGTAACTAAAGCAGAGGCAAGCCCATTGGCTTACTTTGAAAAATATCCAGGAAGATTCAAGGCTTGGCATGTTAAAGACATGGATTCAGCTGGAAACTTTGCTCCAGTAGGAACCGGTAAAATTGACTTCGCTCAAATCTTGGCTGCAAAAGCACAATCCGGAATGGAATTTTACTTGGTTGAACAAGACAACACCTTCGGTTTAGATCCATTAGAGGCAATCAAAATCAGCCATGAAGGATTGAAGAAGTTTGGATTTGAATAAATCCTGTTTCCTTACCCAACCCATCAAAAAAGCCAACCCTAAGGTTGGCTTTTTCATTTATAGAAGTTCGATTAGCTGACCGACGACCATGAATTTGAACCCTTTCTCCTAAAAAAAGACAAAAATCCGAGCAAGAAGCCTTTATATTTGGCCCTTATCCAAAAAAATAAACTAAGCCAACTCAATCCAATTCATAAATGGTAGAACTCATTAATTCAATCAACGGACTCATTTGGAGTAACGCACTCATTCTTTTATGTCTGGGTGCTGGCATTTACTTTTCATTTGTCACCAAGTTTGTTCAGGTTCGATACTTCAAAGAAATGATCAAGCTCCTGTTTAAAGGAAAATCCTCAGAACAAGGAGTTTCTTCATTTCAGGCTTTTGCATTGGCACTTTCAGGTAGAATTGGAACTGGAAATATCGCAGGAGTAGCCACAGCAATCGCCATGGGAGGTCCTGGATCCATTTTTTGGATGTGGGTAATTGCATTTTTGGGTTCGGCATCGGCTTATATCGAAGCCACATTAGGACAGATCTACAAGGAAGTAAAAGAAGGCGAATACCGAGGTGGACCTGCCTTCTATATCCAAAAAGGACTTGGAATCAAGTGGTATGCAATTGCCTTTGCGGTTGTCACCATTATCAGTATGTCGCTACTTCTCCCAGGAGTCCAAAGTAATAGCATTGCACTGAGCATGAATACTGCTTTTCAGGTACCTGTTGAGTGGACCGGAGGAATCGTAGTGGTGTTTTTGGGAATGATCATTTTTGGAGGGGTGAAACGAATCGGAAAAGTGGCAGAATTCGTCGTACCCTTCATGGCCTTAGGATATATTCTTTTGGCACAGATTATTATGATCCTGAATTTCAAAGAAATTCCCGCGGTTATATCCTTAATCATCAAATCCGCCTTTAATCTGGAATCGCTTTATTCTGGTGTTTTTGGATTAGCCATCGCTTGGGGAATCAAGCGAGGAATTTATTCCAATGAAGCCGGTCAAGGTACCGCACCTCACGCCGCCGCCGCTGCAGAAGTTAGCCATCCTGCCAAGCAAGGGTTAGTACAGGCTTTTTCGGTTTACATTGATACCCTTTTTGTGTGTACCGCCACTGCCTTTATGATTCTATTTACAGGTCAATACAATGTGATCAATCCAGATGGTGGATTTATCGTAGAAAATCTCCCTGGAATCAGTTTTGGCCCCGAATTCACCCAGATGGCTATTGCTACCCACTTTCCTTCCTTGGGAGCAGGATTTGTCGCGATTGCCTTGATGTTCTTTGCATTCACAACAATCATGGCCTATTACTACATCGCAGAAACCAACTTGAGCTTTCTTCAAAAAGATGGCAAACAAAAATGGCCAGTCTACCTGCTTCGGGCATTGATTCTAGGCGCTACATTTTTTGGATCGATCCGAACTGCCGAACTCGCTTGGACGCTGGGAGATATTGGAGTGGGGATGATGGCTTGGCTAAATGTGATAGCAATCATTTTACTTCGTAAGCCCGCTCTCAGAGCACTAAAAGATTACAAAAAGCAAAAGGATGAAGGAAAAGATCCCGTATTCGATTTCGAAGGATTTGAACATGAACCCGTAAAGAAGTAAGTGAAAAGCAGGACTAAGTTCCTGCTTTTTTTCTATCCTAAGGACAGGATGACTTTTCGCCGGTATTTTCTTACTTTTTGAATCCGCCAATCTTACAGATCCATGTCATTTCTATTTCTGCTTTACTCTACCCTCCACACCTTTTTTTTCAGCTTGCCCCAGGAAAACCCAAAACCAAATATTGTCCTGATTTTAGCTGATGATTTGGGCTGGTCAGATATTGGATGTTACGGAAGTGAAGTGGAAACTCCGAATTTAGATTGGCTCGCTCAACGAGGTGTTCGATTCACCCAGATGTATAACACTTCGAAATGTAATCCCTCTCGAGCGGCTTTACTGACCGGACTTTATGCCCATCAAGTGGGGTATGAGGCTACTTATCAGCAACCTCTCAAAAATGCCACTACCCTAGGGGAAATAATGAAGTCGGCTGGCTATCTAACTTTTTGGTCAGGAAAACATCATGGCTTTGATCACCCTATGGATCGAGGATTTGAAAGATATTACGGTTTGAAAGAAGGCGCTTCCAACCATTTCAACCCCGGACCTCAACGGATTGGTGAAGCCAAACCAGCGCAGAAAAGACCTGATCGACCATTCTATGTAGACAGAGAATTATTTCAACCCTATTCTCCTCCATCAGATTATTATTCAACAGACTATTTCACCAAATACGCCCTTTCTTGGCTAGATGAATACCATAATGACCAGCGACCTTTTTTCCTTTATCTCGCTTACACAGCCCCGCATGATCCACTGATGGCTTGGCCGGAAGACATCGCCAAGTACAAAGGGATGTATGATGAGGGCTATGAAGCTATCCGCCAACGAAGATTTGAAAAGCAGAAAAAGCTGGGAATCATACCTGCTAACCAACCGATGAGTGAGCCCACTTTCGTGAATTGGAATATGTTATCCGATTCTTTGAAAAAGGCTGAAGCTCAAAAAATGGAAGTTTATGCAGCCATGATCAATCGGATGGACCAGAAAATTGGTGAGATCATCCATAAACTTAAAGAGCAGGGCAAATTGGAAAATACTGTTTTCATTTTTCTTTCTGACAATGGGGCTTCGGCTGAAATGGTCAATATTCCGGGAAATGGAAACATCGGAACCGTGGGCCAATGGACATCATTAGGTGCCGATTGGGCCAACGTAGGAAATACTCCCAATCGATTTTTCAAAAATTACTCCCATGAAGGAGGAATTAAAACCCCTTTGATCATCTCATGGCCTAAAGGATTGCCACCAACAAATCCCATAAGTCAATTTCCCGCACACCTCATCGACATTATGCCAACTCTGATGGATCTTTCTGGGGCTAATTACCCCGACGAATTTCAGGGGAAACCCGTATTGCCCTATCAAGGTCTGAGTTTAATTCCTGCCACAAAAGGCCACGTAGACACCCGAAACAAACCACTATTTTGGGAATGGGCTACAGGCAGAGCAGTTCGAGATGGCGATTGGAAATTGGTTGCTTTTGGTAAAAATGAACCCTGGGAGCTGTATAACTTACGCTCTGATCCTTATGAAAGAAACAATCTTTCTATCCAGTATCCTGAAAAAGTAGATCGTTTGGCCAGCTTGTTTTTTAAATGGAAATCTGAGGTAAGTCAATCCGAACCAGAGACAAAAGTCACCCAGTAATTCCCAATTCCTCCCTAAACTTGGGCTATGGGAAGCAATACTACCGTCATAATTTTAGTTGTAGTTGTAATTGGACACTTCCTGTTGGGCCTAGGATATCTGCTTTATAAGCTCAGTGGGAAACCAAAGGATCAAAAAAAGGAAGACTAATCGCCTTCCTTTTTTGGGATTCCATCGATAATATGCTCCCTCAGGATTTCAAAAAATACATCTCCCAAATCCCTCGATTTTTAATTTCAATACTACCTCGGTATTCACATTCAAATTCATCTTTGATGATCTCGTAGGTAGTACCTGAAATATTGATCTTTCCTTCTTCAGAATTGCTTTCCATTCGTGACGCGATATTTACTGTATCGCCCCAAATATCATATTGCCACTTTTTAACCCCTACAATTCCCGCCACAATTGGACCGGTATGAATTCCGATCCGCATTTCAAACTGCACAATTCCTTCCGGCTTGGGCTTATAGATAAACTCCATCATTTCTAATCCGGCTCTTGCGACATCAAATGCATGCCGCTCAGTTTCCGTAGGAAGACCACCCGCGCACATGTAGGAATCCCCTATTGTTTTGATCTTTTCAAGTCCATATTTATCCACGATCGAATCAAACTCTTTGAAGTAATAGTCGATACTTTCCACAAGCTGCTCTGGGGAAATTTCTTCAGCCAAGCTCGAAAAACTCTTAAAATCCGTAAAAAGGACGGTGGTTGAATTAAATCGATGTGCTTTTACTTTTCCATGAATCTTAAGCTCGTCGGCAATTTCTTCTGGAAGAATGTTAAGCAGAAGATCCTCAGATCGGTTTTTCTCTTCCTCGATAATTTTATTTGCCTCTTTTTCGAATTTAAATCTACGGTAGGATACTAAAGCCAGAAGTGCGACCAGGATGAGCATTACAACAACTCCATAAAGCAATAGAGTCTGACGCTTTGCCCTTAAGGTGGCGATGGTAGCTGCACTTTCTAGTAGATCCACTTCCGCCTGTTTTTGAGATACTTCAAAGTCGGTTCTCAAATTGGCCATTTCTTGAACCGACTGGACATTTTTTACACTATCCCTGAATTGAATGTGCTTTTTGTAAAATTCAAGTGCCTTGGAAGGATTATTCAAACTTTCATAAATTCCTGAAAGGAGTAGGTTAGCCTCACTGATTTGATCTTTAAGCCCATATTTACTTGCCAGATCCAAACTTTTTCGGGCATATGAAAGCGAGGATTGACGATCGCCATGCTCTAAATAGATCTTGGATAAATAATTTAGATAAACTGAAATTGGATAATATTCATGGTACTTTTCCAAAATCTCTATGGCCTGATTGATCCTTCTTTCGGAGGTCAATTGGTCTCCATATTCTGCGAATATCATCCCAAGATTCCCCAGGCAATAGGCCTTACCCAATTCAAAATTGACCTTTTCAAAAATCAATTGAGCTCTCTCCACGAAAGACAAGGCGGAGTCCAATTTCCCCAACTTTAAATACTCATCCCCTGCATTAAAGATCGCTGTACCCAAAGCTGTAGAATCGCTTTCCTGCTCCAGAATTTCAATCCCTTTTCGATAATAAATGGTAGCATTTTGACTATTCTCGCTAGCAGAATAAGTATCTGCGATAGTGATATAGGATCTACCCTGAGCCTTCATTGACCCTGATTTTTGAGCATATTTCAGGGACTCAAAAAAATATTCTAAAGCTTTAGATAAGTTACCCTTGTATTTATAGGAGTATCCAATCATAATTTTCGCACTTGAAATATGATCGTCAAGGGAATCCTTTAGGGCTTTCTGGAGATAGATCTCCCCATATTTCAACAAACTGTCAGGATTGGCTTCAAACTCAATAATACTACCCAAATAGTCAAGATTTTGCTCCCCACTCCCATAGTACAATTCCTTGATGCTGTCCACTTTTGATCGAACCTGATCTGGCTCTTGCCTGGATTGGGCAAAAGAAAAACTAAGTATCGAAAAACATAAAAAGAAGAAAAGTTGATTTTTCAAGTAATAAATAGTTAATTAAGGTACTCTGGTGATTTTAACCTGGGCAATAACTGTATTTCTAAACCCCACTCAATAAAAAGAGGATTTAAAATATCACCAAACTAGAGAATTTATGGGGTGGTGGTAATTCTAATTTTGGGATCAAGCTCAAAGGTTTTAGTCTCTCCGGTTACCGCTGATTTGATTGTGAATCGGATGGTATATTTTACCGAACCTTCTCCTGAGGTATCCTCGACTTTTACTTTAGCTTTTCTCCCTCCTCCTGGAATTGGATTTTTAGCAAAGGCTTCAATATTTCCCGTCCAAGGAAAGTCTAGAAATTTGATTTGATATACCTCTTGATGGTTTCCGGTATCCACAATTTCCCAATTAATAAATTTGGAAATATATGCTTCAGATTCAAAATCAGAAGGTTTTCCATTTCCACTTGCTCCTCTATTATTATCTGAAAGCCTCGAATATTCTTCAACATTTCCACCATTAAAGATAGCCTCAGCATTGATGTTGTACTTTATACTTATATCCTTTGCGCTCTGACTATAGGAACTGGTGATTCCAAAAAAGAGGAAAAGGAAGGCTGCGAATAAAAAACTGAGATTTTTCATACCAAGAATTTAATGTTTATTAATATGCTAGAATATAGAAATAATTCTTTTAATCAAGAATACATTTAAAAATTCCTTTAAATAATTAAATAAAAAAATGTTTTAAATATCATTTAAATAAATAATTCTTGAATAGAAAATATCTTGAAAAGATAAGTTTTGAATAGATTGAATACATATTTTTTCTTTGATTATTTTCCTCGAATTGATTTGATGTAGAAATACAAATAAAAAAGGAAGGCTGATCACCTTCCTTTTAATTTCCAATTCATTCAAAAATCCAAGGGTTTCAAACGTTCCCTTAATTGATCCAATAGAGTGTGCAACTTTTTCGCTCCGTCTTGATTGACAGACTCAAGGGCCTCAATCAAAATTGTCAAATGCTCTAATTGCGCTTTTAAATGTCCCTTGGACCCAACCCGTTCAAAAATTCCGAGAAAAGATTCTTCAACTTCACTTCCAAGATTGGGAGTCTTCCCTTCATCTAAAACTAGTTCAGTTAGGGCTAAATTTGCCAAACCAAAGAAACTCCAAGGATCATTTTGTTGGTCACGTTTTTTCACCTCTTCTTGCTTGCAAGCCAAAATCAAAGACATGATTTCTGCTTCAGCTTTAAATTTGGCTTTTGAATTTCGGAGTGAATGCATTTTTGCCAACTGCACCCAATTAACCAATGGGTAATTATCCTGGTGATGCATCATTTCAGAGGCTTTTTGATAGGATGCCACGGCATCTTTCAAACTTTTATCAAACTGGACTGCTTCATTTTTGAGCAATAGTAGTTTTCGTTTGTAGGCACTTCCTAAAAGACTCATCCGCTCTGCAGTCACTCCAAATTCATTTAAAGACTGAAGCCTTTTAGCTGCTTGATCTATCGTGTCCAAGGTCTTTTTCCGATCTTCCTCCGTCTTGTTTCCTGCTTCATAGACTTCAATTGCATGTTTGCAGGAAATATTACACCACAGCTCCAAAGCCTTGAATGAAAATCCAGCCTTCTCGGTTTGAAATAATTGTTCAAAATAGGGAATAGCCCGATCATAAAGCCCAACCTTTGCAAATAGCACGGCAAAACATTCCGTTATTTTCCCGCTTTGGATTCCATTGACTTTTAGGTCTTTTTCGAGTTTTTCCAAAATTTCCAAAACCCGATCATCTTCCATAGCCTGTGAATCCAGCTGCTGATTGAGGTTGATCAATTCGATTTCGACCTCCTCTTTCACCAAAAATTCTTCGACCTGATGCACTCCATTTTCTCCAGAAGAAAGCTGATAAAAAGGATCTCCGTAACACTGGTAGGCCCCCCAAGTATTGGTATGGGACCGGTACGCATTGAATATTTTTCTTCTGGCATTTCGTACAGCTTCCCCAAACTTTTGACCGCTGAGCATTTCCCGATAAAACTCCTCTGCAAATTCCAATGCAGCCTGATCATCAACTGCCCATCCTGCTACTACCACCGCTTTGACTCCATTTCGAATTAGTTGGGTACCAATATTGGCCGCTAATTTATTTTTTTGATTCCCGGAATTTCCTGATTCTCTCTCGGTCTTACCCAGGTAGCAGCAATTCACAAACACCAATTCAGGGACATTGCTCATCAATGCAATTTCCTGCACGGACAAGAAAGAATTAGGACCGATGACCACTCCTGAGGCATCTGGTGATTTGAGATCAAAAGTGCCATGTGCAGCCAAATGCATGATTTTATATCCTTTTGAAAAGACATCTACCATAATCTCCGAAGGACTTTCTCTGATCGAATGCGTCACCTCAAAGCCACTTTTTTGCAGAAGATCCATGACCAATCGACCTTCCTTCTCAGCTTGAAGTAATTGGGGCATAAACCCGCCCAATTCAGGGTCTCCGATGACCAGAGCTATATTTTCTTGGATTCGGGACGGATTTTTTCGGTAAGATTCGGTCGCCATCTGCCGGACCATTCCTGAGTTAACCGAAAGTGGATTTGCTTCTATATCCTCTTGAAGCATTTCCCAAGGGAAAGAAGCCGTCTCCTCATCCACTACCCAAGAAATATTCGGCTGACGCTTGAGTTCCTCTTTAAAATCAAACGGCACCAACAACTCAAACATCGTCTTAGCGATTTCAGGTCTGGCCTGATTTTTTTCGGTCATTTCCAAAAGCAAGGTGTCCAAATTGGCCGTATTCACTTTCAAAAACTCCTGTTTTTGACTGGCACCTGAGGTTGCCAAAGTCATTTTGATGGGAAAGCGTTTGTCAGTTTGATTTTCTTGACGAGCTACATGTATCCTTGTCCACCAATCTGCCGAAACCTCAAATGGGATTCTTACTTTTCGTCCCGGCTTTTGTTCCAACCCCTTATTTTTCAAACTAAACTTGTACTCAGTGCCGAAATTCTCTCGAAGCAAATTGACCGTTTTCAAAATCGACAAAGCTTTATCCTGATATACTTCGATGATTTCTACCTCTTCGATCACCCGGAGAGTTCCTTTGTAGGATGTTTTGACTTTTTGATTGGCTTGCTGAATCCCCAGCAAGACGGCTCGGATCGAGGTGTCGCTGGAAAGTCCTCCATAAGAATTGGCGATGGCTAAAACTGTAATTCCAACTGGCTCCATCGGAACTCTCTCTTGATCTGATTCTTTCTTGTTTAGGATGGTAAGGTACCGAGCCACACCTTTTTCAACAGTGACAGTCAGTTGAAAAGAAGATAGCTCTCCGGGAGTCCCTAACCCGACAATGATAGCTCCCTTAAATTTCGATGCTGAACCAGAAAGCACTATTTGATTCGTCCCTATTTTGCCTGGATAAAGTCCCAGCGATTTGATTCTGTTCAATTCCCCATTTAGGTGGCGATCGATGACTTTTTCTGTGGTCAAAATAGCGTCCTGTTCGAAATGTCCTGCCAGCACCGGGAACTTGGCAAATTTTAAATCCCCGTGAACCACCGTTACCTGAACAGGAAGATCTTGTGACTGCGGCTTTTCAGCACCTAGGCCAAGGATTACATTTTCGAAATTCTCCTCGCTGAGATCAAACAATTCTTGAACCTTTGGTCGGATTTGTTCGGCAACCCCACCTCTCTTCTTCGGAAGCTGATTGGGAAGACTGCATTTCCCATGACTTAAAATATCTTCAATTGCTCCAAAAAGACTTGTTTGATTGGATAGTCCTCCGTGAGTGACATTTGCATAGTACAATTGATTTCGCTGAACCACCTGAGAAGGAATCCCCGTTGCCCAAGTCACACTTTCATCCCCTTCATTTGTCCCAAAAAATTCCAGCCCCTCCGAATCCGAAATTTTCATGGAAGAAATTGTCACCTTTTCAGGTCTACTCTGGCCTGCGATGTAGTAGACAGAGGAGTAATCAAGGGACTTGAATTTGTCTGAGATCTTTTTTTGATAGGCATCAAATTCAAGCAATAAGGAACGATCTGGAATTGGCCAGTTTGGATCTCCAAAGGCCACTCTCATTTTTTCCCAGGTGGAATAATCTCCAAAATCCACATCATCGGGATTCAGTTTTAAAGGCAATAGATTGAGCAATCCAGGAAGTTGCGAAAACACCTGAAGCAATTCCTTCAGTGAATTTGCGATATCGATTTTAGCCAGAAGCTTGATAATATCATCCTTCCCGAAAAGCACATAAGGAATTCGATACGATCCTCCCAAGGGAGACCCAAGAAATAAGGCCTTGAACTCAGAACGCTGAGACAATGCCAGCCAAGTATCTTCATGTTGCACCATAAAATCCCGGACCAAAACTCCGCCCATACTGTGAGCCAAAAGTTTGATGGGCTGATTGTAGCGCATTAATTCCTGAAGCTTGGAATCCAAAATCCGAGCACTTTCGAGCAGAGAAATCCTCCAATCAAATGGAAACGTAACCACATCGTAAGTCTTGCTCAGGTATTCGGTGAGTTTTCCGTAGGAAGTTTTGACTAAGGAATGAGGCTGAACATGCAGGTTATTCTTAGAGTCGTTTTTAAGGCGGGTCAATTGTCCGGTAAGGAATCTTGCATAATTGATCCAAACCATATCTTCATTGACAGTCAAATTAGAACCCATGATTCCTGGCAAAAGGACAACAATGGGGCGTTTCCCAGAAACCCGATCTTGGAATGTTCTTCCTCCTTCTACACCAAGAGCTCCTCGATCTGTTGATTTTCGGAGCACTTTGGGCACAAATCCCCCACGAGTACCTGCAGTTTTTTCTTGGAGTCCTTGAAAAATTCGTTCCTGAGTAGTGGTGGTAGAAAAATAGACAATGTGATTGATTGTCTTGGAGCTATCGATAAAAATGGAGGTTTTGCCTTCTTTTCGAATGGCACCCCATTTCATACTTTCGGTATCAACGACCAAGTCATTCTCACCTCTAAAAAAGAACTTGCCCAAAAGCACCACCAAGCCACGAAGACTACGGCTATTCTCACTACTGCCTCCTACCACGTGCAGCAAACTGTCTACTTTGATTTCGGATCCTTGGAAATTAAGTACTTTGATAAATGGTGAGGCTGGATTCATCGCCTCAAGTCCCGGAAAAATCTCAGGATTATCCTTGGAGGCGACTGCTTCCATGACCAACTTTTGGAAAAGCTGAAATACCGGATTGAGCTTGGAACCGACCAAAAGACCAAATAAGTTTAGCAGAACATTCAGAAATTGATCCATTCTCCCCGAAGCGAGGGTTGTTCCATTCGCGGGACAGGCCACTCGAACCATATTCCGAACACTTATTTTTTTCTGCTTTAAAACAGATTCAATCGCATCAATTGCCTCGAGGTCTTCGATCCGCTTTTCGATAGCTAAAACTCCGCGTTCGGCCGCATCAAACCCTCTGGAATCTGTCGCAAATCGAGCCAACACATCTCCAACCAATCCTCCTCTGGAGTGGGTCACCACATCCAATTCAATCTCATCCGGGAGTTGCTTTACTAATTCCAACACATTTTGAAGCGGGCTATGGCTCAAAGTCCGATGTTGAAACGCCAGTACGTTTCCCGAACCATACGATTGATAAATTGATTTCCAGGTCAGATTGCCGCTTTTCCCATATAATTCTTGGAAGGAACCTGAGGTAGAACTACCCGTGCCGTGCAAAAAAAGTAATGCTCGACTGCCAATAGGCAAGGATTCTTTTTTGCTCAGCTTGAAATCCTCACTGCAATGAGTCAAAAGTCCTGCCCCTACTTCTTTAAAACTAATTCCATCCGTTTCGAGCTGCTTGTTTTCCAAGTCAATGGCAAGTTTCCGAACTTCTCCTTTGACTGATTTCTTTTTCTTTTTGAAAACAGACAAGAAGTTGATGCTGATTTTTTTGAGACCTCGGTCTGAAGAGGTTTCATCCACCAAATCATCCAAATACAAGACCTCTGCATCTCCGGAACGAAGCGATTGATCAGGGAAAAGCGCCCTCAGGGTAGTATGATCTCCAATCCAAAGAGTATCATCACTCAGACTGAGCTGAATTAAGTCGTCGTCTTCAATGGGATCGGGATTTACTTCAGGAACTTCTCCCCTAGAAGCAGGAAGGAGCTGATAGGTTTGCACCATTTCAAAATCAGAAGAAGCAAAATCAGTCGAGGCAGATGGCACGGGATTACCCCGAAACCGGATTTTTAATTGGGACATAGCTTAGAAAATTTTAGAAAAAACGTAATCCTGTAATCCGAGAAAAGCTGCTCAAAAAAAAAAGCATTAAACTCACTTCAAATAAAAGACAATCAATGGATTAATGAAAAATAAACCATCATTATTTTCAGCCATTTCACATTTTGCCAAATAAATCTTCAGCTAAAACCTGCATTCAATCTGATTGCTTTGGTCTAATTATCAAGTGAGAAATTTTCTCAATTGGAAATGTTCTTATTTTTAGCTTTCCTGAAGGTCCATGAGACAATCAGAATACCAACTGACTTTGGTCAGAAAACCCTGAATTTAAAAAGCTGAAATTCACCCAATTTCATAACTAAAATCAAATCGAAATCTTCGGTTTTCCTTTCCTCTAAAATTTCCAAGCAAAGGAACAATAACCCAATTTATTCACCCTAGAAAACCATACTTCTGATGAAAAAAGGATTTTTAATTTTAACAGTAATGGCAGCATTGGCAAGTGCCTGTAGCCGCCCTCAACCTAAAGAAGCTCTTCCCTATGAGACGCAAGTGGATAGCCTTTTATCCCTGATGACTCTGGAGGAGAAGATCGGTCAAATGAACCAATACAATGGATTTTGGGATGTCACTGGACCTGCACCTTCTGAAGGAGACGCCTCCATGAAATATGAAAATCTCCGAAAAGGACTGGTAGGCTCCATGTTGAACATCACTGGCGTGGAAGAAGTCAGAAAAGTTCAAAAAATTGCCGTGGAAGAATCCAGACTCGGTATTCCATTGATCATTGGTTTCGACATGATTCATGGTATGAAAACCATGAGCCCTATTCCCTTAGCAGAAGCAGCAAGTTGGGACATGGAAGCGATTGAGGCTTCGTCCCGAATTGGGGCCAGAGAAGCCGCTGCTATGGGAGTCAACTGGACCTTTGCACCGATGGTCGATGTCGGAAGAGATGCCAGATGGGGAAGAGTGATGGAAGGATCGGGTGAGGACCCATACCTCACTGCGCTTATTGCAAAAGCTCGAGTCAAGGGCTATCAAGGTGATGATCTAAGCGACCCTCTGACCATTGCTGCTTGTGTCAAGCATTTTGCTGGCTATGGATTTTCAGAAAGTGGCCGAGATTACAATACCGTGGATGTCGGTACCACTACACTTTACAACACCATTTTACCTCCATTCAAAGCTGCTTTGGACGCTGGAGCAAGAACATTTATGAATTCTTTCAATGATTTGAATGGGATTCCAGCCACTGGCAATTCGTTTTTGCAGCGGGAAATCTTAAAAGGCGAATGGGGCTTTACTGGTTTTGTGGTTTCCGATTGGGGATCAATCGGAGAAATGGTTCCCCACCGCTACGCAGCTGATGGCAAAGATGCCGCACTCAAAGCAGCAAAAGCTGGTTCGGACATGGACATGGAATCCTACCTCTACATCAAACATTTGAAGGAATTGGTTGAATCAGGCGAGATCGAGGAATCACTCATCGATGATGCTGTTCGAAGAATATTAAGAGTAAAATTTGAATTGGGACTTTTTGAGGATCCTTATCGCTATTGCAACGAAGAGCTTGAGAAGGAAATCGTGGGACAAGCTGATCATCAAGCGGGTGTTTTGGACATCGCTAAAAAATCAATCGTCTTATTGAAAAATGAAGGAAATCTACTTCCTCTTCAAAAATCAGGATTAAAAGTGGCCGTGATTGGTGCCTTGGCTTCTGATAAAGACAGCCCATTGGGAAGCTGGAGAGGGTTGGCGGAAACGAACTCTGCGGTTTCGGTTTTGGAGGGATTGCAAGCTTATCCCGGAAACACCTATCGCTATGCAAAAGGAGCTGATTTGGTATTGGAACAACCTGTTTTCTTGAAAGAAGTAAAGATCAACTCAAGCGACCGAAGTGGATTTGCAGAAGCTATTCAAGCGGCTCGATCTTCCGATATTGTCTTAGCTGTAATGGGTGAAAATGGTTTCCAATCCGGAGAAGCACGAAGCAGAAGCGAAATTGGACTTCCAGGATTACAACAAGAACTCTTGGAAGAATTGGTTAAGGCCAACAAAAAAATCATTTTGGTAAGTATGAGCGGAAGACCTTTGGACTTGAGTTGGGCGGATCAAAATATCCCGGCAATCGTTCAGTCGTGGCATTTGGGATCACAAAGTGGAAATGCTATCGCTCAGGTGATTTTTGGAGATTACAATCCGTCTGGAAAACTCCCAATGTCTTTCCCTCGAAGTGTGGGTCAACTTCCGATTTATTACAATCAAAAAAGCACTGGACGTCCTAATGATCCTGGTTCTGACATCGTTTTTTGGTCTCACTATGCTGATGTCAAAAATGACGCATTGTATCCATTTGGTCATGGTTTAAGCTACACTGCATTTTCTTATAGTGATTTAAAAACTGAAAAATCAGCTGATGGTGTTGTTGATGTAAATATTACCGTCACCAACTCGGGACCTGTATCCGGTGAAGAAGTAGTCCAGCTTTATCTTAAAGATCACGTAGCCAGCATTACTCGACCTATCAAGGAACTCAAGGGATTCCAAAAAATAAGCTTAAATACGGGTGAGCAAAAAACGCTTCAATTTAAATTAACCGATGCAGAATTGGGATTCTTCGATGGTACTGGAAAATTCATCGTAGAACCAGGCACCTTTACCATCTGGGTGGGAGGAAGTTCTTCTGCAGATATGAGTACAGAATTCACCTTGGATTAAGGATTTCTAGGATGAAGTTTTGGTAAAATTTCTAAACCTTCACCTGAGAATCGAAGCAAATTGGATAGTTTTAAGCACATAACCCTTTAGAATAAATCCTATGTCTAAACTTGTGCTTGGAACTATCCTTTTTCTATTGACCATGCTATCCAGCTTTGCCCAAAACACCTTTCATTCGAATAAAGTGATTGCTCACCGTGGAGCTTGGAAGGCTCAAGGCAATCCTCAAAACTCCCTTGCATCTCTTCGAGAAGCTATTCGACTTGGATGTGAAGGCTCCGAGTTTGACGTTTGGATGACTGCTGATGGAGTTTTGGTGGTCAACCATGACCATGAGTTTATGGGAATGGACATTGAGTCCAGTACTTACGAGCAGCTTCTCAGCCAAAAAATGGCTAATGGAGAGCAGATTCCCACCCTCAAAGAATACCTTACTGAGGGAATGAAGCAAAGAGGAACCAAATTGATCCTAGAGTTCAAACCCTCTCGAGTTAGCGTGGAGCGCTCGGAACAAGTCGGCGAAAAGGCTGTGCAAACTGTTCATGAATTAGGAGCTCAAGAATGGGTCGACTACATCACGTTCAGCTACGAAGGCGGAAAAAAAGCAATTGCAACCGACCCAAAAGCTCGTGTGGCTTATTTGACAGGAGATAAATCACCTGCTCAATTAAAGGAAGACGGGTTCTTTGGATTTGATTACAATATCCGAGTTCTCAAAAACAAACCGGAGTGGATTAAAGAAGCGCATGAACTGGGATTAACAACTAATGCCTGGACGGTGAATCTTTTGGAAGATATGGCTTGGCTTTTGGAGCAACAGGTCAATTTTATCACGACCGATGAGCCAGAGCTTTTATTTACGGTCATCAAGGACCTACGCTAATAAAAAAGGCCTCAATTTTAAAAATTGAGGCCTTTTTTTATTTAGCTGGAAGAATTTGCCCACTGACTTCGCCAAATCCTACGCGAACTCCATCTTTTTCAGCAAACCCTTTCATAATCACGGTATCACCGTCTTCTATAAATTTCCGCTCTTCCCCATCTTCTAGTTGTACGGGCTTGGTTCCTTTCCAACTCAGCTCTAGCATAGACCCAAAGGAATCCTCTGTCGAACCAGAAATAGTCCCCGAGGCCATCATATCCCCAACATTGATATTACATCCGTTGACGGTATGATGAGCAAGCTGCTGGGCTATATTCCAATACATGTATTTAAAATTGGAGGAACAAACCTTGGAAGCCTTCTTGCCTTCGGGTTGAATGTGCACTTCCAAGTTGATATCGAAGCTATGTTCTTGCTCGCATTTTAAATAATCCAAAACCTCTGGATCTTGAGTTGGTCCAGCTACTCGGAAAGGCTCCAAGGCTTCAACAGTAACTACCCAAGGAGAAATGGATGAACCAAAATTTTTCCCTAAAAAGGGGCCCAAAGGCACATATTCCCAAGCCTGAATATCACGAGCAGACCAATCATTAAACAGCACAAATCCGAAAATATATTCTTCTGCTTCCGCAGTACTCACCGAATCCCCGAGCTTGGTGGGCTTTCCAGTGATAAATGCCAATTCCAATTCAAAGTCCAATCGGCGACTTGGACCAAAGACTGGCTTTTCCATATCGGGATCTTTGAACTGCCCTTTCGGCCGATGAATTGGAGTACCCGAAACTACAATCGAAGAGGCACGGCCATGGTATCCTACAGGGAGGTGCTTCCAGTTGGGCAATAAAGCGTTTTCTGGATCTCGAAACATCTTCCCAACATTGGTCGCATGCTCAATGCTTGAATAAAAATCCGTGTAATCACCAATTTTGACCGGAAGGAGCATTTCTGCCTCCTTTCGGTTGACCATGACTTTTCCACGAGCGGAATGATCCCGAAGCTCCTCATTATCTGCCAGTAAAAGCTGCTGAACTCGCTCTCGAATTTTTTTGGTTTGGGTTTTACCCAATGCAATTAATTCATTTAGAGAGTCTTTGAGGAAAATTCCTTCCGGCAAAAACATAGCAGAAAAGAACCCCTCTTGATCGAGCACACTCAAGTCCACGATTTTGTCTCCAATGGCTATACCAATTCTGGGACTAAGCTTTTTATTCTTAAAGACACCAAACGGCAAGTTGTAAATAGTGAAGTCAGAATTCTTTGGAACTTCTACCCAAGTACTCAAGGCAGGCATTGCACTTTCGGTCATGATAAAAACTTTGAAGGGGCAAAGTTAGCCACATCAGCCAAAATGAAAAATTAACATCCGACCATTAACTCTCTTTAAACCTCAACTCTCTTCTAGCCAACCTTTTATAAAAAATCAAAACCAAATTAAATTTTGTACACTAACTTACCTTTATCAATTCCACTCTTTTATGAAATTAATCCTTAAAGTCCTGTTGCTTATCCTCCTATTAGGAGGAAATGCTTCACTTCTGGCACAAGAAAAGCCCATCCTAGTTCAGCTCGATGAGGTAGCGATTATTGACCAAAAAGTCATGATGCCCATGCGGGATGGTACCCGATTAGCCACAGACATCTATCGACCAAAAGGCGACAAAAAGGTTCCTGTAGTCTTTTCTCGCACCCCTTACAATTTCAACACGTATGGAAATGGGGAGATGAATACACGAACTCTCCAAACTGCACTGGATTGGGTCAAAAAAGGCTACGCCTATGTGGTTCAAAATGAGCGTGGACGATTTTTCTCAGAAGGAAATTGGGACATTTTGGGTACGCCTCTCACGGACAGCTATGATGCCTTTGAGTGGATGTCGAAGCAATCCTGGAGCAATGGCAAAATCGGATTACTAGGTTGCTCTTCGACAGCAGAATGGCAAATGGCAGCTGCCTCACTTCAACATCCGGCCTTGGGAGCCATGGTGCCTCAGGGATTTGGAGCTGGAGTGGGCAAGATCGGGGATTTTTATGAGCAAGGAAATTGGTACCGTGGCGGAGCTGGTCAAATGTTATTTACCGCTTGGCTTTACAGTACCCAGCATGACCCAATGGCTCCGAGACTTCAGCCAGGGATTGCGCAAGAAGATTTGCTCCGATTGCAGCGGTTTTACGATATGGCACCAGAATACCCTCGGGTGGATTGGAAAGAAGGGCTTTCACACCTTCCCGTACAGGATATCATCAAAAATGTGAACGGTCCAAGAGGCATTTACGAGGAAATGATTACCCGAAAACCTAATGATCCTCGGTGGTTTCAGGGAGGACTTTACCATGACACCATGCCTTTTGACACGCCAAGCATGTGGTTTGTTTCTTGGTATGACGTCTCTTCTTCGCCTAATATCGCTTTATATAATCATGCCCGTCAAAATGCCATCAGTCAAATGGCTAGAGACAACCAATATCTTGTCATTGCACCTGTTTTGCATTGTTCATACACCCGAGCTACAGAAAATACCATCGTTGGTGAACGAAGTGTAGGTGATGCCCGCTGGAACTACGACGAAGTGATTACAGCTTGGTTTGACCTTTGGCTCAAAGGAAAAGACGAAAGCGGAACAATCGCTAAGCTACCTAAGGTCACCTATTACACCATGGGAATTAACAAATGGCAATCCTCAGAGGTCTGGCCTCCCAAAGATGCGGTGATGACTTCATTCTTCTTGGATTCTCAAGGAAAAGCAAATACCCGAAATGGAGATGGAAAATTGGTAACAAAAGCTCCAAAATCCGAAGCCAAGGACACCTTTACTTACGACCCCATGAATCCTGTCAATTCCTATGGCGGCAATGTATGCTGTACAGGAAACGCGGTGCAGGGTGGTGCCATGGATCAAAGTGAAATGGAACTTCGCGATGATATTTTAGTCTATACTTCGGAGCCACTGGCTGAAGGTGTGGAAGTTTCTGGGTTTATTGAGAGCCTTTTGTATTTGTCTTCAGATGTGCTCGATACTGATGTGACTATCAAGTTGATCGATGTATATCCTGATGGCAAAGCTTACAATCTGGACGAAACGATCCAGCGAGTCCGGTATCGAGAAGGGTATGACAAAGAGGTATTTATGGAAAGTGGAAAAGTCTATGAAATCAAAATGACTCCAATGAGTACCTCCAATTATTTCGAAAAAGGACACCGCATTCGGATTGAAGTAAGTTCTTCAAACTTCCCTCGCTTTGATCGAAACATGAATACTGGAGGCAACAATTACGATGAATCTGAAGGAAAAATCGCTACTAATTCCATCCATCATGGAGGGAAATTCCAAAGCAGAATTATCCTTCCAATGATTAAGAAATAATCCCCCAATTCTCAAATAGCAAGAAGACCGGCAGTGATGTCGGTCTTTTTTAGTGTTCTATTTGATTTTGGAATCGAACTCCAATTTTCCATTCAACCACTTTACTTCAAAAGCCCCATTTTTTAGCATCTATTACATGCGAAGCAGGTAAGGCACAACTATTTACTTCCCAAAGTACCTTTTGATGCTTGGCAAGGACCAAATCTCCAACTTCCACCAAGGCCTTTTGGGCTTTTTCACCTATTTTTGCCCCTTCGAAAAAACACACCAAGTATGTCTATTGCCAGCAAATACGAACCGGCAGCTGCCGAGGCCAAATGGTACGCCTACTGGATGGAGCATAAGCTCTTTTCCTCTCACATTGACCACAGCAAGGAACCGTACACGATTGTCATTCCTCCGCCTAACGTCACTGGCGTCCTCCACATGGGCCATATGCTGAACAATACCATTCAAGACGTACTGATCCGACGCGCAAGAATGCAGGGTAAAAATGCCTGCTGGGTACCTGGAACTGATCATGCTTCTATTGCGACCGAAACGAAGGTGGTTCAACTCTTGAAAGAAAAAGGGATTGAAAAAAAGGATATCTCCAGAGAGGAATTCCTGAAGCATGCTTGGGAATGGAAAGAAAAATACGGAGGAATCATCCTAGAGCAGCTCAAAAAGCTTGGAGCTTCTTGTGACTGGGATCGAACGGCATTTACCATGGACCCAGGATTGAGCGATGCGGTAATTTCTGTTTTTGTGGATTTATACAAAAAGGGAAAAATCTACCGTGGCATCCGAATGGTTAACTGGGATCCAAAGGGACAAACTGCACTTTCCGATGATGAGGTGATCATGAAGGAAATTTCCTCCAAGCTCTACTACATCAAGTACCAAATCGAAGGAACAACTGATGAGTTTTTGACCATTGCGACCACACGTCCTGAGACCATCATGGCTGACGTGGCGATCTGTATCAATCCCAATGATCCTCGATTTACTCACCTAAAAGGTAAAAAAGCAATTATTCCTTTGATCAATCGGGCTATTCCAATTATTGAGGATGATTATGTGGACATGGAATTTGGTACCGGCTGCTTGAAAGTGACTCCTGCCCATGATATCAATGACTACGAACTCGGCATCAAGCACAAACTGGAGGTCATTGACATACTAAACGATAACGGAACGCTCAACGAGAAAGCTCAAATCCTAGTTGGTGAAGATCGATTTATTGCCCGTAAAAAAATCGGAAAGCTCCTTGACGAAGCGGGTCAACTTGAAAAAATTGAGGATTACAAATCGAACGTAGGACATTCTGAGCGTTCCGATGCAGTGATCGAACCTAAGCTTTCCTTGCAGTGGTTCCTTAAAATGGATGAAATCACCAAGCCTGCCTTCACTTCAGTCATGGATGATGTCATCCAGCTTCACCCACCAAAATTCAAAAACATGTACCGGGTTTGGATGGAGAATGTGAGGGACTGGTGTATTTCTAGACAGCTTTGGTGGGGTCACCGAATCCCTGCTTTCTACCTTCCAAACGGAGAATTTGTCGTAGCCAAGACTGCCGAAGAAGCCTTGGAGCAAGCTAATTCTCAGTATGGTAAAAGCTGGACACTTGCCGATTTGAAGCAAGATGAGGATGTGCTGGATACCTGGTTTAGCTCTTGGTTATGGCCAATTTCAGTTTTTGACACCGAAGTGTTTTCTACTGGTAAGCCAAACGAAGAACTGAAGTACTACTACCCAACCAATGACTTGGTTACCGCTCCTGAGATTCTATTTTTCTGGGTGGCGAGAATGATCATTGCGGGTTATGAGTATACGGGTGAAAAGCCGTTTCGAAATGTGTACCTCACTGGGATCGTCCGAGATAAATTGGGCAGAAAAATGTCAAAGTCTTTGGGCAACTCGCCTGATCCGCTAGACTTGATCGCTCAATTTGGCGCTGATGGTGTTCGAACAGGAATGCTGTTCTCATCTCCTGCCGGAAACGACCTTCCTTTTGACGAAAAGCTTGTTGAGCAAGGCCGAAACTTTGCCAATAAAATCTGGAATGCCTTCCGATTGGTGAAAGGTTGGGAAATCGACCCTAATCTAGACGGAACTGCAAATGCTGCAAGTTTGGAATGGTTCGAAAACCGGTTCAACCAAGGCTTAGCAGAGATCAATGAGCATTTTGAAAAATTCAGAATCTCCGATGCCCTGATGTCTACCTACAAACTGGTTTGGGATGACTTCTGTTCTTGGTATTTGGAAATGATCAAGCCTGCCTATCAGCATCCAATCGATCAAGCGACCTATGATAAGACTATTGAGTTCTTCGAAGGAATCTTAAAACTCTTGCATCCATTCATGCCATTTATCACGGAAGAGATTTGGCATCAGATCAACGAAAGAACGGTAGAGGAATCTTTGATTTTGGCAGCTTGGCCTGAGGCAAATTCCTTTGATCCAAAAATAATTGAAGAAGCCGCCCAGGTATTCGAAGTAGTATCTCAAGTGAGAAACCTTCGCGCCTCCAAAGGAATGTCCCCTAAAGAAGCGCTTGACTTAAGCATCAATGCGAAAAACCCAGAGCTCTACAGCCGTTTTGCGGCAGTTTTGACAAAACTTGCCAATCTTTCTTCGCTCAACTTTGCTGAAAAGGTGGATAACGCGATGAGTTTTGTCGTCAAGTCAGATGAGTGTTTTATCCCAATGGGTGACTCCATAAATGTGGAAGAAGAAAAAGCCAACTTGAAAAAAGAGCTGGAATACACCCAAGGATTCTTGGCTTCCGTCATGAAAAAATTGAGTAATGAGCGATTTGTAGAGGGAGCTCCAGCTCAAGTCATCGAGATGGAGCGCAAAAAACAAGCTGACGCCGAGGCAAAAATCAAAGCCTTGGAAGAAAGTCTGGCGAAGTTGGGTTAAAAACCTTTGCGTTCACTGAGGCAGACTCGAAAGATTTTATTTTGAACAGTATTTCTCGCTTATCAGTACCGAAAAAGTCGCTGAAGTCTGCGGATTAGATCAAATCCAGTGTCGAAGGGCACTGGATTTTTCTTTCACAACCCTCCAAGGGTTTAAGAATAATCAATTAAATTGTTTCTATGAACACCAAAATCCGCTGGCAGCAACGATTGGCAAACTTTTCAAAGGCACTTCGACAGTTGGAGAATGCAGTGAATCTGTCAAAGGAACGTCCCTTATCAGATTTGGAGGAACAAGGATTGATTCAAGCATTTGAGTTTACGCATGAATTGGCTTGGAATGTACTGAAAGATTATTTTGCCTTCCAAGGCAATCCAGACATTACAGGATCTAGGGATGCATCGCGGGAGGCATTTCGAAAAGGGCTTATCAGAGACGGAGATGGCTGGATGGAAATGATCAAAAGTCGAAACCAGTCTTCCCATACCTACAATCAGGAAATTGCAGATGGAATCGCTGATAAAATCACCAACAGCTATTTCAGCTTATTTTTGGACTTAGAGAATAAAATGAATCAACTTAAAGATGGAGGTTAAATCTAATTATGGTCTTAAACCGGAAACAATAGTCCAAATTCAAGGGGTTTTATCAGGATTCCCAGAATTGGAAAAAGCGATAATCTATGGTTCTAGAGCAATGGGGAACTTTCGATACAATTCCGATATCGATCTTACTCTCATCGGAAAAAAGCTTGGTTTAACTGAATTGCTTCGAATCGAAAACGAGTTAGACGATCTTCTTCTTCCTTACCAAATTGACCTTTCTCTTTTTCATCAAATAGATAATCCGGAATTGGTCAATCATATTGATAAATATGGAAAGACGCTTTTTGAGCAAAAGGTTGAATTTTCCAGATGATTCCCGAGAAAAAAGTCTCTGATTTGCACTGATAATTAAGTAGTAAGATTTGACAAAAAATCCAGAGCCGGAAGACTCTGGATTTTTTATTTATAAACCTTCAGCGATTTTGAAACGGATAAAAAGTTAAAACCCTATTACCAAGCGTTCTTTAATCCATCAAGATAATGAATACCGAACCTTGATTTTCTTGGCTCCTGACTTTTAGTCTTGCGCCAATACTTTCCGCAAACTCCTTACAAAGGATTAAGCCAATACCAGTCCCCTTTTCTCCTTTGGTTCCTTTTTTAGAGGTGATTTTTCCAGAAAACAAGGCACTAATTTGTTCCTGACTCATTCCAATACCAGTATCAGCCACATAAATGGAATGCCTATGATCTGGATCTAAACCTAAGCTAACGGTTCCTCCACTTGGCGTGTATTTGATCGCATTGGAGATAAGGTTTCTCAATATAAAAGCGAGTCGATCTTGGTCTGTATTTATCAAATGCCCCTCGGGAATTTCATTCACAAAATTGAGTCCCTTGGATTCACTGGTTTGCTTCAGAATCCCAATTAATTCTTGAACTAAAGCATGAAGGTCAACTTCCGAGGCACTGATTTTAGAGTAATCCAACTGTGCTTGTGACCACTCGAGCAGGTTTTCCATCAAAGCCCGAACAGTCTCAGTCTGGGTAATGATTTTGGGAAGAATCGCTTGAAATTCTTCCTGACTTAAAATTTTATCTGACCAATACTCCAGACCCGTCTGAAGGGTAGTAATTGGCGTCTTCAAATCATGTGAAATCACAGAAAAAAGTCGCTCGCGGATGCGGTTTGACTCTTTCAAAGCTTGATTGGACTGCTCTAGCGCTTTAGCCTGAAGTTCAATTTGTTGGTGTTGCTCTTGGGTTTGAGCAAGTAATTGATTGAGGTCCTGATGAGCTTTGGCTAATTCCAATTTCTTTTTGCGCTGCCAAAAATAAATTCCAATCAAGATTAGAAATGCCAGACCAACTGCTATCAATTGCTCATTTTTTCGCTGAAGATCCAGATCCAAGAACCGCTGCTCCTCCAGGAGTCGTTGGTTTTCCAATTCCTTTTTCTCAGTCTCGTACTTGATCAATAAATCATTGGCCAGTTTTTGATTAGATTCGTTTTGCAGTTTCCAATCAGCTTCTACTTTTTGTTTGTAATATTCTACCGCCTTAGGGTAATTCCCCATTGCTACATATACCTTTGCCAGATAGCCCAAGGTATGTGTAGTTTGAAATTTCGAATCCATCGATTTGGCAATTTCATGAGCCGATAGAAAAAAAGGAAGCGCTCGCGAAGGTGACCCATTTTCGAGGAGAAAATCACCCATTTCAACCTTTGCCGAAATCTGCAATTCTTTATTATCCGTGGTTTCGGAAATTTCCAGAACCTGTTTTAAAAAATTCTCTGCCTCCTGAAATTTCCCCTCAGCCTGTGCAAGCTCTGTCAACATTCCAAGGGTATTGATCATTCCAGACTTATCAGAAAGCTTGGTTTTCATTTCCAGAGCTCCGCCTAGATAATACATGGCAGAATCATAGTCTATTTTCTCATCTGTAGATTTCCACCGATCCCTGAAATAACTCCCTAGATTATTATAAAGTAAACTCAAAGCACGACTATTATCCGTCATTCTGGCCAAGCGAACCCCCTTTTTATATTGGAGAGAGGCATCATAACTTTTACTCGTTCGATAGAGAATGTTTCCAATATTTACATAAGACTCAACCATTCCAGTAGTATCCTGAATTTGCTCCCTGATTTTCAGTGCTTCCAAGTGGGAAGCCATCGATTGGTCAAACTCGGATTTGATAAGTTGGGAGACACCTTTAACATTAAGAGCATTTGCCTGCTGTTTGAGCGAGCCAGCGTTTTTAGCCTCCTGAAACGCCGAATCCGCATACAAAATTGCAAGATCTTGATCTGAACCATAAACGGTTCTCGCCAATTGGTAATAGAGGGTTGATCGCTTTTCAGGAGATTTTTCTTTGGCTAATTCAGCCTTCAAACTATCCGATGGACTTTGGGCTTGAAAAAAAGAAACAAATAGAAGAGTTAGGACAAACATGTATATGTAATTAATACATCCAACACAATTCAAAACGTTTAGTTTTAAATCAAATGTAGATACATGCAAATTAGGTGATTTATTCAGTTTTTTCTTTAATGACACCAAATAAACCAAATTATATAAAATTTAATTTGGTTGATTCGTTAATTCCCGGATTTTAATATCTCGAAACATTACCCCTTGCCCTTCACTTTGCAGGCCGATATAGCCTGACTTAAGCGGAGTGCCGTCTACCTTTATTGTAGGATCAAAACGGTTAGCCACTCCACCACCGATTTGAGGTTTGCTGTAAGTCAAAACGGTATCTCCATTGACTAAATGATGCACGATGGAATCGCCATAAACAATTAATTCTGCTCTTACCCATTCATCCCACTTGAAAGTAGAACCCGAAGAATTGATGCAATGTCGATCATCGATTTTTCCTTCAAACACCACATCAGTTCCCGGACTGCACATGTTTCCAGTTGGCCGCGGCTCTCCTTCCTTCTCTTCTGCATACATCTGATACTCTACCGAGATCGGCCAATCCTGTTCTTTCAAAATCGTCTCAGCAGCCTGAGAGTGAAACATTACCCCTGAATTTCGAAAGGTATAACTGGGAGCATCCTCCATAAACTGATCCGTAAACCGGTATTCCCAACTCAGATGAAAACTGGAAAAAGGCTTCTCATAAAACAGGTGTCCAAATCGATCCTCAAATTTTTCATACCCATCATAATTCACCACGATTGCTCCATCCTCAACCCTAAACGTGTTCGCATAATTATCTCCAACTTCATGATGATGAATCTTTGGAGTCCACCCCATTAGGTCTTTCCCGTTAAACAGGATTTGCCACTCAGGCTCTTCAATTTCAAGAACAACTGCCTCTTTTTCGGTTTTTTGGCAAGAGAAAAATAAAAGAATTGAAAAAAGAAGAAAGATGGATTTCATAGACTAGGAAATTGGTTTGAGAATAAGTGGACTATGCGGACACAGACCAAAGCAAATGTGAAAACAGTTAACCCTCCAAGGGTATGAAACCCTTGGAGGGTTGGATTAATACTCAATGCTTCCAATCGTAGCCATCGATCTGCTCAAGGCAAGCCACGAGAAGGGAAATTGAATCTGCAATATCTTTCTTGTGCGCCATTTCGATGACTTGATGAAGGTGGCGAGTAGGAATGGAAATCGCTCCGGCGATCGAACCCTGCTTACCCATTCGCTGAACACCCGCTGTATCGGTCCCACCTGCAGTTAAAATTTCAGGTTGCCAAGTGATCGCTTCTCTATCAGCAACTTCTTTCATAAATGCCACCATTCGATAATCACAAATGGTCATCGCATCCATAATCTTTATCGCAGTTCCTTTTCCAAGTTCAGTTACCTTTTCATGAGGAGCTGCTCCCGGTACGTCAAAGGCAATTGTGGTATCCAAGGCAATTCCAAAATCCGGATTGATGCTATGCGCAGCGACATTTGCTCCACGGATACCCACTTCCTCCTGAACGGTAAATGTTGCATACACGTCGTAAGCAGGATTTTCAAGTTTTTTCAAGGCCTCAATCAGAATAAATACTGCTACTCGGTTATCGATTGATTTGCAATTCACGCAATCTCCCATTTCGATCAATTCCCGATCACGAGTTACCGGATCTCCGATGGAAATATATTTTTCCACCTCTTCTTTGGGCATTCCCAAATCGATAAAAAAGTCTGTGGTTTTAGGCAATTTTGCACGCTCTTCGGGACTCATCACGTGGATGGGTTTACTTCCCATCACCCCAACCAAATCTTTTTTACCATGGACGATGACGCGCTGCGCGGTGAGTGTTTTGGGATCAAAGCCTCCCAAAGTATGAAACCGTAAAAATCCCTGATCATCAATATGCGTGACAATAAACCCGATTTCATCTAAATGAGCCGCCACCATCACTCGCTTGGCATCTGGATTTCGTTTTCCCCGTTTGATCGCAATAATATTCCCCAAATTATCTGTGCTGACTTCATCTGCGTAGGGCTTCACCAAACCAATTACCAAATCACGAACTCGCTTTTCAAATCCAGGGGCGCCTGGTATTTCACAAATTTCTTTGAGTAGGGACACATTTATTTCCATAGGATGTCTTCAATTTTTTCAGGATGAAAATTAAGCCTTTTGACTACAATCCTCCATCCCGATCCAATAAAAAAGGCGTGGAAATTTAATCCCACGCCTTCAATTTGAGTTTCTATCTTTTTAATAGGCTCGTACAGCCTTACCTTCCATATAGTTGGCAAATGCTTTATTCACCACTCTAAATCCACCCGTAGTCGGATAATCTCCTGTGAAATACCAATCTCCAGAATGGTCAGGAATACATTTATGTAGGTTTTCGACTGTCTGGAAAATCACCTTGACTTCTGCTTTGATCTCAGAAGTAGTCACGATATCAGCTACCTTATTGGAAATTTCCTCATCAGTAAAATTGGAATAAACCTCTTTCACGAAGTTTTCAGTGCTGTAAGGATTGGAAATGCATTGGTAATAGACGTGCTCCAAAACATCTTCCATTTTCCGCTCTTTGATCAAGGCAATGGCTGCCCTGAAGGCAATAAACTCCTTCATTCTTGACATGTCAATGCCATAGCAATCCGGGAAGCGGATCTGAGGAGCAGAGGAGACAATCACAATTCGTTTCGGATTGAGCTTATCGAGAGTGGTAAGAATACTCTTTTCCAAAGTTGTCCCTCGAACGATACTATCATCAATGACCACTACGGTATCGATTCCAGGTCGGATTACCTCATAGGTAGTGTCGTAAACACTGGCTACCATCGAGTCACGATCCTCATCACTGGTTATAAATGTCCGTAATTTAACATCCTTGCTGACTAGTTTTTCAACTCGAGGACGGAAGCTCAACAGCTCATCTAAATCACCAACATGTGGCTTTCCATCCAGTAGCACCTCTTTTCGCTTGGCGACTAGATACTCATCCAATCCCTCGATTAAGCCGAGAAATGCAGTTTCTGCTGTGTTTGGAATATAGGAAAACACCGTATTCTTCAAGTCAAAGTCGATCGCTTTTAAGATTTGAGGAATCAATGCTTTCCCCAGATTCTTTCTTTCCTGGTAAATTCCCGGATCAGTTCCTCTTGAAAAATAAATCCGCTCAAAGGAACAGGACTTTTTCTCACGAGCCGGGAGAATCTCTTCTTCAGAATAAGATCCATCTTTATTGATGACTATGGCATGACCAGGTTTGATTTCCTGAATCGCATTAAAGTCAATATTGAAAGCAGACTTGATCGCTGGTTTTTCTGAAGCGATGACTACCACCTCATCATCTGCATAATAAAAGGCTGGACGAATACCGGAAGGATCACGAACCACAAAAGCGGATCCATTTCCAATCATCCCTGCCATAGCATAACCTCCATCAAAATCCCGACAAGATCTGCGAAGAATTCGCGCTACATCCAATTCATTTTCAATGATATGGGTGAGCTGCTCGTTGGTATGATTGTGTTTGTATTTATCAAAAATTCGTTGATTCTCTTCATCTAAGAAGTGACCAACTTTTTCCATCACAGTGACTGTGTCTGTTTTTTCTTTGGGATGCTGTCCGAGTTGAACCAGCTTACTAAAAAGTTCCTCGTTATTGGTCATGTTAAAATTTCCTGCCATGACCAAATTTCTACTTCTCCAGTTGTTCTGCTTCAGGAATGGATGGCAGGTTTCTATACTATTTTCTCCGTGTGTTCCATAACGAAGGTGACCCAACCAAACTTCCCCTGAAAAAGCGATATTTTCTTTGAGCCATCCCGCATCGGTTAGCACTTCCGTACCTCCGATTTTCTTGGCCTTTTTAAATTTTTTGGAAATTTTATCGAAGATATCATTGACTGCGGATGTTTCAATCGAACGGTATCTCGAGATATAGCGGGTTCCCGGCTTGGTATCAATTTTAATATTGGCTACACCTGCACCATCCTGACCTCGATTGATTTGTTTCTGCATCAGGACATACAGCCTGTTGGCTGCGAAGGAAGCCGTCCCGTATTTATCAATGTAATACTGGGCTGGTTTACGAAGGCGGATCATCGCGATTCCGCATTCATGTTTGATGGCGTCGCTCATCTGAAGGGGGAGGAAGTTATATTTGAGAAGTCAAATTTAATGACTTTTTAAAAGAAAATTTGGCTGAAAAGTTCCTAATCCTTTCCTAAAAAAATAAAATGTGATTCTAGGCTAATAATCCTCCTCGAAATGATCTAGTTGTAAAAAAGGGATTGACTAAAAAAAATGAACCTTATCCTGCCATTCAATTAAGCAAGAGGACTTATTTTTTTTGGATTACGCATTTTTCAAACTCATTCACCTTTAAAAATAAAAAAGGGAGTCAGTAATTTTCCTGACTCCCTTTTCTTGGATATGATTCTATTAAAACTTCAACAAAATATAGCCTTGAGGAACGTAGGTCGTGATGGTAGTCAAAGCCGAATGGGCAACTCTTACACCAGGCCATAAATCAGCAGGTTTTATATTTCGAGCGATCAACGACTGCCCACAAACCATGATATCTGCTCCTGCCTCTTTCAAAGCTTCAAATACTGCCAAATTTGGATTTTCTACCTCAAATCGTTTTTGATAGTTTTCATGATTCAAAAGCGAGAAGATCCCTCCCCCGTGGATGATCACTTTCACGTGTAGACGATCCTTGGTTACCCCGGCCAGTCCATGAAGGTTCATCATTCTTGCAATGTTGTCTACAAATCGAGAAACCTGCTTGTTATCTTCTGAGGGAGAAGTGAGATCGACCAGAATTTTGTATTCCAGTGTTCCATCAGGTCGTTCAGTGGCTTCTGGAATTTCATAAATTCCTCCGAAGCCTTTTACGATCGGAAACTGGGGAGTTTGGCCAAAAGCCATTAGACTCATCAATAAGAAAGAAGCTACAAAAGAAAGCTTGATTAGTTTTTTCATAGGGTGGGCATTTAACTGCTAAAAGGTAATCATTTTTCACCCCTCAAAAAGTCCATTTAAAGAAAAAACCCAGTCAAATCTGACTGGGTTTGTGCGCATGAGAAGATTCGAACTTCCACACCCGAACGGGCACCACCCCCTCAAAGTGGCGTGTCTACCAGTTTCACCACATGCGCGTTTTAGGGTCTGCAAAAGTAGAAAGCTACCCTATTCCATGCAACAGCATTTCGAGCTTTTCTTTACTTTTTTTCGGTTTAACCAAAAACCTTCTTCTCTGCAGATTGAAGTGTATTATAGAGTAAGGCAGCAATTGTCATTGGTCCAACTCCTCCTGGAACAGGCGTAATTGCTGAGGCCAAAGGTGCTACTTCGTCAAACTTCACATCACCAATTAATCGGAAACCCGATTTCTTACTAGGATCCTCGATTCGATGAATACCCACATCGATTACTACTGCACCTGGCTTCACCATATCCGCAGTAACAAACTCAGGCTTACCAATTGCCACGATCAAAATATCCGCTGTACGGCAGATTTCTGCCAAGTTCTGGGTTTTGCTATGCGTAAGGGTCACAGTAGCATTTCCAGGATAGCCGTTTCTTGCCATCAAGATGCTCATTGGGCTTCCTACGATGTGGCTTCTTCCGATGACCACACAGTGTTTTCCTGAGGTCTCAATATTGTACCGCTTCAAAAGTTCCACAATCCCATAAGGAGTAGCTGCCACGTAAGCAGGCCAATTGAGCGTCATCCGACCTACGTTTGCCGGAGTAAACCCATCCACATCCTTTTCAGGTTTGATTTTATTGGTGACTTTATCCACTGAA
The DNA here is from genome assembly GCF_001593605.1 of Algoriphagus sanaruensis. Classification (GTDB taxonomy): domain Bacteria; phylum Bacteroidota; class Bacteroidia; order Cytophagales; family Cyclobacteriaceae; genus Algoriphagus; species Algoriphagus sanaruensis. Next base: position 1,874,746 of record NZ_CP012836.1, on the reverse strand, counting down.
ATATGCTTTGGCAAAGGAAGCTGCACGATCAATCCATCGATATCGGGATTTTCGTTGATATCCTCCACTACTTTTAGAAGTTCCGCTTCGGAAATATCAGATTCAAGACGAACGAGCGTGGACTGAAATCCGACCTCTTCACAAGCTTTCACTTTAGCTCCCACATAAGTCTGGCTGGCCCCATCATTTCCTACCAAAACCGCCGCCAAATGAGGCGTCTTTCCTCCCTCAGCTTTGATTTCCGCTACGCGAGTGGCGATTTCATTCTTGATTTCAGAGGAGGTTTTTTTACCGTCGATTAAGATCATTTTAATTACGAGTTACGAGTTACGAGTTACGATGCCAAATCAAGATTTAGGATAACCTTGCAGACTTTAAACTAGAAACTACAATTGCTATTATCTCATTTACTTCTCTGATCAGTCTTTCAATTTCTTTCTCTATCACTGAATCAGAATTTATTTTCAAAAGGAGTTCGAGGAAGAATTGGCTTTCATCAGCTTCTTCTTCTACTATTTTTAACTTATTTATAAAATCAGCTTTCGATTTTGCTCTTCCTACTGTTCGATAATTTGCTCCCAAAGAGCTGGAACAACGCAAAAGCTGATTCACATAATTTGAATATTCTCTCGAATGAGGAAAACGAGTACAAAGCAACCAAACATCTACTGCAAATTGTTTTGTCCTCAAATTCATATCCTGTATCATATAAAAAATTTGGGTTGAGGTTCAAAATCAATTCGTCAATCGTAACTCGTAACTCTTTTCCTTTAATCCAATTTCAACACCGCCATAAACGCTTCCTGAGGCACCTCGACATTTCCGACTTGTCTCATGCGTTTTTTACCTTTTTTCTGCTTTTCAAGAAGCTTCCGCTTTCTGGAAATATCACCTCCGTAACACTTGGCCAATACGTTCTTTCGAAGCGCTTTAATGGTCTCTCGGGCAATGATCTTCTGTCCAATAGCCGCTTGAATCGCAATCTCAAACATCTGTCTTGGGACCAATTCCCGGAGCTTTTCACAAAGTCGCTTGCCCCATTCGTAGGCTTTATCTCTGTGAACGACAGCAGATAGCGCATCCACAGGTTCCCCATTAAGCATGATATCTAAGCGAACCATGTGGGACTGTTGGAAGCCTTTTAATTCATAATCCAAAGAAGCATAACCTCTGGAAATGGTCTTAAGCTTATCGAAGAAATCGAATACAATCTCTGCCAAAGGCATGTCAAACTGCAATTCAACCCGATCAGCCGTCAAGTAAACCTGATTTTTGATTTGTCCTCGTTTCTCCATACACAGCTGAATCACTGGGCCTACATATTCAGAAGCCGTAATGATAGACGCTTTCACAAAAGGTTCCTCGATATATTCCATCTTGGTCGGGTCAGGCATATCGCTCGGCGCATTGATCAGCTGAACTGAGCCATTGGTCATGATCGCTCGGAACTGTACCGATGGCACAGTGGTGATCACCGTCATGTCAAATTCCCGTTCCAAACGCTCCTGAACAATCTCCATATGAAGCATTCCGAGGAATCCACAACGGAAACCAAAGCCCAAGGCAGCGGAAGTTTCTGGCTCCCAAACCAAGGAGGCATCGTTTAACTGAAGCTTTTCCATGGAGGCACGGAGTTCTTCAAATTCGGTAGTATCTACCGGATAGATCCCCGCAAAAACCATCGGTTTCACGTTTTCGAAACCTTTGATCGCATCTTTACATGGGTTTTTCACATGGGTAATTGTATCCCCCACTTTCACCTCTTTCGCCACTTTAATTCCGGAAATAAGGTATCCTACATTTCCGGCACTCATGGTTTGTTGAGGAATCTGGTTGATTCCCAAGATGCCTATTTCGTCGGCGTAGTATTCTTTGCCGGTATTAACGAATTTGATTTTATCTCCTTTGTTGATGGTACCGTTGAAGATTCGGAAGATTACCTCCACTCCACGGAAGGAGTTGAACTGGGAGTCAAAAATCATAGCCTGAAGTGGAGCCTCTGGATCTCCTTTTGGAGCAGGTATTCGCTCTACGACGGCGTTCAAGATATCTTCAATACCGATCCCTTCTTTGCCTGATGCCAAGATGATATCTTCCCGATCGCAACCGATCAAATCGATCACCTCGTCGGCACGTCCTTCCGGATCAGCTCCTGGAAGGTCGATTTTATTCAATACAGGGATGATTTCAAGGTCATGACCCAAGGCCAAGTACAAATTGGAAATCGTCTGAGCCTCAATTCCTTGGGATGCGTCTACAATCAACAATGCACCTTCGCAAGCTGCAATCGAACGAGAAACCTCATAAGAAAAATCGACGTGTCCGGGTGTATCAATGAGGTTAAAAATGTATTCCTCGCCTTTGTAGGTGTACTTCATCTGGATGGCGTGGGACTTGATGGTAATGCCCCGCTCACGTTCCAAATCCATATCGTCCAACACTTGATTCTGCATTTCCCGATCTGAAACCGTATTGGTAAACTGCAGTAATCGATCCGCCAATGTACTCTTCCCATGATCGATATGGGCGATGATACAGAAATTTCTAATGTTTTTCATAAGCTCTTCGTGGCGCAAAAGTAGGAAAAAAGAAGTATTGATCGACAGGGAGTTTCAAATACAGGGAGTAAAGAAATAAACCTACCTAGGATGATTTTATCAAGATATGCTGCGCAAGAAAGAAGAGATACGCTTCGCGAGATAGCTGAATTAGACCTTATCTCCATTTATCTTTAAAATATCTCGGCATTGCTATATCTTATTTCCTAATTAGACTTCTTTAGATAAGAAGATACGTCGCGAGATCGCTGAACTAGACCCTATCTCCTTTTATCTTTAAAATATCTCGGCATAGCCATATTTCCATCCTTAATCTATCTCAGCTTTACCCATATCTTCTTCAAGTATTACCTTTGCCTCCTCATCAACTCTATTCCCATGCAATCTGTTGCCGAAAAGAAAAAGTCTCAAAACATTGGCGAGTACCTGATCTATATGTATCAGATGGAGGATTTAATCCGGTCATTTCAGGGGAACATGGAGGAAATCCGGCAGTATGTGATCGCACATTACCCCGTTGGTGAGGCAGAAAGGAAGCAAATTACTTCCTGGTTTGAAGGACTGCTTAACCAAATGAAAAGTGAAGAAATTCTAGAAAAAGGCCATCTTCAGGAGCTCAATGATCTTGTGGAACACCTGCTGCAACTTCACTACCGATTACTTAAAACGGATAAGTCTTACTTTGAAACCTATCACCAAGCCAAACCTCATATCCTTGAATCGATCTTGGCAGCCAACGGGGAAAATCCCGGAAACGAAATCCAAATCTGTCTCAACGGGATCTATGGCCTACTCCTCTGCCGATTGCTTGGTAAAAAAGTTACTGAGGAGCAGCTCAAAGCCGCCGAAGCTTTTGGAGAAGTGTTAAGCCTGCTAAACTTGGTTTACCAGCAGGAACTGGTTGAACGAAATTGACTTGAGGGCAATCCTTCGCTTCTTCAAATTAGTTGATCGGCCAAATTTAAAATACCCAAGCAAGCCAAGCTTTCCTGCCTGATAACTTGTATTTTTAGGAAAATCACATTCCTCCCAATGGCTTTTTACCAACAATTGGCTGAAGACTTATTTTCTGAATTTGAGACGCACAAAACCGGCTTAAACTCCGCGGAATCTCAAAATAGGCTGGAAAAATTTGGTCCCAATGCCCTGCTGGAGAAAAAGAAAAAACCGGCTTGGGTCCTTTTTTTGGCCCAATTCAAGGATTTTATGATCCTGATCTTGGCTGCCGCTGCTGTCATATCAGGCATTGTAGGAGACCTGACCGATACGATCATCATTTTGGTCATTATTGTACTCAATGCGATCTTGGGCTTTGTCCAGGAATACCGGGCTGAAAAGGCGATGGATTCGTTGAAGAAACTCACCGAAACCCAAACCAAGGTCTTCCGAGACGGTCAGCTTATCACAGTTCCTTCCAGAGAACTGGTTCCCGGAGATGTGGTGACCCTGGAAGCCGGAAATATGGTTCCTGCAGATCTAAGGCTGATCGACACTTTCTCCCTGAAAGTCGATGAGTCTTCCCTTACAGGAGAGTCAGTTCCCATCGACAAGCAAAGCGGAATAGTAGAGGGAGAAAATCTCAATCCCGGAGATCAATTCAACATGGCGTTCAAAGGAACTCTTGTTACTAATGGTCGGGCAAACGGGCTGGTGGTGGCAACGGGCATGAAAACTGAAATCGGCAAAATCGCCAGTCTCCTCCAAGAAAATGCTCCTAGCACACCTTTGCAGCAACGGATGAAACGATTTGCGAAGGCCATCTCCATCATTATCCTAGCGATTTGCGGGGTTTTATTTTTAGCTGGAATCGCAAGGGGAGAAGAAATTTTTACCGTCTTACTTCTTGCCGTTAGCTTAGCTGTAGCTGCTATTCCAGAAGCTTTACCAGCTTTGATCACCATCGCATTATCACTTGGCGCAGGACGACTGGCCAAAAAGAAAGCATTGGTTCGAAAGCTTCCTGCCGTGGAAAGTTTGGGGTCGGTCACCTACATCTGCACCGATAAGACTGGAACCTTGACTCAGAATAAAATGACTGTGACGGAAGTAGATGCATTTCATCAATTCCCGATATCCGCCGAGTTTTCCAACCTCCAAATTGGTTTAGGCCTTTGTCATGACGTACACTTGGACAAAAAAGGAAGTCCTGAAGGCGAATCAACCGAAGTGGCATTAGTAGAACGAATTCTCCAGGAACTCACTCTAGGTCAATATCAAACGCTAAAGGTCCAATTCCCTCGTATCGGTGAACTCCCTTTTGACTCTTCCCGAAAGCGAATGAGTACCTTTCATCGCTTGGGAGATCAGATTTTAATGCTTTGCAAAGGCGCTCCTGAAGCCATTTCTTCCATTCTCAAAGAGAAAGATCAAGCTGAGCAACTTCAACGAAGTGCCGAAGCCTGGGCTCAAAAAGGTGAGCGAGTATTGGCTTTCGCAGGGAAAATCCTTGACCATCTTCCGGAAGAATCAGAGTGGATGCAGTTGGAGTCCGAATTGGACTATTATGGAAAAGTGGGAATGATCGATCCGCCACGAGAAGAGGTCAAACTAGCGATCGCAGAATGCAAAACCGCAGGAATCAAACCGGTCATGATCACAGGAGACCATCCTGCCACTGCACGAGCAATCGCCTCAGCGGTAGGAATCTGGAAAGAAGGCGATGGCGTCCTTACGGGTGCAGAACTTGGAAATTTGTCGGAGGAGGAATTTGCCAATCAAGTAGAACACATCAGTGTTTACGCTCGAGTCGCGCCCGAGCAAAAGCTTCGAATCGTCCAAGCACTTCAGCAGAAAGGCCATTTTGCCGCCATGACCGGAGACGGGGTCAATGACGCGCCTTCCCTCAAAGCGGCAAACATTGGCGTGGCCATGGGAATATCTGGAACCGATGTCAGCAAGGAAGCCGCCCACCTGATCTTATTGGATGATAATTTCTCGACGATCGTCCGGGCTGTCAAAGAGGGGCGCCGAATCTATGACAACATTGTCAAATTCATCAAGTACATCATGACTTGCAATGGGGCCGAAATCTGGACCATCGGCCTGGCCCCTTTTCTCGGTTTCCCCAATCCCCTCCTTCCCATTCATATCCTCTGGATCAATCTGGTTACCGACGGACTACCAGCCTTGGCCTTGGCAAGTGAGCGGGCAGAAAAAGACATCATGAAACAAGCGCCTCGACCTCCCAAGCAAAGTCTTTTCGCAAACGGAGTAGGGTACCACATCATCTGGGTGGGAATGCTGATGGCTGCCGTGACCTTATTCACCCAGTATTGGTCGATCGCCCAAGGATGGCATTGGCAGACGATGGTATTTTCGGTCCTTGCCTTTTCCCAACTCGGCCATGTGATGGCTGTGCGAAGCGATCGTACTTTCTTATACCAACAGGGAATCTTCTCCAACAAGCCTTTGTTTGGTGCGGTTTTGCTGACGCTTTTCCTTCAACTCGGAGTGATTTATCTCCCAATGATGAATGAAATTTTCCATACCCAAGCCCTCAACTGGACCGAATTAGGGTTTTCGCTGGCCATGTCTCTGGTGGTTTTTCATGCGGTCGAATTTGAAAAATGGATCAGAAAGCGCTTTTTCTCCGTTAAAAAAACTTAATCCAAACCTTTAGCTCAAGCTTTCCGGAGTTTGGTTCAGCTTTTGAATGACTCAATTAAAACCAACTGATAAAACCATGAAAACTATTTTTGGAGTACTTCTTGGGCTTTTTCTAAGCCTTTCCCTCGCAGCTCAACAAATCCAGCAAGTCCCATTGATCGAAGTGGAAGGCTATGCCGAACGAAAAATCAATCCCGATGAAGCGGTCTTTTCCATTTCACTTATGGAAAAATCCCTGAAAGTGAGCGAGGCTACAGCCATCCTCAATAAAAAAACACAACGATTGGCAGACGCCCTGAAAAAAGGAAAGATCAAAGATTACAAATTGGTCGCTGATAATTTCTCAGTCAATGTAAACACCGTATATCGCTCCGGGACAGCCCGAGACAGCGGCTATGTGGCTCGTCAAGTGCTTCGAATTATCACCAGCCCAACCAATGAGGATTTGCAAAAAATAGTGGAAGCCATCGAAGAATCGGGAGACATGAGCTACCAACTCAACTTCGGCATTGCAGAAAGTACCCGAAAATCCTTGGAAGACACCCTATTGGCAGAAGCTTTAAAAAATGCGGAAGCCAAGGCCATCTTAATCGGAAATACCTTGGGCATTCGTGGTCTAACTGTATTTCATGTGATGATGGAGGCCGATTACCGTCCAAACCCGGTAAATGTCGCATTTGCTAAAATGGCCTCCGAAGCTGCAGATATGCTTATTCAGCCCGATGATCAAACCATCGGCAAGCGGGTATTTGTCAAATACACATATTGAAAAACGACAGCAATTTCGCTTTGAAAATGAGTAGACCTGTTAGGCATAAAAACCTGACAGGTCTTTTTTTTTATAAAATTAGATTCCCCAAAAGAACCATTACTCCAAAGGCCAAAGCAATCGTAAACACGGTGTAAGCTTGGCGAAGGACTTTGTATTTTCGACTTAGCACCCGGCCTTGGTAATACAAGGAAAGGGTCATTTGATCTTGAATTTCTGCTCGGGACTTGAGCACTCGGTGGGTTTCTGCCAAATATTCTTCAAAGGAATAAAAGTCTGTGGCCCCAAAAAACAGCATGCTAAACTGTGGTTTGACGCTTTTATCCGTGGATCGTCCCATGATTTTAGGCTTGGCAACTTGCACCGCCAAAAAGGTGGAACAAAGGATCAATCCCAAAAAGAGAATAATCGGCACAAAGATGATCGGACGCTGCATTTCTAGCTGATTGGAAATGGAGCCGTAACTCACCAAGGCAATGAGGGAAGAAATCACCAAGGCATTGATACTAATGATAATGTTTGCCTTGTTGTCCGCGATCTGCAGGAGGTTGCTGTAGTTTTGAAAAGCTACCCGATAAAAGGTCTGCCTTTCCCGCTCGGTCTTGTCCTTTTCTTTTTTAGACTCAAAAATAGGTTCTTCCATGGGCTGGGGTTATTGGAATAGAAAATTAAGGAAATTCCTGATGCATTCGCTATCCAGAAGTCAAGGATTGAAGGCTGGAAAAAGCGTTTCTCGTTTTCAGGAGGAAAATCATGTATTTAAAGGCGGTAGAACCAGTTTCGTTGAAAGTCATTTCTAAAAATACGCTAGGTACAGCTTTCTTCTTCTTGAGAGACCTTATGACCGTCATCGCGAGAAGCAAATTGAGCGCTAATTTCTACTAATGAATGATTCTGCTTCGAAGCGATCCTTCAGCTTTATTCTCAAAGATCGCTTCGTAGAAGGCGAATCCTTAAAAAGTTCCTCGATTAGATTTTCTCTCCTCGTGAAACCATATGACCGTCATCGCGAGAAGCAAATTGAACGCTAAATTCTACTACGGAATGATTCTGCTTCGAAGCGATCCTTCAGCTTTATTCTCAAAGATCGCTTCGTAGAAGGCGAAGACCCGAATGGCTCAAGGGTTATCCTTCTTCTCCTCGCGATGACGGCAAATAACCCGCAACCTTGAACCCCGAACTCTTATTAAAAAACCAGCAACCCATGCTCCTGGAGGATTTCCCACACTTCCGATTCAACTAATTCTTCGAAATCTCCCAACTCGGCCTCGTAATGTTCCCGGATAGGTTTCAGCGTATTTAGCGCCTCGGTATAACTCACCTTGGCCAAAAGCCAAACCACCCACTCACCAAGTTCGAGGGGCAGTTCGATCGCAAAATCCTCTTTTTTCCCAGAGAAAATCAACTCGCAAAATCCTTCCTCAGCTTCCATCAATTCGGGCTGAGCGCCAATCCAAAGAATGCGGTGCTGATCTTTGTAGGTCTGGGCGGGTTCACTCTGAATCTGCCGTTCGATGTACTTTTTGGGAATGGATGTCGGCGGAACTTTGAAGTCAAACCAGTTTTTCAAAGGAATATCAAAGCCCACGCCATGCATGTAGTTGAATAGGGATTTTCGCAATCCTTCGGAAAACAAACCATGATCCACGCCAATTGGATCGACAAAATCCACCTCATTATTCGCAAATGGACCAAGTGAAAGATCGGTTCGCTTGACACCAAAGGCCTTGGGATCCATGCCCACCGGACTATGCTCCGTCATGGCAAAGCGATGCCAAAAGCCCGACTGCAACACCCCCGACTCAAACAACTGTCGCACCATTTCCATGGAATCGATGGTTTCCTGCGCCGTTTGGGTGGGATAGCCATACATCAGATAGGCATGCACCATAATGCCTGCCTGAGTAAAATGATTCGTGACCTGAGCCACTTGGGCCACCGTCACTCCCTTTTTGATCAGTGCCAAAAGTCGATCTGAAGCGACCTCCAATCCTCCCGAAACCGCGATGCAGCCGGAAACTCGAAGCAGGCGACAAAGGTCTGCCGTAAAACTGCTTTCAAAGCGGATATTCGTCCACCAAACCACCACCAATCCTCTCCTCAAAATCTCAATCGCCAAATCCCGCATCAAAGCAGGTGGAGCCGCCTCATCCACAAAGTGAAATCCGTTGGTGCCCGTCTGGGCCATGATTTCCTCAATCCGATCACAAAGAATCGAAGCATTGATAGGTTCATAGCGTCCGATATAATCCAGGGAAATATCGCAAAAGGTACACTTGCCCCAGTAGCAGCCATGCGCCAGTGTCAACTTGTTCCAGCGACCATCACTCCAAAGTCGGTGCATAGGGTTGGCCACCTCGATCACCGAAAGGTATTCCCGCAAGGGCAAATCGCTATAGTCAGGGGTGCCCACTTCCCGCTGAGGCAGGTCCTTTACGGCAGAATTATTCAGAAATTTCACCGCTCCATCGATCCGCACAAATGTGCGTTTGAGTTCGGTAATCGGCCGCTTTCCTGCCAAATAATCCAATAAAAGCAGAATCGGAGCTTCCCCGTCATCCAGCGTGATAAAGTCCACATAGTCAAATACCCGAGGCTCCTTCAGGGTTCGAAGTTCGGTATTCGGATAGCCTCCCCCCATCCAAACCTTGATTTGAGGATGGTTTGCTTTAATATATTGCCCGCACTTGAAAGCAGCATAGAGATTTCCGGGAAAAGGAACCGAAAAGGCCACGGATTCGGGTTGGTAGGCTTGGATTTTTTCTTCCAACAATTCCAGCAAAAGGGAATCGATCAAACTCGGAGCTTGCTGGAGTGCAGCATTCATTTCGTCAAAGGTCTTGGCCGACATGCCCAATCGCTCGGCATAGCGACTAAAGCCAAAGTGCGGATCGACCGCTTCCGTGATCAAATCTCCGATATCTTCCAGGTAAAGCGTAGCCAAATACCTCGCCTTGTCACGGACTCCCAAGGTTCCAAAAGCCCATTCCAGATCATCCAACTGCTCAAAGCGGCTGGCTTCGGGAAGAAAATTCCCTTCGGAAATATGGTAAGCCAAGGTGGGATTTTTGTCTTGGAGGAAATCAATCACCGAACCGATGGTCTGCAGGTAGCTCGCCTTCATGCGGAGAATTCGGGCGGAATTATCCGAGAGCTCATCGACTTTTTGCGAAGCGATATCAAAAACCTGAGTAAGGCCCTTTTTAGAAAAAAGCTTCAAAATCACTTCAATACCCAAGTCCGCCTGTCGGGAGGACACGCTGAGCGTATTCAAAAACCCCTTGATGTAAGCCGTAGCCGGATAAGGAGTATTGAGTTGGGTAAAAGGCGGGGTGATGAGAAGAACTTTGGTTGACAAGGAATAGGGATTTAATAGGCCTCAAAGATCGCGGAATTCACCGCAGAGTCGCAGAGAACGCAGAGAAATTTTTGTTCACCACAGAGGCGCGGAGGGATAATTTCACCGCAGAGGCGCAGAGGGCACAGAGTGAAATTAAAGATTGTTTACGACTCGCTTTACCCCATCGATTACCTTTTCTGAATTGAAATTGATTAGAAGGCAGAGCTTCAATTTGGATAATCTTAGATAGGTCAAAAGTTGTGCGATATGAATTCCTTCCAGTTTTTCCACAGATTTAATTTCAAGGATCAGACGATTTTCGACCAAAATATCGAGTCTATACCCCGCATCAAGTTGAAATCCCTTGTAATGAATTGGAAGCAAAACTTCGGATTTTACGTCTAGTCCTCGGTCCTTTAATTCGTAAAGAAGACAAGCCTCATAGCTACTTTCCAATAATCCAGGTCCAAGATGTTTATGAACCTCAATAGCAGCACCAATCACCTGAGATGAAATTTCATTTTCTAGCATAAAAGATCGAGTTGTTTTAAAAATCAGCTTAAAGAACTGACCTCAAGTTAGTTCATATTCAAAATTTTGAAAAGTATTTAAAAATCTAATCTTAAAAATCCCTCCGCGTCCTTTGTGCCTCTGCGGTGAAAATTATTCCTCTGCGCTCTTTGCGCCTCCGCGGTGAAATTATTTCTCTGCGTCCTTTGCGCCTCCGCGGTGAATTAAATATTTCTCTGCGTTGAGTAGTATATTTGCGCTATGAGCAATAACGACATTCTCCGCACGCTGCGGTACACCTTCCATTTTCACAATCACAAGATGGCTGAAATTTTCGGCTTTGGGGGACTGCCCATTTTCGCAGAGGAGGTCGCGCTTTGGCTCAAAAAGGAAGAGGAACCCGATTTCAAAAAGCTCTACGACAAAGACCTGGCAGCTTTTCTCAACGGACTGATTATCAATAACCGAGGATTAAAAGACGGGGAAGTGCCTACGCCCGAAAAGTCCCTCAACAACAACCTGATCCTCCGTAAACTCCGCATCGCGCTCAACTACAAGGACGAGGACATGCTGGATATCTTTGCCCTTCGTGGCTTTCGACTCAGCAAGCACGAACTGAGTGCCTTTTTTCGGAATCCTACCCAAGCCCAATACCGGGAATGCAAGGATCAAATTCTTCGAAATTTCTTGATGGGCCTACAACTCAAATTCCGTCCGAAGGAATAAACTCACCGCGGAGGCACAGATGATTTTTTGTTCACCGCAGAGGCGCAGAGGACACGGAGAGTAAGTTCAGATTATTCACTTTCCTCCTAACTTCCCTACCTCCTAACCCCCATACCTCCTTACTTCCCAACTTCCTAACCCCAACCCCCTCCTAGTTCAAGTCTTCAGACTTGGACTTATCTGTATGCAGTCTTCAGACTGCTTATTTACCGCAGAAAATATGCACCACAGAAGCGCAGAGGATTTTTTGTTCACCGCAGAGGCGCAGAGGACACAGAGAGTACGTTCAGATCATTCCAACTCACCAGACTTACTTCCCTACCTCCTAACCCCCAACTCCCGTACATCCCAACTTCCCTACCCCCATACTTCCCAACTCCCCTACCTCCCTACTCCGATACTTCCCACATACAACGGACATTGGACCTTCCTTCCGGCTCCCGTCTCCGGTCTTCCCACCTCTTTTATTCACATTTTTTCAAAAAATTATACCATTGGAATTTGCCAACTAAGAATTAGTTTTTACTTTCAAGACGTCAGCAGGAATGATCCTCAAAGCACACTTTTAACCACTTACTTTTCACTTCACATGACAGACCTGAAGCATTTTCTGAACTTCCGACCCTGCCCATTAGGGAACAAGACTAATCTAAAAATCGAATCGAAGGAATTAAGGTAAATAAATAAGATATACCCGAAACTGGTTTCGCAATGCGTCCAAATAAGCATGCTCTACGAAATTGGTTTCGTAAACACAATCGTTATCTGCTATGCTAACAAAACGAAATCGATAAATCTAAAAGATGAACGAAAATAGAGCAATCACATATAGCCTACTGGCACATGTAAGAAACACAGGCACACTTATTCAAGGTCCAATTGACCCATTTGTACCATTAATCAAAAGGTCTCTTTTTAAGCTAAATTCAAAAGGAATTTTAAGTGGAAAGTCAATCAAGGAAATACATGATATATCAAACGAACTTTATGGAATAGATTTTCCATTACCAGTATTAAAAGTAATCTTGCAACAGATAGCGAATGAAGTTAACACTAATGAAACTGTAAACTTTCAACTTTATAATGATGGTGCGTTTGCTTTAAAAAATTTCTTTTTTGAAGAGTTTGAAGAAAATATACAATCGAGTAAACGAGAAGTTGAGACTTTAGAAAAATTGTACATAGACTTTTTGAAACTTAATAATGTTGAAATAAAGGAAAAGACCACTATTTTAGACTTTATTGATAAAAACAAGATATCAATATCAAAGTACTTAGCAAACAGTCAACCAATAAATGGCAGAGATTATACAATTGAAGCTCAATTTGTAGAATTTTTCAGAAAGATACCTGACGTATTCGACATAATAAAGAACATCTATCTTGGTTCCATAATATCTAGCTATCTCGAATACAAAACTGAAAATAATAATCAGAATGTTGAACTAGTTTTCGATACCAATTTTATTATAAGTCTCATTGATTTGAACACACCAGAATCTACGCACACATGTAATAAGCTTATAGATGTCTGTAGAAATTTGGGTTATAAATTCACAGTACTAATTGATACAATTGAAGAAACCAAGTCTTTAATTTCCAAAAAAGCAGAACACTATTCAACGTCTGTATTAACTAAAAGAATAAATCCTGAAGATATTTACAATGCATGTGAACGAAGAAAATTAAGCAAAAATGATTTAGAAAGAATAGTCGATAATATTGAGGATTCACTTTTACAAAGAGATATTAGCATTTTACCCAATACAGATAAATATAAGAATCTAGCGAAGTTTAGTAAGGAGTATGAGAGCTACAAAAAATTTCGTTCCTCCCATTATGCTGCATTACATGACGCAACCGCTTTATACTACGTGCGTGACAAAAGAACAAAGAGAATAAAGGAATTTGAAAAAGTCAACTGTTGGTTTGTTAACAACTCTATATCTCATGACTCGGAGGAGCTTAAAGATTCAAACACAAACAATAATGATTGCCAGCCTGAAATCATTAGGGCTGACGAACTTTTGAATATTCTATGGTTAGCTAATCCCAATTTATCAGAATCAATTAATTCCAATGAATTAGTAGAAATAGGTTTATCTTCTTTGGTTGCATTTACTCTAAATAGCACGCTTCCCAAAGCAAGTATTATAAAAGAATTAGACGACAATATTCAAAAATATGCTGGTGATACAATCACTGATAAAGATGTGTTGTTGATATCCTCGAGGATTTCACATCGTCAATTGACAAATATTTCAGATTTAAATTCACTGGCAAAGACAAATGAACAGGAATTTATAAGTAGAATTAAACAAGAAGCAGACAAACAAGCGCAAGAAGAAAACGAGAGAATTCAAAAACTTGACCAACTGTTTAAAAAGTTTGAAAAACAAATAAGTAGCCTAGATAAAGCTAGACAGGAGTTAAAAGAAAAAAAGGATAAAATAGAAGCTGAAAACAAAAACACAGAACAAGTATCAAATTCTAAGGACCAAACAATCTCTGAACTTCAAGACAGATTAACCAAAATTGAACAACAACGACAGGACGATATAAAAAGACAACTTAATAAGGATAGAAAAAACTTTATAAATCAAGAAGTTTCAAAATGGAGACAGAGGACAAATTATGAGTTAATAGGATGGTTGGTAGGTTTTATTTTTGGCATTATTGCCTTATTATGGAATAGCAATTGGAACATATCTTCAGCTATTACTAAATACAAAGAGCTTGAATCAGACTTTATTATAGGAAACGTAATTGTAGTACTCGTATTCATTTTCACCGCTATTACATTCAAAAAGTGGTACGACAAAAATCATAACTTTTCAAACATCGAGAATTATAAGAAAAATATTGAATTACCAGAGCATTTGAAAAATGAGGAATAGGAAAAACCCAGCAGATAACAGCACCTGCCCAAAAGTGGCGGTTCAGTGGTTAAATCAAACTTTGTGCTTCTATCAAAGTTTCTGCTTGGTTGACAGTGAAATGCTTCGAAATCGCCACCTTCGGGTAGCTGCAAAACGTTGAAGAAAATATTCTAACAAAAATCTAATCTGGAAAATCGATATTCGAGCAAACAAAAACCAAAATGAACTTTTTAAAACGATTTTTCGGAAAAACGGTAAAAGAGGAAAAAGAAGACTCGGATGCTTTTAAAATTTCTTTTCCAAAGTTCAATTATGAGTTAGAATTCTTAGAGGCCTTAGAAAAAACACCAATCCATAAGCTACTTGGCTATAACCCCTATTGGGAGCCTCGATTCAAGGAACTGCTTGGAGAATTGAACCCAATTCTAGACAAGTTCCTTACCCAAGGTTTAATTGAAATTAGCTTAAAAGAAGAGGTCTTAAAGGTTCCCGAGCTAAAGAAAATTCTCAAAGAGAACAATTTGCCTCAGACTGGTAACAAAGAGATTTTAGCAAAACGAGTATTCGATGAAGTGGAAGATAAATCTTATGACATCCACTTAATACCGTTTTACAAGCTGACGCCTAAAGGAAAGGAGGGGATTAAAAATTATAGAGATGAATTCTTGAAACAATCCCTAAACTTTTTAAAACATCAAGCCGAACTTTTACTGGAAAACAATCTATCGGTACTTGAATCAAATCATTTTCATATTCGAGGGCAACATCCTGATCAAAGAAGCTTATCTGGAATAATGAATTCATTTGGAGAGAGATCCAATTTAGTTTTAAAAAAACTAAGTCAAAATGAGCCATTTCGCATTCAATGTAAATTCCCAATCGAATTTGAAAAGAAGCTTCGAGTTTTAATTGGATTCAGAGAGATGATCATCCCATTTTTCGAGGAATTCAAAAATGAATATTTAAAGGATATAGACTTAAATGAGATCTATTCTATCCTCAAAACAAATCCAGAAATCCTCGATTTCGGCGATAAAGACGATTTTTTGAAAACATTGATTCATTTTGAACATCTACACTTTTGGAATCAAGCCAAACTAGAAGAAATACTTGAATTTAAAAGACGGCACTCAGACTCCAAATTTGAGGGAATTCAAATTTTAAATTCCGGATGCAAATGCCATGAAGAGTTTGGCGAAGAGAAATACACTTGGGATCAACTTGACCATCTACCTACCCTTCCAAGATTTACAAAGTGTATTTGTATTTACAATTTGATGTAAATCTCCCTCTACCCTTAATCTCTTTTTAATTTTTTTAAGATTTGATAAATACTGAATGGATTTTACAATTCACCATCCCCTCCTTTTTTTACCCTCAAAATTCATTAAATTCCATTTTCGCTTACTGTTTGAATTTCAATGACTTTTAACCTTATCCCTTTTCCTATGAATCCTTTACGAATTCGCAGTTTGACACCTCTGATCATGCTGCTGCTGTTTTTCAGTTCCTGCAAGGTATCCTTAGTTCCTCCCTATAATGCTGCGATTCTCGAGCAGATCGATCAGACGACCAAGGAGATTGATAAATTCTACCTCTTGATGCTGGAAACCACCTCCACCCAAAACGGAGGCAGAAGGTTTGAGCAGTTTGCCGAGCAGTATGTGGATATCGAAGTGGAACTCGTCTCCTTACTGAATAAAAACAAAATCCGCCCTCTAAATGCCAACTCGGTCCGAATCTGCGAGATCACCCTGCAGCTCTGGACCAAGTACAAGGAGGAACACCGCACAGACAACACCCTCAGTGACGGCCTGATCAAACTCAACCGCAAGACGCTCGGGGACCTTCTTTTTGCCATGCAAGTCGCTGAAAAAGCCAAAGAAATCGCTAACTCCTCTCCCTCCCAACAGCCATGAATTTTGACATCAATGAAGTAATCGCCAATATGTCAGGCGCGGTACAAGAAACCGTCTCTGAAAACTGGATGGATGCAAAGTCCGCCACCACTCAATTTTTAACCAATCGAAAGGAACGACTGGCATTGATCGCCGAACTGCGAATCACTGGAGATTTGCCTCAGGAGAAATTTGAATCCCGATTAAACGACGAAAAATTGATCCTCGAAGCAGAACTCCACGCCGTGGCAGTGATCACCAAAGCCATCGCCCAAAAAGCCGCCAATGCCGCGATCGATGTGCTGACTAATGCCGTCTCAACAGCCCTCGGAGGGATTTTATAAATCATCGCAAAGGCGCTAAGTAAACTCACCGCAAAGGCGCAGAGGAATTTTTGTTCACCGCAGAGGCGCAGAGGACGCGGGGAGAAAGTCAATATAATTCCACTTATCAGTAATCCGACGTACATCCCAACTCCCTTACTTCCCTACTCCCATACTTCCCAACTCCCCACCTAGTTCAAGTCTTCAGACTTGGACTTTTTTGTATGCAGTCTTCAGACTGCTGAATTTATGGAGTTATTTAACCGCAGAGGCGCAAAGGACGCAGAGATATTTTCAGTCCAAAACCCATCGGAAATCAGACATCGGTCACCGGTCATCAGACCCCCAACATTCTTCCCAGATTCCTTACCCCCCTACTTCAATACCTCCCAACTCTCCAACTTCCTACTTCCACACCTCCATACTTCCTAAGTTCCTTACCCCCATACTCCCCAACTTCCCTCAAATCATCCTCCACAGAGAAAGAAGAACTAATCCTGTCCACATCAAGCTGCGCCAAAAGTTCACTCGAAGGAGTTTTGGTAGAAGTCCTTCCAGTGTTTTTTCTCGATCGATAGAGGCATGAATGGGAATAGCGATCAGAAAGGTATTGATCCAAATTCCTGATAAAAGCAATCCATCTGCAAGGAAAGCCAGAGGATCAATCAGGACTTGCCAAGCAATCAAACCCGTCTGAATAAACATCATTGGCCCTACGAAATAAAGAATCTTCTGGGTGTACAATCGATGCCAAGAGGGCAGTTTTTCCTTATCGATTTGGGCGAAAGAAGGATAAATAATCACCTGCACCAACCACACCAAAATAAATAGCCCCGAGTCTACCGAGAGACGAATCACATCCATAATTATCTTTTTTCTGGCTAGTTAGCTGATTCTAAAACCCATTACTCAATTCCCTTTAACTTCCCCACCTGAGTTATCGGAGTTGCCATCGCATCTCGGTATGAACCCGCTTTAGAATAAGAAAAAACGGAACCCACCAAATCAGATCGTTGGTATAGAGCGTGTAGCTGAATTGAAAGGGGATTTCTTGGAGGACCAGGTAATTGAACAGAAATCCCAGGGGGCCAAAGATTTTCCCCAGAAAACCAACTGCCACAATGGGCCAATGCCGCATAGGCTGATAACTTGCCCACCAGTAGCCTAGGCCGTACACGCCTACGATCATGCCGGTTCCTTGCCAAATGGTGGGATGCTGGAGTGGAGCCATTCCCGTCCATTCAAAAAATGTATTCGGCCAAATCACCACCCATGCCCCCCAAAGTATATTATAAATTGCTGCCAGTTTGAGGCAAATCGCCATCCAATTGGGATAATTTTTTTCCATGTCCTAAGGACAATTCCCAAAGCAAAAAGTTTGAAATCTCCCCAAACTTTTTCAAAAGGACTCAACTATTTTCACCGCAGAGGCGCAAAGGACGCAGAGATATTTTCAGTCTAAAAACCATCGGACATCGGTCACCGGACCTTACTTCCTTACTCCTAATAGTTCAAGTCTTCAGACTTGAACTTATTTGTATGCAGTCTTCAGACTGCTGAATTTATGGAGTTATTTCACCGCAGAGGCGCAGAGGACATAAAGGGTAAATTGAGGATTTTAAAAAAGCAAGCTTAAAAACTCAAAGGTTATTTAGAATAGATTTTATGTCTTCCATCTCCTGTCTTCGGTCTCCCCACTTCCCGACTTCCTTACATCCAAACTCCAAAACTTCCTACACTCCATACTTCCTTACCCCCATACTTCCCTACCCCCCAACTTCCTTACCTCCTAACTTCCATACTTCCCCTCCTTTCACCTCCATTTTTTATCCGCTCTCCAGATTTGGGTTTTTCTTGACTTGATTTTGAATAACTTATACACACTAAATCAAACCAAACCATGGAAAAACTACGCAAAGAGGATATCCCTCAGGAAGCTTTTGACCTCTACGACTACTACTGCCACAACAAGCTGGATCGTCGAACTTTTGTCGAAAAACTATCCGCCTATGCCGTTGGCGGGATTACGGTAACTGCTCTGATGAGCAGCATGATGCCGGATTATGTAAATACACGCACCATTGAGCCAAATGACGAGCGCATGCAAAGTTCGGATTATGTCATGTACGACTCGCCCAAGGGTGGAGGACAGATTAAGGGATTGCTCTCCAAGCCTGCTGGCAAGGGGAAATTTCCTGGAATCGTGGTGGTTCATGAAAACCGTGGACTCAATCCGTATATCGAAGATGTGGGAAGGAGATGCGCGGTGGATGGCTTTATCTCGATTGCTCCGGATGCCTTGACTCCTCTGGGAGGCTATCCTGGAAATGACGACGAAGGACGAACCATGCAGGCTAAGCGAAATCGTGATGAAATGCTCGAGGACTTTATCGCAGCTTATGAATTTCTGAAAAATCATCCTGACTGTGACGGCAATGTTGGCGTGGTGGGATTCTGTTTTGGAGGTTGGATTTCCAATGCGATGGCGGTTCGAATTCCTGATCTGAAAGCATCAGTCCCATTCTATGGAGGACAGCCCGCGGTGGAAGATGTTCCAAAAATTCAGGCTCCACTTTTAGTCATCTACGCCGAACTCGATGAGCGGGTAAATGCAGGTTGGCCGGCTTACGAGGAAGCTTTGAAAGCCAATGGCAAAAAATACGAAATGATCAACTATCCGGGCGTCAATCATGGGTTCCATAACAACACGACTCCAAGATATGACGAGGCAGCTGCCAAGGCGGCCTGGGACAAAACCATCGCGTTTTTTAAGGCTAATCTGAAGTGATCAGTTGAATGATTCATCCATAAAAAGGGGGCTCAGCTCCCTTTTTTTTATTCACCGCAGATTAGCAGAAAAGACTCACCGCGGAGCCGCAGAGGACGCAGAGGGATATTTTAAGATTTACAATTGGAATCCAGTAAAGTCCTAAAAGGTCATTAAACTTCCACCCCCAACATTTCTCCCAACTACCACACCCCCTTCTCAAAAAACCCGACTAGTTCAAGTCTTCAGACTTGGACTTAGTTGTATGCAGTCTTCAGACTGCCAATTCACAGCGTTTATTCACCGCAGAGGGCACAGAGGTAAATTTTTAGATTTTCAAATGCAAGCCAAAAAAGAACCTCAAAGATTACTGGACACCCAACTTTCGACATCCTACATCTCTCCCAACTCCCCTTCTCCCATACTTCCCTATTTCTTTCAATAAAACCAGACAATCCCACAAAAGGTGATTTAAATTTGTAGCAAAATGCCTTCTTTCCCGTTTTGTAGATACGAAAGCTAAACACCAATCTTTATGAGTCCAATGAAACAGTTCGTTTCAAGCCTAGTATGGAAAGATTTTCCGATCATAAATTCCTCGAAAAAATCACCTCTTTTCGGTTCAACTAGAAAATTGCTAGTCATTGCTTTTCTAATGCTCTTCTTCGTAAGTGGATGCATTCTAGAGGACGAAACCATCCCTGACGTAGTCAACAATCGGATTGAGCATACCTTAAATTACCGAATCGCGAGAGCTAAGGAATATAGCGAAGCGATTTATGATCAGACTCAAGCATCGGTAAATTTGAGTATTTCACTGGAGGATTTGGGAAATGGAAGCAATACTGTGATATGGGACACGGTTTTTAGTATGCGTTCGATTCGAGAATATGCAGCACCAAGCGACCCCTTGAAACTTCAAAAAAACATTGCCCGAACTGTTGGCCCCAATGAGGTTCTCCGAATCTCGAGCAGCATCCAATACCTAGACCAAAACAATACAACTTGGTCTGAAGCGAAGGGAGAAATTGTCCCAAGAGATGTACGAGTCAAGCAAATTGACATTTCCCTTTGACCCCAACAAATTCAAGTCTTCAGACTGCAAAATCACCGCGATTATTCACCGCAGAGGCGCAGAGAACGCGGAGGGTTATTTAAAGATTATTAAAGGGAGTCGAGCAAAAAACCTCATGGGTTATATGACATTCCATACGCATTCATACATCCTAAATCGGACATTCTTCCCTGCTCCCTAAATCCTCAACTTCCTTACCTCCCTGCTCCCCTTCACCCTAACTCCCGACTAGTTCAAGTCTTTAGACATGGACTTAGTTGTATGCAGTCTTCAGACTGCTAATAAATCACCGCAGAGGCGCAGGGAGCGCAGAGGGGTATTTAAAGATTTTCAAAGGGAATCCAGCTAAATCCCTTAAAGGTCATCCGACATACTATCCACTTTTTCAAAATTGCTATTCGGAAGTTCAGCTTGGATAATTTAAATTCCCGATAACATTTATTTTTAATCAACTAGGCGTTTTTATTCATGATCCTCAAGCACCTTCTATTGGGTTTCAGTTTTGGCTTGTCCATGTCCATTATTTCTTGGATGGTAGGTATGATCGGCAATTCACTTTTACTAAAGACCAGCTATTATGAAAAGTTGTCTTACTTGAATTTTATACCAAAGAAGTCAACCAATAAAGCCATTGGAATAGATCAATTTAGATGGCTTGTAAAAAACACCTTTTTCAGGTTCTTGAATCAAGCGATCAAGGTGGAAGGAAAACAGACAGATTTGAAATCCATTCGTCATCAAATGACTCTGGCAGAGGTAAGCCACCTAATCGAATTTATCTTTGTGACCCTTGCTGCTGGATATCAAGTATTGAATGTAAGCCTGGTTTTTGGGCTTATGATGATGATCCCCAATGTCATTCTAAATCTTTACCCCACTCTTCTTCAACAAGAAAATAAACGACGGATCGACCTTATGCTCCAACGTCAGAAATCTATGTAGGGACCGACTAGTTCAAGTATTCAGACTGCCAATTCACCGCAATTATTCACCGCAAAGGCGCAGGGGATGCAGAGGAATTTTTAAAGATTTTCAAAGGCAATCCAAAAAAGAACCTCAAGGGCTCTAGTACATTCCATCTGACTCCATTCATCTATCATCGGACATTCTTCCCTATTTCCCTGCACCTTAACCCCCCAACTTCCTTACCTCCATGCTCCCCTACACCATAACTCCCGCCTAGTTCAAGTCTTCAGACTTGGACTTAGTTGTACGCAGTCTTCAGGCTTTCAATTCACCGCAATAAATCACCGCAGAGGCGCAGAGGACGCAGAGGACGCAGAGGAATTTTTAAAGATTTTCAAAGGCAATCCAGCAACCTCAAAGGTTATAGAACATGACATCGGACATTCTTCCCTACTTCCTTTCTCCCTAACTCCCCTACTTCCTAACTCCCTAACCTCCTAACCCCCATGCTTCCCCCACAATTCACTCCAAGGACTTGCTTCTACAGGGATAAATCAGAATATTTGATTTGGAAGGAATAACCCAGCCTCCTTTCGAACACATCCTTTGGAAAGCCTAATCATCGATCAAGAATCCTTTTCCCTCAGTCAATGGGACTTGCTGATCCGCTTGCTTGTTGCGATTGGAATCGGAGCCGTGATTGGATTGGAGCGGCAGTACAGCGCCATGAAGGAAAGTTCCCACGGATACTCCGGCATCCGAACCTTTATTTTCCATGCTTTGCTGGGGTTTATTGCAGGACTTTTTTACTACCTCTTTGCCCCTTGGGTCTATGGAGTTTTGTTTTTGGGGGTAGTCATTTTGACTGCGGTTTCTTATTGGCAAACCGCCCTGCAGGGTGATCGGGGATTGACAACTGAGATTAGCGGACTGATTACTTTCGTATTGGGAAGCATGGCCTTTTATGGCTTGATGGAGATCAGTTTGATGATTACGGTATTGGTAGTGGTGGTTCTTTCCTCCAAATTCCGACTGAAGTCCATCGTAGGAGCGATTACTCCTGACGAACTCTATGCCTTTATCCGCTTTGTAGTCTTGGCGCTTTTGATTTTCCCATTTCTCCCGGATGAAACCTTCGGTCCTTACGACGTGCTCAACCCGAGAGAAATCGGATGGGTGGTTTTGCTGACTTCGGGACTGGGATTTTTCGGCTATATGCTAACCAAATTCCTGGGGAATAATCGAGGAATTTTACTCAGTGGAATTGTCGGCGGACTGGTTTCCAGTACGGCAGTTACTTGGGTTTTTGCTCAAAAAAGCAAGGAAAGCCCAAGCCTGTCTGCCTCCTGCGCAACAGCGATTTTGGCAGCCTCCTCGATCATGTTTATCCGAGTGTTGATCTGGACCTTCCTCTTCAATCAAGACCTATTTCGAGCGGTCTTCGTTCCCCTCGTCTTGATCTTTGCTGCGACCTTGGGATTCACCTTTTTTATTTTCCAAAAAGACAAAAAAGAAGTTCATACTGAAACCGAGTCTACCCTCAAAAAGCCCCTGGATTTAAAAAGCGCCTTGGTCTTCGGCCTCTTATACATGGGGATTTTGCTGGCTGTGAGTTATGCCAATGAAAATCTAGGAAAGAGCGGCACTTTGATTTCCAGCGCTATTGCCGGGATTTCAGATATTGACGCCATCACGATCTCAGTTTCCAAACTGACCGGAAATACACTTACTGTTTCGATTGCCGAAATCGCTGTTTTTATCGCCACTATTTCTAACACCTTGGTCAAACTTGGAATTGGACTATATGCCGGTAGCAGCAGCCTCCGCATGTACCTAATTCGTGGCTATGCCGTTGCCTTCTTCGGAGGACTCTTAGCCATCCTTTACATTTTATTGCTATGAAAAATTTCCTGCTGATTTCCCTTCTGGGAATCCTTGGACTTTCGGCTTGCCAAACCAATCAAGAAACTTCTACGGTTGCTCAGCCAAGTTCCGAACTCCTGATCGAATCCCATCTTTCTTGGAATGGAGATAGCCTTCCTGCCTATCCGGAAGGAAAACCGAAAATCTCCATCGTCAAGGTGACAATACCTCCTCAAGCGGAATTGCCCAAACATTATCATCCCGTGATCAATGCAGGAGTCTTGCTCAAAGGAGAATTGACCGTCATCGATAGCAAGGGAAATACGCTCCACATGAAGGCTGGAGATCCAATTGTGGAGACGGTAAACCTGATTCATTATGGAAAAAATGAAGGAGACGAGCCGGTGGAAATCATCGTCGTCTATGCAGGAACCGATGGAAATGAAATTGTCGTCAAAGAAACTGGAGAAACCGAAATTCATCACTAATACACGCTCAACCTATGCCTGCTCACAAAACTAGTTTTCAATTTATCAGCGAACCCGGCGATGTCAATTTCGGGGGAAAAGTGCACGGGGGAACCGTGATGAAGTGGATCGACCAAGCGGCCTATACCTGCGCTCGAAACTGGGCTGAAAGCTACTGTGTGACCGTTTATGTGGGCGGGATTCGATTTTACAAGCCGATTGGGATTGGGGAAGTCATCAAGATTGATTCCCAGGTGATCTACACCGGAGGATCGAGTATACACATCATGGTCGAGGTGTATTCCCGAAGTTTTGAACAGAAGAAGTTTGAAAAAAAGACGCACTGCATCATCATTTTCGTGTCAGTGGATGAAAATGGAAGTCCAAAAAAGGTCAAACCATGGGTTCCGAAAACCGACCAAGAAAAGAAATTGCAGGAATATGCACTGAAGCTAAAAACCCTCCGGGAAGAAATCCACGAAGAGATGCGACCGTTTTTTAATGAGTGAAAAAACCTTTCAGGTTTTGACAACCTGGAAGATCTTTTTTTACAGATCGCACTTTCAGCGCTCTGGAAAAATTACTTCTGGTTTTGCCCCAAATTCAATTTGGGGCTATTACAAATCGCACCTTTGGTGCCTATATATTCAAATAGCACTTGAATAAATACCAAAGGCATTTCCTGTAATAGCCCAGAACTCAATTCTGGGATTAAAGAATCATTATTTTGCCGAGTGCTGAAGGCACGATCGATTTCCAAAAAAAAAATTCCAAATCAAAAAGACCTGTCAGGTTTTGAAAACCTGACAAGTCTAATACTTACTTGATCTCCCGCTTCAACTTTTCTAAAAACAAGCCCTCCACATAAAATTGCCAATCCTTAAAAGCCAACGCTTGATTGGCGAGGTGATGGTGATGGTCTTGATCAAGAATGTAATCGGAAGGTTTGTTCAACTGCCGGGTTTTGCCATAGACTTCTTCGACTTTAGATTGAATAGAAGCCCACTCCGCTTCCATTTGCTGAAGTTTAGACATGGCTACTTCTCGCTTTTCTCCGCTGGGTTCATCCAATTCGGCCAAAGTCAAGATCGCCCGATTTGAAAATTGAACCACCTGAGCCACCTGCTCATAAACCTCAAGCTGATAGGTATTTCGAAGGGCAGATTTTTTGGCCTCCTGAATTTGAGCTAGAATGGAATCTACCCTAGCCAAATTGGTTTGAGCTTGGGCGATCTTGGATGCATTTTTCTCCGTCCAAGTACCAGCTGAATCCAAATTCGGAAATGGAAGAATCGCCTGATCAAGCGGACTATCCAAATTTCGGAGGCGATTACGATCGCGTTTGTTCTCCAAAAGCAAATTTTTCCATTCCGCCACAGGGCCCTCCAAGGCATTGATAAAATCCTGATTGGTGGTGGCCAAGGCTGGACCAAAAGCTCGCTGTCGATAGGCTTGATGGAGCTGCTCGACCGATCGCTTTTCTCCTGCCCAAGTATATTCCGCAAAAAGTGCAATTCCTCGCTGATACAATTCGAAGTGCGGAGAATCATCATCCCAAAGCGTCAATAGCAATCCATCGGCTTTATTCCGGATTGAAATCAGCGCAAAATCTCGAATGTTATTCGTGTTGCTTTGGTCTTGAGGCATCAGATTCCAACGCGTTTGTCCCGCTGTAGCCCCCATGACTTTTAAGCCATGGTCTGTAAACCATTGAATTGCCCTGTTATTTCCCGGAGACTCCGGCATATCATAATTCCAGCGCATGTAGACACAGTTTTTCGGAAAGAGATCAATGTACTTATTGAGGTTGGGTTCATTGACTGACCAGATGCTATCCACTTGGGCTTGATTAAGCTTAGAATCGTAAATGGAACGATAGACCTCTGCATTTTTGAGTGGCATATCATCCCAAAAAATCGGAGTAAGTCCCTTTTGCGCAGCATATTCACTGACCCGATTGAGCCAGATCAACTGGAGTTCGAGAGGAGATTTGCCGGAGTTCCTTCCCGTAGTATGCACCTCATCCCCTCCCACATGCAAATAGTTGGCATACGGAAAAGCTTCCAAGGCATCTTCATACAGATCAAATTGAACTTGGTAGGTTTCTTCGTTTAGGGGATTAAATGCCCAGTCACTTTCGGGATCATCGCGAAGGGGAATGTATTCAGGATGCTTGAGAATAAAGGAAGCGTGCCCCAAGCCTTGCACCAAAGGACTGATTCGGATATTTCTAGCCATCGCAAACTCGCTAAGTTCTCTCCATTCAGGAATGGTAAAAGCATCCGAAGAACCCACTTTCGGCTGACGTTCGTATTTCAGTTTGTCCTCGATTTCGACGATGACGGCATTGATTTTTAAGGCTGCAAATCGATCCATCAATTCGAAATAGTATTCCTTTTTCTCCAAATGGTGCTTGACATCCAAGTGAACGGCCCGATAAGCCAAGGCAGGTTCGTCCTTAATGGAAAGAATTGGCAAAGAAGCATCTTGATCTTTGGCATCTTGAATAATTTGATTCAAGGTCATCAGGCCATACCAAAGCCCAGCTGAAGTGGAAGCCTGGATTCGAATTTGATCTTTGGTAATTTCCAACTGATAACTTTCTGAGGATTCATCGCCTCCTGTTATCAATTGAAAGGAAATCTCCTTCACGGTACTTAGATCTCCTTTTTCGAGCATTAGTTCTTTCGCCTGCATGGCAGCTTTCTCCACCAGATTTATATCCAATTCCGATTGACCGGAAATGGAGAGTTCACGAGGACTGGGGAGTAATTCATAGCTCGCCATTTTCGGAGAGGAATCGCAGGCTGAATGCAGGATGATAAGGATTAGGAATAGCCCAGAAATAAAATTTTTCATAGCAGGAGGATTTCCACATAAAATAGAAATAAAGGCCAGAAAAACCGACAGATGAATGGATACAAGGCTAAAATCCATGACCGGACTTTGGTTTTAGGCTTTTTTCCTTAATTTTTAGAATTCGCTGGGAGACTGGATTCTCCTTGCCTTTCCAATAAACCCGAAACACACCGAAATGCTAACTCTTTTGATTATCCTGGCGGCACTCGCCTTGATTTTAATTTCCATAATCAAGTTTGACATCCATCCTTTTTTAGCTCTGTTTTTGGGAGCGATCATTTATGGATTAATGATGGGGATGGATACCGAGCTGATCCTCAAATCTATCTCGGAAGGATTTGGCGGAGTGATGGGAAGCGTAGGATTGCTGATTTTGCTAGGTGTGATTTTGGGTACTTTCCTTGAAAAAACAGGAGGAGCCTTGGTCATAGCTGAAAAAGTTTTGAAATGGGTTGGGGAAAAATCGGTGAATCTTTCCCTGATGTTGAGCAGCTGGGTGCTTTCCATCCCGGTTTTTGGAGACAGTACGATCATCATGATGAATCCCATCGCGAAGTCTTTGGCTTCCAAAAGCTCCTTGTCCTATGCCGCTACGATTGTGGCTGTTTCCTTAGGCGCCATGGCGAGTCATTCCTTGGTACCTCCCACACCTGGCCCAATTGCTACCGCAGGAATATTAGGAGCTGACTTAGGCTTGGTCATTTTTTATGGGGGATTAGTATCTCTGCTCACCTTGATTCCTTTGTTGATTTTTGTCCAAAAAGCGGTTACTAAAATTTCCTTAAAGCCTAAAGTAGTGACCGATGAGAAAACGGTTCCACTCGAGGATCGTCCCAAATTCGGATCTGCTTTACTTCCAATCTTAGTTCCATTGGTGCTAATCATTTTAGCATCCATCGCCAACTATCCCACCAAACCCTTGGGCGAAGGCGGAATCATCAAGGCCATTCAATTTATTGGCACACCTGTCATCGCCTTGCTGATTGGAGCGATTTTATCTTTTACCCTTCCTAAGAAATTTGACCGCAAACTCCTGTCTTCTTCGGGTTGGATTGGGGAGGCAATCTTGCTTTCTGCACCAGTCATTTTGATCACCGGAGCAGGAGCGGTTTTTGGGAAAATGCTTCAAAATTCAGGAGTGGGAGACCTCGTAACCTCCACGATGAGCGATGCGAATTGGGGAATTTTCCTTCCGTTTTTGATTGCCTTTGGATTGAAAACCGCCCAAGGATCTACCACCGTAGCAATGATCACCACAGCCTCCATCGTGGCTCCGATGTTGGGTCCTTTAGGTTTGGATTCTGAAATGATGAAGGTCTTTACCTGTGTAGCGATCGGTGCAGGTGCTTTAGGAATTTCCCATGCCAATGACAGCGGATTTTGGGTGGTCACGCAACTCTCAGGAATGACTACCAAACAGGGAAATCAATCCCACAGCATGGGAACCTTGATTGCTGGAATTACCGCAATTTGCTTGGTTTATATCTTGAGTATTTTTCTCGGTTAAGATCAATTAAAGAATTAGCCTTGCAGATTAGAGTTTGAACTTCTAATCTGCAAGGCTATGATTTTTAAACACTTGATTGTAAATAAGCCTTAAAAAAGGAAGATGCTTATATTTTTTCCAACCTACCTGGCTGTCCAACCTCCATCCACGGTCACCATCGAACCCACCATGTAAGTCGCCGCATCTGAGGCCAAGAAAATGGCAGCTCCTTGGATTTCTTTCAGTTCTCCCCAGCGCCCCAAAGCAGTGGCTCCAACCACAAACTTTTTCCCTTCCTCGGTATCTGCAATCGGTAGATTCATTTCCGTCAAAAACGGTCCCGGGCAAATCGCATTCACATTAATGTTCCAAGGTGCAAGTTCCAACGCCAAAGCTCGGGTCATCTGCACCACAGCACCTTTGCTCGCTGTGTAAGGGGTTCGGTTAGCCAGTCCCACCAATCCTAAAGTACTGGCCAAATTGATGATGGCTCCTTTTTGTTGCTCCTTCATGAAAGGCGTTACCGCTCGACAAGCTAACCAAGTGCCATTGACATTTACTTCCATCACTTTGGAAAAATCTTCCTGTGAAAGTTCATCGATTGCTCCTCGGATATTAATCCCAGCAGAATTGATCAGGATATCGATCCTGCCAAAAGCATCAAAGGCAAACTTCGCCATGGCTTCCATCCCCGACTGATCAGCTACGTCTGCAGCAAAAGTCATGGCCTTGACTCCATAGTGCGATGCAATTTCTGCTGCCGCCTCAGCGCCATCGGAAGCATTTCGGGAAACCAAAAGGACATTGGCACCTGCTGAAGCAAGCCCAGCAGCCATAGCCAAGCCAAGGCCTTTGGTTCCTCCCGTGATGATGGCAGATTTACCTTTGAGTGAAAAAATGGAAAGACCGGGGAGTTGAGAGAAGTCGAGGGTGGACATTGGATTTTTGGTTTTTGATTTGTCAACAGTCTACAGACAACAGTCCACAGCTGATTGTGATTAGCATTTCAATAAAGTAAGTACGACGGAGGGTAATAAGGCACCTGTATCTCGTATTTCTAATTTAAAACATAAGCTCTTTTCGGGAATAAGAAAGACACTTTACCACGTTTTCTTCTTCGAAGGCTAGCCTTCCCTCTGAATCGAGGTTTTTGACAGAAGGCAAGTCTCCTGGAAAGGATCGATCACGAACCCACCGGAGAATTTTTGCGAGGTCTTTTGCTTTATCCTCATCAAAAGTAACCCAATAGCTTTCCTCCAAACAAGGGACTTCCAAGGGATCACGGGTAATCATTTCCAAGCTGAAAGTAACTTGAGGATTGTATTTTTTGCATAAATCCACCGCTTCCTTTAAATCCACAATTCCTTGTCCCAATTCAACTTCTGAAAGTAAAAAGCCCTTTTCATAGGCTTTCACTCCCATATCCTTGACATGGGTAGAAAAGGCAAAAGGTGCCAAGGTTCGAATCACTTCCATGGGATCCTCCAGCAGGGAAACATTATTCCCAAAATCCAAGGTCACTCCTACCCATTCACTGCTTAGGTTTCGGATAATTTGGGCGAGTTCAGCAGCCCTCCAATCTTTATGATTTTCAATAGCCAAACGAACTTGCTGCTTTCGAACTACAGCTTCAGCAAGTTGAATGGATTTTAGGGATTTCGCTTGAAAAGACTTCCATTCCTCTTCCGTTTTGAAATTTTCATATCGTCTTCCACTCAGGCAAACCGAACGGAGCACAGTAGCTCCTGCCTCCTTGGCCATTTGCACCTCTTTTTCAAACCTTGCTAAATCGGTTTCATCTTTGGGCAAAGCAATGCTTCCCTCGAGATACATTCCGAGCTTCTCTCGCTCGTCACGGACTTTTTTTGCAAAATCCTCTGCCCATCCTCCAACCGTGGTCTGGATTCCTCCCGCGCCGATCGCATGGCAATGACGCATCAAATCCAAGGCATCACTAAAGCCCGGATAAGTTTCGCTTTCCATCTTTGAACCCCATCTCGCACCATAAGAATGCACGACCACCCCCATCGAAACCCCTCGTAAACTTTCCGGCAATGCCGCAAATGGCCAAGCTAATGCAGCTGTGGCAAGTGCTGATTTTTTTAGAAATGCTCTTCTTCCATGGGATGAAAGCAAACTGGGGTCTTGGGTTATCATAGGCTTATTGGGCTTAGGGTTTGGGGTTAGAGGCGGATTTTTGAATATGGGCGTTCAGTTCGGCGGCAGACCAGGGATAAACACGACCTTGGTTAAGTACGCGAGTTGATCCAACCGTACGTCCTGTAACTGTAGGGGCTTGATTTCCCCATTCATTTCGAATATAGGTCAGAATCGCCGCAATACTTCCGTCATCCAAGGTAGAATGAGAGGGCATCACAGGTAAAATTTCAGGAGCATCGTATTTCTTGCCGGCAACCTCGATTGGACCTTCGATTCCATGCAGTAAGATCAAGCTAAGTCGAACTTCATCTCCTAGCACCCATTCAGAACCTGCTAGAGGAGGCCCCATTCGGGAAGCTCCTTTTCCGTTATTTCCGTGGCAGCCCGAGCAAGAAGTCAGGTATTTCTGCCGGCCTTCGGCAAAAAGCTTCATCCCCTTTTCATCCAAAATTGATTCGCCATGACTTGCCGCTGAAGGCTTAAATCCTGGCCAGGAAAAGGCCCGCAAAAGAAATTGCTTTCTGCTGGGATCAAGGGGGAGGTCCTGATCCAAAAACTTAGGTTTTTCTGCCAATCGAATAGCGCCGGCTTCTTCCAATTCTCCAGCTTTAATCGCAAGACCATTGAGGATGACCTCCTTTTTCCAAGTTCCTGGGGTTGAATTTAAAACCTCAAAAAGTGCTAATATTTGGTTTGAATCACCTTTTTTCAAGATTGCTCCTGCTAGCATTTCAAGAACAATTTCCCGATCAGAATTCTGATCCTGCCAATTGGGATGATCGATCAAGGATTGCAAAAACTCCCATTCTCGATTTGCCAAACTACTCATCACAGCATCCCGAATGAGTGCTAAGTGCCCGTATTTTTGCAGGATGGATTGAAGGATTAAATTGCTGGAGGCACTTGGGAATGAATAAGCACTTAGGGCCAATTGAAGGGCTAATTTTTCAGATGCGTTTTCAGCGAGTTGACTTGCCCGCTCCCCAACTTGTACTTGAATCTCCGATTCCGCGAGCGCAAATGTTTCCAATTGCCTCAGGGCAGTGACTTTCACTAAATCACTTGGGTCATTTAAAGCCTCCAATAAAATTTCCGGGCTTAACTCTCCCATCCCTTCTAAAGTCCAAAGTGCATGAAACTTTGCCAACTCCTGACCTTGGGATTTGAGCATATTTTCCAAAAGAGGAATGGCGGTTGGTTCTAATTTATCAACCAATAAACGCTGTGCCATATCCCGATACCAGCCATCAGGATGCGAAAGGTAAGCTACCAATTCTCCTGTACTGGCCTGAGAAAGCTTTGGAGCCCCTTGCAACTTGGCTCCTTTCGGAACTATTCGCCATATCCGTCCCATATGCCCGGGTGAATCTAGCTTACGCTCAAGTATTTTTTCTCTAAGGTAGTCCGTCATGTAAGCCCCATGCTGAACGATCCCCTGATACATATCCACTAAATAAAATCCCCCATCAGGCCCAAAAGTCCCGTGAGTCGGACGAAATCGCTCATCCGTGGACGCCATGAATTCTCTTCCGGGATTGGGATCAAATGCCTCCACCAAAATCCCATTTTGCTTCACAACGTTTCGCTTTACGAGGTTTCCGGCATTTTCTAAGACAAAAACATTTCCATAATATTCTTCAGGGAAAAGATGGCTTCGATTGATTATCGGAGAACAGGCAGACGTAAATTCCAGAAGACGATTAGCGGAATCCAACGTACCGGGGATATACCCTCGGTTGACCGCTAAATTGGAGCGAATCGGATAAACACGTCTATCGATCGTGTATCCATGATCGATTCCGGAAGTGGGTTGATGGTTGGGATTTCGAGACAGATAGTTGGCAGGCACCAAATCCCCATGGAGTTGGGACCAATTGTAATTGTAAATCAGCCTGCCTTCGTCATCTTGGGTGATGCCCCATTGACCTCTAAACTCGGTTGAATCTCGAATCCAGTTGTCCCCCATACGCTTGTATCGAAGGCGTGATTTAGCGCTGTAATACCAATTGTCTGCATTTCGAACAAAGCCATTATCCGAATGCTCCGGAAGGCCATTTGCCGAATATGTAGAATCTACCAGCACCTTTAGATCAGCCTTCCAATCCCCATCGGTATCTTCTGTCCACCAAAGTGCATGATTTTCTGCCACCAAGGCTCCATTTTTATATAAACCCAAGGAGCGAGGCATAAAAAGCGAATCCAAATAGACCGTCCGTCGGTCCATTTCCCCATCTCCATCGGTATCTTCAAGAATAGCCACTGAGCCGACGGGTAGATTTTCTTCGGAACCCTCCATATCATTCATGTAGCCCCGCATTTCCAGTACCCAAAGTCTGCCATCCTCATCAAACTGAATGTGAACAGGTGCCTCCACGAGCGGTTCCGAGGCAACCAACTGCACCTCAAATCCATCTTCGATCTGAAAGGTCAAGGCTTCCTCCTCCGGGGTTCGAGCAGGACTATCCGGGGTTTCCGGTAAGGGTCCCGGATTTTGGCAAGAACAAATAAGCAACAAACTAGCAACACAAATCCACAACGCACTTCGGCACATAGTAATCGGAAATTTTGGGTTTAAAGCGAAAGCTGAATTCAAGTTCTTTTTTCTTTCAAAATGACCTTTATCATCTTGAATAAGAAAAAAATTCATCGGTTGAATGAATTTGGAACCCCTTGAAGAACAGCCTCAATAGGCACTTTCCAATTTGCTTTTATTTGACTTGAATTACAAGATCATTTGACAGAAGGTGAAAATTCAGATCAAATTCGGTCAATCACCGTGACTTTAGGACGCTAGCATTAGCTTTTACCAGACATCCCTACCTTTGTAAAAAATCAACCCCATGAGTTTTGCCGATCTAGGTCTGAATCCGGAACTGATTAGTTCCATCCAACGTGCCGAATACACCCAACCCTATCCGATTCAAGTGGAAGCAATTCCTCTACTTTTAAAAGGGAAAGATGTCTTGGGATTAGCACCCACAGGTTCGGGAAAAACTGCCGCATACATCCTTCCTATTCTTCAACAATTACTTGCGAAAGAAGCCCCTAATGATCGAGCCATCCAAGTGTTGGTTATGGTTCCAACTCGGGAATTGGCGGTGCAAGTGGGAGAAGTCGCCGAAAACTTCAGCCGATTTTTACCCCGTAGGATCAAATCTTTAGCTGTATTTGGGGGTGTTTCTATCAATCCCCAAATGATCAAACTTGGAGGCACAGAAATCTTGATAGCTACTCCAGGCCGATTACTTGATTTGATCGAGCGAAATGCGGTGAGTATTGATCGGATTAAAATGCTGGTCATTGATGAAGCTGATAAAGTGCTACAAATGGGCTTCCGAGAGGAAATGGATCGGATTTTAGCTCAAGTACCTAAGAAAAAACAGACCGTTTTATTTTCTGCAACCATGGATCAAGAGGTGGAAGAACTGATCCAAAAATTGCTCCGTGAACCGGTTAAAATCCAAGTAGCGGCAGAAGATTTTACTCCAGACTTGATCAAACAAAGCGCCTATCGAGTCAGTCCCGAAACAAAAGGACCCTTCCTCCGGCAATTCATTCAATCGGGAGATTGGAAGCAAATTTTGATTTTCACATCCTCAATCCGCACCGCTGACAATGTAGTCGGCAAGCTCAGTAAAAACGGCATCCCTGCAGTTGCTTTTCATGGAGATAAAAGTCAAGGGGCAAGAATGGAAGCCTTAGCCAAATTTAAATCCGGGAAAATCCGGGTATTAGTAGCCACTGACTTGGCTGCAAGGGGAATTGACATTCAGGCTCTTCCTTTGGTGATCAATTACGAGCTTCCTCGATCTCCCAAGGACTATATTCACCGAATCGGACGTACCGGTAGAGCAGGCATGGAGGGAGAAGCAGTTTCACTTATCACCCCGGAAGAGCTCCATCATTTTAAGGTGATTCAAAAGAAAATGGGAAAATGGCTGAAACTAATCCATGAAGAAGATTTTGGAAAAATCACGGAGTAAGGATTTTAAATCCAATGAATTTTGGAATTGAATCTACCCTACACCCAAAAAGGCGAGTTGTTGGGTTTAGCTTTCACTCGCTAGTAATAATTACAAGAGCAATGAAAGCAATGAATCCATCAATCGGTTACCTGCCTCTTGATGCATGGAATCCATTTCCCCTGCCTTCTACAAAAACTCCCAGACACTTCGATAGGATCCCGAGGTCTCCACATATCGAATCAATTCATCAAAAAAAGGATTCTGAGCCAGTGTACTGCTATCTCCGATTAGGATCAACTTACGTTTGGCACGGGTGATTGCCACATTCATTCTTCGCTCATCGGCCAAAAACCCGATTTCTCCCTTCTCATTGGATCTCGTCAAGGAGATCAACATCAAGTCTCGCTCTTGTCCTTGAAATCCATCCACAGTATCGATGGTTATCAAATCCGCAAATGCTTTCAGATTGGGGAATTCATAGGTTTCAAAAATCAAATGACGTAGCCTTCTGACCTGGGCAGAATACGGAGCAATTAAGCCAATAGACCAGCCTTTTTCCTTGAACAAACCAAACCCAATCCGTTTAACAGTATCATTGAGATAGGTGCATGCAAATCGAGCTTCCTCAGGATTAAATGTGCTCAAACTTTCGGCCTCCTGCTGATCGGTATATCCTGACCCTGCTGTATCGATCCATTCTAATACGGCTTCTTCCGGACTGAATGCATGAAACTGCGTATTTGGAGCAGCTTCCAATTTCCCATCGTAAAAGTGCTGATTGGAAAAGCCCATGATGGCCTCTGGCATTCGGTATTGAACCTGTAGCATTTGCGCTGTTTGAGGCTGTCGCCGAATTATTTTTTCAAAAAGTGTAGTAGATAAGCCCTGTTTTGCCGCATCATAGGATTTGATAGTCGGAGGCAACTGGCAATGATCCCCAGCAAACACCACTTTTTTGGCCTTCAAGATAGGAATCCAAGTAGCTGCCTCCAATCCTTGGGCAGCTTCATCGATAAAAACGACATCGAATACTATCCCTTTCAAATGATGGGAGGAGGATCCAACCAAGGTGCTGGCAAAAACCTGAGTTCGCTGATAAATATCTGTTCGAATATAATCCTCCAAATGCTCAGCGGCCTCACGAATTCGGGACACTTCCTGATACATCAGTTTCCGCTGTGCACGCTCCTCTGGACCAAAGTTACGCTTGTATTGCTTGGCCAAGCGAAGGTAAGATTCGGTTTCCTTTCTGAGTTTTTTTAGATCTCGATAGCTGTCGTGAAAAGCAATTTTGGCATCCAAGGTTTGATTGAGAATTTTCTCCTCCACCCGAGCAGGGTGCCCCAATCGAAGGGTTTGAATTCCTCGATCGACTAACTTTTCTACAAGTAAATCCACAGCTGCATTACTAGGTGCTGTCACCAATATTCGCTGATTTAGAGCGACAGCCTGCTGAATGGCCGCAATCAAAGTAGTCGTTTTTCCAGTTCCAGGAGGTCCATGTACAATCGCAAAATCTTGGGCGGACTCTATTTTTTGACAGGCTAGATTTTGGGAAAAATTCAACCCCTCCAGTTGAACCTGGTTGATATCTTTAAATTTTGGACTTTTTTCTCCATAAGCTATTTCTCGAAGCTCGGTTAGCCGGGGAACCTCGGAAGAAATCACCTTTTTAAGAGCCGCTTCCATTTCTCGATAACTTGCCTCGTCGAAGAGTAAGTCTACTCCCAACCTGCCTGAGTCCATCCAATCCGGAACTTCATCTGCCTGAAGGGTGACGATTAGGGAATCTCTTTTCGCCTGATTGACCACTCCATTTACTCGAAATTCCGAACCATGGAATCCTTCTTGAGTAGAAAAAAAAGAAACGGATTTACCTGAAGAAAATGCTGAAGGGTACTGAGTATCGGTCCGCTCCACCTCCACAATCAATCGCTCCCCCATCCCAATTTTGGTCTTCTTGAGCAAAATAGGATGCCAAGTAATGCCCTCCTTCTTCTTGTCAGCAACGGTCGTATTTAAGAATTTCTTTTTGTACTGAGCTAGGTCTTCTTGCCACTCCAATTTGAGAAGTTTTAAGCCCAACTTTAATTCTTCGAGGTAATTCGGCATCAATCGGTAATTTAGGGTACAAACTACATAAAAGTCCCGCGGTTTTCGCTTTCGCTATAAATCATGAATTTTCTTGCACATGCTTATTTATCCTTTGATCAAGAGAAAATTCTTGTTGGAAATTTTGCGGCAGATTTCATTAAGGGAAGGGATTTGCATTTGTACGAGGAAGGAATCCAGATGGGGATTATGCTTCATCGAGAAATCGACACTTTCACCGATACTCATCCCTTGGTAAAAGCAGGACAAAGCTATCTGAGACCGAAATTCCGGCATTATTCTACTGTAATAAGTGATATTTTCTTTGATTATTTCCTTGCAAAAAACTGGTCCACGTATTCCAATCAACCTCTGGAAAATTTCGCAATCAAAACCTATGATCTGATGGAACAATACCATGATCAGCTTCCAGAGGATTTCAATCAGATGTTGAATTGGATGAAAAACCAAAACTGGCTAGTAGCCTATGGAAGTCATGAGGGAATTCAACGAGCACTCAACGGATTGACCCGAAGGTCAAAATTCGACTCCAAGATGAACGAAGCGACAGCCGTGTTAAAGGAAAAAGAACAGGAATTTGAAGTGATTTTCTTCGCTTTTTTCGAGGATTTGAGGACTTTTGCCCGAGAAAAACTCACCGAACTTCAAAAAACGCATGGTCGTCATTAAGCCCAAACTCTCCACCTACATTTCTTTAAGCCTTGTACTTTTGGTTTTACTGACCGGATTAATTTTAATTCTGCGTGATTTTGCCTACAAAGGAAGTTTTGGACTTTGGTTCTATTTGATCGCCTGCACCTTAATCACTTTGGTTCTGCTAATGCTTTTGGTCAAAATGATGGCAGGATGGCGGTTTATTTCAGCTGGAAAGGATCACATTGTAATCAAACTTCCATTAAGAGGTAGCACCAAGGCCTATCCGGTTTCAGAAATTTTAGCTTGGGAAGAAGAAACAGTCATCGCCAATAAGAGGGAATTTCGGCAAGTCACCATTGCTTTTCAGGATCAGCAATCCATTGCAATTTCTAACCATGAGCATGAGGCTTACACCGAATTTGTCACTTATCTCAAGAAGAAAGCTGCCAAGCAGCAGCTAAAAACAAAAAAGGCCTGATTTCTCAGGCCTTCGGTTTATCGTTTTGTTCGGAAATTCCGATCATACATCTCGATACTTTCATTGATAATTTTCCAGGCTTCCTCTTTTCCTAGGAAGTCCTCCACGATTACCTCTTTGTTCTCCAGCTTTTTGTAATCTTCAAAAAAGCGGTGAACTTCTTTCATCAAGTGAGGAGGTAACTCATCGATATCATTGATGTAATTCACAGATTGATCTCCAGCAGCCACGGCAATAATCTTATCATCTGCCTCCCCGCCATCGATCATTCTCATCACTCCGATCACTTTGGCATTTACCAAAGTCATGGAAGGAATATCAATCTGAGAAATGATCAAGATATCCAGCGGATCGTGGTCTTCACAAAATGTTTGTGGAATGAATCCGTAATTTGCAGGATAGTGAACTGCAGAAAATAGCACGCGATCTAGCAAAAGCATGCCTGTTTTCTTGTCCAATTCGTATTTTCCTTTACTTCCTTTGGGGATCTCAATTACCCCCATCACATACTCGGGAGCGTCTTTCCCGATGTTGACATCATGCCAAGGATTGATCATAGTACTAATTATTATGGATAAAAATACCAGTCACAAAGATACACTCCCAGGCTGACTTCAGCCGAACAAATCAGCCATTATTATTCATGCTAGGTAAAATCACCGAGATGGTGGTTCCTTCATGCAATCGGGATTCGAGATGGATTTTGCCTCCCATTTGTTCTACAGCTTCTTTGACCATGTAAAGCCCTAGACCTGTGCCCACATTTTTTTGTGTGGCTCTGGCAAATAGGTTAAATACCTCGTTTTGATGCTTTTCATCAATCCCAATCCCATTGTCTTCAATCACCATGACTGCTTGATCATCAGTCACGTTCACAGTAAGGCTAATTCGTTTTTCAGTAGGTTGATTTTTTTGGAATTGAACGGCATTGCTGAACAGGTTATTTAAAATCACGCGGATTTTAGCATCATCTGAAAAGAAAAAATTCTCCTGCCTAACCTCAACTTCAATTTTGAAATCGGATAAATTAAATTTTTCCTTATACGCCGCCATTTGTTGATCTAGGATTTCTTTGAAGTTGATTTCAGAAACCTTATGATCAATCTTGGTAGAGCGATAGAAGTCTAACATTTTATAAATAAAATCGTCCAACTTGCCTGTCGCAGTGTCGATCATTTCAAAAAACTCTATCACACTTGGATCCGAAACTTCCATTTTAGCAAGCTTGGAAACCCCGGAAATACTCATTAAAGGGCCTCTTAATTCATGGGAGAGACTATACACAAATTGATTCATCTCTGAGTGAAGCTTCTGGAGTTTTTGATTTTTCTCTTTAAGCTCCCTTCTCATAAAGAAGATATCCGCAGCATTTTTGATGGAATTTTTGATCTGTTCAATATTCCAAGGCTTATCAATAAATCGATAAACTTCCCCCTTGTTGATGGCGTCGATGACACTTGCGATGTCAGAATATCCTGTCAAAAGAATACGTATGGGATCAGGATTGATTTCGACCATTTTTTCAAAAAACTCAGTACCTGTCATACCAGGCATTCGTTGATCGGCGATCACAACATGAATTTCTTCCTCCTGAGCTATTCGCAATCCCTCCTCAGCATCAATTGCTGTAAAAATTTTAAAATCTTTCCGTAAGGTTGCTTTAAAAGATTTGAGGTTATTATCCTCATCATCTATGTAGAGGACATGAATTTTAAAATCAGTCATACTTAGGGGCGTTTTGATGTAAAGGAAGCGAAATGATAAAAGTTGTACCCCGTCCCTCTTCCGTTTCTACTTCCAGAGTTCCTTTGTGATTTTCAATTATAGAATAAACTATGGAAAGGCCCAAACCCGTACCCTTTCCAACTGGCTTTGTCGTGAAAAATGGTTCAAAAATCCGTTGCTTAATATGAGCTGGCATCCCTGGCCCATTATCTTCGATCTCTATTACCACATGATCGGGATGAGAATGCGTCCGAATCGTAATCTTTGGATCAGGAATTTGATCGAGGTGATCAGCAAGCGCATGAACCGCATTATTGATAATATTCATGAATACCTGGTTGATCTTACCCGCATAACATTCCACCATTGGAAGTTCGCCAAACTCACGTAAAATCCGAATTTTTCCTGGAATGGAGCTATTAAGCAAAATAATGGTGCTATTGATACCATCGTGAAGATCCACTTTTTTGACATCCTGCTCATCTACTCTGGAGAATAAGCGCAATCCTTTTACGATTTCAACGGTTCGTTTTGCACCTTCTTCCATGCCCTTAAGAAGCTGATCCACCTCTTCTAGCACATAATCCAATTCCAAATCTTCTTCCAATTTTTTGGCTTCCTTCTTTAACTCAGGACTGAATTGTTTTTCACCCGATTCGCGATAGAATTCGATCACCTCCATAATGTCCTTAATATCTCGCTTCAGCGGCATAATATTGGAGCTAACAAAGTTGATCGGGTTATTGATTTCATGGGCAATCCCTGCAGTTAATTGACCAAGTGAAGCCATTTTTTCCTGATTGACCAATTGACTTTGAGTACTCTGAAGATTTTTAAGAGCCTGCTCCAATTCGTCAGTTCTCATTCGGACTTTTTCTTCCAAGAGCACATTTTGCTCACGGATCAAATCTTCATTCTCTCTCAAAACACGGAGTTTTTCCAACTGCTCTTCTTCTTTTTCTCGCTTGAGAATATTGATCTTATCCGCTAGAGCAAATGAAAGAAGCACGACCTCTAAAGCCGAGCCAAAAGGCATGATGTAAGCCGTGAAATTATTGGTTGGAATAATTCCCATCTCGCTCATCACAAAAAGGAAAATACCAATCATAAATATGGACCAGGCCAAGAGGTAATATCTCGCCGGGCTATATCCCAATTTGAGCACAGAAAATGCAACCACCAACACATATAAGACGACAATGGACTGTGTCACCAGCAGGACCTGATAACTCAACGTGATGGATAAAAAGAATGCATTAACGAGGATAAAGGAATACACCCCGTAAATGAATAAGAATCCCTTATCTAGTTTAGGAACAAAAGACTTGGTTGATAAAAACACCTGAAGAAACCAGATGCCTGCTATACTTACCAATGACGAAAAAATAACACCTGCTTTAAGTTTAAGCCAAATTGATTCTGGCCAAAGAAGTTCATTCGTATAACCCAAAATGGAGGATTGCGCAAACCAAACAAATAAGGTATGAATTACATAAATCAAATAGATCTTGTCCCTTACCGAAAAGAACAAGAATAGATTGTAAAAGAATAAACCAACGATAATCCCAGTAAAAACACCAAAAACTATATTCTCTCTATTAATTAGAGTTTCAATGACAGGAAGGTCATTTACTGAAGCTGTGATGATTGTTTTATTGATACTGGAAACTTTGAGGTACACATAAACTTGTTCATTTAAGGGCAAGTTTATTCTAAAAATTATGTTTTTTGAAGGGATAACTTTATTTGAAAACTCCTCTAGTCTACCACCGGAAAACTCCTGAATCACATACCCATTTTGGACCACATAAAGATTCAAATTATCTAAGGAGGGGTTGTTTATAAACAAGTACTTCTCTTTGTTAGTGGTATTGTTGGTGAGACTATACCTTAACCAAACCACATCCTTATTAATCCCAAAATTGATATTTTGATTCTCAAGTAAAGTAAAATCCTTTGAACCGATAATCTCTGAAATATCAGATACTTCATCTTCTTGGATTAAATACTCGTAACTTTTGATTTGATGCTCATTTTCAAGAATTATTTCTGAAAAATCTGGAAATAGGAAAGTAAACAGGGAATAGATTAAAATAATCATTTGGTTCTCCAATTCGGGCTTTTAATTTTCAAATTATAGTTAATCTCAATTGGTCCTTTGGGTGTTTCTTCAATTTTTTTCGAGACTAAATCTGCCCTTAGATCAAAAATATAATCTCTTTCTTCTTTAAGTGCTAAAGGAAGATTTTTCACATCTTTTAGAACAGCCAGTGTGGCAACTAAATCCAATTTGGGATAAAAAAATGTACCATTATTCCCAATTTTCTCCTCGATCTCAAATCCTTTTTGCAAAGTTGGTTTAAGTGTATACTCTGCACATAAGGCAAATAAGGAAGGCACATTGAGCTGTTCCGCGATCACAAGAGAGGTTCTGGATAAAAATAACGCCCCAATCCCATATCCTGAGATTGCCCTACTATTCCAAAGCCCACCGATTTCCCCCGTTCCACCTGCCTCACGGTACTCTGTCACTAAATCTTGAATCCTCATATCCACTTGAGAAATCGCTCCCTCCAAGGGTAATGGATAATCTGGAGAAGATATATGAATGCGTAAACCACTGACTACTTTTCCAGTCGCATCCTCATGCACAGTAACTACATAAACAAATGGATTAAACTTCCACTCGTTATTGGATGAAGTGACCTTTGTAACACCATATTCTCGCAGGACATTTGCATGGCCTTCGATAAATTGGTCACAAATATCAGGTTCATCTATAGCTCTGAAAGCATTGAATGTAAACATTAATCAAGGAATTTTAGGGTTTGAGCTACATCCCTTCTGAATGATCTAACTGTTGGCTCTCCGGCGAAATTTACTCTAAACATAAATAATTCCTCCATTTTACCACCTTTATTAAAAATCAAATTAAAGGATTCTTTCAATTCCACGATTTCTTTTTTTTCTGCCTCGGTAAATCCATGATCATTTTCCTTTAACACGCGATGAAAAATAAAGAGTGAAGCAGTGACAGGTTGAAAGCTTATCCCATTAAGATTTGTCCAAAGCCAGATCTTTTGCAAAATCTTACCTGCTTGCAAATAAGACTTTGGTGAAAAATCTTTTCCACTCAATAAAAACATGGCAGACGAAGATGTTATGGTGGCTTTCGAAATTTTGGTCAAACCATAACCCATAAAAAATTTTCTAAAGAAACTTACAGTTCGAGGATCCTTTAATAATCCCATTGCAGCTTTCTCCGTTCCATTAAGTTCTAAAGTGGCGACATCAATTCCGTCTTTTGTTTCGAATGCTTCTTGATCATTCCATCGGATTTCATGAATGAAGTCCTTGAGACCTTGCTGATGGAAGAGTCGCATACGGTCCATTCCCCCAATAACTTTCGCCAAATTCTCCAATTGATCCATTTCCTGAATTTCCTCAAGGATAAAATCTGGATTTTGACAAAAAGCTTTAATGGACTCCATTTGATGAATATCTAAAAGTTTTCGAGAAGGATTCTTTCTATTAGTACATCTAATTTTAATCCCATTTACAAGTTCAAAATCCTTTTCTTTTTGTCGAGGTTCTTTTGACTTTGAAACAAACCTGATACTAGCAATCAAATCATCCTCAAATGAATTAGCATGCAAGATCTCTTCGGTTTCGATTCCTTTTTGAGCACAAATAAGCCTAAGGTTTTCCAAAGCTGCCCCAAAGGCAATCAATGAACCTGTACCTTTATAATCCAAAAGGGAATGACTTCTAACTCTATCATGAATCAAATGAAGTACACCTCTTTTATCATAAATCCATATCCAAGGCTGAACATTGCCTCCGGAAGGAGCATAATTAGCATGTTCTACCAATTCCAGTAATTCATTTCTATCTGGTAAATAGCCTGAAGGAAGAATATTTGTAGGTAAATGATAGTCGCTTTGAGTTGTGATTTGGGCCGGAATCTCAAAGGTTTCCGTCTCTACAGGGATTAATTCATCCAAATCCACATAGTATCTACCTGACTTTACTTTTTCACCAATGAGTAATTTTCGAGCAACATGAGACACAGAAGCCCCTCCTAAAAAAACTCCAGAAGCCAATTGTGGCCATGAAGTAATACTTTGACCTACTTCCAGTAAAGAGGCTTTCATTCTAGGAGATAAAGTTTCTAAGCCTGTAATTTTCAGCCCAAAGGCAACCTTTTGGGTGTTTGAAAGAGATTTAAGAGACTCAGGATCTACCTCACCCAAAAACCCATGAAAAATTTTTCGATCAGGTTCAATATCGTATCGCTCAATATCAAGCATACCCCGATCCGAGGTATCCATCATAACTGGAATCCTATGGTTTTTGGCTTTCTCTCTTAAGAGGATTTTTATATCGAAACTATCACATTCATCAACCAACAGATCCAAAACTCCATCCCTTGTTAAGAAATCTTCAACATTCCATTCATGAACACCTTCTCTAAAAAGTGTCAGCTTTAAGTATGGATCAATTTCAGAGATTTCTCGCGCAGCAATCACCAATTTCTCAACTCCAAGACTAGTAACCCCCGCCTTAATGCGATTTAAATTACTTAGCTCTAGGGTATCAAAATCAGCCAACCTCATTTCTCCGCAGCTCCTTTCCAATGCCATGGCAAGGGCAACACTTTGACCTACAGACAATCCTACAATCCCTACTTTCTTCTTAGCTAATAATTCTTGCTCTAAAGGGGTGATTTTGTAATTATTCCTGATGGTCCTAACTTTTATGAAATCCTCCTCTGGAAGTAAATGAACTAGAACATTTTTCCAAGGATAATAAAACCAATTACCGTACTTATCAGATTCAATTTCAGCAAAAAACTCTTCCACTCTCAGCCCCAATTGATCTTTGGTTAACTGACTTTCTGGATGATTTGCTTTAATTAAATCCGATACTTGGGAGAATATTTCATCTGAAATGAAAACCGTAGAATTTGATCTTAAATCACAAATTCGTTTCCAATCCTCTGAATCTTCAGGGTTTAATAATTCTGGAAAAACAGATAGATCTCTTTTTCCGACAGAATTAGCTAGCATGGTTTAGTTGGGTGATTATTAAAATTAGTTAAAGATAAAAATCTTAAACATTTCTTATACACTTATTCTACATTTTTTATGGAAATGAAATTATTTGAAAAACCTCATATGGATTAGAAAGTTTGCTTTTTTGCTTCAAAAAGGATTATTTAGGAGAGTTTTTACTTAGCACAAAATTGATGGAAACCACTCCTTCCGAAAAAATTAAAATTCTTTACGTCGATGACGAAGAGAACAATCTTCAAGCTTTCAAAGCTACTTTTCGAAGAGATTATAAAATTTTCCTAGCGATTTCTGCTAAGGAAGGTTTAGAGATTTTAAAAAATGAGGAAATCGAAATAATTATCACCGACCAACGGATGCCTGAAATTACAGGTGTAGAATTTCTCGAGAGTGTGATTCCTCAACATCCTAAACCAATCCGTTTGTTGCTTACTGGATATACAGACATTCAAGCGGTTATTGACGCAATTAACAAGGGCCAAGTGTATCA
This sequence comes from Algoriphagus sanaruensis, assembly GCF_001593605.1. GTDB lineage: Bacteria > Bacteroidota > Bacteroidia > Cytophagales > Cyclobacteriaceae > Algoriphagus > Algoriphagus sanaruensis. The sequence goes on along the minus strand of NZ_CP012836.1, from coordinate 1,830,076 downwards.
CTACCTCACCAAACCTTGGGAGGAGGATTACCTTCGAACTGTCATCAAAAATGCCTTCGAAATTTATTCCTTAAGACGCGAGAACGAGCGCTTGACAGAAGCTCTGGTTAAAGCTAATGAACAATTAGAGTTCTTATTACGGCAAAACCTGCTTTCTTAATCAATAACGAGCTGCAAGCAACAATTGCAGCTCTTTATGATTTAGACCAAATTTTTTCCCCAAATATGCATTGGTCAAGCTACCTCTGTAGGTATAAACTCCTCTCAAAAACCATTTGTAATTAAAAATCATCTCCTCTGCTCCTCCAAGATCATTCATGTGGAGGACAATGGGTGTAAAAATATTGCTTAGGGAATAAGAAGCCGTTCTAGCAACTCGGGAGGCAATATTTGGAACGCAATAATGAATGATATCATGAACCTTGTAAACAGGTTCATCATGAGTAGTCATTCGGGAAGTCTCAAAGCAACCTCCTTGGTCAATTCCCACATCAATAATGATACTCCCATGAATCATATTGGCAACCATTTCTTCAGTCACCACAATTTTATTTCGGCCTTTTTCAGCTCTCAAAGCACCAATCACCACATCTGCCTCGGCTAATGCTTGACTAAGTCCAAAATTATCCAAGGTGGAGGTGTAAATCTGCTGTCCAAGCAATTGCTTGATCCTCCTTAATTTATAAATGTGATTATCGAAAACCTTGATATTAGCTCCAAGACCTAAGGCTGTTCGAGCCGCATATTCCGCAACGGTTCCCGCCCCAATGATCACCACTTGAGTGGGAGGCACTCCCGTAACACCACCAAGTATGAGTCCCTTTCCATCATGAACGCTTGAAAGATATTCGGCTGCTATCAGCATCACAGTACTTCCTGCGATCTCTGACATAGCTCTCACCACCGGCATGCCTCCTACTTTATCCTCCAAGTACTCGAAAGCAACCGCTGTAATTTTCTTTTCATTTAAGGCTTTGATAAACTCCGCGCTTTGCTTTTCAATCTGCAATGCAGAAATCAAACAAGAACCTGGACTCATATCCCCAATTTCTTCAAGTGTAGGAGCGTCTACTTTCAATACCACGTCTGCAGCAAGAGCCTCCTTATGGGAGTAAACAATTCTTGCACCAGCGTCAGCGTAGTCTTGATCCTTAAACTTTGCTTGCAGCCCTGCTCCTGATTCTACTGCAACCTGAATTCCGCAATTGGTTAGTAAGCCTACCGACTCAGGGGTTAATACGATTCGCTTTTCTTGAGCAGAAATCTCCTTAGGCAATCCCACTTGAAGTGGAGATCCTCCTTTTTTAACTAAAGCAGGGGATTCTTTAGGAATCAATCCTACAGCTGTCAGTTCACTCATTTCACTGGGCATCTTGGGAAAATAATAGGGTGATTTGTCGTGATTGGGGAGAAAGTGAAGATATTTTCAAAAGGACAAATTCCTCAGGCAAATACTCTGAAATTTTCTCAGCCCATTCGATCCAGCAACGATTGCCACTATAAAAATACTCTTCTATTCCGATATCCAAGGCCTCAGCGGGATCTTCCAAACGATAAAAATCAAAATGATAAATAGGTTCGCCTGTTTTGGTATGATATTCATTGACAATGCCAAAGGTCGGACTACTGACAGAATCTTCTACCTGAAAGGCTTTGGCCAGGGATCTTATCAGTGTGGTTTTTCCTGCCCCCATTTCTCCTTGAAAGAGCCAAATAGGTTGCTCTTTAGCTTTTTGAATAACCCAAGCAGCCGCTTGATCCAGCTCTTCTAGCGAATAGGTAAAAGTATTCAAGTTGTTTACGATTTTGGACTCAGTCGAACGATCGGAATGATCATTTCTTCCAAAGATATTCCTCCATGCTGAAAGGTATCTTTGTAATAGTTGACATAATAATTGTAATTGTTGGGATAGGCAAAGAAATAATCCTCCACTGCAAAAACGTAAGAACTGGAAACATTCAACTTTGGAAGCTTAGCCTCTTCTGGCTTTTTGATTTCAAATACTTTTCCCGGTTCAAAATTGAGATTTTTCCCTTGTTTATAACGCAAATTGGTAGTCACATTTTTGTCTCCAATGATTCGATAGGGCTTATTTACTCGCTTGGTACCGTGGTCCGTAGTTATAATAACCTCTGCTCCTACATGGTGAATTTTCTTCAGTAAATCAAAAAGTGAGGAGTGCTCAAACCAACTTTTGGTTAATGATCTGTAGGCAGATTCATCCGGAGCCAACTCTCGAATCATCTTCATGTCTGTGCGTGCATGCGAAACCATATCCACAAAATTGTACACCAAGACATTTAAGGAGTTCTGCATCATCGTGTGAAACTGATCCACGATCGCTTTTCCTTGATGGCTTTGAAGAATCTTGTGGTAGGAAAATTTCCCAGCAATCCTGTTCTTTTCCAAATTGATCTTGATCCAATCCTCCTCAAAATTATTTTTACCCTCCTCTGTATCTTCGTCTTCCCAAAGATTTGGATAAAATCGAGCCATATCGAGCGGCATCATTCCTGAAAAAAGTGCATTTCGAGCAAATGCAGTGGTAGTAGGTAAGATACTAAAGTACGTTTCCTTTTCTTCGACTGTAAAATAAGGAGATAACAAAGGTTCAATTTCCTCCCATTGATCTAGCCGAAGATTATCGATTACTATGAAAAACAAAGGTTTAGATGCATTTAAGTGAGGAAACACTTTTTCCCGGATCACCTGATGGGAAAGCAAAGGCTTATCCTTATTTTTTTCAGTCATCCAATCCAGGTAATTGTCCTTGACCCAACGGGCAAATGAGGAATTTGCCTCAGCTTTTTGAGTTTCTAGAACCTCCTGCATGTTTTTACTTTCAGTCTCATCGATCTGGAGTTCCCAAAAAGTCAGTTTTCGATACAAATCCGCCCAATCCTGATGATCATTTGCATCCCCGAGCGCAAGGCTGATTTGCATAAATTCCTGCTGATAACTTTGCGTCGTCTTGCTTTCAATGAGTTGACGATTTTGAAGAATTTTTTTAACTGAAAGCCAGATTTGACTTGGATTAAGAGGCTTGATCAGGTAGTCAGCGATTTTCCCTCCGATCGCATCATCCATGATATGTTCTTCCTCGGATTTGGTGATCATTACGACAGGAATCTGAGGCTTTAGCTGCTTGATATGCTGCAAGGTTTCGAGTCCGGTCATTCCGGGCATCATTTCATCCAAAAAAATTACGTCAAAATTTTTCTCCTCCACTTCTTCAATTGCATCAATTCCCGAATTGACCGTAGCAATCTCACAACCTTTTTGTTGCAAGAAAAGGATGTGAGGTTTGAGCAAATCGATTTCATCATCTGCCCAGAGAATATGGAATTTTTGAGACATAGTGTTTTCCCTTTCTTCTAAAATTATAATTACTTTTGAGTCAATCAAATGAGTGCTGAGTGAAAAGCCAGAAAATACTCAACGACCCAGTTTATGGGTTTATCACGATTCCGAGTGAACTCATCTTCACGATCATTGACCACCCTTACTTTCAGAGGTTACGCCGGATCAAACAATTAGGTTTGACTGATTTTGTCTATCCCGGAGCACTGCATACCCGATTTCATCATGCCCTCGGAGCTATGCACCTGATGAGCATTACGTTAGACAATCTTCGAAACAAAGGAACAGAAATCTCAGATCAGGAATATGAAGCTGCATTGATCGCAATTTTGCTTCATGACATTGGACATGGTCCATTTTCTCATGCTTTAGAATACAGCATTTTGAAAGGTATTCCGCACGAAGAACTTTCCTTAATAACCATTCAGCTGTTGAATCAAGAGTTAAATGGCCAATTAAATCTTGCCATTCAAATTTTCAAAAATGAATATCCTCGAAAATTCTTAAATCAATTGGTGTCGAGTCAGCTCGATATCGATCGATTAGATTACTTGCAGAGGGATTGCTTTTTTACCGGGGTTTCTGAAGGGACTATTGGAGCAGACCGGATCATCAAAATGATGGCTGTAAAAGACGAGCAACTAGTAATCGAAGAAAAAGGAATCTATTCCATAGAAAACTTCCTCAGTGCTCGAAGATTGATGTATTGGCAGGTGTACTTGCACAAAACTACCGTCAGCGCTGAAAAAATGCTCATTAACCTCATCCAACGTGCAAAAGTATTAGCTACTTCAGGAATGGCTTTTCAGGTGACTGATGAGCTTGGTTTTTTTATGAAGGAGACGATCTCATTAGAAGATTTCAAAAAAGATCACACGCTTTTGGAAAAATTCCTGAGTCTAGATGATTATGACATTTGGGGAGCGATAAAAATGTGGAAAAAGCATGAAGATTATGTTTTGAGAAATATTTCTCAGATGTTTCTCACTCGTAATTTGTATAAAATCAATCTTTCCAATGAACCTTTTGGCTCAGAAGATTTGGAGGAAATGAAAATCAAAACCCAACGGAAATTACAAATCCCAGATACGGACATTGACTATTTTTTCTCCTCTGGAAAAGTGAGTAATTACGGCTACCTCGCCAAAGACAAAATCAATATCCTCACCAAAAAAGGAAAAGTGATGGATGTCGCCACTGCCGCCGATTTACCGAATATCAAAGTGATGAGTAAGATCGTAGAGAAACATTACGTTTGTAAAGCCAAAAGCCTAATTTTAAACCCATAAAAATTTTACGGTCATGGAATTTACCTTAGGGCAATTAGCCGCACTTTTAGGTGGAACAGTAGAAGGAGATCTCTCACAAAAGGTCAATCGACTAGATAAAATCCAAGAGGGAAAAACAGGCGGGATTAGTTTTCTTTCCAATGAGAAATATGAACCGTTCTTATATGAAACCCAAGCCACCGCGGTGATCGTTTCAGAAGGATTTGTGCCAAACCGCACTTTCTCTACTACCCTAATTCGAGTAAAAGATGCCTATTTAGGATTCACTACGCTGCTCGAAGCTTATGCGCAATTTTCTAAAAACGCACTTTCCGGTGTAGAAGAACCGTCTTTTCTGGGAACAGGTAGCACGATGGGAGATCAAGGTTATCGAGGAGCCTTTTCTTACATCGGAAAAAATTGCATCATAGGTAATCATGTGAAAATTCATCCTCATGCTTACATCGGAGATCGTGTCAGGATCGGAGATCACACCATCATCCACTCTGGCGCAAAAATTTGTGCGGATACAGTCGTTGGTTCGAATTGTGAAATTCATCCGGGAGCCGTCATCGGAGCAGATGGATTTGGTTTTGCCCCACAACCTGACGGTACTTACAAAGGAATTCCTCAAATCGGAAATGTCATCTTGGAAGATTTTGTTTCCATTGGAGCCAACACGACCATTGACTGCGCAACCATGGGCTCTACAATCATTAAAAAAGGAGCAAAAATTGACAATCAGGTTCAAATAGCCCACAATGTCATCATTGGGGAAAATACGGTGATTGCTGCTCAGGCGGGAATTTCTGGCTCCACAGAAATTGGCGCAAACTGTGTCATTGCAGGTAAGGCCGGCATTGTAGGCCATATCAAAATAGCAGATAAGACCACCATTGGTGCAAATACTGGCATCAGTAAATCCATTAAAAATTCAGGACAAACACTCTTTGGCTACATGGCTATGGACATGAAAGAGTTTTTAAAGTCCTATACCCACTTTAAAAATCTGGACCAACTCGCCCAGCGAATCAAAGAACTGGAAAAAAAGGGCTAATTTTGGCGCCCAAACCTTCCGAAAGGAAATTCCTATTATGAAAGTAAAACAGCATACTATAAAAAAGCAGGTGGAATTATCTGGCGTGGGTCTCCACACCGGAGTAGTTTCTAACATGACTTTTCTTCCAGCACCACCAAACCATGGAATTAAGTTTCAAAGGGTTGACTTAGAAGGAAGACCTACTGTTGATGCGGACTGTGACTTGGTGGTAGATGTATCAAGAGGAACTACCCTAGAGCAAAATGGAGCGAGAGTTTACACTGTAGAGCATGTTTTAGCTGCTCTTGTAGGCCTGGAAATTGATAATGTGCTGATCCAATTGGATGGACCAGAACCTCCGATCATGGATGGCTCTTCTATTCAATTCATTGAGGTTTTGGAGGATGCCGGTTTTGAAGAGCAAAATGCCTTAAGAAGATTTTTTGAAGTTCAGGAAAGTATTCAATACAAGGATCCTGCTCGAGAGGTAGAGATGGTTGCACTTCCAACTGATAACTACCGAGTAACTGTAATGGTGGATTACAACTCTCCGGTTTTGGGAAGTCAGCATGCATCTATTACAGATATCAGCCAGTTTAAGCCTGAAATTGCATCATGCCGGACCTTTTGCTTTTTGCATGAATTAGAAATGCTCTATAACTCTAACCTGATCAAGGGAGGAGATCTCAATAACGCCATTGTTGTTGTTGACCGTGTGGTTGAAAAAGAAGAATTGGCGCACTTGGCAAAAATGTTCAACAAGCAATCCGTAGAGGTCAAAAAAGAAGGCATTCTAAATAATGTGGACTTACGCTATAGAAATGAACCAGCAAGACACAAACTTCTGGATGTAGTTGGCGATTTGGCGCTAGTCGGAAGACCTTTGAAAGCCCAAATTTTAGCAGCTCGACCAGGCCATGCGGCTAATGTGGCTTTTGCTAAAAAAATAAAGCGTGCGATGGAGAAAGCTGGTGCTTCTCATATCCCGCATTATGACCCCAAGCTGCCTCCAGTAATGGATATAAACCAAATCAGCAATATCCTTCCACATCGATACCCTTTTCAGTTAATTGATAAGATTATCTATTTGGACGAGACGGTTGTTGCAGGGGTAAAAAATGTCACCATGAATGAACCTTTCTTTATGGGACATTTTCCAGGAAACCCAGTTATGCCAGGCGTATTGCAAGTCGAAGCAATGGCGCAGACTGGTGGAATTTTGGTTCTTTCTACAGTAGATGATCCAGAAAATTACTGGACCTACTTTTTAGGAATTGAGAATTGCAAATTCAGAAAGATGGTCCTTCCAGGAGATACCTTGATTTTTAAATGTGAACTTTTGGCTCCGATCCGCAGGGGAATTGCGAAAATGAGGGGTGAAGCTTATGTAGGCAACACCCTGGTTTGTGAAGCGGTAATGACAGCCAGCATTACAAGAAAAGACGCATGATCAGTCCGCTAACACATATCAGCCCAAAGGCCCAGCTCGGAGAAAACGTGCATGTCGATCCATTCACCATGATTCACGACGATGTGATCATCGGAGAAAACACTTGGATAGGATCGAATGTAACCATCTACCCTGGTGCTAGGATCGGAAAGAATTGTAAAATTTTCCCAGGAGCAGTAATCGCTGGTATTCCCCAAGATTTAAAATTCCAAGGGGAAGAATCTACCGTCATCATAGGTGACAATACGACCATCCGAGAGTGTGTCACTATTTCAAGGGGCACTGTCGACAAGCAAACTACTGTGGTAGGAAGCAACTGTTTATTGATGGCTTATGTACACGTGGCGCATGATTGTGTGATTGGTTCTCATGTGATTATTGCCAATTCTGTTCAAATCGCAGGACATGTTTCGATTGATGATTGGGCAATTATTGGGGGAAGTAGTGCGATCCATCAATTTGTAAAAATCGGGATGCACAGTATGATCTCTGGTGGATCGCTTGTCCGAAAAGATGTGCCACCATTTACCAAAGCTGCCCGTGAGCCACTTTCCTATGCTGGGGTAAATTCATTGGGACTTCGAAGAAGAGGGTTTTCAAGCGAAACAATTTCTCATATTCAAGAAGTCTACCGTTACCTCTTCCTCAATAGCATGAATAATAGCAGGGCCTTGGAAGAAATTGAAATCAACCTCCCAGCTACCAAAGAGCGGGATGAAATTTTGAATTTCATCCGAAGTTCTGAGCGAGGTGTAATGAAAGGATATATCAATTAATAGGATGAAAATCCAACTGACTGAAGCTTCAAAGCGCTTTCAATACGAGTGGATTTTCAAAAATCTAAATCTCCATCTCCAATCCGGAGATAGTCTCGCAGTCACAGGAAGTAATGGATCCGGAAAGTCAACATTATTGAAATGCATTGCCGGATCCATTCCTTTAAGCTCTGGAAAAATAACCTGGGCCAACGAACAAAACGAAATCCCTTCCTCGGACTGGTATCAAAAGCTTAGCATTTCAGCTCCCTACCTTGAGCTGCCAGAAGAATTTACTTTAAGCGAACTTCTGGATTTTCATTTTCAGTTTAAAACTCCAATCCCCGAAATTAGCATCTCAGAAATGGTGAAAACGATGTATCTGGATCAACATGCTAATAAGCCTGTGTCCCAGTTTTCATCGGGAATGAAACAACGAGTTAAATTAAGTTTAGCTCTCTTTTCTGATTGTCCTGTGGTTTTCCTTGATGAACCCACCTCAAATTTGGATGCTCGAGGAATTGCCTGGTACTTGGAGTTGATTAAAAACTTTGGATTGAATCGAATTTTGATCATTTGCTCCAATGAACCACGGGAATTTGAGTTTTGTACCAAAAAAATAAAACTTGAGGAGTATAAGTAGGCTTTTCAGTTTTGTTCTTAGCCGAAGAAATTTAATTTTACCCTTTGTTAATTACACTTTTATGCAAAAAATCTTCTGGAAATTATCCCTATTGGCAATTGTGATGTTGGGTTTTCAATCCTGTGGTGGAGATAAACCAGCTCCAGATCCTCCAAAAACCCCTGAGCAAATTGCAACTGAAGCACTCACCGGCACAGGCACCTTGTCTTGGAGTATCAGTAATGGTGGATCTGTTACTCGTGACGGTCGAGATGTCACCGATCTCTACAGCACTTTTGAATTAATTCTTAATTCAGGTTCTTCCAAAACCTTCACGGCTAGAAATAGCAACGATTTGTTTGATGCTAGTGGTAACTGGTCTTTTGCAGGTACCAATTTTGATAAAATTCAATTAACAGGAACCAAGCCTGCAGCAGGAAGAGAGATTTCTTTTACTCAAACAGGAACAAATCTTAGACTAACCTTAACGATTCCTGCACCAGGAGCAAGACAAGAAGGGACTCTTGCAATCGCGGGAAATTATACCTTCAATCTGATTAAAAAGTAACCAAACAAACCACCATCCAACGTAAAACGGAAGCTCAAAAGGCTTCCGTTTTTTATTTTAGACTGACGAGTGTAACTCCCGCTCCTCCTCGATCAGCGTGTTCATCTTCCATACGCCCAACTTCTGGCATACTTCGTAAGAAATTCCGGGTAATCTCTCTGAGGATTCCATCCCCTTTTCCATGAACTATGCGGAGACTCTTAACCCCCAACATGAAGCCTTCGTCAATAAAATTTTGAAGAATGGGCAAAATCTCTTCTCCCCTTTTTCCTCTAAGGTCCAGATTGGAAGAGAATTCCATCATTTTCTCATTAGTATTGTAATTCCCCGCTCTGGAAATAGACTTAAGCTCCTTTTTTACTTCTGTTTTGGAGATTTTTTCCAAGCGACTCATTTTCACATTGGACTTCAGGTCTCCAATGGTGATTTCCACGTCTTTGTTTTTGATGGAAAGGACTTCAGCAATCGCCCCATTATCTTTGACCCGAACCCAATCACCAGCTGCAATGGTGCCTCCGATCACTTGAATGGAAGGTTCAACAGGAACAACTTTTTCAGGTTTTACCTCTTGCTTAAACTCCTCGAGCTCCTTTCTGATTTGAACAGTACGCTCTTTGGATGCTTTTCCTTCCTTAATTTCCCGAACAGCCGCTTCGATCTTTTTATTCGCTTGATCCAAAATAGACTTGGCTTCGACTTTAGCTTCTTGGATATATCGTTTTTTGGAAAGCTCTATCGTCTCCTTGAGCTGGTTGTATTCCTTGAGCCGAATTTGAAGGAGCTTATCTTTTTCCTTCACTTCCTTCAGCAAGGAACCGTATTGATTTTTTTCATTTTCCAACTGGGTCAAAAGCCGATCATATCGCACGCGCTCCTCACCGATATTCTCCTTGGCGTAGGCCAAAATATCCTTGGATAATCCGATTTTTTGGGCGATTTCGAGTGCAAAAGATGAACCCGGTTTACCAATTTCCAACTGATAGATTGGCTCGAGCCGATCCACATCATACCGCATAGCTCCATTGACCAGGCCTTGATTTTTATTGGCTATCTGTTTGAGATTGCCGTAGTGAGTAGTAATCACCCCAAAAGCCCCCAATTTATTCAAGGCCAATAAAATGGATTCGGCAATTGCCCCACCAAACTGAGGCTCCGTCCCAGTACCAAATTCATCGATAAATAGGAAAGTCTTTTTATTGGCAAACTGTGTAAAATGTTTCATGCTCATCAAATGAGATGAGTAGGTACTCAAATCATTTTCAAGACTTTGCTCATCGCCGATATCAATAAAAAAATTATCAAATAAGGAGCTTTTCGAATCGGGATGCACAGGTATCAACAGTCCACATTGCAGCATGTATTGTAATAAGGCAACTGTTTTAAGCGCAACTGACTTTCCTCCAGCATTGGGCCCTGAAATCACCAACAATCGTTCATGACCTCCCAGTTTTATATTCAGAGGAACAATTGATCTCCCTTGACCCTTTAATGAAATCTCTAATAATGGGTGCCTGGCTTTTGTAAACTCTACCAATCTCTCCTTGACCAATAAGGGTTTTACAGACTCAGTTTTGAGCGCAAACTTGGCTTTTGCACGAATAAAATCAATCAAACCCAAAAAATTGGTTGCTTTGCGAAGAGCGGGAATTGAAGGTCTAAGTTGATCTGTAAGGCGAGTAAGGATCTTGATGATCTCTCTCCTTTCCATATATTCCAGATCTCTGATTTCATTATTGATATCCAAAGCTTCCTCTGGCTCCATGAAAACAGTCTGGCCCGTGGCTGATTCATCGTGGATAAATCCCCTTAGCTTCCGTTTATTTTCTGCAGCAACAGGGATTACCATTCTTCCCCCACGGATAGTCATCGCCGCATCTTCTGGAGTCAAGCCTTTGGATCTAGCTTCTTTAAAAATTCGATCCATAACCTTACGAAGGCGACTTTCTTCATAGATCAATTGATTACGAATCAGCTGAAGTTCTTTGCTGGCATTGGATCTGATTTTCCCTTTTTCGTCAATTATTAAATCAATCGCTTTGAGCAGATTTAAATCCAAATCGAGCAAAAGTCCCAGTAAGGCACTTAAAGTAGGATAGGTCTCGGCATTTTTCTGAAAAAAAGAAACACAAGAACTAAGAGTCTGGAGTGCCAATTTCAACTCATAAAATTCCTCCTGATCCAAAAAAGCTCCTTCAAGCTTAGCTTTTTCGAGGTATGGAATCAGGTTTGTGAAATTGGAAGAAGGAAAAGCATCCCCTGAGATGATCAGGCTTTTAAACTCATCCGTCTGATCCAAAAGACGCTGTACCAAATTCAAATCTGAGGAAAAGGAAACTTTATCGACATAGTCCATCCCCAAAGACGAGGTACATTCGGCTTTCAGAAGTTCTTTAATCTTAATGAAATTGATTTTTTGCTCGAGATTGGATGGGTATAACATTAGAAATTTTCCTCTTTTCCTGTACTGGGATTGGACTCCAAGACGACTAGAGAATCGATAACCCGGGCATAGATTTGATCCATTTTACCAGCGTCTTCCAGGTAATACAACATACTTTGGGTAAAAACCGAGTCAGACACCCCATGGTTTATAAAAATCTCTTTTTCTAAGAGATTATATAGCACCTGCGAAGAATCATAAGAAACTGGAAGTGCACTTACTTTTCCTTCCGTCAATTGGATATCAATCAATACCTCAACCATTTGGCCCTCAGAAAGAACCCCTTCTGGCTGGGATTGTCGATCACATGAAATGCCGAAAACCAATAGTAAAACTCCAAGTAGGTAACGCATAGTGGCCCAAAATTAGGCTTTTTTAACGGATTTTGTCCTTACCGTTGCAGGAAGTCAAATTTTAAATTTCCAAGTAAGGGCTTAACTTAGCCCACACAAAAATCTCCCATGGATCAGCTCTTCAGCAAGCTCAGAAAGTACGAAATCATGATTAGAAAGGTGGCTAACAATCACCTTCAGGGAGATTACCAATCCTTATTCAAAGGATCAGGATTAGAGTTTGATGATCTGAGGCCTTACCAATACGGTGATGACATCAGAACCATCGAATGGAAAGTATCTGCCAAAGGTCATGGAACCTTCGTCAAGACCTTCCGTGAGGACAAAGAGCAATCCGTTTATTTTTTATTGGATATCAGCGGAAGTCAGGACATTGGACAGCAAGGCAACAAAAAAATCGATCAGGGCAAATTGATTGCTGGGGTACTTACCTTAGCTGCAGTTTATGAAGGTAGCCAAATCGGATTGATCAGCTATTCAGATCAGCAAGAGAAATTAATTCTTCCCTCAAAAGGGAGCAAGCAAGGTGTAAAAGTGATTCGTGGAATTTTTGACCACCAAAACAAAAGCTTGAAAACAGATCTAAACGGCATGTTTTCGTTTGCTCTTAATTTGATCAAAAAGCGAAGCATCATCATCATCATCTCGGATTTTATTGATCAGGATTACGAGCGGTCTTTCCGAGCACTCGCCGAACGCCACGACGTAGTCGCTATTCAACTTACAGATCCAAGGGAATCAGCGCTTCCTGCTTTGGGAATCATTCCAATTTTTGATAAAGAAAAAGGGAAAACGACTTGGGTCAATACTGCATTTGGAAGCTTCTCCAAGCGAATTTCTAACACCTTTACCTCCGAACGAGAAAACTTAAAAGACATCTGCCGAAAACATCAGATCAATTACCTTGCGATTGATTCGAAAGAGGATATTGTCTCACCACTGATCGAACTATTCAAGTACAGAAATAAACGAATGAAACGTGGGTAAAATCGCTGGAATCATTTTCTTGGTTTTCATTTCGTTCACTGCATTTCCTCAGCAAATCCAGCTTGATGGATATTTCATGCAAGACTCGGCACGATTGGGGGAGCGAGTGGGATTTGTATTGAAGGCACAGTATCCACAAAGCACTCAGCTAATTTTCCCTGATTCTACGTTTGATTTTTCACCTTTCGTGCTTCTCGAAAAGAAGTCCTTTATCAGCTCGACCACAGAAGGAATTACAACGGACAGTGCAGTGTATTACCTCTCCAATTTCAGTCTGGAACCTAATTCATTTTTATCGCTGCCTGCCTACGAGCTCAGTCGATACGACAGCATCACCTATTTCTCAAATGAAGCAGAAATCAAACTGAAATTGATGCTTGATTCTATTCCGGAGCAATTGGTTTTCCAACAAAATAACGTTTACCAAACTTTGGAAAAACCAATCAACTGGCTAATGATTGGCTTAATAGGTGGTGGAATTTTACTGATCATAGGCGTATTTATCCTTCTTTTTGCCAATAAAATCAAAGCGATTTATTTACGAAACAGAGAGAAAATCCGCTTTCTACAGTTTGAAAGGAAGTGGAAAAAACTCACTACCCTGCTTTTCCAAAATCCTAATCTCGAGTTGGCTGATGAAGTAATCGGGCTTTGGAAAGGTTACTTGGAAAGCATTACCAACCAGCCATTTCAAGAATGGACTTCGAGTGAAATCAGCAAAAATTTAGAGGACCCCAAAGTACTTCAGGCATTACGGGGAATCGATATGATTATTTACGCTGGAAAAGATTCTGTGTCCGAGGAGTCAACTCAGTACCTCTTGGAGATTGCCAAAATGAAATTTCAGGAAAAACAAAACCAACTAAGACATGAAAGAGCAACTCGCTGAGTTTTTTTCTTGGTCTTGGTTTTTGCCTGAGACCTTTAAAAGCTACGAATGGGAAAATCCACTTTTATTTCATCTACTCTGGATTATTCCACTTTTAATCCTTTTACGAAAAGGGATAAAATTCCTCAAAAATCCAGTCTTAGAGTTATCCTTACCCAAACGGATTGAACGAGGCAATCCTTGGACTTACCTCCGATTGATTCCGACAGGATTCTTTTTCTTGGCTTTGATTTTTTTGGTGATTTGTTTGGCTAGGCCTCAGCGGAGCAACGAGCGTGTGGAGCAATACACGGAAGGCATTGACATCCTATTGGTGATGGATATTTCGGAGTCTATGGATCTACAGGACTTCACCCCAAACCGGCTTGAAGCTGCAAAAAAAACGGCTGTAGATTTCATCAATGGTCGGTTTGGTGACCGAATAGGAATGGTTGTTTTCTCTGGAGAGGCCTATTCACTCGCCCCATTGACCAATGACTACAAGTTACTTACGGACCTGATTTCTGAAATTAATTTCGAAATGATTGAGGCAAAAGGAACAGCCATTGGCTCAGCGATTGCGGCAGGAACAAATCGAATGAAAGACAGCGAATCTCCCTCCAAGGTGATGATTTTACTATCGGATGGAGAAAGCAATGCAGGAAATGTGGATCCACTTTTTTCTGCTCAGCTTGCCGCAGCATTTGGCATTAAAATCTATACCATTGCCGTTGGAAAAGATGGGATGGTACCTTACGGCACAGATTTTTTTGGCCGACCGCAAATGGTCGAAAGTTACCTCGATGAGACAACCCTCCGGGAAATTGCTAGAATTGGAACAGGGGAGTTTTATCGTGCCTCGGATAGCAATTCCCTTCAGGAGATTTTTGACCGTATCGACCAATTGGAAAAAGCAGAAATACTCGAAAACCGCTATAAAGAAACGGCTGATTTTTACCGAATTTATCTGTTTTGGGCGATGGCTTTCTTTTTGATCTGGCTAGGTTTAAAGAGTACCTTCCTCAACAATTTCCTATTGGATTGACCAAGACTGGTTCTTTTTCCGCCAATCTTCCAATCTTGGATTCATCAGTTTAAACCAAAGCGGTGGAAACAAGGCAATGATAATCATAGCCGAATATCCTGCTGGGAGCTGAGGACTATCTTCATGATGATCCAGTATTTGGTAAGGTTTGGAGGCAAAGGTGTGATGATCCGAATGTCGTTGTAATTGAAAAAGTAAAAAATTACTGATCCTTTGGGAAGCATTCCAAGAATGCATCGGAGTCACTCGCACATACCTGCCATTGGGAAGAAGACGCCGACTCATGCCGTAATGCTCGAGATAATTCACCAACTCCAAAAGAGTAAAGGCTAAGATTCCTTGAGAAATTAAAAAAACAGGAACCTCCCAAACCCATCGAGATTGGGATAAAGAAAAAACCAAGGTTGAAATCACCCAAAAACAAACAGTAATCAAATGAAATTGAATCATTTGGTTTGACCATGACCAATTCGAACTTCCTTTTTTGCCAAGCCTTTCCTTTTCAAGTTGCCATGCATTCAGGTAACCTTGGCTAACAGATCTCCACCAAAAAGCATAAAAATTTTCCCCTTCTCTGCTGGTTGCCGGGTCTTTTGGAGTAGCTACATGAACATGATGTCCTCGATTATGCTCAATAATAAAGTGCATGTAACCTACAGTCATCAATAGCACTTTTGCAAACCACTGATCCAAGGGTCTGGATTTATGTCCAAGCTCATGAGCCACAGTAATCCCGATTCCGCCTGTAACTAAGGCAGCTCCTGAAACCAGCAACAACCATGAAGTCAATGAATAGGACTCCTGACTGAGGCGATAGCAAGTCCAAAACAAAACACCCAGCTGAACCACAACCCACACATGGGTAATCAGCTGATAAAAAATAGCTTTTGCTTCTTTGCTGACTGATTCTTTTGGAACATTCCGAGTATCCTTACTCACCCAAAAATCCATCAAAGGAATCAATAGAAACACAAATAAATGGATTGCGCCAAGCCAAACCCCTCCAAGCTCAAGGCCTAGGATGAATAATAGGGGAAGAATTAAGGCACTCAAAAACCCGATTTTCTTAAAGCCGCTGCTCATAATGATTTGGTTTCAAGAAATTTAAAAATTTTATAAGAAATCCATCAACTTTTAGGAAATCAAGCTTTCCTAAAAACATGATTAAAATCAGACTTAGACAAAGGTGATTGTCATCGATAAACATCTGAGTTCGGAGCAATTTCGAGCAAATATTCAAACAGATGGCACTATCTCCTGACCTAATCAAGAAATACAATCAACCAGTCCCCAGATATACCTCCTATCCTACAGTCCCATTTTGGGAAAATAATCTGGAAGTAGCTGGCTGGGAAAGATTGGTCAAAAAAGCTTTTGATGATTTTGGATCAAAGGAAGGAATCAGTCTCTACATTCACCTTCCATTTTGTGAAAGCTTGTGCACCTATTGCGGATGCAATAAGCGGATTACGAAAAATCATCAGGTAGAAGAACCCTATCTAGAAGCTATTCTGAGAGAATGGGAACGTTACTTGGTAATTTTGGATGAAACACCAAAACTGAATGGAATCCATCTCGGTGGTGGAACTCCAACATTTTTTGCTCCGGAATCTCTGGAATTTTTGATCTCGAAAATCCTTAAATCCACCGAGTTGAGTTCAGAATACGAGTTCAGCTTTGAAGGTCACCCCAATAATACAACCTATGAGCATTTACTAGAACTCGCACAACTTGGATTTGATCGAGTTAGCTACGGGATCCAGGATTTCAATCCAGAAGTCCAAAAAGCCATTCACCGCTATCAACCTTTTGAGGCTGTGGAAAAAGCCACCGATTGGGCTAGAATTTCTGGCTATTCTTCGATAAACTTTGATTTAATCTATGGGCTTCCTTACCAAACCAAAGAAACCCTTCAAGATACATTCGAGAAGGTTGGGCAGCTTAGACCAGAACGGATTGCATTTTACAGCTACGCTCATTTACCCAGTGCTTTTCCTGCACAAAAAAGCTATGAGGCCCATCTTCCCAATGAACGAGAAAAGCGAGAGCTTTATGAATTTGGCAAAGATTTATTGATCCAGATGGGCTATGAGGAAATTGGGATGGACCATTTCGCCTTACCTTCTGATCCACTTTATTTGGCTAAAAATGAAGGGAAGCTTCATCGAAACTTTATGGGTTATACTACCCTGAGCTCCAAGATGCTCCTAGGATTGGGAGCCAGTAGCATCAGTGATGTTTGGATTGGGTTTGCCCAAAATGAGAAAAAAGTGGAAGACTACGAAAACTTGGCGAATCAGCACCAAATCCCTCTGATCAAAGGACATCAGCACAGCCTCGAAGATTTGGAAATACGGGCTTTAATCCTCGACTTAATTTGCCATAGTTCTGGATTAATTCCTGAATCAATTTGGGAGAAGCTTCCTTTTGAAAATAAAGAACGCTTATTTGAAATGGAAGGTGAAAACTTACTTAAGCTTACGAATCGACACCTACAGATTTCCGAAGACGGAATGGCGGTAGTCAGAAATATTTGTGCTTTGTTTGACTTAAGAATGGAAGAACAGCGGGAGAAAAAAGCCAATTTTAGTAAGGCAATTTAATCAGTGGCACATGGTAATTTCTACTTGCTGGGTGCCATAATCAAAAGTAGCCATTTGAGGACTCAATCCGGGGATTCCCAGTCCCAATCCTCTAAAAACCATCAATACACCAATTAAAACACCCAAATAGGGAATTGCTTTTTGCACTACTTGCCTTCTTGTGATGGAGATAAAACTTCCAGAAACCATCAATACAAGTAGCAACGGGATGGTTCCTATCCCAAAGAAAAACATATAAATCCCCCCGTCAATTGGGCTTTGCATTCCCAAAGCAACAACAAGTGCCATATAGACCATCCCACAAGGCAAAAGTCCGTTGACTATTCCTGTAGTAAAAAATGCCAATTTACTTCCCGATTTGAGTAATTTCCCCAAGGTGGATTTGATCCAGGAAACAAATTTTGAAAGTACAGGAAAAGTCAAAAATCGATCTGCATTCTTAAAACTCAGGGAAAGAACCACGACCAAAACTCCCATCGCTACGGAGATCCCCTGCTGGATTCCGGTTAAGGAAAGGGAAAAACCTATAGAGCCAATCAGTAGACCCAACAAGGCATAAGTCAAACTTCTGCCTAGGTTATATAAAATCTTATTGAACAGGTATTTTTTACCTGAGCTACTCCCTACTGCAAGGGCAATTGGGCCACACATTCCGATACAATGGAATGAACTTAAGAATCCCAAAACCAATGCAGTCCAAAGCATCAGATCGTAATTTTACTTTCTTCGTAATATTCCACACCATCCTCAACCCAAGTCAATTTCACCCGCCAATAGCCTGGTTTTAATTGATTTAAGGAAATGGAGGTCTTGCCAGAATCCTTGATTTCTAATGGCAATAATTGATCTAATCGGGCATCTGAGGGACGAAAAAGTTGAAGCTCCCCTTTGGCACCAATCGGCAAATCCAAAAGAATAACTTTACTCGCAGCATCAAAAAGTAAAACTTCCCGATTGAGCTGAGCAGCTGATTTTTCACGTTCAATTTGCTCCTGATATTTGATTTCTTTTTCGTAGTAATTCTCCGTTACCAAATGAATATCATCCTGCTTGACAGAAATGACAACCAAAGTCATGATAAATGCTACAAAAAGAATGATCGTTACTAATATTCCTTTACCCCAATTCATACCTAATTAATTTTCCCAACAGGAGCCATAAAGTTTGTTTCAATATCATCAAATTCAATTCCTTCGGATGAAAGTATTAACTCAACTTTCTCCTGAGGAACCTTCACTGCAAGCTGGTCTTTGACCAGAAAGAACCGGCCTTCAAACTTGGTTTGGGGTTCCAAAACCCAGTTTTGATCTCCAACAATTTCTACTTTCATGCCTTCAGACAAGGTCTTAATGGTGACATGCTGAGGCTCAAAAGTTTTGTTGACCATGGTAATATTGTACAGGTTGGAGACATTGCCATCAGGACGCGCCTGGTAAGTCATTCCTGGAAAACGAGTAATGGTCGCCTCTAAATCTGTACGGGTAGCAATAAGCGTAATAAACGCTGAAACTAGGACGAGTAAAACCAAGGAATATCCTTTTACTCTTCCAGTTAATAATTTTTGTACACCTTCTTTAATTCCATTTTCGGAAGCATATCGAATCAAACCAGTAGGTCTATCCACCTTTACCATCACTTCGTCACAAGCATCAATACAAGCTGTACAATTGACACATTCCATTTGGGTTCCATTCCGAATATCTATTCCAGTTGGACACACATGAACACAAAGCCCACAATCAATACAGTCGCCTTTGGCAGAAGGTTCCTGCTGATTCTTTCGAATCGGAGATCTTGGCTCCCCTCGCACATAATCGTACATGACATTGATGCTATTGTCATCCAAAAGAACGCCTTGAAGACGTCCATAAGGGCAAACAACGAGGCAGGCTTGCTCTCTAAACCAAGAGAATACAAACATGAATATCCCTGAAAAAACAACCAGTCCTATAAATCCAGCGAGATGTGCTGTAGGCGGTTCGGAAACAATTTCTATTACTTGATCCACTCCGATCAGATAAGCCATGACCAAATGACCAATGAGAAGAGAAATAAGAGCGAAAACAGAAGTTTTAAGGGCTTTTTTCCAAATTTTCTCGGTAGTCCAAGGTCCCTCATTTAAGGCTCTCTGTTGATTGGCATCTCCTTCAATCAAATACTCGATCTTACGGAAAACCATCTCCATAAATAAAGTCTGAGGGCATGCCCAGCCACACCAAACTCTCCCAAAAACAACAGTAAAAAGGATAACAAAAACAAAGAATATCAGCAGAAGGAAAATCAGTAAAATGGTATCCTGCGGCCAGAAAGCTGCTCCGAAGATGATAAACTTACGCTCGAAAATATTGAAGAGCATCAAAGGCCTCCCGTCTATTTTGATAAAGGGACCGGCAAATAATACCGCCAACAAAATCCAAGATAAATAGGTACGGTAACTGTAAAAAAAGCCTTTTACTTTCTTCGGATAAACCCAATTCCGCTTACCATCCTCCCGCACTGTAGCTAGGGAGTCTCTGAAGGTTTCCGGATTAAGATGAGGGTTAAGATTCTTTTTGGCCATGGGATAATCAATTTAAGGGCTGGACTTTCATCCAGCCCTCTAAACTTACTTGATAGATGCGATGACTGTTGTGCTATCAGTCACCGGCGTTACAATCTCGGCAGGAGTACTACCTACCAATTCACCCTGAGGCTCTTTTGGATTAGCAGGAGAGGTTCCTTTAAGCGTTAGGATATAAGAGGAAACTTGTTGGATTTCTTCAGGTGAAAGTTGGTCTTGCCATGGGATCATCCCTTTTTCGACCACCCCATATTTAACCACTTTAAATACATCCTGAATTCCACCTCCGTGGAGCCAATATTCATCCGTCAAATTTGGTCCAACTCCTCCTCCCCCATCTGCGGCATGACAAGCCGCGCAGTTGGTTTCAAATATGGATTTACCTGAAGCCAAAGCTGCAGCAGATTCATCAAAAATCACCGAAGTTTCATCGATTCCTGCTACGAGAGACGCTTTTCTAGCTTCAGCAGCAATTGCTTCTATTCGTAATTCCTCTTGGTATTCTTCCTCGCCCGTTGGGCCATTTCCTAGTACAGAGTAATTGACAAAATAAATAATCGCAAAACCTACGGTTCCAATGAAAACGTACTGAAGCCAAGGAGGCATGAAGTTATCTAGTTCGGTAATTCCATCGTAGGAATGATCCGCCATCATTTTAGCTTCTTCCTCTTTACCACCTACTTTATCCAGCTTACCTGTGACAAATCGCTCTTTAAATGATTCCCACCAGGTAGGTTCATTGGCCAATTGGGGATTTTCTCTTTTAAATACCTCAGCCATAAAAGACATCAGGTAAACCATCAAAATCAAAAGCAGAACAATCACCATTAAGACTACTCCTAGAATAATCAAAAGGGTAAGCTGACTGGAATCCATACCACTCAATGTGGTATACCAGTTACTTTCTGCGGTCTGGGCAAAAACAGGCATTCCTGAAAGCCCCATAAGTGTAAGTATGGCAAATAACTTTTTCATGGCTGGATTGGGGTTGATTCGTGTTCATCCATTGGAAGTGATTTCATATGATCAACATAGTTTTTTGGCACTCTAACCACCCAGACAAACATCCCCACAAAGAAGATCAGGAAAATGATCAGGGAAATAATCGGGTAGATTTCGATATGCTCTATGGATCGAAGAATTTCCTTATACATGGCTAACTAGTTTATTGATTTGAAGCTGTACTTTGTTTGATATCAGTACCTAATCGTTGCAGATAGGCGATCAAGGCTACGATCTCCGTATTCGGAGCCACTTCTACCCCAGCTTCCTTGAGGTTCCCGACTACTTTGGAAGCTTGTGCTTCATAGTCTGCTACTGCCTGCTCATCATAACCTTCAGGATAAGGGACTCCCAATTTTTGAAGAGTTCGGATTTTGGCAGGAAGGTTTGAAATATCCAATTCATTGGTTGTCATCCATGGATATGGAGGCATCAAAGAACCCGGAGACATGGAAGAAGGATCTGTCATGTGGTGATAATGCCAGCTATCTGGATACTTTCCTCCCACTCGATGAAGATCTGGACCAGTTCGTTTAGACCCCCAAAGGAACGGACGATCATAAACGAATTCGCCGGCTTTGGAATATTCCCCATAGCGCTCAGTCTCAGATCTGAATGGACGGATCATTTGAGAGTGACAGCCCACACATCCATTTGCGATATACAAATCTCGTCCTTCGAGTTCGAGTGGTGTGTAAGGTTTTACAGAAGAAATAGTAGGGATATTGGACTTCACCAACATGGTTGGAATAATTTCAACCACACCTCCAATGGCCACCGCTACAGTAGCCAAAATGGTAAAGAACACTGGTTTGCGTTCCCAAGCACGGTGCCAAAATTCACCATGTGGCTTGTAAGCTTTTACCAAAGCAGGAGCTTGATCTTCTTCTTCCTCAGCAAAACTTCCTTTTTTGGCGGTCATCCACATGTTGTACATCATGATTACCGCTCCAGACAAATACAAGAGGCCACCTAGTGCTCGAAGCATATACATCGGAACGATTTGAATGACAGTTTCCAAGAAGTTTGGATAAGCCAATCGACCAGCCTCATTAAATTCTTTAAGCATCAGGAATTGAGTCAAACCAGAAACATAAAGAGGAAGGGCGTAGAAAATAATCCCTAGTGTTCCTAACCAGAAGTGGGTATTAGCCAGCTTATTTGAATAAATGGTGGTTTTGAAAAGTCTTGGCCACATCCAATACAACATTCCGAATGTGAAAAATCCATTCCATCCCAAGCCTCCAATATGTACGTGACCTACGATCCAATCTGTGTAGTGGGCAATTGCATTGACATTTTTCAAAGAAAGCATCGGGCCTTCGAACGTAGCCATCCCGTATGCAGTAACAGCTACCACCATAAATTTCAGAATAGGCTCTTGACGAACTTTATCCCAAGCTCCTCTTAAAGTCAATAAACCATTCACCATACCACCCCAAGATGGTGCAACCAACATGACTGAGAATATAGTTCCTAATACTTGGGCCCACTCAGGAAGTGCTGTATATAGCAAGTGGTGAGGGCCTGCCCACATATAAATGAAGATCAAAGACCAAAAGTGAACAATAGAAAGCTTATAAGAATAAACGGGTCTATTCGCCGCCTTTGGTAAGAAGTAATACATCAATCCTAGGAAAGGCGTAGTCAAGAAAAATGCAACTGCATTATGACCATACCACCATTGCACTAAAGCATCTTGAACACCAGCGTACGCAGAATAACTTTTGAAAAAGGAAACTGGAAGCTCAAGGGAATTGAAAATGTGAAGAATCGCAACTGTCACGAAGGAAGCTAGATAAAACCAAATAGCAACATACATGTGACGCTCCCGTCGCTTGATCAGCGTACCAATCATGTTAGCTCCAAATGCAACCCAAACCAACGCGATTGCGATATCGATTGGCCATTCCAACTCTGCATATTCCTTGGAAGTGGTAATTCCCAAAGGCAAAGTCAAAGCTGCCGATAGGATAATTAATTGCCAACCCCAAAAATGAAACCAGCTCAAAGCCTTATTCCACATTGGAGTTTTCAAAAGGCGGGGCATCGAATAATACACCCCTGCAAAAATCGCATTACCAACAAAGGCAAAAATTACCGCATTGGTATGAAGCGGTCGAATTCTACCGAATGTCGTGTATGGATTTCCCAAGTTGGCTTCGGGAAGAAAGAGCTGGGTTGCGGCAATTAAACCGACCAGCATCCCCACGAGACCCCAGATAATTGTGGCGGCCCCGAAATACTTGACAATCTTATTGTCATAGTGGAACCTTTCCAAAGTAGCATCATTCATAGGATTTGGATTGTTTAGGTTGATCTTTATTGGATTTTTTTGGCTGATTTTCGAATAGAATTCTTACTGAAGGGGTATAGCCATCATCGAATTGCCCGTCTTTCATCGCCTTAAAAAAGAGGATCAAAAACGTAATAGCTAAGACTAGACTGACACCGATTAATACAAAAATTACTTCCATGACTTTGAGCTAGAAACGTGAATCAATCCCTTTCTAATGGCTAGAAAATTGGTGGCAAGGGTTGTAAAAACCACCACAGAAATACTGCTCAATGGCATCAAAATCGCGCAAAGTACAGGACTTAAAATCCCCTGTACGGCAAGGCTTAACCCCAGAATATTGTAGAGAAAGCTCAGTCCAAAGCTGATTTTGATAATCATCCTACTGCTTTTGGCGAAGGATAGAAATTGAGGGATTTTTGCGAAGGATGTTGCATCAAGAATGGCATCACTTGCAGGTGAAAAATGACTTACCTGGTCGGATATCGCTACCCCAACTTGACTTTCCTGAAGCGCACCCGCATCATTTAATCCATCACCCACCATCAAGGTATTTTTCCCTTTTTGATTGAGCGATTTCAAGTAGTCCAACTTATCTACAGGACTTTGATTGAAATTGAAGTGAACCTTTTCAGGAAAAGTCTTCGATAAAGACTCCTTTTCATGACTGTGGTCTCCTGACAAAACATGAAGTTCATAGCCATTTGCCAAATCACGAATCACGTTTTCCGCTCCTTTCCTTAAGCCAGACTGAATATGGAAATAGCCCAGTAAGGTTTCTTCAATTTTGAGAAAAACAAGATTTCCAGAAGCTGGTAGCCCATCTTGAGCACTTTGAACAAATTCTTTTGATCCAAGTAAAACAGCCTGACCCAAATACCGACAGGATAATCCTTTGCCTTTTTCCTCTAGGATTTGAGAAACTTTAGCTGATGGGACATCTCCCAAAAAGAGGTTGATTCGATTACTCAAAGGATGCGTGGATTGTTCCACCATGGCTTTGATAATCGATTTTGTTTCGGTTGAAAGCTCATCCCCCGAAAAAGAAATAGAGGCATTTGCCGGATCTGTTAAGGTGCCTGTTTTATCAAAAACCAAGGTATCTACCAAGGCCAACCTTTCTACTACTGCAGCATTTTTCAAATAGAACTTTCCTCTTCCGAAGATTCGAAGCGTATTACCAAGGGTAAACGGAGTGGACATTGATAGCGCACAAGGACAGGCAACAATCAATACAGTAGTGAATGCTTTAAATGCTAGCGAAACATCAGTACCAATCCAAAATAAAAATGCTACTAACGCAATACTTAGAACAGTCCATGTAAAGACCCCACTAATGCGGTTGGCGAGCGGCTCTAATAAGTTTTTGGTATTTTTTCCAAATGACTCATTATTCCAAAGATCGGTAAGGTATCCTTGAGAAGGAGATTTTTGGATTGTAAGCAAAATTGCTTCACCCTTTTGTCTACCACCTGCATAAATAACTTCTCCTTTTCTTTTTGGAACGGGAATTTCTTCGCCTGTCACAAAACTATAATCGATATGAGCCTGCTCACTCAAAAGGATAGCATCTGCAGGTATCAATTCCTCATCCCTTACCAAAATCAAATCACCAACTTGAAGGTTAATCAATGGAATAACTTCCTCTCTATTCTGAGAAACTCGAGTGACAGCAATTGGAAAATAAGATTTGTAATCCCGATCAAATTCAAGGGTGGCAAAGGTTTTTTGCTGATAAACCTTACCTAAAAGCAAGAAAAATAGCAGACCTCCAAGACTATCCATGTAGCCTGCATTCCCTTGCAAAAAAATCTCCCAAAGAGAAAATAGGAAGAATGCCACAATTCCGAGAACAATCGGAACGTCCATATTGACAGCCTTTTGTTTGACAGCATTCCAAGCAGAAACGTAATAATCCGAAGCTGCATAGAAAACTATAGGAAGCGCCAAGACAACATTCAGATAATCAAATAGACGTTTAAACCCTTCCCCTAATAACTTAGCCTCAGAGAAATATTCAGGCATACTGAATAGCATCATGTTCCCAAAGCAAAAGCCAGCAACGCCTAACTTTGTCAGGGTTTTCCGATCTACTGAAGGCGAAGTTTTTTTATCCAGGTCCGAGAGACTGATTTTTGGCTCATAACCAATGGTTGATAGAAGTTTAACAACCTCCATCAAGGAGATTTTATCATGAAGAAATTTGACTTGAACTTTTTTCTTTATGAAATCGACTCGACTAAATACAATCGCTGGATTTAGCTGAAAGAGATTTTCTAATAACCAAATGCAGGAGGCGCAATGAATTAAAGGGATATAAAAAGTAATATGACTTTCATGATCATTTTTAAAATCCAGAAGTTTGGAAACAACAAGTTGATCATTCAG
Source organism: Algoriphagus sanaruensis (assembly GCF_001593605.1). Taxonomy (GTDB): domain Bacteria; phylum Bacteroidota; class Bacteroidia; order Cytophagales; family Cyclobacteriaceae; genus Algoriphagus; species Algoriphagus sanaruensis. The sequence goes on along the minus strand of NZ_CP012836.1, from coordinate 1,804,471 downwards.
GTAATCAAATTGGTTAGATGATTTTTTAGTATCCTTTTGTGAAGCTCCTGGCTTATTTTCTATTGAATAATATTCACAAAGATCATTACTTGCCAATACCTCATAAACCAATTTACAACCTTGACAGCAGAAGTTTTTGTCTTCGAATTGAAGAGAATCCGACTCACAATTCTCCCCACAATGGTAGCAGCGAGTAGTTACATCAGATGAAATCATAAGCCTCATTAGATTGGATTTGGTTAAAGGTAGGAGTGCATTAAAACGAATAACATGATAAAAATCAGCTTACTACATGAATTAAAGACTGAGATAAAAGGAAAGCTTATCACTCCAAATTTGTCCTTTATAAAAATGAAATAGAATTTTGGCCAAATCAGCCTGATATCCTTTGGTAGTCACTAAAAGTGTACAATCATGCTTGACTCCATAAGACCAAAAGTCACCAATTCTGTGAAAATTAAATTTGATAAAGCTGGTCTCATGAGTTTTGGAAGAAACCAATTGAATAAGCTCTTGCTCTTCTTTAATTTTTGATTTGGGAATAAATGAGGGAGAAATAATAGTAGACTTACTTTTTCCAATAAGTGGATAAAAAAGGTGTATGAAATTCCGGATTAGTTCAGCGGAGGTAGGTGTTCCATCATAGTGAAACAATAGATGACTTAATGTAAACTTAGGGACATATAAAAGCACTGGAATTGGACAAACCTCCTTCTCAAGTGATCTAGGTAATTCATGGCCATGTAGCCAATCTAAAGTTTGATACAAATTGACCGAAATCAAGCTAGGATCTACTGAAGTAGTACAAAAACTACTTTTGGGATCGCTAGGAAAAAACCCCTCTTTAAGAGAATCACAATAAAACTCATTTAACAGAGTTTCGGGTAATTCAAATTTTACTGAATAAGGGGATTTGACTTCCATGACCTAGTATAATTAGGCCAAAACTAAAACCCTTAAAAAAGAATAGAGGTGATGTAATCCAGAAGTAGATATGATAAAAATCAGGTTTAATGGAATAGTAAATAAAAAAAACAAGGACTACCTGAAAGATCTCTAAAACTCTAATCCATAAAAAAAGCCTTCAGGGCTTAGCTGAAGGCTTAGAATAATGTGGCGGCGACCTACTCTCCCGGGAGTAACCCCAGTACCATCGGCGCTGCAGGGCTTAACTTCTCTGTTCGGGATGGGAAGAGGTGGGACCCCTGCGCTAGGCCGCCTAAATCTTTATACCTTGCGGTATCTAATATCTTGTGTTCTTCGGTCTTCAGTCTTTCGACTTCAGGACTCTTTTAACATATTTCGTAGAAACTGTAACAAACTGTAGGTAAGCTTTCGGGCAATTAGTACTGCTCAGCTATGCCATTGCTGACTTTACACCTGCAGCCTATCAACCTCATCGTCTCTGAGGGCCCTATATGGAAGTCTCATCTTGAGGGGAGTTTCGCACTTAGATGCTTTCAGCGCTTATCTCTTCCCGACGTAGCTACCCGGCAGTGCAGTTGGCACCACAACCGGTACACCAGCGGTCAGTCCAACCCGGTCCTCTCGTACTAAGGTCAGGTCCTCGCAAACTTCCCACGCCCGCAACAGATAGGGACCGAACTGTCTCACGACGTTCTGAACCCAGCTCGCGTGCCACTTTAATCGGCGAACAGCCGAACCCTTGGGACCTTCTCCAGCCCCAGGATGTGACGAGCCGACATCGAGGTGCCAAACCTCCCCGTCGATATGAGCTCTTGGGGGAGATCAGCCTGTTATCCCCAGCGTACCTTTTATCCTTTGAGCGACGGCCCTTCCATTCAGAACCGCCGGATCACTATACCCGTGTTTCCACCCTGCTCGGCTTGTCGGCCTTACAGTCAAGCTCCCTTATGCTATTGCACTCCTCGTACGGTTACCAAGCGTACTGAGGGAACCTTTGGAAGCCTCCGTTATCCTTTTGGAGGCGACCACCCCAGTCAAACTACC